>NZ_DATHOP010000134.1:0-4417 GCF_035484855.1 Bradyrhizobium sp.
GATTCCTGTTCCAACTAGCCCCGCATAGGCCGAGCCCAACATCGGCCATTTCCTGGGAGGGATCGGCATGAAGCTCGGCACCGCGATCGCGGAAATCATGAAACGCGAGGGTATCGAAATCCTCTGCGGCTATCCGGTCAATCATCTGATCGAACATGCCGCCAACGCCGATATCCGCCCGATCATGGTGCGGCAGGAGCGCATCGGCATCCACATGGCGGACGCGATCTCGCGCGTCACTTCCGGGCACAAGATCGGCGCCTTCTGCATGCAGCACGGCCCCGGCGCGGAAAACGCCATGGGCGGCGTGGCGCAATGCTACGGCGAGTCCGTCCCCGTGCTGGTGCTGCCGCAAGGCTACCCGCGGCGGATCGCGAACATCGACCCGAATTTCAATTCCAGCCAGGCGATGAAGGCGTACGCCAAATCCGCCGAGCCGATCACGATCGCCAGCGAGGTCTGCAACATCTTCCGCCGCGCCTTCACGAAGTTGAAAAACGGCCGCGGCGGCCCGGTGATCGTCGAGATTCCCACCGACATGTGGAATGAGGAGGTGGCGGAGCCTTTGAACTACACCCCGGTGCTGCGTACCCGCTACGGCGCCGATCCCGTGCATGTCAAGGAAGCCGCGGCGCTGTTGATATCAGCCAAACGTCCCGTGCTCTATGCCGGCCAGGGCGTGCACTACGCCAGGGCCTGGCCGCAGCTGAGGCGGCTGGCCGAACGGCTCGCCATTCCCGTCACCACGAGCCTCGGCGGCAAGTCGTCATTCCCCGAAACGCATCCGCTTTCGCTGGGTTCGGGCGGCCTTGCCGTGCCGCGGGCGGTGCCGAAATTCCTGGCGGAAGCCGACGTGATCTTCGGCATCGGCTGCTCGTTCACGGAGACCAATTTCGGCATCGCCATGCCCAAGGGCAAGACCATCATTCATTCGACGCTCGATCCCGCCCATCTCAACAAGGACGTCGAGGCCAAAATCGGCCTGGTCGGCGACGCCGGGCTGGTGCTCGACGCGCTGCTGGAGGAGATCGGCAAGAGCGTCACCTCGGATCGCGATGCCTCCGCCGTCGCCGCCGAAATCGCGGCGTCGCACAAGGAGTGGCTGGCAAAATGGCTGCCCAAACTAACCAGCAACGACGCGCCCTTAAATCCCTACCGCGTGCTCTGGGATCTGCAGCACACCGTCGACATCAAGAACACCATCATCACCCATGACGCCGGCAGCCCGCGCGACCAGCTGTCGCCGTTCTGGAAGCCGGTCGAGCCGCTGACCTATATCGGCTGGGGCAAGACCACGCAGCTCGGCTATGGCCTTGGCCTTGCGATGGGCGCCAAACTGGCAAAACCCGACAAGCTCTGCATCAACGTCTGGGGCGATGCCGCGATCGGTTTTACCGGCATGGATTTCGAGACCGCGGTGCGCGAGCGGATTCCGATCATGTCCATCCTGCTGAACAATTTCAGCATGGCGATCGAATTGAAGGTGATGCCGATTTCGACCGAAAAATATCGCTCGACCGATATCTCAGGCGACTACGCCGCCATGGCGCGCGCCTTCGGCGGCTATGGCGAGCGGGTGACGAAGCCGGAAGACATCATCCCGGCGATCCAGCGCGGCATTGCCAAGACCAAAGAAGGCATCCCGGTGCTGCTGGAGTTCATCACGTCGAAGGAAACGGAGGTTTCCAGGCCGGGGACCTAACCCCGGTTCGGCTTCGCCTTAACCGCAACCCAAGACGGCGCTGGCCCGGATTGGTCCGGATCGGGATAATCGGATATTGTGCTGCCGTATTGACCGGCCGGCCCCTTAGCCGGGCTCGGATCGGAGGCTTTTGGCTGGCTGCGGCTATGCTCGGTGCCTGCGCAAATGGATTTGGGTGAATGACGGCGCTTCCCCCTGATGTGACGGACGATCTCAGGCAAGAGAACGCACGGCTCCACGCCGAGCTGCGGGCCGCCCGGGATCGCCAGGCCGCCAGCGCCGAGATCCTGACCGCCATCGCCAGCACCTCGGGCGATGCTGGGCGCGCATTGCAGCAGATCGCGGAGACGACGGAGCGCCTGTTCGGCGCATCCAGCGTCACGGTGCTGATCGCCGACGGCGAGCGCTGGGGCCGGACGCTGCGCGTCGGCGCCGGCTCGGAGCGGATCGCCGCAGCGATCCCGCTGGCGCATATCGCGATCACGCCGCAGTTCATGCCCGGTGCGGTCTATCTCGAAAACCGGCAGGTCCACGTCGTGGACGCCGATGATCCCGCGGCGATGGCCCGGTGGCCGGGGTTGGCTCCGGCCCGGGCGGTCGGCACCCGTATCATGTCCGGCACGCCGCTGCGCCACGAGGGACGCGCCATCGGCGCGCTCATCGTGCACCGCGACCGCCTCGAACCTTTCACCGCCGACGAGCTCGCGCTTCAGCAAAGCTTTGCCGACCAGGCAGCCATCGCCATCGAGAATGCGCGGCTGTTCAACGAAACCCAGAAGGCGTTGTCCCGCCAGACCGCGACTTCCGACATCCTGCGCGTCATCAGCCAGTCGCCGACCGACGTGCAACCCGTGTTCGACGCCATCGTGCTGACCGCCGCGCGGCTGTTCCGCTGCGACAGGGCATTCATCCAGCGTTGCGACGCCACCGGCTTCTGGACCGTGGCCTCAGCCGGATTGCAAGGCCCGCTTCCGATCACACAGTTCAAGAAAGCGCCGATCGACCCCGACGCCAACTTCCCGTCGCGTGCGATCGTGGCGAAAAAAACGCTGCACTTGCCGGACTGGTCATCGATCGAGCTGCCCGAATTCGAGCGCCACATCCGCGAATTGCACGGCACCAACTCGGCGCTGTACATGCCCCTGCTGCGCGAGAGCGAATGCATCGGCCTGCTCGCGATCATCGGAAAACAAGCCGGCATGTTCGGCGAGAGTGAAATCGCGCTCGCCGAATCCTTCCGCGACCAGGCCCTGATCGCGATCGAAAATACGCGGCTGTTCAACGAGACCAAGGAGGCGCTGGAGCGGCAGACAGCGACGGCCGAAGTCCTCAGGGTGATCGCCTCCTCGCCGTCGGATGTGCAGCCGGTATTCGATGCCATTGCAGCCAGCGCCAACCGGCTGATTGGCGGATTCGCCAGCACCGTATTCCGTTTCATCGATGGTATCGCTTACCTGAAAGCATTCACGCCGACAAACCCCGCCGCCGATGAGGCATTGCAGGCTACTTTCCCTCGCCCCATTGCCGATTTCCCCCCGTTTAAAATGGCGCAGGCCGGCGAAGTCACGCAAATCCCCGACACCGAAACCTTGTCGAACGAGATTATGTACATTGCACGGGCGCGCGGCTTCCGCAGTATGCTGTTCGCTCCGCTGATGAAGGACAGCGTGTCGATCGGCTTCATTGCGGTGACGCGCGTTCAGCCCGGCGCGTTCGCCGACCATCATGTTCAATTGTTGCAGACCTTCGCCGACCAGGCCGTCATCGCCATCGAGAACGTCCGTCTGTTCAACGAGACCAGGGAGGCGCTGGAGCGGCAGACCGCCACGGCCGAAATTCTGAAAGTGATCGCGGGTTCGCCTGATGACGTGCAGCCGGTGTTCGAGGCGATCGTCGGCAGCGCAGCGAAGCTGTTCGAGCCTTGCTCGGCGACGATTACAACTCTGAAGGATGACAAGCTGCACTGGAATGCGACGGCAGCTTCGATCTCCGGCTTTGATGTCGACCGGACCCGCGCGGTATATCCGATTCCGTTCGATCGCGACCGCGCACCTTCCGCGCGTGCCATTCACGAGCGTCGCATCATCGAGATTCCCGATGTCGCTTCCCCCGATACGCCGGAGTTTACGCGCAACGCAGCGGCCGCGGGTGGCTTTCGATCCATCACATTCGTGCCGCTGGTCGATCAGGAGCAAGGCATCGGCACGATCATCTTTACCCACCCGCAGGCCGGATTCAGGTTCTCGGAAAGGCAGCTGGCTCTCATCCAGGCATTCGCCGATCAAGCTGTGATCGCCATCCAGAACGCACGCCTGTTCAACGAGACCCAGGAGGCGCTGGAGCGGCAGACCGCGTCGTCGGAGATCCTGCGCGTCATCGCCAGCACTACGAACGACGCCGAGCACTCGTTGCAGCAGATCGCCGAGACCACCGCGCGCCTGTTCGGGGCCTCGAGCGTGCAGATCCGCATCGCCCGGGGCGATGAATGGAGTCAGACGATCAACGTCGGTCCCAGCGGGAAACGAATCAGCATGGAGGTTTCGGCAACCCAATTGCGGCTTGGTGCGCGGAACCTGCCGAGCACGGTGTTGGGCGAAAACCGGCAAGTCCACATTCCCGACCTCGACAATCCCGACCCAGAGATAGCCGACTGGCCTGGTATTCCGCCCGCCCGCACCGCCGGCACCCGCGCGCTGTCCGGCACGCCGCTGCGGC
>NZ_DATHOP010000135.1:0-88036 GCF_035484855.1 Bradyrhizobium sp.
GCCGGTGCCCGACAGCGTCACGATCGAGGCGCCCGCGGTGGTCGCCGAGATATCGAAGGTGGCGTCGTCGACAACGTCGCTGGAGGCCGAAATCGAGCCGGTGCCCGACAGCTTCAGCGTGCCGCCGTTGATCGTGGTCGCTCCAGTATAGGTGTTGTCGCCCGTCAGCGTCAGCGTGCCGCCAACCACATTCAGCGTCCCGCCGCCGCCCACGGCGGCCCCGATGCTGTTGGTCCCGATCGAGTTGAGCGTCCCGGAATTGGAGAGCGTACCGTTAGTGATACTGTCGCCGCCGTTCAGGTTCAGCGTCGAGCCGGCATCGACCGTCACCGTGCCGCCGGTGTTGGTGACGCCGGTATTGGTCAGTTCAAGCGTGCTGCTGTTGGTCGCCTTCAGCGTGCCGGTGTTGGTCAGCGTGTCGGTGTTGAGGTCGAGCCCGCCGCCATTGGCCTCCAGCAGGCCCGCATTGTTGAACGTGGTGTTGCTGCCGTCGATCGTCAGCACCCCGCCGGTCGATTCCAGCGTGGCACCCGAGGCATTGGTAATGGCGATGTCGTGCAGGCCGTTGGTCCCGGTCGCATCCAGCAGCCCGGAATTGCCCAGCGTGCCGTTGCTGATGCTGTCGCCGCCGTTCAGGTCCAGCGTCGAGAGCGCATCGACCGTCACAGTGCCGTTGGTGTTGGTCACCGTGGTCGAGGTCAGTTCCAGCACGCTCGAATCGGTCGCCTTCAGCGTGCCGGTGTTGGTCAGCGTATCGTTGTTGAGGTCGAGCCCGCCGCCATTGGCCTCCAGCAGGCCCACATTGTTGAACGTGGTGTTGCTGCCGTCGATCGTCAGCACCCCGCCGGTCGACTCCAGCGTGGCACCCGAGGCGTTGGTGATGGCGATGCCGTGCAGGCCGTTGGTCCCGGTCGCATCCACTAACCCGGAATTGCCCAGCGTGCCGTTGCTGATGGACGCATTATTCAGCGTCAGCGTGCCGGTGCTATCGATGGTAATCGTGCCGCCGCCATTGGCGACCGTAGTCGACTGATCGAGCGTCAGGGCGCCGACAACCTCGATGCCGCCGCCATTGGTCACGTTTTCGCCGTCCAGCGCGTTGCCGCTGCCGCTGACCTTGATCGTGCCGGACGAATTGAGCGTGCCGGTTTTCACGGCGGCGCTGCCGGTAAGGTCGATCTCGCCGCTGTCGTTGACGGTGCCGCCGGTGATGGTCGCCCCATTCAGCGTCAGCGTCCCGGTGCCATCGACCGTGACCGTGCCGCCGCTGTTGTCGATCGTGGTGGGATCGATCGACAGCGCGCCGCCAGCCAGAATCTCCAGCGCGTTGTTGGCGGTGACGGTTTCGGCGTTCAGCGCGTTGCCGCTGCCGCTGACGTCGATCTTGCCGGCATTGTCGAGCGAGCCGGTGTTCAGCACGCCGCTGCCGGTCAGATCGATGGCGCCGCCGCTCTTGTTGGTGACGGTGCCGCCGGCGATACTGGCGCCGTTCAGCGTCAGCGTCCCGGTGCCGTCGACCGTGACGGTGCCGCCGCCATTGGCGACGGTCGAGCCCTGGTCGATCGACAGCGCGCCGCCAGCCAGAATCTCCAGCGCGTTGTTGGCGGTGACGGTTTCGCTGTTCAGCGCGTTGCCGCTGCCGCTGACGTCGATCTTGCCGGCATTGTCGAGCGAGCCGGTGTTCAGCACGCCGCTGCCGGCCAGATCGATGGCGCCGCCGCTCTTGTTGGTAACGGTGCCGCCGGCGAGACTGGCGCCGTTCAGCGTCAGCGTCCCGGTGCCGTCGACCGTGACGGTGCCGCCGCCATTGGCGACGGTCGAGCCCTGGTCGATGGACAGCGAGCCGCCGGCCAGAACCTCCAGTGCGTAGTTGGCGGTGACGGTCTCGCCAAGCAGCTCGTTGCCGATACTGCTGACGTCGATCGTGCCGGCATTGTCGAGCGAGCCGCTCGTCAGGAGGCCGCCCGAGAGGTCGAATTCGCCGCTGTTGTTGACAGCACCGCCGGTGATGGCCGCGCCGCTCAGCGTTCCCCTAGCCGTGCCTTCGATTACCAGGTTTCCGCCGGCATTGGCGACATCGACCAGGATATTCAGCGTGCCACCGGTGACGTCGATCTTCCCGGCATTGGTGATGCTGGTTTGGTCCTTGAAATCGCCGCCCTGGGCGAGATCGATGGTGCCGGAATTATTCAGGATGCTGGCATCCAGCACTTCCATCGCGCCGCCGACGCCGATGGTTCCGGAATTGTCGACGATCGAGTCGACCCCAAGCGTGAACGCGCCGCCGATCGTCAGCGTGCTGTCGTTGTTCAGTTCCGGATGGGCGTTGCCGAGATCGCTGAAGTCGTTCAGCGTCACCGTCTTGGCGAAGGCCGGCGCATCGATCGTGACCGGATAGGACGGCGTCAGGCCGATCAGCTGGTTGGTGATGATGATGGCGTCATCGTTCGCGGTCGGAACGGTGCCGGTTTCCCAGTTCGACCCGTCGCTCCACAGCCCGCCCGGCTGCGAGCCCGGTGTCGCGGTCGCGATCCAGACCACGGCGGGCGTGTCGGTGCCGGTGATCGTGACGATGACGTCCTGGGTGGTGGTCGCACCCTGCGAATCCGTCAGCGTCACCGTATAGGTGAGGGTGAGCGTTTCGCCCTTGGGGAGGAAATCGGCGATATAGACCGGAAGCTCGGCAAGATTCCAGTTGATGGTTCCGTTACCCGTCAGCGTGCTGTCATTGCCGGCCGCGATCGACGCGGTCAGCGCCGTCTTCAGCAGATCGAGCGGCCCGGGCGGGAGCGCATCGACCCCGTTCAGCACGGTGATCCCGTTGAGCACGCCCACCGCGCCGGTCAGCGCGGTCGCGACCGTGTGGGTGTCGGTCAGGTCGACGTCGGTGAAGGCCAGCGTTCCCGAGGTCGGGTCGCTGGTCGGCAGATCGCCGCCGGGGACGCTGGTGCCGCCCGAAAACGCGATGCTCGGCGCGCTCGTGGTGATGACGGGAACGTCGTTGGTGCCGGTAATGGTGATCGTCAGCGTAAGCGGGGTCGACTCGTCGTTCGGCCCATAGTTGTTGTCGACCTTGATGTTGTAGGTCAGCGTCAAGGTCTCGCCGGCGGCCAGGAAGTCGAGAGCGCTGTCCGGCACGCTATAGCTAAAGGCCGTGGTGCCGACATTGTTGTTGCCGGCGTTCGGCGTCAGCACAAGCTTGGCCTCGACCGCCGCGATGTCCGCGAGCTGCTGGGCGTTCAGCGCCGCCGTCACATCCTGATGCGCCGCGTTCTGGTAGCTGAACGAACCGAACTTGGCCGAGACCGAAGGCGCATCGCCGGCGTTGATATCGACGAAGTTGACGGCGCCGGAGACACTGTCGAGATCGGCGCTGTCGCCGGTCTTGCCGGCGAGCTCGGTGATCTGGAAGCCGCTGATCGGCTGGCCGAGAAGGTTGACAATCACCGCATGCGGCGGCCCGTCGATGTGGCTCAGCGAGTTTATAGGTCCGCTCGATCCCGACGGTCCTGTCTTGTCGGACGTGTTCAGGATATAAGCCGTGCCGGTAATGGTCTGGCCGTTCGTCAGTATGATCGGCGTCAGCGGCAGCGGGACGATCGAGTCGGTGAATTGATGATCGAACGTCTTGGGGGTGGTGTCGTAGGCGTATTTCTCGGCGAAAACCTCGTTGATGAGTTTTTGCATCTCATCCGAGAGGCCGGCGTTCGAGATGCTGACCAGGCCCTCCCGGATGTGGATCAGCTGGCCGGCCTTGTTGACCTCGGCGATCGGCGTCAGGGTGTTCTTGTCGAACAGGATGTAGGAGCCGGTGGTGCCGTCCGGTTCGACCAGCACCTGGAACTTGGCGTCGGGCACGCCCGGGGTCGAAACGTTGAAGTCGATCTCGCACAGCACCGCGGTGCCGCGGATGCCCATCGTGGCGACCGGGGTATCGATCTTCATGTCGCCGTGCTTGGCGGTCTGGCCGGCGACGAAGGAGATGGTGCCGGCGACCAGGCTAATCAGCGACGAATTGTTCGACCCGTTGGGGTCGTAGACCATCTCGTTGAGCACCATCCGGGCGTTCGACGACAAGCCGAACACCGTGCCGTCGATGAAGGTGATGCCGACCGTCGAATCCGAGCCGGACTGGACGACGTCGCCTTTTTCGACGTTGTCGCCCTGGTTCAGGATGATCGAGACGCCGTTGCGGATCGCGGTCGCGCTGCCCGCGAGCTTGGTGACGTGGCCGATCACGGCGTTGGCGCCGGCCGCGCCGCCGGCCTGCGCGTATTCGGTGTGGCCGGTCAGGGCGTTGACGAGTTCGCCGGTGAGATGGGCGCCATCGGGCGACGACAGCGCGGCGCGCTTCTCGCCCTTGAAGTAATCGTGCAGTACCAGTTCATGGTCGTCCCGGGAAAGCACCAGGTCGACGCCGGACCGCTTGAAGTCTGCGTTGAACAGCAGCTGCGCGTCGGGAACGATGATGGCGTCCGCGGGAACATGCGTCGCGTGCGCGGTGACCGTCTCGACATGCGCATGCCCGTGCGAGTGCAGACCCGAGCCGTCAGCGTCGTGCTTGGCGTCGAATTTGCCGGCGTAATTCAATGGGCCACCGCAAATGGTTAATATTTATATAATATTCAAGGTCTATGCTTGCTTATCACTGGAAAGTGCATCGCGAAACCATCTTCTGCTTGTGCGACGCCTGTCATTCTTGATCCGGCCGAATGGTTCTCGGTCAATTCGATTGCCAAAGCTGCACGCATAGAAGTACTCGGAGCACTCTCTTTGGTAAGAATTCGATCATCGAAAGAATAGACCGACCTTCTTGATGTAATCGAACGTATAGATTTCAAGGCCGATACTGAGGTGGTCTTATCCTTGCATCGCACTGCAGGATACTGCGCCCTCTTCTTAGCTAAAAGTGTGACCTAGATAACAAAACCCGCGTTTTGCGGCGAATTAGCCATATCCTGCGGAAATTCCGCGCAATACAACTCCTGCATGTACCCCGCGCTTCCTGCGAGGAACTTTCGCTCCTCGCAGCGCCCGATCCGTAAAATTTTCATCAAATCGGCGAGGCGGATTTCAGCCTGTTTCGTGCTTTTCGGCCGCCTGCGGCCGACTTTAAGCAGAACAAAAGCCACCCGATCCATCATCACCCCCTGAGACGATCCGGTCACCCGAGAAGGCCAACAAGGCCTCCGGTGCCGGCGCATTGGGGCGTCAAATGGGAATCTTCGGTCGCTCGTACGCGTGGCGTGCCTTCATCCTTGCCTGCGGCATGGCCTGGTTCGGCCCGGCGGCGGAACTTGCCGCGGCGACCCTGATGACGCCTGGGGCTGCGGATCTGATCCGGAAATCGACCGAGCCGTTCGGGCTTTCGGCCTGGGACCTGTCCTTCGGGGCGGTGCGGGACAAATGGATTGGGGTCGAGCGCAAGCTCGACGACGAGAGGGTGCAACTGGCGCTGTGCGACGGCGATCGCGATCACTGCGTGTCGCCGGCGGCGCTGCGATTGCTCGCCATCGTCGACGATGCGCGAGCGCGCGAGGGACGCGCCCGTCTCGGCGAGATCAACCGCGCGATCAATCTGGCGATCCGGCCGATGAGCGACCTGGCGCAGTGGGGCGAAATCGACGTCTGGAGTTCGCCGCTCGAGACTTTCGCCAGCGGCGCCGGAGACTGCGAAGACTATGCGATCGCAAAATTCGAAGCCTTGCGGCTGGCCGGCGTCTCGCCCGACGATTTGCGGATCGTGATCATGCGCGACACCATCCACGGCGAGGACCACGCGGTTGCCGCCGCGCGGCTCGACGGGCACTGGCTGACGCTGGACAACCGCCGCATGGCGATGGTCGAGGACGCCGATGTCAGGAATTACCGGCCGCTGTTCGTCATCGACCAGCACGGCATCATGCAGTATGCGGACGCGCCGCTATTGGCCCGTTTGCCCGATCGCGATGCGCCGTCACCGGTGATGCTGAATTCGGCCGCCCAACCCGCCCTGATTTCTTCCGCCAACTGACTGCCGCGCTCGCCGGCGCGACACCCAGGGCGATTGACATCTCCGCGCCCGGCTCGATGATGGATTCCGCCAACAGCCGAAGCGAGCAGGCTTTCATCTGATGGGGACCGGGATGCGGGGAATCGTGCTGGCTGCCGTCGCGATCCAGCTTGGCCTGGCGCTGCCGGCGCTTGCCGAAAATCCACCCGATTCGGAGCGGCCGATCAACGAGGTGCTGCCGCTGTTCGAGCCCAATCATTGCGCGGCCTTCAGGGACGCTACCGAGCAGTTATTCTGCGGCGACCCCGATCTCAATGGCGCGGCCGCGAAGCTGAACATCGCGATCCAGAACAGGCTGAACCGGCTTGCCAATCGTCGCCTCGCGATCGAGGAAAATGCCGAATGGATCAGGGATCGCAACTCGAGTTGCGGGGTTTTCGCCAACCAGCGGCTTTCGAGCCGCAACGTCCAACCCATCAGGACCTGCCTGTTGAGGGAAACCGAGGAGCGGACGGAGATACTGACCGATCCGAATTTTGATTGTCTGGCGACCAACAGCGCCGCCGGCGCGCTGATCTGCAGCGAACCCTCGCTGGCCATCGCCAAGACTGAACTGAACGACCACGTTCTCCAACTCGTCGCCAGGCTGAAGCCGGACGACGCGAGAGATGCTCTCTCCGAATACGAACGATGGGGCCGGGAGCGCGACCGGAAATGCGCCCTGGCGGACAAGGACAACGTGCCGCTCGAGGAGCTTTCGTCGTCGGAGGGCTGTCTGAGCGATTATTTCAGCGAGAAGACGGCCGAGGTCGCCGCGGCCAGGGGCGATCCCGGAAAAATCTTCGGACGGCATCTCGCCTCGCCCTTGCCCGATGCCGACGCCGTCGATCTCTGCGTCGCGCAAATCCATGCGGCCAATGCGTGCGAGAACTTCCTTGCGGTCAGCCGTGTGTCCCAGATCGACCACAAGGTGGCGGAGGACAGCGCGCTGGTGACGGCCGAGGTCGAAATGATCGTGCTGTCGCCATTTGCGGTCTGCAGTCCGATCGCGTCCGGCTGCACCGGCACCTGCTGGGACCTGAAGTCCGGCAAGGCGAACGCTGCGCCGGGCAGCCGGGACAGCTTGTCGGTGGCGCACCGCCTGAGGATCGCGAAGGCGTTCGCGTTCCAGAAGGCCGGTAGCGGCTGGCGCTGCAATACCACGTCGCTGCAGCCGGTGGATTCTGGCATCGCGCTGCGGGGGCCTTAGAGCGCGATGACTTTTCCTCGAATCGTCATCCCGCTCTAACTTTTTGAGCATGATCTTTTCGGAAAACCGGTGTCCACTTTTCCGGATCATGCTCTAGATTTTTGCCGCGCTCGGCCCGGCCGCCGGCAGCACGGCGCGAAACTCGATGCCGTGCAGGTTGATGGTCGGGCAGATGCCAAAATGATTGCCGCCGAACACCATCAGGCGGCGGTCGAGTTCGTCCTTGGGAATGTCGAGCGGAATGTCGCAGATCGCCCGATAGGCGCGGCGGGAATACTTCTTGCTGCCCCACCGAACCGGAAGCGCCGCCGGCAGGTCGGGATCCGTCGCAAGCGATTTGGCGCAGCGCCAGAACAGTTGCGCGAGGTGGGCGTAGGCCAGCCCCTCCAGGCCGAGCACGGAAATGTCGGATGGGAACGGAAACAGCGCGACGTCGATGATCGGGCCGGCATCGACCCGTTCGACCATGACATGGGCGGTCGCACCGAACTCCTTTGCCCGCTCGTAAAGCGCAAAATGCGCGGGCGCCCATCCGGGATAGCTCGGCGGTCCCGGATGAAAATTGATCGCACCGTAGCCGAGCCGATTGAGCGTGCTGCCGGACACGATCTCCGGGGTCACGAAGGCGATCAGCCGGGCTCGCGCCAGCACGTCGGAATGCAAGGCGGCCAGATCCGCGGAGGTTCCGACCGAAATCACCGTGAGCTGCGGATTGTGCCCCTGCAGCAGCAGGGGTAACGCAACATGCTCGGCTTCACCGGCAAGAAGAATGATGGTGTCGAACATCGCTTTCACTGATTGCGCACAGGCCTTCGGTGTGTCGTCGCCCGAAATTCAGGTCTGGTAGTCGATCAGGAGCGGCGCGGATGAAGTCGCGCTGCTGTTGCCGGGATCGGTGCTGCCGGTCGCGCCGTATGGCGTCGATGACGTGCCGGACTGTGAATTCTGCAGCGATTGCAGGAACTGCTGCAGGATGTCGCTGGCGGAGCTGGCGCTGTCGGTCGAGGACGAACTGTCGGCGGGTGGCGAACCGCCGTGGCCACCGCCGTGATGACCATGATGTGCATGGCCGGCGGCACCAGATCCATCCGGACCGGCGGGAGGACCCGGACTGGCCGTGCTGCCAGAAATACCGCCCCCGGTGCTGGCGCTGCCTGCCGCGAACGCCGCCTTGAAGACGCCCTGCAGCTCGGTGGCTTGATCGCTGGTCAATTTGCCGCTCGACACCTCGTTCGCGATCAGGCTGTCGATCTTCGACTTCAGGTCGGCAGGCGAAGAGCTGGTGCCGCTGGCCGGAGCGGCCGGCGGATTGCTCTGAAGCGACGAGTTGATATCGTTGAGCGCGGACGACAGCGCGCCCTGGTCGGAGGAGCTGATCGCGCCGGAATTCACTTCCGCCTGCAGCTGATCCTGCAGCTGCTGCAGGGGCGTAAGGGTGTTACTGTAGGCCGCGGAGATCGATGTCATGCGTCTTCCAGGATTCGCGCAAAGAACGGCCCGACGGTATGGTTAACAATCTTAACAAGGCCTTGTTATCGCCAAGCCGCCATGTTGCCCTGTGTTGCAACGGAGTCTCTGGAAATATCTGGAAATAAAAATACTTCGCCGACCGCCTCGAATCGAGAGACAAGGTCACCGTCATGCCCAATCAGGCCCCGCCGAACATTCTTGTCGTTGAAGACGACCGCGAGACGCGGACGTTGATCGCGAAATATTTGCGCACCAACTCCTGCAACGTGACCACGGCAAACGACGGACGCGAGATGGCCCGCGCGCTGGCCGACTCTCGCGTCGATCTCGTCATCCTCGACGTGATGTTGCCGGGCGAGGACGGCCTCAGCCTGTGCCGCAAGCTGCGCGCCGAATCGCAGACCCCGATCATCATGCTGACCGCGCGCGGCGAGGACGTCGATCGCATTCTCGGACTTGAAATGGGCGCCGACGACTATCTTGCCAAGCCGTTCAATCCGCGCGAATTGCTGGCCCGCATCAATGCGGTGCTGCGCCGGCAGGCGGCGGCGCAGACGGTCAGCGCCATCAATGGCGCCACCGCGCTGACCTTCCTGGGCTGGCGGATCGATTTCAGGCTGCGCGAATTGCGCAATCCGGCCGGCGCGCGGGTTGCGATGACCAGTGCCGAATTCGACCTGCTGCGGACCTTCTGCGAACGGCCCGGTCGCGTGCTGTCGCGCGACAGCCTGCTCGACCTCACGCAAGGGCGCAACGCCGGTTCGTTCGAGCGCAGCATCGACGTGCTGGTCAGCCGTATCAGGCGCAAGATCGAAACCGATCCGCAGGAAGCCGCCATGATCAAGACGGTGCGTTCCGGCGGCTACATGTTCACTCCCGAGGTCGAAGCGGTGACGATCGCTCCGAACAATTACTCATGAGGCTGCTCGGCTTTCTGAATCTGCGGGGCATCAGCGGACAGATCGCCGCACTGGTGGTCGCCTCGATCGTCGCCATCCATTTGATCATCACCGCGACCTTCCTGATCCACCGCCCGGATCAGGTCGAGCCATCGATCGGTCACAGCCCAAGCCAGCTCGCCGCCCTGGTCCAGCTGCTCGGCGCCGCGCCCGCGGCGCGGCGGCCACAGCTTTTCGCCGATATCGCGCGGACGTTTCCGCAGCTCGAGATCGCAAGCCTGGCGCCGGGCACCGCTGCCGCGGCGGACGAGCCGGAGAGCAACAGCCTGCGCATGCTGCATCGGCGGCTCGGCAACGGTTACCGGATCTTTGCGCTCGCCAATGGACGGGACGGCCGCAAGCTCGGCATCGCGCTGCCGGATGGCGAGTTGATCTCCGCAAGGCTTCTGCAGGACCAGTGGCAGCGTCCGCTGTGGCGCGGGCCGTGGATGACGACATTGCTGTTCGCGGTGATCTGCGTCACCCTGCTCAGCCTGTGGGCCGCCCGCGCCCTGACGGCGCCGCTGTCGGCCTTCGCCAGGGCGGCCGAAGACTTCAGCCTGAACGGCGCCGCGGCGCCGTTGCCCGAGCGCGGCCCGGAGGAAATTCGCTCGGTCGCCAAGGCGCTGAACCGGATGCGGGAACGGATCACGACCCTGATCGACGACCGCACCAAGATGCTGGCCGCCATCAGCCACGACCTGCGGACGCCGATCACCCGGATGCGGCTGCGCTCGGAATTCATCGAGGACGACGCCCATCGCAGCCGCATGCTGGTGGATCTCGACCAGATGCGATCGATGCTGGAATCCGTGCTGTCCTTCCTGCGCAACGACCGCAAGCTCGAATCGATGACGCTGGTCGATGTCGCCAGCACGCTGCAGCTCGTCACCGATCAATTCGCCGATATGGGACACAAGGTGGCCTATGAAGGCCCGGAACACGCGATGGCGATCGTGCGACCCGACGACCTGCATCGCAGCGTCACCAACCTGGTCGAGAACGCGGTCAAGTTCGGCACCGAGACCACGATCCGCCTGACGGTCGCGCCTGATACCGTGACCGTCGAGGTCGAAGACGACGGTCCCGGCATTACGGATGCGCGCAAGGATTTCATGCTGCAGCCGTTCGTGCGCGGCGACGAAGCGCGGAACATGGACGAAGCCTCGGGCTTCGGCCTCGGACTTTCGATCGCACGCACCATCGTGCTGGCGCATGGCGGCGAGCTGTCGCTCAACGACCGGCGGCCCCATGGATTGGTCGTTCGGATCAGATTGCCGGTTCGTCAGCCCAGCCGGCAGGCGGCCGCCTGAACGAAAAGGTCAGCCCATTGCGAATTTCCGCAGCATGGCGTCGAACGCCGATTTGATGCGCAGCACGAACGGGGCCTTGTAGGGGAAATCCTCGTTCTGCTCATGCACCAGCATCGAGGCATTGGCTTCGAACACGACGAGGTTGCCGCAAACGTCCAATCCGCAGTCGATGCCAAAATAGTCGAGCCCGATGCGCCGCCGGATTTCCCGCAAGATGAGATAGTGCGAAGGGTTGAAGACGCCGGCCGGATCGCCCAGGAACGCCTCTTCCTCCCGCTGCATCCATGGATGATCGGCCATGTCGGTCGAGTCGTGGTGCACCTTCCAGCCGTCCGCTATCGCCAAATGGTACGGCAGAATCTCTCCATTGACGAAGATGAAGCGGTACTTCCGGAAATAGCCGTCGGCGGAACGGTAGTCGATGTATTCGATCAGATAATGGTCGCAGCCGGGACGCTGCGCCAGCAAGGCTTCGAGTTCGGCCGCGCCCTCGATTCTCTCGAAATCGTCGCCGCCATGGGTCCCCGCCGGCCGGACCAGGACGCTGGGTGAAGCCGCGAACGCGCCCTGCAATGCTGCGGCAAGGTCAGTGCCGGCTTTCAGGCGCGAAATCTTCGGCACCCGGCAGCCCGGTATTCCCTGCAGGAGCTCGGCGATCGCATCGCGCGTCGTCCGCCTGATTTTCAAGGGATCGTTGACGATGGGCTTGCCGAGCCGCGCGGCGAGATCGGCCGCCAGCGGCAGCAATGCGGCCCCTTGGTCGGCATCGGAGATCAGATTGACGACGACCTGCACGTCCCGTTTCAGGAGTTCGACGTCGATTTCGCTGGAGGCGAACAGCGCGAGCGTATCGGTGTCGTAGTCGGCTTGCTTGAAGAGATAACCGGTCGGCAGGTTACCGGCGAAGGGGGCATACAACGCCAGAATACGGAAATCTGCCGGAAATTTCGCGGCCGGCCGCCGGATCAGTGGCTGCAATTGCGCGGCCCTGGCATAGGCGGCTTCGGCGGCGTCGATTTCGCCGAGCTGCTGGCAGATGCCGCCGATCCAGTAGATCGTATCGGCATCGCCGGGGTTGAGCACCGCGGCCCGCCGAAAGCTTTCCAGCGCGGCTTGCAGTTCATTGAGTTCGAACAGCAGTTTGCCGAGTTGATGGTGAAGTTGGGCCTCCTGCGGCCGTTCGCCGATCAATTCCGTCAGCAATGCCCTGGCCAGAAGATGCTGCTGCGTGGCCATCAGGGCCTGCGCGAGATTGGTGCGCGATGGCCAATGGGCAGGGTTGATCGTCAGTGCCTGGGCATAAAGCGCGATGGCCTCGCCGGCCTTGCCGGTCTTGAGACGCACATTGCCGAGGTTGCACCAGCAGGCCGTCAGATGCGGTGATAGCCGCAGGGCTGCCTTGTAATTCTCGGCGGCGAATTCGAGATCGCCGCGAACCATGCAGGCATTGCCGAGATTGGCGTGCAGCTTCGCAAGCGTCTCGACGGAGACCAGTCCGGACGGCTCCAGTTCGGATAGGGCGAGCCCGTGCCGATAGGCGCCGATGGCCTCAATGATCCTGCCGGCGGCATAGTGCGCCAGCCCGGTCTGCAAATCTTGCGCGGCCTGCGCATCGGCGGTTTCGGTGCCGGAGAGACGAGTTGCTAACGCGGATACCATCAGGAACCGGAACTTTCTTGCCACTGGAATGAATCGACGATGAAGATTGTTGGTAAACAAACTCCTGCCGCCGCCGCCTTTTTGAATCGTCGAAGCGATAAATTTGCTTCCGGACATGTCCGGAGGGCGGGGATAAGGAAATATTTGGCCATAATCGGCGCCGCCGCGGCGATCGATGGGGGCCTGGATAAGGTTGCGAATCGCCTGATCGTGGTATCCACGGGACTTCCGATGTCGGACCGCGCGAATTGTGACAAGACCACAGCAGACCTCCGCGCCCGCGCGTGACGATCAACGCGCCGATCGAAGCTGGGCGCCGCGGCTGGCGCAGGAGGCGCGGCTGCGGCAACTCGACGAACTCCTGGCGCGCCGCCATGCCCCGGCCGATGCCGATGCCGTCAACACCGAAATCGAGCGTGCCGCCCTGCTGGGCGCGCTCGACAGGTTGCAGGAGGCGCAGCTCGCTTTCGTCGACATCCTGCGCAGGGCGCCGGAAAATTTCAGCGCGCTCAACGAGTTCGGGACATTGCTGACCAATATGGGCGCGATCGACGCGGCCTGCCGGGTCTATTCGGAGGCGATCCTCCACCACCCGGCCAATCCACTGGCGCGCGTCAACCTCGCCAACCTCCTGCTTCGCGCCAACAGGCATGCCGAGGCCCGCGCCCACTACGAAGCGGCATTGCTGGCCGACCCCGAACTGGCGGCGGCCCATCAGGGCCTCGGCGCGGTGCTCGCCGATCTCGGCGATCGCGCCGGCGCCTCCTATCATTTCAGCAAGGGTTTTCGCGGCCACGCCGTTTCGACTCTGCCCTATCGCGGCACCGCGCCGCCGATCACGCTGCTGCAACTGGTTTCGTCGGGCGGCGGCAACATTCCAACCGCCTCGTTCCTGGACGATTGCACCTTCATGACATCGGTTGTCGTCGCCGATCATCTCGATCCGCTGACGCCACTGCCGCCGCATCAACTGGTCTTCAACACCATTGGCGACGCCGATCTCTGCGAACCGGCGCTGGAAGCCGCTACCCGCCTGATCGCGCGCACCACGGCGCCGGTCATCAACGATCCCCGCGCGGTGATGAAGACCGGCCGCATCGCCAATTCGAGGCGGCTCGGCGCGCTACCCGGCGTGATCACCCCGCGCACCGTCGCGATCCCGCGCGACGCGCTGGCCGGACCTGACGGCGCCGATACCATTGCCAGACACGGCTTGGCGGTTCCATTGTTGCTGCGTTCGCCCGGCTATCACACCGGGCGCAACTTCATCCTGGTCGACGAGCCGGCCGCATTATCGACTGCCGCGGCCGGCCTTCCCGGCGACGATCTGCTGGCGATCGAATATCTCGATGCCCGCGGCAACGACGGCAACGCGCGCAAATACCGCGTGATGATGATCGCCGGCGAGATCTATCCGCTGCACCTGGCGATCTCGGGGAACTGGAAGGTGCATTATTTCACGTCCGACATGGCCGACAAGCCGGACCATCGCCTCGAAGAACAGCGCTTTCTCTGCGACATGCGCTCGACGCTCGGAGACAAAGCGATGGTCGCGCTCGAAGGGATACGCGACGCGCTCGGCCTCGACTATGCCGGAATCGATTTCGGCCTCAGCGGCGACGGCGAGCTGTTGTTGTTCGAGGCCAACGCGACCATGGTGATCGCCAAGCCGGATGCCGATGAGCGCTGGGCCTATCGGCGCGCCGCGATCGGCGCCATCCTCGACGCCGTCGTTGCCATGATTAAGCAGAAGTCGGCCGAGGCGGCCCAGGCTTAGAGCATCATGGGATGGCGTTGAGTCGATTCGCCGTGAGCGCGAAGCGCCAGCGATCCGATGCTCCGGCTGCAGCGCCGCAGGGCCTTACCAAAAAACCGCAAAACAACCCCATGCAAAGTAGAAAACCCCGACTTACAAACCCGGTGTTGTCTCGCGTCCGGGCATGAGAAAATGGTCCGTCGCCGCGCCCCAGCCTGATCCCATCCCGCTTTAGCTGACAACTGCGCATCGGCGCGATTTGGGGCGCGCGATTCACCGTGCCGAAAGTTCTTCGGTCCATGGTTCCTCGGCTAGAGCGTTTTCGAGCGAAGTGGGTACCGGTTCGCGTGAAGAAAACGCGTCAAAACAAGAATCTTGCTGCAAATCACGGATTGTTCCGACCTCATGAAACCGCAGGAATCCGCGCTGCAAGTGCGAGGGTTAACAAAGCGTTTTGACCGCCTCGCGGTCGATGCGCTCGATCTCACCGTCCGGCGAGGCGAATTCTACGCTCTCGTCGGCCCCAACGGCGCCGGCAAGACCACGACATTGCGCATGGTGGCCGGGCTGCTGCGGCCCGATGCCGGCGCGGTCACAGTCTTCGGGGTCGATGCGCTGGCCGATCCCACAGCCGCCAAGCAGATGGTCGCATGGGTGTCGGACGAGCCGATGATCTACGACAAGCTGACGCCGCTGGAATATCTCGAATTCGTCGCCGGCCTCTGGGGCGTCGACGCTTCGGTATCCGAACCGGCCGCACATGAACTCTTGATCTCGCTCGGGCTCGAGCCGCATCTACACGAGCGCTGCGAGGGATTTTCCAAGGGCATGCGCCAGAAGGTGGCGCTGGCGGGCGCGCTTGTGCACGACCCCCGCCTGATCATCCTCGATGAACCCCTCACTGGCCTCGATGCGGTGTCGGCGCGTCATGTCAAGGGACTGCTCGGCGATCGCGTCCGCTCCGGCTGCACCGTGATCATGACCACACATATTCTGGAAGTCGCCGAGCGCATGGCCGACCGCATCGGCGTCATCGCCGCGGGACGGCTGGTGGCCGAAGGCACGCTCACCGAACTGCGCCAGCAGGACGGTCATAGCGACAAGAGCCTCGAAGACCTGTTCATCGCGCTGGTCGATGTCGAGGCCGCCGCGGCATGAGCGCGACGGCCGATCTCAGCTGGTTTGCCCGGCACGAAATCCGGCTGGCATGGCGCGAATGGCTGGCGATGATGACCGGCGGCCGGCGCAAGAAAAACCGCGCCGTGATCGGCCTGATCGTGTTCGCCGCGATCATGCACCTGCCGGCCTATGCCGTGATCGGCCGCTTTGCCGACCTCCAGCTGCCGCTCGACAAATCCTCGCTCATCGTCATGACCGCGACCATCCTGCTGGCCTGGGCGTTGATGCTGTCGCAGGCGATCGAATCGGTGACGCGGGTGTTTTACGCGCGCGCCGATCTCGACCTGATCATGTCGTCGCCGGTCCGGCTGGAAAGCATATTCTCGGTGCGCATCGCGGCGATTGCGTTGTCGGTGACCGCGATGGCGCTGCTGTTGTCGACGCCTTTTGTCGACGTTCTCGTGTTCGGCGGCGGCGCCAGATGGTTTTCCGCCTACGGCGTCGTGGTCGCGGTCGGGCTGTCGGCGGCGGCGGTTGCGATCGCCATCACGATTGTGCTGTTTCGCCTGATCGGGCCGGCCCGTACCCGTCTGGTGGCGCAAATCGTTGCCGCGATCATCGGCGCCGGCTTTGTCATTGCACTGCAGGTCGCGGCGATCCTGTCCTACGGCACGCTGTCGCGTTTCGCGGTGCTGACTTCGGACGCCGCGGCAGCCTTTGCGCCCGACGGCGACAGCGTCGTCTGGTGGCCGGCACGCGCGGCGCTCGGCGATGCCGAGGCGCTGTTGCTGCTGCTCGCGGGCGGGCTGTTGTTGCTCGGCGTCGTGATGGCGATCTTCTCGCCGCGGTTTGCCGACACCGCGGTCAGCGTGTCGGCCCATGCCGCGCCGAGCCAGCAAACCCGCGCCAAGGCGTTTCGCGGCGGCTCGCGGCAACAGGCGCTGCGGCGGAAGGAATTCTTGCTGTTGCGCCGCGACCCCTGGCTGATCTCGCAAACCCTGATGCAGCTGCTCTATCTGGTGCCGCCGGCCCTGATGCTGTGGCGAAGCTTTTCCGACAGTTCACTCGCCATCGTGCTGATCACGCCGGTCATCGTGATGGCGGCGGGGCAACTCGCGGGCGGCCTCGCCTGGCTGACGATCTCGGGCGAAGATGCCGCCGACCTGGTGGCGACCGCGCCGCTGTCCCGTCAGCGCGTGATCCGCGCCAAGATCGAAGTGGTGCTGATCGCGATCGCGGCGATCTTCGCGCCGCTGGTCGCGGCGCTGATGTTGGCCTCACCGCTGCAGGCGGCGGTGACCGCGGCCGGGGTCTTCATCGCGGCGGCGTCCGCGACCTCGATCCAGCTCTGGTTCCGCGTCCAGGCCAAACGCAGCCAGTTCCGCCGCCGCCAGACCTCGTCGCGGCTGGCGACGTTTGCGGAGGCCTTCTCCTCGATCGGCTGGGCCGCGACCTCGGCGCTGGTGCTGGCGTTCCCGATCGGCGCTGCGATCAGCGGGCTGATGACTTCGGGCATTCTCGCGGCGACATGGAAGCTGAGCCCAAGGCGGGAGTGAGCGCGGGCACCTCAGCTTCCCGGGCTGCTATCGCAAGTGCATTTCCGAGCGCCGCTCCCTCGGCGGTATTGTCGAAAATGCACCATGTCAGAGTGTCGCGTTTGCGGTGGCTGTCGAGGCGTCTGCCGAGCTCCGTCAGCGCGGCGTCCTCATAGTCGGAATAATAGATTCGCGGCGATCCGTGCCAGCGATAATAGGCGAGTCCGCTCCAGCCGCCGGGTTCGCCAGCGCCGGGTACGGGCGCGGGATCGGCGGCGACACGCGCGATACTGCGCTCGGCGAGCCATTTGTCGACTCCGGGGGCGAACCAGCTGGCATGCCTTGGCTCGCAAACGATCGGCACAGGGAGCCGTCGCTGCAGGCCGCGAAAGAAGCGGCCGGCGACGCGCCGTTCCAGCGCCAGTTTCGGCGGCAACTGCACCAGCAACACGCCGAGCTTGTCGCCAAGTCCGGCTACTTCCGCCACGAAGCGGTCCAGCAAGGCACGGCAATCGGAGAGCCGCCGGTCATGCGTCATCGCCTTCGGCATCTTGACCGAGAAACGAAAGCCGGAAGGCGTGGACTCCGCCCAGCGCTCATACGTCTTAAGCCGATGTGGGCGGTAAAACGACGTATTGATTTCGACTGCGTTTAGAACTCTGGCATACCGCTCGAGATGGCTGCCGATGCGCGGTATCTCCGCGACATAGCGCGACGGTACGCCCCAGCCGGCGGTACCGACCCGTAAAGGCGACGGACTCATCCAGCGGCCATTGAGGTTGACATTCGCAAGGGAATTCTCATCGTCATATTCAATGAGATTTCCGCCTGCCGGTTCCCTCCGGGCGTGGCCGTTACGCTCTAACCAACTCCATCACCGCCGCCGCGAAGGCCTCCGGCTACTCGTGGAAGAGGAGCCCTAAGGCGGGAATAAGCTTCTTGAATGTAAGGCCTTTTTGCCTTACACTTCAGGTTAGAAATTTCGAGGCTGCCATGAGCACTCTTACCGTTACCGCCAAAGGCCAAGTTACCTTGCGCAAGGACCTGTTGGATCATCTGGGGGTACATCCCGGCGATAAAATCAACGTGGACAAACTCCCCGATGGACGGATCGAGGTGAAGGCGGCCCGGCCGACCGGAAGCATATCGGATGTTTTCGGTTCGTTGAAAACGAAGAAAAAGGGCCGGACGCTATCGATCGAGGACATGAATGAGGTCATCGCCCGAGGATGGGCGGGCAAGCGATGAAGATCACGGCGGACACCAACGTGCTGGTGCGGGCGGTGACCGAGGATGATGTCGAGCAGAGCAAAGCTGCAAAGTCGGTCCTCCGCGATGCGGATATCGTTGCGCTGACGATACCTTCGCTTTGCGAATTGGTCTGGGTGCTGCAACGTTACAAGATTCGGCCGGCCGACATCGCCGAGACAATTCGCGGTCTGATAAACAGTGCAAACGTTGTCGTGAACCGATCTACCGCCGAAGCTGGGCTCGCCATGCTGGACGCAGGTGGAGATTTTGCCGACGGCGCTATCGCTCATGAGGGAAACTGGCTCGGCGCGGATACTTTTGTCTCCTTCGACAAGAGGGCCGTAAAGTTGATGGAAGCCAAGGGTAAATCTGCCCGGCTTCTATCATAGGGCGACAGTTCTCACACCCCGACCAACTCCATCACCGCCGCCGCGAAGGCCTCCGGCTCCTCCTGCGGCAGATTATGTCCGGCGCCGGGAATGATGCGATGGACCCGACGGCCCGAAAACTTCGCGGCCTGCGCTTTGCCGTCGGTCGCGGGCGCCACACCGTCGCCATCGCCGTCCAGCGTGATCGTGGGCACGGTGATGACCGGCAGCGCCGCCAGCCGGCGTTGCAGCTCGGCGTATTGCGGATCGCCGTCGGCGAGACCAAAACGGTGGCGGTAGCTGTGGATCACGACATCGACATAATCGGGATTGTCGTGGGCGACCGCCGTCCGCTCGAAGCAGGCATCGTCGAACCCCCAGTTCGGCGACCATTGCTGCCACAGGATTCGCGCGATGCCGCGCCGGTTGGCGGCCAGCCCGGCCCGTCCGCGCTCGAGCTGGAAATAATACTGATACCACAGCGGCACCTCGCGTTCCGGCCTGGCTGGAACCATCGCCCGCGCAATGTCCTGGATCAGATAGCCGTTGACCGACACCAGGCCCGCGCATCGTTCCGGCCACAGCGCAGCGCCGATGCAGGCGGCGCGGCCGCCCCAGTCATAGCCGGCGAACACTGCGCGCTCGATGGCAAGCGCATCCATCAGCGCGATCAGGTCGGCGCCGACAGCGGCCTGCTCGCCCGAGCGCGGCGTCGCCTTGTCGTGAAAGGAGGTCGGACCGTAGCCGCGCAAATAGGGAACGATGACGCGGCAGCCCTGAGCCGCAAGCTGTGGCGCGACGTCGACATAGGAGTGGATGTCGTAGGGAAAGCCGTGCAGCAATACCACGGCCGGCCCGTCCGCTGGACCCGCCTCGTAATAGGCAATGTTGAGGACGCCGGCGTCGACATGGTGGAGCGGCTCGAGACGTCGCGAAGAGGATGCGGGTACGGGCATTGATATCTTCCGAGAAGGATGTCGTCCGATTGCATCCCGGCGATGGGTAAATGCAGCCATGACGGAAGTGGCATCGCACGATACAGTAGCGGCCTCATCCTAAGACGGGTCCGGCCATGTTGCGATGCTTTTCCGCCGTCCTTGCACTGCTGTGTCAGCTGATCGCGCCGGCCTTCGCCGAGGATGTCCCGCGCAGCGAGTGTCTGGCGATGGCGAACGCGCCGCCGCGCGCCACGCCGGTCAGCCTGCGGCTGGCGGACGCCAAGCCCGGCGAGGTCACCATCACCTATGCCGGCCATTCGACCTATTATATCGACACGCCGGGCGGAATAAGGATCGCGACCGACTTTAGCGGCGCCTACACCACCGGCCGGCTGCCCGACGTCGTCACCATGAACCGCGCCCATTCGACGCACTACACTTTGTTTCCCGATCCGCGCATTCCCCATGTGCTGCATGGCTGGCGCGATGACGGGGCACCAGCGAAGATCGCCGAGCGCATCGGCGACGTCTATATCCGCAATGTGACGACCGATATCCGCCGCTATTTCGGCGAGGATAGTAGCGGCGAGATGATCAAGGACGGCAACTCGATCTTCATCTTCGAGGTCGCTGGCCTCTGCATCGGCCATCTCGGGCACCTGCATGTCAAGCTCGACGACAGCCAGTTCGCGGCGATCGGAAGGCTCGACATCGTGATGGTGCCGATCGACGGCACCTACACCATGTCGCTCGACGGCATTTCCGACATCACCCGCCGCCTGCGCGCCTCGGTGGTGCTGCCGATGCACCGTTTCATGACGCCGCTCGACGAATTCATGCACTTGGTCGGCCAGCAGTTTGCGATCGACGTGCGGACCGAGCGGACGCTGACGATTTCAAGGGATACATTGCCGGATACGCCGACGGTCATTATCCTGCGCGGGGTTTGATTTACCACCGTCATTCCGGGGCGATGCGAAGCATCGAACCCGGAATCTCGAGATTCCGGGCCTGGTCCTTCGGACCATCCCGGAATGACGAATAAGAAAAATGTCAAAAAGGGGAGCGACGATCCATGGCCAGCACTTTGCCCACCACCAGGAGCGGGCTTTATGCCGATCCGCGCGAGGATTGGCTCGCGCAATATACCGAGCAGGTGCTCGATCCGGCGCGTCCGATCGTCGATCCGCATCATCATCTCTGGGATCGCGGCGGCCAGCGCTATCTGATCGAGGATATCGCCGCCGACATCGCCTCCGGTCACAACATTGTCGCGACCGTCTATGTCGAGGCCCGCTCGATGTATCGCGCCGGCGGGCCGGAGGCCATGGGCCCGGTCGGCGAGGTCGAATTCGCCAATGGCGCGGCGGCGATGAGCGCGAGCGGCGGCTACGGGCCGGCAGCGATCTGCGCCGGTATCGTCGGCCACGCCAATCTGTTGCTGGGCGAGGCCGCGCGCGCCGTGCTGGAAGCGGAGATCGCCGCTGGAGGCGGCCGCTTCCGCGGCATCCGGCATTCGTCCGCCTGGGATGCCGACCCCAATGTCGCCCACATGTATGCGACCCGGCCGAAGGGCCTGTTGCTCGACACCACCTTCCGCAAGGGTTTTGCCTGCCTCGCCCCGCTATCCTTGAGTTTCGACGCCTGGCTGTTTCACCCGCAGATCGGCGAACTCGCCGATCTCGCCCGCGCCTTTCCCGACACCAAAATCGTGCTCGATCATTGCGGCGGCCCTGTCGGCCTCGGCGTCTATGCCAACCGGCGCGACGAGATCTTCAAGGGCTGGAAGGCCTCGATCCAGGACGTCGCAAAATGCCCCAACGTGTCGGTGAAGCTCGGTGGCCTCGCGATGCGGCTATTGGGCTATGATTTTCACGAGCGCGCAAAACCGCCCTCCTCCGAGGAAGCGGCGGCCGCGTGGCGCCCCTATATCGAGACCTGCATCGAGGCGTTCGGGCCCAGCCGCGCAATGTTCGAGAGCAACTTTCCGCCGGACAAGGGCCAGTGCAGCTATCAGGTCATCTTCAACGCCTTCAAGCGGATTGCGGCACCCTATAGCGAGGCCGAGAAGACGGCGCTGTTCTCGAAGACGGCTGCGGATGTCTATCGGCTGAAGCTTTGATCGACGGAGTGACGAGGCAACACATGAAACCGTGGATTCCCCGGCTGAAGGTTTCGGCATGCCTCGTCCTCCTGTTGGCCATGTCACCCCTCGCCATTAGCGCGGCCCGCGCGGCCACCGTCGTAGCCCTCGGCGCCAGCAATACCTATGGCAAGGGCGTGGCGCGCAGTCAGGCGTTTCCGGCGCAGCTCGAAGCGATCTTGCGGGCGAGAGGGATCAACTGCCGCGTCATCAACGCCGGCATTAGTGGCGATCCCACGGAGAACATGCTGCGGCGGCTCGACAGCGCCGTGCCGAACGGAACCAGCGTCGTCATCCTGCAGCCCGGCGGCAACGACAGACGCAAAGGTGGCCCGGACCGCACCGCGGAAATCGAGAGCCGGCTGAGCGCGAAAGGCATCAAGGTGATCATGCTGCCGAACAGCGCATTCCACGGCATGCCGCACCAGCCCGACGGCCAGCATCTGACCCCGGAAGGCTATCACATGATCGCGGAGCAGCTCGCTTCGCAGGTCGCCGGCGCGATCGGCCGCTAGAGTTAGGTTAATGAGACAGACGCGATCAGTCGCTCTCCCTCTCCCCGCTCTTCGCGGGGTCGAGACGAGCGAAGCTCGCTCCTAGAGGGTTGGGGTGAGGGGCTCTCTCCGCGAGCGCGACTCGTTGAGAGTCCCCCTCACCCGAAATTCGCTACGCGAATTTCGACCTCTCCCCGCAAGCGGGGCGAGGTAAGTCGGCGCCCTTGTGTCAATTCAACTTTGCATCGTGCACTAACCGGAAGCCATCAGGCTCGCGGGCTGGCGCTTGCCTGACGGCAGCAGGGTGCGCTTGATCCTGGAAAAGACCCGCAGCGCGAAGCCGACCAGGACCGGCTGGGTCTTGCGGCAGAATGCGAGCTTCCTGACGTGGCCCTCGACATGCCATCTGGCGTGCGCGCCGTCCTTGAAGAACACGACGTCGCCGGCGCTGTAGCGGGTCGGCGGCATGGTGTCGCTTTCAAGCACGATCGAGCCTTCGAGGATCAGGATGGTCTCGTCGAAATCATAGTACCAGTTGAACTTGCCCTCGCTGCACTCCCAGACCATGGTCGAGGCCAGCCCGTCGGCGCTCTTCGACAGCACGCACCACTGCGCCTGCGGATTGCCTTCGATGATCCAGGACGGCTCGATCGGTCGCGGCGTCAGGTTGACGACGAGGTTGGTCGTTTCAATCATCGAACGCGACATCACAAAGCCCCAAGCGAAAATTCCAAAATCGCCTGCAACGTGCAGATGGCGATGCAGCCCGGCCAGGGCCCGAAGCTAATAACAATCTTTTAAGCTTTCCTTACGGCCATCGCTGCAATCGGAGCGAAGACGCGCGCGTCAGATCGCGGCTATCGATTCCCGGGATGCACGCGCGCGTTGCAGAAGGCCGATACGCTGCATCAGGGAATGGAGTAAAGCGGGTTCGGCGAGCCCTTAGCCGCCAGCGTTGGCCAATCCGCGCAGCACCAGTCCGTTGAGGCGGCTGGCGAACGCCGCCGGGTCTTCCGGCAATTCGCCGTCGAGGATCTGCGCCTGCTCCAGCAGCAGCAGCGACAGGTCGCGCGCGGCGTCCTTCTGCCCGGTGATGGCGGCAACCAGCGGATGGCGCATGTTGATCTCGAGGATCGGCTTTGTCACCGCGCCCCGGTTCTGCTGCGCCAGCATCCGCTCGAGCACGCGGTCCCGAGCCGCGCCGCCCGCCACCAGGCATGAGGCGCTGGTGGTGAGCCGCTGCGAGGCGCGCACGTCCGACACTCGCTCGCCCAGCGCGTCCTTGATGACAGCAATCGTCGCAGCCTCGTCGGCCTCCGGCTTGTCCTTGTCATGCGCGTTGTCGTCGACCAGCGGGATCAAGCCGAAATCGACGTCGCCCTGGCTCAGCGATTTCAGCGGCTTGCCGCCGAAATCGAGCGGCGCCGAGGTCCAGAAGGCGTCGACCGGATCGGTCAGGAGCAACACCTCGATGCCGCGGGCGGTCGCCGATTCCAGCTTCGGGTTGGATTTCAGCCGCTCGATGCTGTCGCCGACCAGATAGTAGACCTCGGTCTGGTTGGGTTTCAGGCTTTCGACATATTGTTTCAGCGAGCGCTTCTCGCCCGTGGTCGTGGTGAAGCGCGACAGCGCCAGCAGTTTCTCGCGCCGCTCGAAATCTTCCCAGATGCCTTCCTTGATCACCGGCCCGAACGCGTCCCAGATTTTTGCAAACGTTTCCGGCTCCTTCTCGGCGAGGCTTTCGAGTTCGCCGATCACCCGGCCGGTCACGGCCTTGCGGATTTGTGTCAGCTGCGGATTGTTCTGCAACATCTCCCGGGAAATGTTCAGCGGCAGGTCCTCGCTGTCGATCACGCCGCGGATGAAGCGGAGATAGCCGGGCAGGATGTCGGCGTCGTCCGCGATGAAGACGCGCCGAACGTAGAGTTTTACCTTGCCTTTGCGGTCCGGCTCGAACAGATCGAACGGCTTTGTCGATGGCGCAAACAGCAGCACCGCGTAGGACTGCCGGCCCTCGGCGCGATAATGCAGCGTCATCGCCGGTTCATCGAAGGCGCCGGCGATCGACTTGTAGGCCTGCGTGTAGTCCTCCGGCGTCAGTTCCGATTTCGACCGCTGCCACAAGGCGCTCGCCGAATTGATCTGGCGTGGCTCGCCCTCTTCCGGCTGGAGCAGAATCGGAAACTGGATGTTGTCGGAATAGGCGCCGACGATGCGCTCGATCTCGTAGGTCTCCAGATATTTTTTCGCGTCTTCTTTCAGGTGCAGCACGATCTCGGTGCCGCGCACGATGCGCTTTGCGTCGTCGTCGGACGCCGGGGCGATATCGAATCCGTCGCCGCCGGTGGAGATCCAGGTCCAGATTTCGCTTGCGCCGGCGCGGCGGCTGGTGACGGCGATGCGGTCGGCGACCATGAAAGCGGCGTAGAAGCCGACCCCGAACTGGCCGATCAGGCCGGCGCCGTCCTTGGCCTCGGTCAAACGCGAGAGAAAGGATTTGGTGCCGGAGCGCGCGATGGTGCCGAGATTGTCGATCAGTTCCTGCCGGTCCATGCCGATGCCGTTGTCGATCACCGAAAGCGTGCCGGCCTTCTTGTCGGGAATGATGCTGATTTTCGCCGGCTCGCCGTCGGCTGTAAGCTCGGGCGCCGCGATCGCCTCGTAGCGCAGCTTGTCCAGCGCGTCGGAGGCATTCGAGATCAATTCGCGCAGGAAGATATCGGTCTCGGAATAGACCGAGTGCACCATCAGGTTCAACAGCTCGGCGACCTCGGCCTGAAATGGCTTGTGTTCGGCAATCGTGTCCGTCGTCATGATCGATCTCGTTCCGGTAGCAGGAGAAAGCAGGTTCAATATAAGGATGGTACTCGCGCTGGCAAGATTCAAAAGCCGCGCAGAGCTGCACCAGCTGCCCATTGACGCCGCCAAATCAGCATAGGACATTCAATCAGCGCGCGGGGATCGGATCGGGCATGGACGTCTATCACTTCAAGAATTTCGAAATGCTCGATCCCGACGCCGGGGAATTGCGCGGCGGCCATGAACTGGTCGTCGAAGGCGACAGCATCAAGGAAGTCTCGGCCAAGCCGATCAAGCTCGCGAAAGCCAACGTCGTCGATTGCGGCGGGCGCACGCTGATGCCGGGCCTGATCGACAGTCACGTGCATGTGGTGCTGTCCGAGGTCGTGCTCCGCAACCTCGAAAGCGTGCCGCTGACCCTGATGAGCGCGCGCGCCGCCGAACTGATGCGCGCCATGCTCGATCGCGGCTTTACCAGCGTGCGCGACACCGGCGGCGCCGACTGGGGCCTGAAGGAGGCGACCGACAAATGGCTGCTGCCGGGGCCGCGGCTGTTCATCGCCGGGCGCGCGATCGGCCCGACCGGCGGCCATAGCGACGGCCGCCGCCGCACCGATTTCGGCATGCGCTGCCATTGCTGCAACGCGCTGTCGTTCGCGATGGGCATCGCCGACGGCGCCATCGAAGTCCACCGCGCGGTGCGCGAGGAAATGCGCCAGGGCTGCGACCAGGTCAAGATCATGATGTCCGGCGGCGTCGCCTCGCCCTACGATCCGCTCGACAGCCTGCAATTCTCGGTCGGCGAGGTGGAGGCGGCCGTGGAGGAGGCGCGCGCCTTCGGCCGCTATGTCTGCGCGCACGCCTATACGCCCGAAGCGATCACGCGCGCGGCGAACGCCGGCGTGCGCACCATCGAACACGGCAATCTCATTGACGATGCCTCTGCCAAGCTGATGGCCGATAAGGGCATGCTGCTGGTCGCCAACCTCGTCACCTATTTCGAGATGAAGAAGCACGCGGCGGAATACGGCATGAATTCGGACATGCTGGCGAAAAACGACCTCGTCATCGACGGCGCCCTGAAATCGCTGGAAATCTGCAAGCGCCATGGCGTTCCCGTCGCCTACGGCACCGACCTGCTCGGCCAGTTGCAGGTGGCGCAGTCGGAAGAATTCACGTTGCGCGCGCGCGTGCTGTCGCCGATCGAGATCATCCGCTCCGCCACCACGATCGGCGCGCAGGTCGTGCGCATGGAGGGCAAGCTCGGCTGCATCAGGCCGGACGCTCTTGCCGACCTGCTCGTCGTCGACGGCAACCCGCTGAAGGACCTGACCTTGCTTCAGGGCCAGGGAAAACACCTCTCCATGATCATGAAGGGCGGGCGCCTTCACAAGAACCGGCTGCACTGATGTCGCAACAACTCCTGTTCCGGAATTTTGAATTGCTCGAACCGTCGTTCGGCGAGCTCCGCGGTGGATATGAACTGCTGATCGAGGGCGACACGGTCAAGGAGCTCAGCGCGACGCCGATCAAGGCGACTGAGGCTGATATCATCGACTGCGGCAGGCGCACCTTGATGCCGGGGCTGATCGACAGCCACGTCCATGCCATCCACAGCGAGGTCAATGTCCGCTTCATGGAGATGCTGCCGCTGACGCTGGTGACCGCGCGCGCGGCGACGCGGTTGCGCGCCATGCTCGACCGCGGCTTTACCACCGTGCGCGACACCGGCGGCGCCGATTGGGGCATCAAGACCGCCATTGAAACCGGGCATATCACAGGGCCCCGGCTCTATATCGCGGGACAGTCGATCGGCCCGACCGGCGGGCATTCCGATTCGCGCCGACGCACCAACAAGGGCGGCGAATGCGTCTGCTGCAACGGCCTACAGTTCAAATCGGCGATTGCCGATGGCCCCGATGAAGTTCGAAAAACCGCGCGCGAGCAGATGCGCCAGGGCGCCGACCATGTGAAGATCATGATGTCGGGCGGCGTCGCCTCGCCCTACGATCCGCTCGACAGCATGCAGTTCTCCGATGGCGAAGTCAGTGCTGCGGTGGAAGAGGCCACGGCCTTCGGCCGCTACGTTTGCGCCCATGCCTACACCGCCGAATCCATCACCCGTGCCGCCCGGCTCGGCGTTCGCACCATCGAACACGGCAACCTGATCGACGACGCATCGGCCAAACTGATGGCCGCAAAGGGCATGTACCTCGTCGCCAATCTCGTGACCTACTACGCGATGAAGGACCGCGCCGCCAAATTCGGCATGATCGGCGAAAGCCTCGCCAAGAATGAAATCGTGTTGCAGGGCGGACTGAAATCACTGGAAATCTGCATGCGCCACGGCGTTCCCGTCGCCTATGGCAGCGATCTGCTCGGCGAATTGCACTGGGACCAGTCGAAGGAATTCGTCATCCGCCAGGAAGTGGTCTCGCCGATCGAGATCATCCGCTCGGCAACCACTGTAGGCGCCGAGGTGCTGCGCCTGCCGGGCAAGCTCGGCACCTTGCAGCCGGGCGCCTTTGCGGATGCCATCCTCATCGACGGCGATCCGCTGAAAGATCTTGCGCTGCTGGGCGATCAAGGCAAACATCTCTCCCTCATCATGAAGGCCGGAGCCTTGCACAAGAACCGGCTGAATTGATCGCAGGCGTTGGTGAGAAGAGACAATTTTGACCGTCGCACAGGGGTGGACTTCATCGCGCAAAGTCGGCCGCGTGGCGCTGCGGGCCGCGGCCGGCGTGTCGCTGGCCTATATCCTGCTGCCGATGGTGTTCGTGATCTGGCTCGCCTTCTTCGCGCAGGAAATTCCCTCGTTTCCCCCGGAAGGCTATTCGCTGAAATGGTTCCGCGCCGTTCCCGGCAACGACAGGTTCGTCTCGGGATTTCTGCTCAGCCTGGAAGTCGCCGTGGTCGCGACCTCGATCGGGCTGGCCATCGGCGTTCCCGCCGCGGTTTGCCTGGTGCGCGGGCGCTTCAAGGGGCGCGAGGCGGTGAACAATTTGCTGCTGCTGCCGCTGATCGTGCCTGGCATCGTGCTCGGCATCGCGCTCTATGTGTTCCATGTCGAAGCCGAGATCGCCACCGGCTGGGAGATCCTGGGATCGCTCGGCGGCCTGATCGCCGGTCACGTGCTGATCACGATCCCCTGGACCGTGCGGCTGATCACCGCGAGCCTGGTCGGCATGGACCGCTCCACCGAGGAAGCCGCCCAAAGCCTCGGCGCCGACACCCTGACCACGTTCCGGCGCGTCACCTTGCCCGCGATCCTGCCGGGGATCGTGGCGGCGTCGCTGTTCGGCTTCATCGCTTCCTTCGGTAACCTCGAGATGAGCCTCTTTCTGGTCGGTCCCGGCCGCACCACGCTGCCGATCGCGATCCTGCAATATCTCGAATGGAAGATCGATCCGACGATTGCCGCGGTATCGGTGCTGCAGATCCTGTTCATCGGCGCGGCGATGCTGTTGACCGACCGCTTCGTCAACATCGGCCGCGTGGTCTGACGATGGCGCGCCTGCAATTGACCGGCGTCACTAAGAGCTACGGCGAGTTCAGGGCCGTCGACGATGTTTCGCTCGACATCGCCGATGGCGAGTTTCTCGTCTTGCTCGGCCCCTCCGGCTGCGGCAAGACGACGACGCTGCGCATCGTCGCCGGCTTCGTCGAGCCGACCGCAGGGACCGTGCGGCTCGGCGAACGCGACGTCACCACGCTGCCGCCCTGGCTGCGCAATGCCGGCCTGGTGTTCCAGAGCTATGCGCTGTTCCCGCACATGACGGTTGCCGAAAACATCGCCTTCGGCCTCGAGATGCGCAAGATGCCGAAGGCGGAGATGGCGCCGAAAATCACCGAGGCGCTGCGGCTGGTGCGGCTCGATCATCTGGCCGACCGGCTGCCGCGGCAACTCTCCGGCGGCCAGCAGCAGCGGGTGGCGCTGGCGCGCGCGCTGGTATTCCGGCCCGACGTGCTCTTGCTCGATGAACCCTTGTCCAACCTCGACGCCAAACTGCGCGGCGATGTGAGGGTCGAAATCCGCGAATTGCAACGAAAACTCGGATTGACCACCGTGATGGTCACCCACGACCAGGAGGAAGCCCTGACCATGGCCGATCGCCTCGTCGTCATGAGCGAGGGCCGCATCCGCCAGATCGGGTCGCAGCAGGATCTCTACGAACGGCCTGCGGAAAGATTCGTCGCGGATTTCGTCGGCCGCTCTAGCTTCATCGACGGCCGGATGGACGGCCCCGGCCGCTTCGTCTCCGCCGGCGGCCTCGTCATCGCCTGCGAGGCGAGCGGCAGCGGCACGGCCTCGCTGGCGCTGCGCCCGGAACGCCTGGCGCTTATGGCGGAAGCGGCGCCGGCGGCGGACAACCGTTTTCCGGGAGCCGTCGAATTCATCTCCTATCTCGGATCGCAAGTCGACCTGCACGTGCGGCTGTCGCCCAAGGAGCGCGTCATCGTGCAGATCCAGAACCGGCCGGAACAGCCGCTGCCGGTGATCGGCGAACAGGTCCTTATCGGCTGGAGCAGGTCGACAGGCCGCGTATTTCAATCGTAACATCAGAGCCAACCAACCGGCGCCTCGGAGGCATCAACATGACCCAATCGGTATCCCGTCGCAAAATCCTGCTCGGCGCGGCAGCGCTTGCCGGCGCAGCTAACCTGCCGCGCAAGGCATCGGCGGAAGGCAAGGGCCGCATCGTCGTCGGCACCTGGGGCGGCGACTACGCGCGCCTGCTCAACAAGAACATCGAGGTGCCGATCCTGATCAAGGACGGCTGGGAGGTGGTGCAGGATCAGGCCGGCGATCCCGAGCGGCGCTCAAAAATGCTCGCCGAAGCGCGGCTGCCGCGCGGTACGTCGGATGTGCAGGGACTTTCCGCGCTCAACATGGCCCAGATGCACGACGCCGGCACCGTGCTTGCGATCGACTACGGCAAGCTGAAGAACGCCCCAAACCTGCTGCCGTCCATGAAATATCCCTATGGCGTCGGCCATATCTATTCCGGCAAGGTCGGCGTCTTCAATCCAAAACTGATCCCGACGGCGCCCGTGAGCTACAAGGACGTGTTCGATCCCAAACACGGCAACAAGCTCGGCATCATCGACATCCAGTATCAATACACGATGGTCTGCGCGGCGCTCGCCGCCGGCGGCAAGGTCGGCGATCTCGAGCCCGGCAAGAAATTGCTGCTGGAATGCAAGAAAGCCGGCATGCGCATCTATCCGACCAACGAGGCGTTCGCGCAGGGCCTGAAGGCGGAGGAATTCGGCATCGGCGTGATGTGGAAGGCGCGCGTCGTGCAGTGGCAGAATGCGGGCATTCCGGTTACCGCCATTGCGCCTACTGAAGGCACGCTCGCCTACATTTCCGGCTTCGTGATTCCGAAGAATGCGCCCGACAAGGACGGCGGCTACGCCTATCTCGACGCCATGCTGGAGAAGAGCGCGCAGGAGGCCTTTGCCGTCGACATGGGCTACAATCCGACCGTCACCAACGCGGTGATCGCCCCCGATCTCAACAAGCGCATCGGCTTCACGCCCGAGGAGATCAAGAAGCTCGTCGATCTCGACTACGACTACATGAACAAGAACGACGTCGACTTCAAGGAATGGTGGGACAAGGAGCTGAAGAGCTAAAGCGGCGTCTACAGCCGATGGCCGCGGCCGCTCCTGCGCAGTTCCAGTCCGACGAGACGCGCACGTCATTGCTCTCGGCCTCGATGATGGTCGGGCCGGCGACGGTGTTCGTGGCCGCGGGCCTCCTGGTGCCGCTGGCGATCCTGCTGCGCTACAGTTTCAATCGCTTCGACCCGCGGCGCATGATGATCGAGACGTTCTCGCTCGACAATTACGTAAAATTCTTCGCCGATCCCTATTACACAGGTGTATTGTGGACGACGTTGCGGGTGGCGGCGCTTTGCACCGTCGTCTGCCTCGTCATGGCGCTGCCGCTCGCTTATGTGCTGGCGCGCACCCAGACGCGGTTCAAGAACCTGCTGATCATGCTGGTGGTGCTGCCGCTGTTCGTCGGCAACGCCGTTCGCGCCGCCGGCTGGATGGTGATTTTCGGCTCCAAGGGCTTCCTCAACGTGACCCTGATGCAAGCCGGCGTGATCCACGAGCCGCTGGAAATCATGTTCACCGAGGGCGCGGTCGTTGCCGGCATCATTGCCGTCAATTTGCCCTACATGGTGCTGACCTTGCAGAGCGTGATCGAGGGCATCAACCGCAATGTCGAGGAGGCCGCCTTCAGCCTCGGCGCCCCGCCGATGACGATGTTCCGCCGCGTGCTGCTGCCGCTGGCGCTGCCGGGCATCCTCGCCGGCACCATTCTTACTTTTATCCTCGGCATGAACGCCTATGCGACCCCCGTCCTGCTCGGCGGTCCCAAATTCAAGATGATGGGGCCCTTGGTCTACGGACAGTTTCAGCTCAACAACTGGCCGTTCGGCGCGTCGGCTGCGTTCATCCTGATGACCGCGACGCTCGGGCTGACGGCAACGGCCAATATCCTGATCCAGCGCCGGTTCCGGCGATGACAATCGAAAGAGGTTTGTAGATGACGGTGGGTGTCGGCGGCTCGACGGCGGAGGCGGAACTCGCCGCCTTGAAGAACATGCGCGGCGACGTGCCGCCGATCGGCGTCGACGAGCGCCTCAAGCGCATCGCCCGTGCGCAGGCAATCATGCGCGAGAAGGGCATCGACGCGCTCTATCTCGATGTCTCCTCCAGCATGACCTATTTCACCGGCTTGAAATTCCGCCGCACCGAACGCATGCACAGCGCGGTGCTGCCGGCCAAAGGCGAGATCGTCTACGTCTCGCCGGCCTTCGAGGTCGAGAAGCTCAAGACCATGCTGTCGTTCGGCGACAGGATCGCCGTGTGGGAGGAGGACGAGGATCCGACCGCCACCGTCACCGAGACCGTGCGCGCGCTCGGCTATCCCAGCGGCACGATTGCGGTCGACGAGGCGACCCCGTTCTTCACCTTCGACGGACTGCGCCGCGCCGGCAACGCCTACACGTTCGTCAATTCCATCGACGTGACCGCGGGCTGCCGCATGATCAAGTCGGAGCAGGAACTGGCGCTGATGCAGACCGCCAAGAACATCACGCTGCAAGCCCACAAGGCCGCCGCGCGCATCATGCGCGAAGGCATCACCACGACCGAGGTGCAGGCTTTCATCACGGCAGCCCACCGCAAGCTCGGCTCGGAAGGCGATCCGCCGTTCAACGCGGTGCTGTTCGGCGAGGCGACGGCCTATCCGCACGGCGTGCCCTATCCGCAAACGCTGAGGGACGGCGACATGATCCTGATCGACACCGGCGCGCCGGTCGACGGCTATCTCTCCGACATCACCCGCTCCTACGTGTTCGGCGAACCGACCAAGCGCCAGCGCGACGTCTGGAACCTGGAGAAGGAGGCGCAGGCCGCGGGTTTTGCCGCCGCCAAGCCGGGCAACCGCTGCGAGGACATCGACATCGCCGCCCGCGGCGTCATCAATGGCGCAGGCTTCGGCCCCGGCTATGCCACGCCCGGCCTGCCGCATCGCACCGGCCACGGCATCGGCCTGGACGTGCACGAATGGCCCTATCTCGTGAAGGGCGACAAGACCGTGCTGCGGCCCGGCATGACGTTCTCCAACGAGCCGACGATCTGCATCTACGGCGAATTCGGCGTGCGCCTCGAGGATCACATGGTGATCACCGAGACCGGCGCCCGCTGGTTCACCCAGCCGGCCCATTCGGTCGACGATCCCTTTGGGCTGGAGTGAAGGCGCCCGCCGGCTGAGGTCTCAACGCGGCCCGTGATCGCAGCGGCCGGCCGGAGCATATGCGGCATGCAGGCGGCAGCCTGTCGGCGGGTACGAATTCGAACTACATCTCGCTCGAAAGGCGCTCTCGAATGTCGACGGAGATCATTTCGGCGAACCGGCCGGCCGCGACCGATGGCCTGCCGGCGGAACGCCGGAAATGGGCCGTGGCCGCGATCTTCACCGCGCTCACCATGGCTTCGCTCGATACCGCGATCGCCAACATCGCGCTGCCGGCGATCGCGGCCGATCTGCGTGCCGGCCCGGCCGACGCTATCTGGGTGGTGAACGTCTATCAGATCGCCGTGGTGGCGACGCTGCTGCCGCTGGCGGCGCTCGGCGAAATCGTCGGTCACCGCCGGATTTACCTCGGCGGATTGTTGCTGTTCACGCTGGCGTCGCTGGCCTGCGCCTGTGCCTGGTCGTTGCCCAGCCTGCTCGCGGCGCGCGCGCTGCAGGGGCTCGGCGCCAGCGGCATCATGAGCGTGAATACGGCGCTGCTTCGATATGTCTATCCGGGCCGGCTGCTCGGTCGCGGTATCGGATACAACGCGATGGTGGTGGCGACCGCCTTCACGCTCGGCCCGACCATTGCCTCCGGCATTCTCGCGGTGGGGCCATGGCCGTGGCTGTTTGCCGTCAACATTCCCTTTGGTCTGGCGGCGATGGCGATCGGCGCAAGGACGCTGCCGACAACGCCGAAAGCGACCCATGCGTTCGATTTTCCCGCCGCACTGCTGGCCGCGGGCTGTCTCGGCCTGTTCATGCTGGGGGTCGGCGGCGCAGCCCATCACGAACGGACCGCCCTTGTCGTGATCGAGCTTGTCGCCGCGGTGCTGCTGGGCTGGATTCTGATCCGGAGACAGGCGGATCACCCGGCGCCGGTATTGCCGATGGACCTGTTTCGCCGGCCGCTGTTCGCGCTGTCGACGGCAACCGCGATCTGCTCGTTCGGGGTCCAGGGCCTTTCCTTCGTCGCGCTGCCATTTTATTTCGAGGACATCCTTGGCCGCTCGCAGGTCGAGACCGGATTTCTCATCACGCCCTGGCCGCTGGTGGTGGCGATCATGGCGCCGATCGCCGGACGGCTGTCGGACCGCTATCCCGCCGGCATCCTCAGCAGTATCGGCCTTGCGTTGCTCGGCGTCGGAATGGCGCTGCTGGCGATGCTTCCGGCGAACCCGTATATCGCCGACATCATCTGGCGCATGGCGCTGTGCGGATGTGGGTTCGGCTTCTTCCAGGCGCCGAATATGAAAGCCCTGATGTCGAGCGCGCCGGCCGGCCGCAGCGGCGGGGCGAGCGGCATCGTGGCAACCGCGCGCCTGGTCGGGCAGACCACCGGCGCGGCGCTGGCCGCGCTCTGCTTCGGTCTCGCCGGGCGGGACGGCGCCACCATCTCGCTGGTGCTCGGTGCCGCCTTCGCCGCGGTCGGATGCGTGATGAGCAGCCTGCGGCTGCTGGCGAGGGAGCAGTAGGCGAAAATCGGCGAAGATGTCATTGTGACGGTCCCTCAACCGAGAATCATCCCATGGCTGCTATCTATCCGGATCTCGAAGGCAAGGCCGTGCTGGTCACGGGCGGCGCGTCGGGAATTGGCGCATCGATCGTGCGCGCCTTCGCAACCCAGAAGGCAAAGGTCGGCCTTCTCGACATCGCCCGCGAGCCTGCCGCGAAATTGGCCGGCGAACTCGCCTCAAAGGGCCTTTCGGTCCACTACGAATATTGCGACTTGACGAAAATCGACGAGCTGCGCGACGCGATCGACCGCGTCCGCGCCAGCATCGGCCCGATCCGCGTCCTGATCAACAATGCGGCGCACGATGACCGGCACGCGACTGAAAGCGTCACGCCGGAATATTGGGACGACCGCATCGCGGTCAATCTGAAGCACCAGTTCTTTGCCACGCAGGCCGTGCTGCCGGATATGCAGGCCGCGGGAGGCGGCGCCATCGTCAATTTCGGCTCGGTCTCCTGGATGGTCGGCCAGGGCGGAATGGTGGTCTACACCGCGGCGAAATCCGCCATCCTCGGGCTGACGCGCTCGCTCGCTCGCGATTACGGGCAATACAATATCCGCGTCAACGCGATTGCTCCCGGCTGGATCATGACCGAGCGGCAGGTCGAGAAATGGCTGACGCCGCAAGGCGAAGCCGACCTGATGAAGGCGCAATGCCTCAAGCGCAAGCTCTATCCCGACGATATCGCCAAGGTGGTGGTGTTTTTGGCCTCGGAGGAAGCCGGCGCCATCACCAGCCAGCACTATGTGGTGGACGGCGGGAGGCTGTGAACGCCGGGGTTGGCAAGCGTAAAGCCGCGGACCCGCTTCAGCCGTTACGGAACGTATAGGCGTAGCCGTTGATCGCCGGCGCGCCGCCGAGATGGGCGTAGAGGATCTTCGATCCCGCCGGGAAAAAACCCTTCTGCACGAGGTCGATCATGCCCTGCATGGATTTGCCCTCATAGACGGGATCGGTGATCATGCCTTCGAGCCGCGCGCACAGGCGGATCGCCTCCTTGGTCTCGTTCGACGGAATCCCGTAGGCCGGGTGGGCATAATCCTCGATCAGGACCACATCGTCGGCGACGATCTCGCGGCCGAGTTCGACGAGCTTTGCCGTGTTCTGCGCGATCGACAGCACCTGCGCTTTGGTTTGCGCCGGCGTGAAGGACGCGTCGATGCCGATCACCTTGCGCTCGCGGCCGTCTTTGGCGAATCCGACCAGCATGCCGGCATGGGTGGAACCGGTGACGGTGCAGACGATGACATAGTCGAAGGCAAAGCCGAGCGCCTTTTCCTGCGCACGCACCTCCTCGGCGAAGCCGACATAGCCGAGGCCGCCATATTTGTGCACGGAGGCGCCGGCCGGGATCGCGTAGGGCTTGCCGCCCTTGGCCTTGACGTCGGCGATCGCCGCTTCCCAGCTCTGGCGGATGCCGATATCGAATTCTTCGTCGACCATTTCGATATCGGCGCCCATGATCCGGCTCAGCAGGATATTGCCGACGCGATCATAGACCGCGTCCTCATGCGGCACCCAGCTTTCCTGGATCAGCCGGCATTTCATGCCGATCTTGGCGGCGACCGCGGCGACCATGCGGGTGTGGTTCGACTGCACGCCGCCGATCGAGACCAGCGTGTCGGCATTGGAGGCGATCGCGTCGGGGATGATGTATTCGAGCTTGCGCAGCTTGTTGCCGCCGAAGGCGAGCCCCGAATTGCAGTCCTCGCGCTTGGCGTAAATCTCGACCTTGCCCCCGAGATGGGCGCCGAGGCGCGAAAGCTTCTCGATCGGCGTAGGCCCGAAGGTGAGCGGATAGCGCTCGAATTTTTCCAGCATTTGGAACGTTATCCCTCTGTCGGCCGTTCAGGCCCACTCGCCTTTGCGGAACACCGGCACGCTCCTGCCATCGGCATGAACGCCGTCGATGTCGAGCTTGCCTGAGCCGATCATCCAGTCGATATGGATGAAGCTTTTGTTGCCGCCTTGCGCGGCAATCTGCTCCGGCGTCAGCTTGTCGCCATTTATAAAACATTTCGAATAGCACTGGCCGAGCGCGATGTGGCAGGCGGCGTTTTCGTCGAACAGGGTGTTGAAGAACAATAGCCCGCTTTTGGAGATCGGCGAGGAATGCGGCACCAGCGCCACCTCGCCGAGCCGGCGCGCGCCCTCGTCGGTATCGAGCACCTTGTTCAGCACTTCCTCGCCGCGCGCGGCCTTGGCCTCGACGATGCGACCCTCCTCGAACTTCACCGAAATGCCGTCGATCAGCGAGCCCTGGTAGGACAGCGGTTTTGTGGAGACGACATGCCCGTTCACCCGCCGCGCGTGCGGGGTGGTGAAGACTTCCTCGGTCGGGATGTTGGCGTTGCAGATGACGCCGTTCTTCGCCGTCGAGGCGCCGCCCTCCCATTCGTGGCCATCGGCGAGCCCGATGGTCAGGTCCGTGCCGGGGCCGGAATATTTCAATGCGCTGAAGCGCTGGCCGTTCAGCCATTCGGTGCGGCTGCGCAGCGTGGCGTTGTGCTTGTTCCACGCCTCGATCGGGTTGTCGTTATCGACGCGCGAGGCCGCGAAAATCGCGTCCGCCAGTTTCGCCACCGCGACATCTTCTTCGTCATCCGGAAATACCTGCTTCGCCCAGGCCGCGCTCGGATAGGCAATGATATTCCAGTTGATGTCGAAACCGACAATCCGTTCCAGCGCCGGCTGATAGGCGATTGAATTGGCCTTGCTGGCGCGCGAGACCTTTGCGGGATCCTCGCCCGCAAGCAGCATCGGATTGTCGCCGACGATGGCAAGCCGCGCGGTGTTGGCGGCGAACGCCTTCGCCATCCCCTCATAGAGCCAGCCCGCGGCGCGATCGAAACTCTCGTCGTGGCCGAACCGGTAACGCGCCAGCGTCACCGCCTCGTCGGAGAAGAACGGCGTCACCAGCCCCGCGCCGGCCTTGTAGGCATGCTCGGCGATCTTCCGCACCAGCGGCAGCGCCGCGCTCGGCGCCGTCAATAGCAGGTCCTGTCCGGCCTGCAGGTTCAACCCGACCTTGATGGCGACCTCGGCGAGGCGGTCGAGTTTTACCGGGTCGATCGAGGCGGAGATATTGCGTTCGTGGACGGTCATGGCGCTGCGACCTGCGTTGGTGGCTGTCCGGTTATAAAGGGCTTATTGCCCGACAGTGCAAGATCGTCGCCCATCTTGATGCGGGCACATTCGCGCGACCGGCAGGGCGCGGCTGGCCCGTCATGCCGAACCGGACTTCTTTCTCTCGCACGCCGGCCCCGGCCCGCGCATGTAATGCCGTTCGGCGCGATAGCCGTAGGACGTGCTGTATCGGTCGACCAAGGCGGTCACCTTCGTCACCAGCGTTGCAAGCAGTCTGCCAAGCACCGACATCGGCATCACCCTTTATGGATTCAGGTCAGTGGAACTCCGCGCGAACGCCCGGCGGCGGCGAGAAGCCGAGGTCACCGCGCGCGATGATCGCTTCGCGCCCGCCATGTCGTTGCAATTGCTCCGCCTGACGTTGCTTAGCCCGCGCGTCCACATTCTCCGGAGAAAGCATCGAGCGCAGTCTGGTTTCGCAGCGCGCCAGCGTTTCGGCGAACTTCGGGTCGTCGGCGAGGTCGTTCGCCTCGTCGGGATCGGCCGCCAGATCGAACAGCTGCGGGCGATACTTCGCATAGTGGACGTATTTGAAATTCTCAAACCGAATCGCGAACGCGCCGGTGGTCGATCCCATGCCGTGATATTCGCTCAGGATGGTGCGGCCCGGTCTCTCGCCGTTCGCCAGCCGTGCCAGCGAAACCCCGGGGTGATCGGCGTCGATCATGCCAACTCCGCCCTCGCCGACGCAGTCGATGATGAAGGGATAGACGTCAACCAGGCTGGCCGGCGTATCGACCACGCGCTGCGCCGGAATGCCGTGGCCTGCGACGATCAGCGGCACGCCGCAGGTCTCCTCGTAAAGCGTGGATTTGCCCCACAGCCCGCGCTTGCCGAGCGCATCGCCATGGTCGCTGGTGTAGATGATGCGGGTATCGCCGGTCAGCCCGGCACCGGCGAGCGCATTGAGCACCTTGCCGCACTGCTCATCCATGAAGCTGCACAGGCCGTAATAGCCGGCGACCGCGCGCCGGATATCCTCCGGGGTCTTGAAATAATCGTCGAAATTGAACGACGCCGCATAGTCGCGGACGAACGGATGGGTCGGCCGCTGGTCGCGCTCATAGAATTGCGGCATCGGAAGTTTCGGGTCGTCGAAATAGCGGAAGTAATGCTCCGGAGGCGCGGTCAGCGGATAATGCGGCGCCACGAACGAGACGAACAGGACCCACGGCTTGTCGCGGTATTTGGGCGCCTCCTGGCGCAACCAGATCTGCGCGCGCGCCGCGATGTCCCGGTCATATTGGGTGTACATCGACTCGCCGGGACCCGCCATGCGCGCCATCTTGTAGGCCGCGCCGCGCACCGGCAGGTCGTCGCGAATGAGGCCCATCAGATCGCCCTTGCCGTCGATGACCTGCATCGGAACGATCGATTCGGAGAACCCGCTGTCATCGTCGTCGGAGCGGAAATGCAGCTTGCCGACCGAGACCACGTGATGGCCGGCCTCGCGCAGGCGGTGATGCCAGCTGGGAATCGAGCCGTCATAGGGATCGGCGTTGTCCCAGAATCCGATTCTGTGAATGTACTTGCCGGTGGCAAACGAGGCCCGCGCCGGGACGCAGACCGGCGAGGGGGTCCAGCAATCGGTAAAGCGGGTGCCGCGCTGCGCCAGGGCGTCGAGGTTCGGCATCTGCACGATCGGATGCCCGTAACAGCCCATCAGCGCGCGCGTGTGTTGATCGGACATCAGAATCAGCAGATTCTTCGGTTCCACCGGGTTCCTCCCGATCAGGCTATCCAAGCATTACTACATAGTATAATACTCTGTAGTACGCAAGCGAACCCGGGTATATCCCGAGCGTCGCCGACGCACCAACGGCGGAGAAGAAATTCACGGACCTGGGGAAATGCCATGCTGCGGGCGCTGTCGTTCTGCTTCCTGCTCTGGTTCGGTTGCGCGTCCGCTTTGGCGCAGCAATGGCCACAGCGCCCGGTCCATCTGATCGTGCCCTATGCTGCCGGCGGCGGCACCGACATCGTCGCGCGCGTGCTGGGGCGCAAGCTCGGCGAGATCTTCGGCCAGTCGTTCGTGGTCGAGAACAAATCCGGCGCCAGCGGAATGATCGGCGCGGCCGATGTCGCCAAGTCGAACCCGGACGGCTATGTGCTGCTGGTGGCCTCGCCCGCCGAGGTCGCGCTCAATCAGAATCTCTTCAAGAACATGACGTACGACCCGCTCAACGATCTGGCGCCGATCACCTTGCTGGCGTGGACGCCGCTGGTGCTGGCGGCGCATCCGAGCTTTCCAGCCTCGACCCCGGAAGAACTCATCAAGCTGGCGCAGACCCAACAGGTCGATTTCTCGTCGCCGGGGATCGGCAGTTCGCACCACCTTGCCGGCGAATACTTCAACGCCATCGCGCACGGCAAATTCGTGCATGTGGCGTATCGGGGCGCCGCTCCCGCGGTCACCGACGCCGTTTCCGGACAGGTCAAGCTGACCATTTCCGGCATGCCGCCGGTGGTGTCGTTCCTGCAGTCGCATGCCTTGAAGGCAATCGCCGTCACCAGCAAGCAACGCTCGCCGCTGTTCCCCGACGTTCCCGCGCTGGCCGAGATCAAGGGCTTTGAGGATTTCGATTTCACCAACTGGTTCGGACTGCTGGCGCGCGCGGGGACGCCGCAGGAGATCATCGACCGGTTGCAGAAGGCCTCTGTCGAGGCGCTGCGGGATCCGCAGGTCCAGAAGATCCTGGAAAGCCAGGCGGCGGTCCCGGTCGGCGACACGCCGGCCGAATTTCACGACTTCATTCGCGCCGAGGCGGCGAAATATGCCAGGATTGTCGCGATCACCCATCTCGAGTTGAAGTGAGGCGGCACCCGGGGGAGCCAGTAGACTGAGATGATGGAAACCATTCAGGCACGCGTAGCGGCGGCCCGCTCGGGTCCCGGCCCGAAATACCAGATTCTGCGCGATGCGATCCTCGGTGCCATTACCAGCGGAGAGTGGACGCCCGGCATGCGTCTGCCGACCGAGGCCGAGCTTTCCAAACTGCTACCCTACAGCCTCGGAACGATTCAGAAAGCCTACGGTCAACTCGTGCAGGACGGCGTGGTGGTTCGTTCGCGCGGCCGCGGCAGCTTCATCGCGCCGCTGCAACGGCAAATGGCCGAACCCTGGCATTGCCGCTTTCTCGGCGACGACGGATCGGTGCTTCCGGTCTATCCTCGCCTGATCGGCCATCATCAGGTGCGCGCGGAGAAACGCTGGACCGACTTGTTCGGGGCCGGCGTCAAGGTGACGCGGATCGACCGCATCATCTCCATCGGTGACGAGTTCGACGTTTTCAGCCGGTTCTTCACGCCCACGGCGATCGCGCGGCAGATCCTCAAGCTCGGCCGCAAGAACGTCGAGACCGCGAATTTCAAGGCCATCCTGCTGCGCGAATTGGGAATGCCGATCTCGCGGCTGGTGCAAACCATCGCCCGGACCGATGCGTCGCCGAAAAAGGACCTCGGTTGGCGTCCGCAACTCCTGCTCGAGGCAACCGCCCATACGGCGGAAGACGAGGTGGCCTATTTCCAGGAAATCTGGATTCCGTCCACCGGCCGCAAGCTGCTGTTCGATTCGGATTTGCGACTCTGATTTCCGGTGCGGCGATGCCAATCTGCGAGACGGCACGCGATGGGTCATGGCGGCGACATCCGCAACACGCAACGGTGAAGGCGGTCCTGCCTCCCAAACCCCTTGAATCGGCATGTTTGTTGCATCTTCCGGAACAAACAGGAGATGCGTTCGATGACATCCATGATCCGACGTCGTGAATTCGTGGCCGGCCTCGGAGCCGGGCTTATCGCAAGCCCTGCGATCGTGCGTGCCGAAACCGAGCCGGTCATCATCCGCGCCGGTACGCTGAAACTGATCCATTCCATCGCGCCCTATTTCTACGATCAGTTTGTGCCGGCGGGCTACAAGATCGAGGTGCTGCCGTTCGAAACGCCGACCGAGTGCAAGAACGCGGTAGTGACCAGGTCGGTCGATTTCGGCACTTTCGGAATCGCCGCCGCCGTGCTCGGCGCCGCAGCCGGCGAACCGGTCGTGGTGATCGCCACGACCTGCAATCGCGGCATGGCCATCATCGCCAGGAAGGATTCCGGCATCGCCACGATCAAGGACCTCAGGGGCAAGCGGGTTGCCGTGTTTCCGGGCACCACGCAGGAAGTCTTCTTCCTGGAGCGGCTGCGGATGGAAGGCATGACGATCAAGGACGTCGAGCCCGTGCGTGTTTCCTTCAGCGAGATGCATATCGCGCTGTCGCGCGGCGACATCGACGCCTATGTCGGCGCCGAACCCGGACCCGGCGTGTCGCTGTCGAGCGGCGTCGGCACGCTGGTCGAATATCCCTATTCGACGGCGATGGGATCGCTCAACATGGTGTTCGGCACCCACCGCGACGTGATCGCCGAAAAGCCGGACCTGGTCCGGACCATGATCGGCATTCACCGGCGGGCCACCGACTATGCCTCGTCCAACAAGGACGCCATGGTCGCGATGGCTTCCCAGAAGCTCGGACAGAAGAAGGAAGCGATCGAGGCGTCGGTCCCCAATGTCGAGCTGACGTGGCGGCTCGGCCCCAAGGAGATCGAGCAATCCAAAATCTATGCCGACCACATGCTGGCGCTGAAGCAGATCAAGCGCCTGCCCGATTTCGCAACCTTCATCGACACCAGCTTCGTCGATGCGGTGAAACCGACCTGACCGTGACCACGCTCGCGACCGACACTGGCGACGAGACCGCCTCCGCGGGCAAGACATCATGGGCGAAGGCCTGGCGGCCCCGGCTGCGGCCGTTGCTGCTGGCGGTGACGTTTCCCGCCGCATTGCTGGCGATCTGGCATTTCGCCACGGTGGGGCGACCGGCGAGCCTGATCCCGCCGCCCTACGACGTCTGGCTCGAGCTGCGCGACCTCGCCTTTGGCGGCATCAATGACGATGCCTACAGCAAGACCCTGCACATTCATCTCCTGGCCTCCATGAGCCGCGTCTATGGCGGCTTCGCGCTGGCGCTCGCGGTTGCGCTGCCGCTCGGCACGCTGATCGGGCGCGTGCCGCTGGTCCGCCAAATCGTCGACCCGACACTTCAAATTCTCAGGCCCGTGCCGGTCACCGCGTGGCTGCCGCTGGCGATGATCATCTTCGGGCTCGGACCGCGCTCGGCGTTCTTCCTGGTGTTTCTCGGCGCGTTCTATCCCATCCTGGTCAACACCGTGTTCGGGGTGCGCTCGGTCGAGCCGCGATTGTTCGAGGCGGCCTCGATGCTCGGCTGCAGCGGCTCGGCGCAGTTTTTCCGGGTCGTGCTGCCGGCGTCGCTGCCCTCGATCTTCACCGGCATGCGGCTCGGTCTCGGCTTCGCCTGGGTCGTGATCGTGGTCGGCGAAATGACCGGCGTACAGACCGGCCTTGGGGCCATCATCATGGAAGCGCGCCAGCTGTCGCGCACCGAGATCGTGATCTCCGGGATGATCGTCATCGGCACCATCGGCTTTCTGTCCGACCAGCTCGTGATGCTGATCGGGCGGCGGCTTCTGGCCTGGAGTCCATCGCATGGCTGAAGCAACCATTCCGATCCTGGAAATGAGGAATATCGGCAAGATCTATGCGCAGAACGGCCGCTCGATCGAGGCGCTGCGCGGCGCCAATCTCCGCGTGAAGAAGGGCGAATTCATCTGCCTGATCGGCGCGTCCGGTTGCGGCAAATCCACGCTGCTGCGGCTGGCGGCAGGGTTCGAGGCGGCGACCCACGGCGACAATTTGATGTGGGGCGTGCCGATCTCCGGGCCGGGCCCGAGCCGCGGCATGGTGTTTCAGGATTACGGGCTGTTCCCCTGGCTCAACGTCCGCGACAATATCGGCTTCGGACCGAAATCGCGGGGACGCAGCAAGGCCGAGACACGCGAAACCGTCGATCATTTCATCGACCTCGTCGGCCTGCCGCGTTTCGCCGACGTCTATCCGCACCAGCTTTCCGGCGGCATGAAGCAGCGCGTCGCCATTGCCCGCGTGCTCGCCAACGATGCCGAGATCGTGCTGATGGACGAACCGTTCGGCGCGCTGGACGCGATGACGCGCGAGCGGCTGCAGGACGAATTGGTCGAGATCTGGTCGCGCACCGGCCTCACCGTGCTGTTCGTCACCCACGCCATCGACGAGGCGATCTTCCTCGCCGACCGCGTCGTGGTGATGTCGCCGGGGCCCGGCCGCATCGACAATGAATATGTCATCGACCTGCCGCGGCCGCGCGATATCGCCGGCGCCGAGTTCAACGAGTGGCGGCGCCTGCTGTCCTCGCAATTGCATAGCCATGTCAGGCGCAAGGCGGGCTGATACCGACAGGTCATAGATCGATCGTCTCGCGGCGGCGGCGTTCACCGGCTTTTGCGACGGCTTCCGTCCGGGTCCGCGCGCCGAGCTTGCGGAACAGGGACTCGACGTGGAATTTCACCGTGTGCAGCGAGATGTTCAGCCGGCGCGCGATCGCCTTGTTGGTCATGCCCTCGGCCAGCGCCGCCAGCACATCGAGCTCGCGCGGCGTCAGCAGAGCGTGACCGTCGGTTTCGCGCAGCGCGGCAAAACCTGCTTCGCCCGCGCCGGGCCAGCGCACGATCAGGCCGGCGGCGACCGCGCGAATCGCCACATCGATCTGGCCTGCATCCGCCTGTCGCGACAGCACGGCCGCTACATCGTCATCGGCGCCGCCGAGCGCGACAACGGGCCGGGTTTCGCCTGAAGGTGCGCCGCCGTCCGCCAGCACCAGGTCGGCTCCGTCCTCGAGGCCTACGACGAGATGCCCGGCCTCGGCGATCACCCGGCTCAACGCATGGCGGCGCCGCGGATCGGCCGCGTGAACGGCAACCCGCAGCCGCGTCGCTGGTGAAAGGCTGGCCGCGACCTCGCTCATGCCGCGCGCCGCTCCGCGATCGTGGTCTCCACGGTCATGACGGCGCCGCTCCGGATCAGGCGAACCTCCGCCTTGCGCCCGATGCTCTCGGCACCGAACAGCCTGGCGATCTTTCGCAACCGATGCGTCGAAGTGCCGTCGACGCTGAGCAGGATGTCGCCGGCGACGATCCCCGCCTGCGCCGCCGGTCCGCCTTCGGCGGCCGACATCACCATCAGCCCGGAGGACTGGCCGGCGGCCTCGCGCAGCGCGTCGGGCACGGCGACCGGCTGCAGCGCGACACCGAGCCAGCCGCGCGCGATCTGGCCGTCCCTTTCGAGCTGCGGCACGACGCGTTCGATGGTCGCCGTGGGTATGACAATGACCCGGCCGCGCGGCCCGAAGGTCGACATGCCAAGAGCGCCGCCGGCTGCGTCAAACACCGGTCCGCCCTCCTCGCGCCGCGCAAGTCCGAGGTCGAGCGCGATGCGCCGGTCGATCAGGCCGCCGCGGCTCGAATGCCATTCGGGACCGGCGAGATTGACGAGCCCGAGCCGCGCGCTGACGTCACCCTCGCCGTCCGCCCCGATGGCCAGCGCGATCGCGCCGGTCTTCGCGTCTCCCGCCACGATCGACGGCGCGGCCAGTGGCGCCGCCAGCCTCAGGATCGCGATGTTGGTCGAGGGGTCGCGACCGGCGAGCTTTGCGGTCACGACCGAGCCACCGGGCGCGACGAGTTCGAACTCATCGCCGCGCGGCAGCGATTGCTCGGAGGCGACCACGATATCGGATCGCCACAGCCAGCCCGTGAGATGCCGGCCGTGCTTGAGGCGTATCGCGACGACTGAGCCTTTCGCGGCTTCCGCGCGCGCGGCGAGTGCATTCGAGAATTGGACTAAAGGGTCTGGTTGATCGGTCACTGATAACTCCTATCGTTTCAAGATAGGCACGAAACTGAGCTTTTCATCGGGACGAGACTATCGGCCGGACGGCCGGGTTAGCACCGGCCATTTGACCGGTAGCGAGCAGAGACATCCCAAGCGTGATCACCGGTCCCACCGCGACGATTCTTCTTTCTCCCCTCCCCCCGCTTCGCGCAGCGAAGTGGTGGGGAGGGGTTGGGGGTGGGGGGTGGTGCAGCAAATTCAGTGCAGAACGAGTGCGCGAATTTGCTGCACCACCCCCCACCCCCGACCCCTCCCCGCCACGCGCGAAGAGCGCGTGGGAGGAGGGGAGCGCACCACCGCAACAACACATGACGGCCCTAACCCTCGACAAGGCCGATCAGCGAGTGAACGTCCGGAAAGACAAAATCCGGGCGCGGAACGGATGCGTCGAGGCTGACCCCCCGGCGGTTGATCCAGGCGATCGTCAGTGCCAGCGGCTTGCCGCCGACAAGATCGGTGAACTGCGATTGCCCGGAATGAAGGATCTCATCCTTGGCGCAACCCGCATGTTCGATCAGGTAACGAAACAGCGTGCCGTCGGGCTTGTAGCCGCTGGCGCGCTGCGCCGTGCATACCAGGTCGAAATCTCGCCGCAAGGGCGTCAGCGCCAGCAGATCGTCGTCGATATTGGACACCACCGCCAGCCGGTGGTCACGGGCGAGATGATCCAGCGTGCGGACGACATCATCGTACAGGAAGAATCGCGAAAAAGCCTCGAAGTAACGATCGATCAGCCGGCTGTCGCCGGCAATCCCGAAATGGTCGAAGGTCTCGGCCAGCGAGAGTTCGCAGATCGCGCGATACGACCGGTACGGCTCCCAGTAATGGGCGATGTTCCGCTCCTCCCAATGCTCCCAGAACGCTTTGACGTCGAGATGCAGCGCACCGACGTCTGCCAGGATGCGTTCGAAGGCACCGTAGGAACTGTCGCGAACGCTGATCAGCGTGCCGAAGACGTCGAACGACATCAATTTTGGACACAGACGCGGCGGGGGCATTTCACGATTCATTGGATGACCGTTCACAAGACAGCGCCGGATGGCTTTTCGTCCACGACGAAGCTATGCTGGTCGCAAGTTTTGTCCCACAGGATTTGTGCATGACCGTCCCGTTCAAGACCATCCGGGCCCGGGCCGAGAAGCGCAAGGGCGGAGCGAAGGCGCTGACAAAACTGCTGCCACCGAAGCCCGACCCGAAGGCGCTCGCAAAACTGCGCGACGATCGCGTGCTGGCGGAGATGACCCGGCGGGCGTTTTCGGCCGGTTTCGCCTGGAGCGTGATCGAGGCGAAATGGGATGGATTCGAGAAGGCGTTTCTCAAATTCGATCCCGCCCGGCTGTCGCTGCAGCCGGACGAATTCTGGGACGAACTGATCAAGGACACCCGCATCGTCCGCAACGGCGCCAAGATCATGTCGGTACGCGCCAATGCCGCCTTCGTCAGGGAAATCGCCAGAGAGCACGGCAGTTTCGGCAAGCTGTTGGCCAAATGGCCGTCGTCCGACGAGATCGGATTGCTCGAATTGCTGGCCAGGCGCGGCAGCCGGCTCGGGGGCAATACCGGCCAGATGTTGTTGCGCTTCCTCGGCTGGGACGGTTTTGTCACCTCGAAGGACATGGTCGCCTGCCTGCGCGATGCCGGCCTCGACGTGGCGGAGACAGTCACCTCCAAGCGCGACCTCGCCAAAGTGCAGGCACAGTTCAACGAATGGGCCGCGGAGACCGGCCTGCCCTACACGCACATCTCGCGCATCTGCGCGATGTCGATCGGTGAGAATTACGGCACCGAGACGCTGGCGCGGATGGGCGGCGGCGAGGAGTGAACGATGCCCATCAAATTTAAGGACATCCGTGAAAGCTTCGACTTCGTTGACCTCGGCGGCGGCGGCTACAACCGGGCCATCCTGTGCAGGCGGACGGGCAAGATCTATCAGCATGCCGAACATTCCGATCTCGAGGAGTTCAACGACGAACTGCCAGAGGACGTCGACGACAAGGAGAAATACATCGATATTCCGGGCAAGCGGGAGCTCGGCCTCGGCAAGCCGCTGGCGCTGGATTTTGCGGACGAGTTCTTGCCGGACGATTTCGATGACGTCAGGGACATGTTCAGCAGGAGCGGCGCCTACAGAAATTTCCGCGCGCTGATAACGCGGAGGAGGGTTCTCGATCGCTGGTACGAATTCGAAGCCAAGGCCACCGAGCGGGCCTTGCGCGAATGGTGCGAGGACAATTTGATCGACCTCGCTGACTGATATATCCGCCGCCATCAAATCACATAAAATCCGTGCGTCGCGTCGCGGCGGAGCTGGTCGACCAGGCCGTATTCCCAATCGAGATAGGCCTGCATCGCGGCGGTGTCGACATTGGTGCCCTCATAGGGACGCCGGTAACGGTGCGACGGATCGGGCCTTGGCAGAACTTGCGGCGGTCCTAGCTCGAGCGCGCGGTCATAGCCGCCGTCGAGCACGTAAGTTTCCCAGCCCATCTGCGCGAGCCAGGAGGCGGTCATGTCGGCGCGGACGCTTCTCGCGTCGGTGAGAAGAATGCGCGCGCCGCGCACGGGTGCTGCGATGTCGATCTCCTGCACCAGCTGGCCGCCCGGATAGTGGCGGAAACCGCTGAGATGACCGGCCGCATATTCTTCGGCGTCGCGGACGTCGAAGCGATAGAGCGTGCGGTGCGTATCGGCTTCGAGCGCCGCCGCTTCCACCTCGCCGAGGTGCCTGACGCCGGCGCGATAGGCGACCTCGCGGGCTTTTTCTTTCGCTCCCTCGGACAGGCCTCGAGATTCTTTCCCGCCAGCGTCCAGCCGATCGTGCCGTTGCGCAGCGCCACCACCTTGTTGGCGATGCCGGCATTGATCAGCGACTGGGTGCCGATGATCGAGCGGGTGCGGCCGGCGCAATTGACGATGATGGTGGTTGCGGGATCGGGCGCAAGGTGGCCTGCGCGCAGCACCAGCTCCGCGCCGGGCACGCTGACCGAGCCCGGGATGTTCATGGTCGCATATTCGTCGAAGCGGCGGACATCGAGGACTGCGATATCGGCCTTGTTCGCGATCAGGGCGGCGACTTCGTCCGCGGCCAGCGAGGGCGTGTGCCGGCGCGACTCCACCAGTTCGCCGAACGCCTTGGCGTAGGAATTGACGTCCTGGAAGAGCTCGTAGCCCGCGCGCTGCCAGGCCTGCAGCCCGCCATCGAGCTGGCCAACGTTGCTGTAGCCCAGCGCGGCGAGACGGTCCGCGGCTTGTAAAACGAGGCCTTCGCCGGCGTCGCAGACGACGATCGGCACATCCTTGCGGGGCAATCTCGTTTCGGCTTCGAGCGCAATCCGATCCGCCGCCATGTTGGCGGAAAACAGCGGATGGCCGGTCGCGAAGGCAGCCTCGTGCCTGACATCGAGCAGCGCGATTTCCTCGCGCAGCAGCAGTGCGGCGCGGATTTGCGAGGGCGAGACGGAGGATACGGACATGGCTGGGGCTCGATGGGAATGGCGGCCAGCTTCGCACGGTTGCGCCTGCCTGTTCAACCCGAGGCGGAGTGGACGTGGATGATCTCGATCGTCATTGCGAGCGAAGCGAAGCAATCCATAGTCCAGCAAGCGGAGAGATGGATTGCTTCGCTGCGCTCGCAATGACGTTGAGACAGACCTTCGCGATCTCGCCGCATGCTTTTTTTTTGCGCGAGGTATTCTTCTATTCCCGCCCTCTTCGCGATTCTCCTAGAATACAGGTCGAGATTCCGCTTGGTAGAGCGGCGCCCGGTCAATATTCTGGGGAAAGGCCCTGAACGAGCTTGCAGGGCTGCACTCCCGGCGAGTTCGGTGAACTCGATACGCCTCGGCCCGCTGCCATGAACCTTTCAGCCGACGCCTTGTACGAGATGTCCGACGCGCAATTGCTGGCGGCGTATGTCGACGTCCGCCGCCGGTTCGTCGAGCAGAAGTTCGCGCGGGACACGCAGCGGGCGCGGCTGGAATGGCTGCGCGCGAAAATGTTCGTCGGCAGCACCGGCGGGGTGACCGAGCGCAAGATGGCCATCGATGTCTCGGAAGAACTGGCGCGCAAGGGCCAGGAGTTGCGGGAGATGACCCGCGATCTCGACCTGCTCAAGGTCGACGTCGACGTTACCGCCATGGTGATCCGGCTGCGCGGCGTATCGGCGGCGGCGGGCGGACAGTCCGAAGAGGCTGCCGACGGCGACGCGGAGCGTGAGGGCGGTTGATCAGGAGAGTTTCCGGCGAGCCCTTGTCATCTCGCGGAGCCTGGCACATGTTTTTGACATATGCCTTGGAGCCGATCATGCCCGAGAAACGAAATGTCAGACTATTCCGCAATGGCCGCAACCAGGCGGTCCGCATTCCCGTGGAATTCGAACTGCCGGGCAATGAGGCGACCATGCACCGGGACGGCGAGCGCCTGGTGATCGAGCCGGTACGCAAGCGCGGGCTTGTCGCCTTGCTCAGGACCATGAAGCCGCTGGACGAGGAATTTCCCGAAATCGACGACCCAGTATCGGCGCCGGAGAGCCTGTTTTGACGCGCTACTTGCTGGACACCAACATCATTTCCGACCTGATCAGGAACCCGCAGGGCAAGGTCGCGAAGCGAATCGCAAGGGTGGGCGACGATGATATTTTCACCACAAATGGGAGAAGCCAATGGCACGACGATTTCGCGCGGCGATCGCTCTCGGCAGCGCGATCCTGCTGGCCGGGCTCGCGCCGGCGCGCGCGCAGGATGAACCGCGCTTTCCGAAGCCTGCGATGGAGCAGCTGAGCCCAGAGCAACAGGCGGTCGCCGCGGAAGTGCTGAAGCAGTCGAGCGCAGGACTAGGCGGCCCCTACGGCATGCTGATCAAGAGTCCCGAACTTCTGAAGCGCTATCTCCTGATGACCGAGTATCTGCGCCAGAAGACGTCGCTGCCGCACCGGCTCAACGAAATGGCGATCCTGCTGGAAGCGCGGATCTGGGACGCGCAGTACGAATGGTGGGCGCACGAGCCCTTGGCGCGCAAGGCGGGCCTGTCGGACGCCCTCATCGGCGACATCCGCGACGGCAAGCGTCCCGGCTCGATGCAACCGGACGAGGCGGTGGTCTATGATGTGGTGACGGAATTGCTCAACCGGCGGCAATTGCCGGACGACACTTTCGGCCGGGCCAAACAGATCCTCGGCGAACAGCAGACCATCGACCTGATCGCGGTCACCGGCTTTTATGTCATGGTCTCGGCCGTCGTGATCGGCGGACGGATCGCTATCCCGAACGACGAACCGGCGCCGATGCCGGTGCTGGTGAAGTGAGGCGCGGGATCGTCCATGCTGGGAAATAAAATCGGGCTTGGGATCATCGGCTCCGGGCGGATCGGCGGCTTGCGCGCGCGGCTGGCACAAGGACATCCGGCGGTCGCGGCGATTGCGGTCTCCGATCTCGATCCCGGCAACGCCGACCAACTGGCGGCGCTGGTCGGCGGCCGCAGCCATGGCGCGGACAATCTCGCCGTGATCGAGGACCCCGACGTCACCGCGGTGATCGTCTCCACCAGCGAAGGCGAACACATGGCCGCCATGCTGGCGGCGATCCAGCGCGGCAAGCCGGTGCTGGTGGAAAAGCCGATCGCGCTGACCGTGCGGGAAGCCGACCAGGTGCTCGACGCAGTGGCAAGATTCGGCGGCAATGTCCGGGTCGGCTACAGCCGGCGCTACAAGGAGCGCTACCAGATCGCCAAGGAGCAGGTCGTCAAGGGACGGCTCGGCCGGCTGACCGGAGGCGCTGCGCGGGTGTTCAATTCGCGCTCGCAGGCGCTCGCCATGCTGTCGCGCAACCCGCACGCCACGCCGGTGGTGGATGCGCTGACTTATTATGTCGACCTGATGAACTGGCTGTTCGAGGGCCGCAAGATCGTGGAGATCTACGCCCGCGGACAGACCGGCGTGTTGAAGGCCGCCGGCCACGAGGTCCCCGACGTCAGCTATACGGTCTTGACCTATGACGACGGCGCGGTGGTCAATCTCGGCGTCAGCTACGCGCTGCCCGAAAAATATCCGGCGCTGGGGCATGCGGCGCGGGTCGAGGTGCTCGGCATGGGCGGCGTCATGATCCTGGACGACGATCACACCGACCAGATCATGTACAGCGAGACCGGCGTGCCGCATGTCTATCTGCCTGATCACACCGTCAACATGGTGTTCCTGCAGAGCGGAACACCCGGCGACTGGGCACTCGGCGAATTCTGGGGCCCGATCGCCAATGAAACCCGGGCCTGGCTCGATCATCTCGCGATGGGCCGCCCCTGCACGCTGGCGACGCCGCAGGACGCCCGCGCCACGCTGGAGGCGACGCTGGCGATCGAGCATTCGATGCGGATCGGCCAAGCCGTCACGCTGCCGCTGCGGGCGGGATAAATCAGACCGGCGGCAGCCGGCAGTACGAGGAGATGCACGATGGCGGGACAAGAATTTTTGACGCGGCGCGCGATGCTGCGTAGCAGCGCGCTCACGCTCGGCACCGCCGTGCTGGCGCAGCAGGCTCGCGCTGCCACCTATCCGGAGCGGCAGGTCCGCATCGTCGCACCGTTTGCGGCGGGCGGGCCGAGCGATACGCTGGCGCGGCTGTTGAGCGTCAAGCTCGCCGACGCGCTCGGCGGATTCTTCTATGTCGAGAACCGGCCCGGGGCCGGCAGCAATATCGGCACTTCGGCGGTCGCCCGCGCCACGCCGGATGGTTACACGCTGCTGCTGACGTCGAGCGCCTTCGTCGTGAATCCCGGGTTCTACAAGCAGGTACCCTACGATCCCGTGAAGGACTTCGCCCCGATCGCCGAACTCGTGACCTCGCCGAACGTGTTCATCGCCACCAACGCCTCCGGGATCACCTCGATGGCGGAGCTGAAGGCGCGCGCCCTGGAGAAGCCGGGCTCGCTGAGCTATGCCAGCGCCGGGATCGGCACCACCCCGCATCTCGCCGCTGAATGGCTGAAATCGATCGACGGCATCAAGATCACGCACGTGCCCTTTGGCGGCGCCGGACCGGCAGTGCAGGCCGTGCTGTCCGGCACGGTGCCGCTCGCCTGCGCCTCGCTGCCGGGCGCGCATCCGCTGATCCTGAACCACGATGTCCGGGCGCTGGCGGTCACGGGTTCGCAGCGCTGGTTCGACCTGCCGGAGGTGCCGACGATGATCGAACTCGGCTACAAGGATTTCGTCTCCGACACGTTTCACGCCATGCTTGCCCCGGCCGGGACGCCGCAAGACATCGTCGAGCGGCTCGCCACGGTGTTGCTGGAGACGCTGCGCCAGCCGGCGTTCCATGAACAGCTGCGCTCGCTCGGCTTCGAGGTGATCGGCAACGGACCGGACGGCTTGCGTCGACGGATCGAACTCGAACTGCCGCGCGACCGCGACCTGATCGCCAGGGCTGGAATCGAACGGGTATAGAGCGACCATGTCCGCATGGGGGAAGAGCCAATGACCACCGTACTCGACGACTACCTCGTGGATTCCGGGATATCGCTGCTGGATAAGACGCGGATCCAGGCGCAAGTCCTGCTGCCGGTGCTTGCCGCGCTGCGGGCCGAACTCGGGAAGGAAAAGGCCGATGCCATCGTCAAGCAGGCCTTGCGCGACTGGTCGAAAAATTTATTCGGCGCGATCGGTGATGGCATCGACGGCAGCCCGCGGCGCAAATGGGCGACGATCCAGAGCGTGTTCGGCGAGGTTTCGGGCAAGGAGGTCGAGTTCGAGATCCTGCGCCAGGACAAGGAGGCGCTGAACCTCGACGTGACGCGCTGCCGCTTCGCCGAGTTCTTCCGCGCCCTCGGCGAACCCGATCTCGGCGCGCTTTTGATCTGCGAGGCCGATTTCGACATCGCCGCCGTCGGCGAGGGTGAAGTCACTCTCGAGCGCGACCAGACCATCATGAAGGGCGCGCCGAGCTGCACCTTCCGCTACAAATTCGCGCCGCGGTAACAGGCCGCGCAAGGTGGACAGGGCAACATGCTTAGACTCCTGGTTATATTCTCGACGCTGTTGCTGATTTTGATGCATGACGCTCAGGCCCAGCCGCTGACGGTCGATCCGGAGTCCATCGTCCCGCTCCCGGACAAGTTCGAAATGGAGGCGCCGGCGCCCGACGTGCCGCCTGAAATGGCCCGCTTTCACGGCGCCTGGGTCGGAACCTGGGCCGAGGACATCAGGCATATCCTCGTGGTCGAACGCGTCAGGCCCGACGGGCACGCGGACGTGATTTTCGCCCACGGGGACTCGGCGTTCTACGGCATGTATCGCGAATGGTGGCGGAGCGAGGCGACGATCGCCGACGGCGTGCTGACCATCACCGGTGAAGCGCTGAAAATGCCGTCGTTTCGCACCCTGCAATTCGCGTTCGATGGTCGGGACCGGCTGTTTCATATCTCGACCTTCAAATGGGGGAGCGTCATCGCCGGGACTCTCGCCCGCACCGATGCGGCGCGGCTTGCCGCGGGCGATCGACCGATCGAATGGCCGTGGCCCGGCGAGCGTGTGTCGATACCGCATCTCACGGTTCGGGCACCCGACGGTGCACGGCCGATCATGCTCGAGGCGACGTTCTATCCGCCCGTCGGTCCCGGGCCGGCGCCGATCGCGATCATCAACCACGGATCCGACGCCGGGCGAAATCAGCTCAGGAGCTGGCCGTTCGCGATCGAGGCGCATTGGCTTCGCGACAACGGATTTGCCGTGCTGGCGCTGATGCGCCGCGGACGCGGCAGGTCCGAGGGTATCAACGGAGAGGAAGATTTTGGACGCGATCACGACGGCGGCCTCGTCGATGTCTCGGCGGGCGTCGCCCAAGCCGTCGAGGATCTTGAGTCGGCGATTGCCTATGGCCGGAAGCTGCCCGGCGTGCGGCCGGGGCCGGTGCTGCTCGCCGGCCAGTCACGCGGCGGATTTCTCGCCATGCATTATGCCGGCCTCAAGCCGGGGGAGGTGATGGGCGTGGTGAATTTTTCCGGCGGCTGGTACCCCTACGGACCGGTGACCACACCGTATTACGCCAATGCCGGCCGCGGCGCGGCCGACAAGGTGCCGCAACTCTGGCTGTATGCCGACAACGACCGGCTCTACGACGAAGCCCTGATCCGCGAATATTATCAGGCCTTCACGCAGGCCGGCGGCAGCGCGCGCCTCGAGCTTATCCACGGCATTCCCGGCGACGGCCATCTGCTGCGGCTCTATCCCGACCGGTGGCGGCCAGCAGCAGACCAATTCCTGGCAACGCTCGGTATGCAAAAGCCCTGAAGTGCGCATTCCCTGGTGGGGTTTCAGCGCGCCTTCGCGTCGGATAGTGTGCGCGCGATCAAATGAGGGAATGACATGAGCTTTTCCAGCATCTTTGCACGAATCGTCGCACTGATCGGCGGCGTGGCGCTGCGTTGGCGCCGGTTGCAGGGCGCAACGCCCGAGCCGGCCTGGGGCAGCGCGCCGGTGGTGCCTGAAGCGAAGCCGCAGGGCAGCCTGCCGACGCTGAAGATGCCGACGGCCAGGGGCTGGAGCGACGGACAGTTCCCAGTGGCGGCGCCCGGGCTCAAGGTCAATGCGTTCGCGACCGGCTTGAAACATCCGCGCTGGATCAACGTGCTGCCCAACGGCGACGTCCTGATTGCCGAGTCGAATCAGGTCGCTGGTCCCGTCAGGAGCGTGTTCAGCTACGCGATGCAGGCGACGATGCGCCGCGCCCGCGCGCTTGGCGTCAGCGCCAATCGCATCACGCTGCTGCGCGACCGCGATGGCGACGGCATCGCGGAGACGCGCGAGATCTTCATGGAGGGACTGAACCAGCCGTTTGGCATGGCGCTGGTGGGCGACACGTTCTATGTCGGCAACACCGACGGCGTGGTGGCCTTCCCGTATGTCGCGGGCGCCGATCGCATCACGGCGCCGGGGCGAAAACTCGTTTCCTTCAAGCCCGCCGGGCATTGGACGCGGAGCCTGCTGCCGAGCCCCGATGGCCGAAAACTCTATGCCGGGGTCGGCTCGTCCAGCAATATCGCCGAGAACGGCATGGCGGTGGAAGAAGGCCGGGCCGCGATCTACGAGTTCGATCTCCCAAGCGGCAACAGCCGCATCTTTGCCGGCGGCCTGCGCAACGCGGTGGGCATGGCATGGGAGCCATCGACCGGCGTGCTCTGGACCGTGGTCAACGAGCGTGACGGAATCGGCGACGAGACCCCTCCGGATTATCTGACCTCGGTCCGCGACGGCGGCTTCTACGGCTGGCCCTATTGCTACTGGGGACAGACGGTGGACGACCGGGTGCCGCAGGATGCGAGCATGGTCGCAAAGGCGATCAAGCCGGATTACGCGCTCGGCGGCCATACCGCTTCGCTCGGCCTGTGCTGGCTGCCGGCCGGCACGCTGCCGGGTTTTCCCGACGGCATGGCGATCGGACAGCACGGCTCCTGGAATCGCAGCACGCTAAGCGGCTACAAGGTCGTGTTCGTGCCATTCGCGAACGGCCGGCCTTCCGGGCCGCCGCGCGATATTCTGTCGGGCTTCCTCGCGCCCGACGAGCGGGAGTCCTATGGACGGCCGGTCGGCGTCACGCTCGGTCCCGACGGCTCTCTTTTGGTCGCGGACGATGTCGGCGACGTGATCTGGCGCGTCACCGGCGAGCGGCAGGGCTGAGCGCGTAGGGCGAATGCTGCCCATACCTTGTGAAACACTGCAGGCGCAAGATATCGTGTTGCAACGAAACGAGTCCCGGACAGCATCAATTGTCGCTCGATATTGAAGCCACCGAAGGGTTCAGCGTGAAGCGCGCCGCATTTGCCGCCACCATCGGCAATATGCTGGAGTTCTATGACTTCATCACCTACAGCTTTTTCGCGATCGAAATCGGACACACTTTCTTCCCCGCGCACAGCGAATACGGCAGCCTGATGCTGTCGCTCGCGACTTTCGGCGCCGGTTTTGTCACGCGTCCCATTGGCGGCATCGTGCTCGGGATCTATTCCGACCGGGTCGGCCGGCGGCCGGCCATGCTGTTGAGCTTCGCACTTATGGGCGTTGCGATTCTCGCGCTCTCGCTCACGCCGTCCTATAACGCGATCGGCGTTGCCGCGCCTGTTATCGTGATCGTGGCGCGCATGGCGCAGGGATTTGCGCTGGGCGGCGAAGTCGGGCCGACCACGGCCTACCTGATGGAGATCGCCGCGCCGGAGCGGCGGGCGCTGGTGGTGTCATGGCAGCCGGCGAGCCAGCAGATCGCGGCGACCGCCGGCGCCCTGGTCGGCGTCATCCTCAGCAAGACGATGGCGCCCGAGGCGCTCGACGCCTATGGCTGGCGCATCGCCTTCCTGATCGGGGCGCTCTGTCTGCCGTTCGGCCTCTGGATGCGCCGGACCCTGCCGGAGACGATTACCCGAGAGGAACGCGGCGCCGACACGAACCAAAGCTCCGGTCATCTAAAACTGGCGCGCCGCTACATCCGCGTGATCGCACTCGCCCTGATGATCCTGGCGAGCGGCACGATTGCGACCTATGTCACGCAATACATGACGACCTATGCCAAGAACACGCTGCATGTGGCGCCAACGCTGGCGTTTGCGGTGTCGCTGGTGAGCAATGGGCTGGGTATCGCGGGCGCCTTGCTGGGCGGCTGGCTCGCCGACCGCTTCGGCCGCAAGCCGGTGATGATCTGGCCCCAGCTGGTTACGCTCGCGCTGACCTATCCGACCTTCCTGTGGATCGTGCAAGCGCCCGGCGCGATGTCGCTGCTGCTCGGCTTCGGCGCCTTGTCGCTGATCGGGTCGCTGCCGTTCACCGCCTTCTATGCCACCTTCACCGAGGCGCTGCCGCAGGAAATTCGCGGCGGGGTGTTCGCCACCATCTATGCGCTTGCGATCGCAACCTTTGGCGGCACCGCGCAGCTCGTTGTCACCTGGCTGCTGCATATCTCGGGCGACCCGCTGGCGCCGTCGTGGTATCTCCTGCTGGCGGCGACCGTCGGACTCCTCGCGATGAGCCTGATGCCCGAGACGGCACCGGCGTTTCGTGACAAGGACCCCCGCTGAACCGCTTCCCGCAACCAAGGCTCGTCTCATCGGCACGCGCAAACGACGGAAGGAGCAATCGATGCTCGGGGTTGGAATTCTGGGCGCGGGATTTTTCGGTACCTATCACGCGCGGGCGGTGGCAGCCCTCGAGGGCGCCCGCGTCGTCGCGGCGTGCGCGGAAGAGTTGCCTATTGCCGAAGCCTTCACCGCGGAACATGGCGGCACGCCCTACGGCGATTGGCGCGCGATGCTCGACGACCGGTCCGTCGACGCGGTTGCGATCACGGCGCCGCATCATCTGCATTGCCAGCTGGCGGTGGCGGCGCTGCAGGCCGGCAAGCATGTGCTCTTGGAAAAGCCGATGGCGCTGTCGGTTGCCGAGTGCAGCGGCATTATTGCTTCCGCTGGAGGGGGCCGCGCCAAATTGATGATCGGACAGATCATGCATTTCGTGTGGCCTCACCTCGTGGCGCGCGAGATCCTCGTTCGCGGCGATCTGGGCAAGCCTGTCACCGGATCGAGCTCGCTCAAGAAGACCTGGATGGAGTCCAACCGGCGGGGCTGGCATCTCGATCCGGCAACCGGCGGCGGCATGCTGATGACGGCCGGCATTCACGCGCTGGATCAGCTGGTATGGCTGATGGACGGTCGGGTCAGTTCCGTTTCGGCTTCCGTCAGCACGTCGTTTCACGATCAAAAGGCCGACGACTGCGCCATGATGCTGTTGCGCTTTGCCGACGGCCGGTTCGGACAGGTCGCCAGCATCGGTTTCCGCGATGGCGGCGGCACGTTCGATATGGACCTGGTATGCGAGAAGGGCACGCTTCGGATCGACGTCGATCGCGGTGTTGCCATCGGGCGGGACGGCCAATGGTCCGAGGTGCCGAACTCCCGCGACCCGCAGTGGATGCAGAACGCCGTTATCAGGGAATGGCAGGCGATGGTCTCCGCCATCGATGATGACACCGAGGTGCCGGTGTCGGGCGACTACGGCCGGCATATCGTCGCGTGCATCGATGCGTCCATGATCTCGGCGCGCGAACGCCGGGACGTCAGCGTCGCGGCGTGACGGCCGGTTTGCATTGATCGCTATCGACGGCGTCGGTACTCTATGCCCCGTCGCATCTGACAAATCCGGTGTTATAACAAGCCCAGCGTTAAACCTCATTCGAACTCGCGAGTGCATCATGCCCATCGTCAACCGCATCGCCGCCCTCACCGACGAAATCGCCGGCTGGCGTCACGATTTCCATGAACATCCGGAGCTGCTCTACGAGGTGCATCGCACGGCCGGAATCGTCGCCGATCGCCTGCGGGAGTTCGGTTGCGATGAGGTGGTGACCGGCATCGGGCGTACCGGGGTGGTCGGCGTCATCCATGGCCGCAACAACAGTTCCGGCCGCGTCATCGGCTTGCGCGCCGACATGGACGCGCTACCGATGGAAGAGATGAGCGGCGTGCCCTACGCCTCGAAAATACCGGGCATGATGCATGCCTGCGGCCATGACGGCCATACCGCCATGTTGCTCGGCGCCGCCAAATATCTCACCGAGACCCGCAATTTCGACGGCACCGCGATTATGATCTTCCAGCCCGCCGAGGAAGGCGGTGCCGGCGGCAAGGCCATGGTCGATGATGGGCTGATGACGCGCTGGGGCATTCAGGAGGTCTACGGCCTTCACAACATGCCCGGCCTGCCGGAAGGCCATTTCGCCCTGACACCGGGCCCGATCCTCGCCGCGGCCGACTTCTTCGAGATCGTGGTGCACGGCAAGGGCGGCCATGGTGGCTCCGGCCCGCATTTGGCGATCGACAGCGTGCTGATCGGCTCGGAAATCGTCGGCGCCCTGCAATCGATCGTCGGGCGCAACGTCGACCCGATGAAGACGGCCGTGATCTCCGCCTGCACCTTCCATGCGGGCACCGCCCCCAACATCATTCCCGCGACCGCGACCATCACCGGCACGGCGCGCACGTTCGAGCCCAAGATACGCGATCTGGTGGAACGCCGGATAGCGGAGGTCGCCAGTGGGATCGCGCGCGCCTATGGCGGATCGGCGGAGACGAATTACAAGCGGCTGTATCCGCCGACCATCAATCACGAGCGCGAAACAGCGATCGCGGCGGACATCGCGCGTGACGTCGCGGGAGCCGACCGCGTCAACGACCGCGCCACGCCGCGCATGGCCGGTGAGGATTTCGCCTTCATGCTGCTGGAACGCCCGGGCGCCTTCATCTTCCTCGGTATGGGCGAGGGAGAGATGTGCCATCACCCCGCCTACAAGTTCAACGATGCGATCCTAGGTCACGGGGCATCGTATTGGGTGCGAATGATCGAGAAGACGATGCCGGCCAGTTGAATCGATGCAGGACGTCGCTGTTCACTCCGACTTCTCGATATTCCAGAACACCGGCGTAGCCGGTCCGCCGAGCACGCCGGTGAGCGATTTCCGCCACGCGCTGGGCTGGAGGAATTGTCCGAGCGGGATGAGAATCACCTGGTCATAGACTTCCTTCTGGATGTCGGCGGCGATCTTCTTCCGCTCCTGCGGCGACAGCGAACGCGCAAAGGCGTCTTTCAACTGTTCGATCCTGACGTCTTCGGCCCAGCCGAACCAGCCGCCATTCTTGCCTTTGCCGCCGATGGCGATGCTGGCCATCGGATTCGCAGCATCAGCGCTGACGAAGTTGGTGAAGAACATGTTCCAGCCGCCTTCGTTCGGCGGCTTCTGGCTGGCGCGGCGGGAGACCACGGTCTGCCAGTCGGTCGCCTGCAGATCGACCTTGAAGCCGGCTTCGCGCAGCAACTGCGCCGCGACGATCGGCTGCGCCTTCAGCGGCACCACATCGCCGGGCGCCAGGATGACCACGGGCGTGCCGTCATAGCCTGACGCCGCGAGCAGCTTCTTCGCTTCCGCCATGCCGTTGCCCTTCACCAGCGGCTCCGAGCCCGCATCCGTGGCCAACGGCGTGTCGCAGATGAACAAGGCACCGCAGATCCGGTAGTATTCGGGATTGCCGACCAGCGCATCGAGAACGTCCTTCTGGTTCAGGGCCATGAAGGCGGCGCGGCGCACCTTGACATTGTCGAACGGCGGATAAAGGAAGTTCATTCGCCCGCCGGTCAGGAAACCGAACTTGTTCAGGGTTTCGACCTTGATATCGCTGTTGGCCGCCAGCACAGGCAGGATATCGAAAGCCGGAACTTCCATGAAATCGATATCGCCCGAAATCAGCGCATTCACCGCGGTTTGCGCGTCCGCCATCGTGATCCATTCGACGCGGTCGACCTTCACGACCTTGCCGCCGGCGGTCCAGCTCGGCGGCTCCTTGCGCGGGACATAATCCTTGTTCTTCTCATAAACGGCCTTCACGCCCGGCTGGAATTCGGCCTGCACGAACTTGAAGGGGCCCGAACCGATCTGTTCCTTGATTTGCTGGCCGGCCGGCGTTTCCGCCAATCGCCTGGGCATCATGAACGGGACATAGGACGAAGGTTTTGCGATCGACTCCAGCACCAGGCCGTAAGGCTCCTTCAACTTCAGCGTGATCGTCCTGGCATCGGTCGCCTCAAGGCTGGCGGTGAAGTCCATCAGCTTCTGGCCCATGCCATCGTTTCGGCCCCAACGCTTCAACGATGCCACGCAATCTTCCGCCGTGACCGGCGCGCCGTCATGCCAATTCAATCCGTCGCGCAGCGTGAAGGTATAGGTGAGCTTGTCGTCGGAGACCTTCCAGTCCGCCATCTGCGGCTGGACCTTGAAGTTCTCGTCGAGCGCCAGCAGCGTGTCGTAGACCATGTAGCCGTGATCGCGCGTGATGTAGGCGGTGGTGAATCCGGGATCTATGATGCGCAGGTCGGAATGCATCACCGCGGTAATGGTCTTGGCCTCCGCCGCGGGCTGCGCGGCGAACCAGGCTGCGAGCGCGCCCGCGACCAAAACCAGAAGACCTCGGGGAGGAAGTTTCATGGCGCTCCTGACAACAACAAGAAGTTGTGTAACTACCGTGCTCGGGGAAAGGGTCGCAGCTCGAGCCTAGCACGGATCGGTGCCTATGGAGAACGAGCCGGGCGTATTTGCGGAGTTCCTCATCCTCGAAGCCGAATGAGCTTCCTCACGTCAATCGTGCACGGAAGATATGCGCGCCGGCAGAGGTTGTTGCCGGTCTGGAAATCTGCCTCTATGGGCGCCGCGACGGCTTGCGCTGGCATTTGAGGAATACGGGAGTGACGGGATGGCTGGTCTGGTAATCACGGGTGGCCGGGTGGTGGATCCGGCCAGCGGGATGGACGCGATCGGCGATGTGGCGGTGCTGGATGGCCGGATCGCCGCTGTCGGCAGCGGGCTTGGCGGCGCCGAGTGCTCGATCGACGCGACCGGACTGGTGGTCGCTCCCGGCTTCATCGACCTGCACGCGCACGGCCAGTCGATCCCGGCCGACCGCATGCAGGCGTTCGACGGGGTGACGACGACGCTCGACCTCGAAGCGGGCGTGTTGCCGGTCGCGTCCTGGTATCGGCGCCAGGCCGCCAAGGGACGCGTGCTGAACTACGGCGCCTCCGCCAACTGGGCGTTCGCGCGCATCGGCGCCATGACCGGCTCCAACTCGGAAAGCTCGCTGCAGGGGTTCGGCGCTGCCATGCGCGATCGCCGCTGGATCGACAATGTGGCCAGCGAGACGGAGGTGGCCGCCATCCTCGAGCGCTTGGCAGGCGGGCTGAACGAGGGCTCTATCGGCATCGGCATCCTGAACGCCTATGCCCCGGGTGCCGGCGTGCAGGAATTGACCGCGGTGTGCCAGCTGGCGGCGGCGCATGCGGTGCCGACCTTCACCCACGTCGCCTACATGGCCCGCATCGACCCGGAGAGCGCCGCGGAGGCCTATGTCCGCCTGATCGGCTATGCCGGCGCTACCGGCGCGCACATGCACATCTGCCATTTCAACTCGTCCAGCAAGACCGACATCGAGCGCTGCGCCGCATTGGTGGCCAAGGCGCAGGCGCAGGGGCTCCCGATCACGGTCGAAGCCTATCCCTACGGCACCGGTTCGACGGTGCTCGCAGCGGCGTTCTTCAGCGACCCCGACTTCGAAGCGCGCAACGGCACCGGCTATGATACGGTGCAGCGGGTGCACGACGGCCGGCGCTTCCACGACCGCGAGGAACTGCTCGCGGCACAGGCCGCCGAGCCCTCCACGCTGGTGCTGTGGCATATCCTGGATATCGAGAACAACGCGCACCATCGCGACCTGCTCGATATGTCGGTGCTGTATCCCGGCGGCGCGATTGCGTCGGACGCCATGCCCTGGACGATCGCGAACGGCAAGGTTTACACCGGCGACGCCTGGCCGCTGCCTGACGACGCGACCTCGCATCCGCGTTCGGCGGGTTGCTTCACCCGCTTCATCCGCGAGTGGGTGCGCGAGCGGCGGACCGTGTCGCTGCTGGAAGGCATCCGCAAATGCACGCTGATCCCGGCGGAGATTCTTAGCCCCAGCACGCCCGCGATGCGCGCCAAGGGCAGGCTGCAGGTGGGCGCCGATGCCGACATCGTGGCGTTCGACTACGAGACGCTCACCGACCGGGCGACGTTCTCGGCGATGAATCGTGCCTCGGAGGGCGTGCGTCACCTGGTGGTCAGCGGCCATCCGCTGATCACGGACGGCGTGCTGGATGTGGCGGCGCGGCCGGGCCAGCCGGTGCGTCGGCCCACAGCCGGGGGCTGAAATGTCCGTCCCGGTTATGCTGGTGACCGGTTTCCTCGGGGCGGGCAAGACCACGGTCGTGAACCATCTGCTGGCGCACGCCGGAGGCAGGCGAATTGCCGCCGTCGTCAACGATTTCGGCGCGATAAATATCGATGCGGAGCTGATCACGGGCGCCACTGACGGCGTGGTGAGCCTGAGCAATGGCTGCATCTGTTGCTCGCTGCAAAGCGACCTGCTGCGCACGCTGGCCGGCCTGCTGCGACGTGATCCGCGCCCCGAACTCATCGTGATCGAAACCAGCGGCGTGGCCGATCCGACGGACATCGTGCGCAACCTCATGGACCCGGTGATCTGGCGCGAGGCGCCGCTGGAAACGGTGCTGTGCGTGGTCGACGCGACGACGCCCGCGACCATGCTGGATGATGCGCTGCTGCGATCCCAGATACGGGCGGCCGACGTGGTGGCGCTGAGCAAGGTCGACCTGGCGAACGCGGCCGACCAGGCGCGGGTGCGCGATGCTATCCGCGCGATCCGTCCGGCGGCGGTGTTGGTCGATGCGCCGCATGGCGAGATTCCCGCAGCGCTACTTTTTCCCTCAGACGTGGATCGTGCGCCTGTGACGCGCGAGCCGGGGCGGCCGCGGCCGGCGGCGGACCGGTTCGAGACGCTGAGCTGGACGTCGGAACAGCCGGTGTCGTTGCCGCGATTACAGCAGGCGATCGGCCGGCTCGCGCCGAAACTGGCGCGGGCGAAGGGGCTGTTCGAACCCGTGGAGCAGCCCGGCAGGTCGATGGTGTTTCAGTTTGCCGGCGGGCGGGCGACGCTGGCACCGGCCGGGACGCCGACAGCGGGAATGCCGCGGACACGGATCGTCTTCGTTGCCGAGATCGGCGTGCTGTCGCGCGCCGAGATCGACAGCATCATGGAAGGATGCGTTGAGACCGAGGCGAAGTGAAGCAACGCTTTCTGGTCGCGATGCTGCTTAGCGGAACCGCGTGGACGTCTTTCGCGGAACGGGCGTGCTGCTGCCGTCGCTTCATGTCTGTCGTTGGGGAACAGCGGACGGCAATTGTTCGCAGCGAGTATTTCGGCTTTTGACCCCGAACCTGACATCCGCCCTGATTTCCTTCACAACAAGAAAAGCCCCGGCCAAAGTCGAGGCCCTTTTGAGTCGTCGAGAGAAAGGCGATCAGTATCTGGCGACGACCGGGCCGCCGAAACGGTAGTTCACACGTACCGTGAAGATGTCCATGTCCTGTTGGATGCGGTCGCTCCGTGAAAATGTCCCAACCGGAGCGGTCAGGCCGGTGGCGGTGAAGTTGACGGTGTTCGAGCCCATGAATGCGTGACCGTATTCGCCCGCAACCGACAGGTTCGGGATAATGCCAAATTCGACGCCCACTCCGGCATAGCCGCCGACCCGGGTTTCAGATGCGGTATCGAACGCGGTTCCGGGAACGGTGAAAATACCGGTGTACTTGTCGGCCGCAACGGCGGCGCCGCCCTTGCCGTAGATCAGGACGTTGTTGATCGCATAGCCGATCTGGCCCGTGAAGAGCCCGATGGCGTTGACCCTGGATTGATCGGTCACTGCAGGTCCGAAAAACAGGCTGGGGTTGCTGCCACGGTAATTGGCCCAGTCGCCTTTTGCTTCCAGACCGAATACCCAGGCGCTTCGCTGCCAACGGTAACCAGCCTGAGCGCCGGCCATGCCGCCGCTCGCGGTGCTGCGGCCTTCGTGAACTGCAGGAGCAATGACCGTCACTATTCCTCCACCCCCAATACTCGTGGCGTCCCAGCACTTGCGAGCCCAACCGCCGCCGCCATCGACACCAATGTAGAAGCCGCTCCAATCATAAATCGGCGCAGCAACGACGGCCGGTGCTTTGGTGTACATCCGGGCCGGAAGATCGGCGGCTGACGCCGCACCGATGCCGAACAAAGTTGCCGCCGCAACGGTTACCGAGAGGATCGGCTTTGAAATGCGCATAATATCCTCGTCAAGTCAGTTTTTGATTTTGATACTCGCTCACTATAAGCCTGCCCGGCAGCCTGCTCGATTCCCAAATGGAACCAACATCTCGATTTGACCCAGGTGTTGCGGAGTACCACCGGTTCAGCGCAGCGCGTAGGGCGGATTGGAGCTGAAGGCGTAATCCGCCGATCCAGACCTTGAGAACTCCGGCGCCTTGAAGGACCGTCGCCTCGGCGACCGCCGATTATCGCGGGTTGTCGAGTCGCTCGTTAGCAAAAGATTTGCGTAGCGCTATTGGTCGTCCAGGCAAGACGGCGGATTACGCCTTCGGCTCCAATCCGCCCTACGGCTCTACAAGCCGGCTCTACCGCCCAAGGGGACGCCGCAACCGCCAGGCATTAATCTTCCTTGCCGGCCGTGGTCTTTTGCCCGCGGCCCGGTCGCCACACCGGATCCGGGCGAGACCACAGCACCGGGTCGCGGATCGCTTCGGCCAAGGCCTCGGCCTGCACGCGAAGGAAACGCGCGCCCTTTTCGGCTGACGCGGTCCGCGGGTCGCCCCAGGTGCCGGTGATCGGCGCGCGTTCGGAGAAGGAATAGAACCGCGAGAATCCTGCCGGCGGTCGGATCGGGGATGGCGCCTGCTGCATCGCCTCATCGAGCTTGTGCTCTTTCACGATGTCCCCCGCGATCGCCATCATGACCGAGGTTTCGCCCTCGCAAGCATGTTTCGGAGCGGTGTCGGACTCGAAGATCGCCGCGATCTTCGCGGGCGCCAGGAACCATGGCGTCGTGGCCACGATTGGAAAGTCGTAGGCCACCGCCAGTTCGCGCGATGCCACCGCAAGCGGATCGATATTGCCGCCATGGCCGTTGACGATCAGCAAGCGGGCAAAGCCCAACGCGCGAAGCGACCGCACGATGCTTTCAAGGATCGCGCGATAAGCGGCATAGTCCACGCTGATCGTGCCGCCGAAAGGCAAATGATGCTCGCTCAAACCCAGCCAAAGGCCGGGCAACACCGCGACCGGTACCAGATTTGAATCCTCCGCCACCAACCGGGCGGCCGCAATCGCGGCGGCGCTGGCGCTCGCGGTATCGGTGATGACAGGCAGATGCGGGCCATGCTGTTCCAGCGAGCCGGCGGGCAGGATCGCCAGCGCCCCCTCGCGCGCGGCGATCTCGCGCAGCTCCGGCGCGGTCATGCGTGCCCATTCGACTTCAACGCTCATGGCGATCTCCGAAATGATCTGGATGGAGGGGATTGCACGCCAGTCCTGGATGGCTGCGGCGGCGTGTCTGCCCCGGCCGCCCCGAGTGCATCGTCGATGCGGCGTAGCACGTCGTCGCGGAGTTCGCCTGCGCGCACCACACAGGCGCGGTGTTCGGCGGTGAGAATGGCGATTTCGCGTTCGCCCGGCGCGTCGTTCGCCCCAGCCAACCTGGCGCCGGCGCGCCGGCTTTCCGCGTCGTAGCGGCGATGGTCGAGCAGGCTGACCGTCTGTTCGAGTTCATGCAGCGCGGCAAGTACGGCTTCGTCGCCCTCGCCCGGCAGCTGCATGATCGCATCGCGCAACACGTAGCGCGCCATGGTGTGACTGCAGGCGAGGTTTGCGACACGCACAACCTCGGAGCAGAGGCCGACGCGCGCAAAGCCGGAAGGGCTGCGCGTGCTCCGCACCGGATCGCCGTCCGGACCGGCCGGAATGCTTTCATGCGCCATGCCGCACGGCGAGGAGCGCAGCGCCTCGACACGGCGGCGGAGCGCAATCAGGGCTTCTACTTGAGGCGCCATCGACAGCCTGCCAGAAACAAAGAGGATGAGTACACGCAGAATGTTCGCAAGTTTTATTCTGAATGTGGCAATTTAGCGCGCCCGAAGCGCTTCGCGCCGTCTGGTTATCTTATTAAAATCAATAGATTACATAACAGAATAAGAGTCTCGTTGGACAATTTGTTGGACGTTTTTTACGTAGTACCCACTGGATAGATGACCGTTGTGGACTACCGGCGGTTCATTCGCAGTGTGCTGATTTTCAAAGGCTCGGCGGCAAGCGCGAAAGTTAGGTTGCGCTGAGAGGTTTCTTCGTGCTCGCGTAACGCTGCGATGATGGTGGCGTGATCGGTCGTAAAAAGTAGTTTCTGGTCAAGGCATGCATCAACCTCCTCCTTAGACCGATCCGGAGACACGAGGCCGAAGGTCAGGATATTGCGAACCATTGGATCGACTTTGATGCCAGGCTTCGTCGCGCCGGTCGCGCCGATGTCCGGATCGACGCGCCAATAGTCGTCGCGATCGAAAAAAATCATCGGCGTCAGTTGTTTGAGTTTTTTTACGTAGTAGTTTCGCTCAACATCTTGGAAAATTTCGCGGATCGTGCCGCCGCCACCGCGACCGTAAATGATGCCCGCACGCGAATTGTTGACAAGCGCTTCTTCGCGCAAGCTGTTTTGAAAATACTTCGCGTAATGTGTGGCAAACGGCATCGTCGGCTCGGCTCCATAGATCCACGTGGGAATTGCCAAGCTCACGGGCAGGATGGCGGGCGCTTTTGCCCGGACCTCAAGCGATATTTTTAGCCAATCGCGCGCCTGCGCAATTGCGCCCAACTTTTCCTCTTTGATCGTCCAGTCCGCCGCAAAGAGTTCATCGAGTTCCGGGGCTTTTGGGACCTTGCCCATCTGGGCGATCGCATCGTCGAGCGGTCCCGCCGTATCAAAGGACGAGAATGCTACTCCTAAATGCCCCGCTTCCATCACGCCGGGGCCACCTCCCGTGACGAGTAGAAAATGCGCCCGCGCTAGGTCGCGGGCGAGATGAGCGATCGCCGCGTAGGCGGGGTGGTTTCTTGGAAGGCTGTGTCCTCCCATGATTCCCACCAGCGGTCGCTGAACGGTCTTCAGGAAGCCGCGCAACGCATCGGCCATTGCGGCATCATGCGCTGCTTGCTCAGCGCTGATTGCGAGAGAGGCGGGTAACGGCCCGCCATTTGCAACGAACTCCCGGTAAATCGAGAAGTCGTGCGAGAGCGCGTAGCCCATTGGGTCCCATGGGTTGAATCCTCCCAATAAATCCTCGGCGGTGTAGAGCTGATGCGGGATCGTGACGGACATAGTAAACTCTCCGAGCTTTATCGCGGCAATTCGACGCGCGTTATATGCGCGACGCACGCATTGCGCGAGTGCCATATTCGTGCATGATGCCGCGGGCTAACGAGGGCTCAAGTTACGATCAAAGCCTATGCGAGCGCGTGCCGCAGCGCTACAGGCCTCGAAATTTACGGCTTGAACGCCACAACACGGAGTTTTCACACAGTCTGCAAGAATAATAATGAGACAGGCAAAAGAGCCGGATCGGGCGCGCCCTATGGAGCGGCCCTGTGGCGCGGCGGAATCAAAACCAGAGCGGAGGAAAAAATGTCCGATCCCATCGAGGCGAAAGGCGGCGCAGGCCCGGCGCCGGGTTACACGCCGGCCGGTGGGCCTCGTTTAGCCGAGTTCCTGGACGGCCTACCCGTGACGACCCGCTGGATCCACCATCATCGCATCGTCTGGCAGACAGGGCAGCAGAACGCTCCGGAAGGCCAGGGTCCCATGGCCGAGACGCATTGCAGCGCCTTCATCGCCGCGGTCGCCCTCATGCTCGACATCTACCTCTTGCGCCCTCCCCATCACAGCCAGGAGTTGCTCGCCAACGCGCAGGCCGCTTGGCTCGCGGGCGAGGCGACATATCCCGGCCCCACGGCCGCGGACTCAGGCTGGATCGCGCTCGGCTCGAGCGGAACCGCCGGAGCCCTCAAGGCCGCAGTCGAGGCCGCTAATTTGGGGCGGCTCGTCGTCGCCGTCTACAAGGCTCCGCCGGTTAAAAAGTCGGACGGAAAGCTGCATCAGATTCCCGGCCACGCCTGCATCGTTCGTCCGCAGAGCGCAGCGGTCGTCGGCGACGACGGCCCGCGCGTGATGTCCGTCGCCGACGTCAACCGGCCCGATACAACGATGCGAACGGCGTTCCACGCGCATCCCGAAGCGTGGCCGGACCGCATAGGGCTCTATGCGCATCGGACCGATCTCGAGGAAGACTCGCACTGAGCGGGTGTAGTTGCAGCTGCGTTCGCCAAGCCGCAAGCCGAGGCGCGGAGCGACTCGACACGGCGGCGCAGCTCAATCAGGGCTTCTACTTCAAGCGCCATCGACAGCCTGCGAAAACGGAGGAAAAGAAATTAGCATGGCTGCACGCTTTATCGCTGCCACCTAATGCTACCACCGGCAATATGAACTCAACAACCTGCGCATCGCCTATAGCCACGGGCGCGTTTTCGCTCAGGCGTTTGGGCTTGATGGCCCCGCGGCGGCGGTTCGCTGCCGCACGGCGGGAAGAACCTTGCGGCCAAGAAGCTCGATGCTGGCGAGGATCTCGTCCTGGCCCATCCCCGGCCAACTCACACGCATCGAGAGGTGGTTGATACCGCAGCGATGCTGGGCGACCAGCATATCGATGACGCTTGCGGGCGCGCCCACCGCAAAACGCTTGGACGCCAGCGCGCGGAACTGTTGCTCGGGGGCGGCGTTCAGATCGAGCGTGAGTCCCTCCAGGCCCCACGACACATAGGATTTGTATTTCTCCATGAGAAACGGGGCCGAGCGGCGGATCGCGGTATCGTCATCGGCCGCGCAGCCCACCTCGAGCAGTCGGCAAAAATGCTCCCCGGGCGGCAGCTTGGTCGCGGACCGCGCGGACTTGAACTTCGATATCTGCGCGTCGAGTTGGTCGAGCGTGACTGTCGGCACCGAAAGCAAGCCGTCGCCGATCCTGGCCGCCCTCGCGATGGCCGCGTCCACTTGCGCGCCAATAAGGATGGGCGGGCGCGGCGCCTGCAGCGGGCGCGGTGCAATGGCGGCGTCGCTGAATTGCCAGTGGCGTCCGGAATGCGTGACCCGGTCTTCGCTCCACAGCCGCCGGATGATCTCGACGGCCTCAATGAACCGGCTCACGCGCTCCGACACGGGCACCCCGAATATCTGGAACTCCTCGGGCCGATAGCCGAGTCCGACGCCAAGCAGGAACTTGCCGCCGGTGATGACGTCCAGAAAGGCACCGGCTTCCGCCAGTTCGACCGGATTGTGCAGCGGCAGCAACGTGACGTTGGTCCCGATCCACAGGCCCTCGGCTTCCCCGGCGAGCCGATGCAGCAGCGGCAGCTGTGGAAAGAAGTGGAAGCCCGGGGTGATGTGGTGCTCGCCGGCCCAGATCGAGTCGAACCCGAGCGAACGAACAAGGCGCACTTGCTCCACCGTTTCGGCGAAACGACGGGCAGGATCATCGCCTGCCGGGTGCTGCGAGTTCAGGTAGATGCCAAGCTTCAATGCCATGTTCCCCGCCATCGTGCCGTGTTCGGCGACCACGGTATCACATCTCGCGACGCGCTATCGCGAGGGGTGAACTTCAGGACGGCAACAAAAACGGGACGATGTCGCTGCGGTCGATTTGGGGCGCAAATGTTTGGCTGCACATTGATTTTGGGAAGGCGCGGCGCGCGCATCGAGCGCGCAATCGGCTGTGTTGGAGGTGCCCGGTTCTGTACGAAATGGCGCGCCCGAAGAGATTCGAACTCCTGACCCCTGGATTCGCTATTCTAGGGCGACGGCCCGATGGCGACTCCGTGGGGAGCCTTCTCAATTGTTAGCGTCGCCGACACATTGTTGGCGGCCGTGTCGATTACCCAGACAGTGCCGAAATTACCGGCTTGATCCTGGCCCGCCGCATAGACCTTCTTGCCGTCCGGCGTCATGGCCAGCCCTATCGGGTTATGTAACCCGGCGACCGTTGCCACCACCGTGTTTGAAGCCGTGTCGATCACAGAAACCGCGTTGTTGTTGTTCGCCACATAAACGCGCTTCCCATCCGGAGTGATGGCCATCCCCGAGGGCCCGGACACCCCGCTGACGTTCGCCACCACCGTGTTGCTGGCCGTGTCGATCACCGATACAGCAGCGAGTTCCCCCACGTAAGCGCGTTTCCCATCCGGGCTTACCACGACCATTGGGGAACCGTTCGTCGACGGGGCGCCGCCAACCGGGATCGTTGCGAGTGTAGAACCGGGGGCGGTATTGATAACCGAGACATCCGGGGAAGCGCTGTTCGCCACGTAGACGCGTTGTCCATCCGGCGAAACGGCTAGCCCCATGGGTCTGGCCCCGACCTGGACCGTGGCTATCAATCTTGGGGGTCTATTTTCGCTCGCCTGGATCACCGAGACACTGTTCGAGTTGAAGTTGGAAATATAGGCGAGTCTTCCATCCGGAGTGATGGCTACGCAAGCGGGAGCAAGACCCACCGGAATAGTGCCGACCACCACGTTGCTGGCCGTACTGATCACATCAACAGAGTTGACGTCGGTGTTCGTCACGTAGACAAATTTTCCGTCCGGGGTAACGGCAAGCCCGCGCCCGTCACCGGAAATCTGGGCCGAGGCCACCACTGAATTGGTGGCCGTGTCGATGACCACGACGTCATCATGACCAGCCGTTACATAGGCGAAGGGTGCCGCCTCCGCCGGCCAGGTGCTGACACCCGTAATCACCGCCGCGGCCCAAAGAGCCGCAAAAGCTTGTTTCCGTCGCGCGCCGTTTCTTTTGTTGTTCTCGCTTTGCATGGAATCCTCCTGACCGACACACCCAACATGAACGAGTGCTGCATCGCTCGCACCGGTTCGATCGGCCAGCCCACGCGACGGCGAACTTGCGCCCTTGCTGCTGGTGCGCACGACGGACTCGCCCGACATGTCGGCGCGAAAACCGCTCGGTTACGGCGGCCTTCGAAGCGACACCTGACGTAGTACAGACGGAATATGCTCGTGCAGAGCGTTTGTGGCGTCAAGCCCCGCATCTTGTTCTGAGTCGTGACAAAATGGCGCGCCCGAAGAGATTCGAACTCCTGCCCCCCCTAGGCGTCGCCGAAAAACAAACCGAACTGCAATTTCAAACGCCCCCGAATCGTTGCTTTTGCGAATTGTCAGCAAACGGTGAAGGATCGGTGACGGGGTGAAATGCCGAGCCCCAAGCAGGCATACCTCAACGCAGAAAGCGGTACTGCAATTCTTCGAGGCCAAAAACCAGATTGAGGCCAACCCCACCCTGAATCGAAACAGGTTTCGGGCGACGAGTTGTCGCCACGACGTCGAGCCCAAGCTCGGTGATGGTGCCTGCGGTGGTCAGTTTTCCAGGTTTTCGGAGCCACCGGAAGTTTTAGCTTTATGTCGGGCACCGGACATGGTAGTTGTTTTTGTCCGTTGCGCGCCACCACCGACCGAACGCAAGCCGGACCCTTCGCGTAAGCCGAAATATCAAACTTCTGGACGGCCTCGTCGTACGAGGCCGGAATTGCCGACGCTTGCGCCCGAGGCGCCTTTAGGGGAGGCAATATGATCAGGCAGAGCCTTAGTGCGATCATCGTCATCGCGAGTGGACTATTGCTTGTGGGAACATCAGCAATTGTGCCGACTCGACAAGTCTGCGCGGCGCCGCCGGCGTTGAGTTATGCAGATGACATTGTCCCAATCTTCAAAGGCTGGTGTGTGTCTTGCCACCAGCCCGGTGGACAAGGCTATGAGACGAGCGGAGTTGATCTCACGAGTTACGCCGGTTTGATGAAGGGGACCAAATTCGGAGCGGTCGTCATTCCCGGACAACCCGACACAAGCAGCCTCATCGCGCTCCTATATGGGCGGACGTCTTCCAAAATACGCATGCCGCTCGGGCACAAGCCGTTGCCGGGTTGTGTTCTCAATAACATCTGGACGTGGATTTTCGAGGGCGCAAAAGACAACTGAGCAGCAATGTTGCTTGACCGTTGGATGTGATCCCCGGATGGAGCTGCGATGAAAGTCAGCCCCTTCGTCCGAGCAAAAGACGACAAGTCAAAGAAATTCTCCAGATTATCGAGGTTAGCACAATGAATAGACGATCCTTAGCCCGTATCGCAGGTCGCGGCGTTGTCGCTGGTGCGGCGGGCGGCATCGCGGAGATCATCTGGATTTTCGTCTATGCCTCGGTTACCGGCACAGACGCCGCGTCCGTGGCGCGAGATGTGACAACGGCAACCGGGGTCAATTTGCTGTTGCAAGGCAGCCCGGCCGCATTCGGGGTCACAATTCACATGATGTTGGCGGCGGTGCTTGGAATCGCCCTCGCCTTCTCATGGACAGCGCTCTCGCGGCGCTGGCCGACGCGGGCCAACCCCTACGCGGTTATGCCCGTTGCATTGGCCGCCGTATGGGCAATCAATTTCTTGATCATTCTGCCGCTGATCGATCCGCATTTCGTTCAGATCGTACCTTATTCCGTCAGTCTGATCTCGAAACTGCTATTCGGCGTTGCCGCAGCCGCGGCGTTGTCGCCTACCCGGCGCAAGTCGATGCCGATACCGGCGTCAAATTGAGGGCACGCTTCCATTGAACCTGCCCGTCAATCTTCAAGGAAGCATGCCAATGACCACCTTACGCAGTCTGCCTGTCGTCTTCCGGGCGCTGTTCAGCAGTTTCCTGATCATGATCGGTATCGGATATCTCACGGCGCTTTCGCTGCTGTACTTTGTCGATATCGAACCGCACAAAGCGCTTGGGCAGAGCGTTGTTGAGGGGATAAGCCAAATATATCACGGAGCGCCTCGCGGAACGCGCCTCGAGGCGGCGCTGCTGGGGCCGATGTCGAACAGATTGTCGCCTGATGACCGGACCAGGATATTTCAATGGTTGGACAGAGGCGGTCGGGCCGAAGATTTCGCCAGCGTCGCACCGATCTTCACCGCAAATTGCGCAGGCTGCCACAATCCGAAATCGGGATTGCCGATTCCACCGCTCACGAACTATGAGGAAGTGGCCAAGATCGTGCAGCAAGATCCCGGCCCCAGTGTCGCTCAGTTGGCGCGCGTGTCGCACATCCATCTGTTCGGAATCAGCATCATATTTTTGCTCACTGGCGCAATTTTTAGTCTGAGCAGTGCGCCGATTTGGCTTCGCGTCAGCCTCGTTGTCCTTCCGTATGTCACGATCGTCATGGATATCGGTTCCTGGTGGGCTACCAGGTATTTCAGTCCGATATTCGCCTATATCGTGATCGGCGGCGGAGCTTTGATGGGCCTGGCGCTGGCCTTTCAGATCTTTGTCTCACTGTGGGAAATGTGGATCGAGCCGGTGAAACGGGCATTCGGCTTCGCGGGCACCCGCTCATCCTAGCGTCGATTCGGATTTTGCGGAAATCGCCCTCGCGACGATGCCACAGCATGCAGGCATCTGACGTTTGCTGGATGGAGGCGCGGCTCTGCTGGCGTATTCCGACTCAGCCAATCAGGACGCGCAGCGCCTGGTCATTCTCGCTCGATGCGCTCCGTTTGTTGCAGAGAAACCACACTCTCGCAAATGTCGGGTTGCCGACAATGTTCCCGGTAAGGACTACGGTGCCGATCTTCCGCTGAGTCACGCTACTTCGGCAGATGATGTGCGATGCCTTTGTGGCAATCGATGCAGGTCGCGCCGCTCTTCAGCGCCAGCATCATGACTTGCGACGCCGGTGACTGCTTGTGGGGGTCCATCGAGTCGGTCGAATGGCAGTTGCGACAGGCGAGGGAGTCGGTCTCCTTCATGGTGGTCCAGACTCTCTGGGCGAGCACCGCTCGCTTCGCTTCGAACTCCTCCGGCGTGTCGATGCTTCCCATGATGTGATGATAGAGATCCGTGGTGGCCTCGATCTTGGCCATGACCTTGTAGATCCATTCCTTGGGCACGTGACAATCCGGGCAAGTCGCTCGAACGCCGGATCTGTTCTTGTAGTGAATCGTATTCTGCAACTCGGCATAGTTCGTGCGCATCTCGTGACACGAGATGCAGAAGGATTCCGTGTTGGCCAGTTCAAGTGCCCAGTTGAAGCCGCCCCACAGCATGACGCCCGCGAGGCCGCCGACAATCAGCAGTCCTGCGAGTGAAAAGCGGACGCTGGGGCTCCAGAGGACCCTCCACAACCGCCTCACAGTGCTCTCGGATGGAGTGGAAGCGGTCGATGGTTCGCTCATGCGTGTCTCCCGGGACGGGATTACTTAGGCGCGATTACTTAAATGAGGCGTAGTAGGCGGCGAGGTTCTCCATATCCTGATCGCTGAGCGTAGCCGCGATGCCGTTCATTATGGGGCTGGACTTGGCGCCGGACTTGAAGTCCTTGAGCGCCTTGAGCAGGTCGGCCTCCGGTATACCGGCCAGTTTCGGATTTGGCGCAACGCCCTCGCCTTTTTCGCCGTGGCAACCGGCGCACAAGACGGCCTTGGTCTTTCCTGCGGCGGCGTCGCTGGCTGCGTGTGCAACACCAACTACCCCGAGCCATCCGAAGACCCCGACTACGATCAATTTCTTAATCATGGTTGTAGCCCTTTCGGTTAGGCAAGAGAAATGCTTGCTAGTACCCTGAGGCCTGTTCAAGGGGCAATTCCCTTGCAGAACGATCTGGATCGATGTTCCCACTCTAAATGCTTTTTTGCAACATTGGATTGAGTAATTTTTGTTGGCTGGTCTGTTTGATGCCTCCGCAGGCGTCCATATCGTCGAAGCCACCAAGCAGGTCTACCGCGCGATTCTCGCGGCATGCGGACCCACGCGGCTAATTCCGGCGCTGGAACCGGTACTGGTGCCGTCGTCATTGCAGCGGCGGGACGAGGGTAAGATGCCGTCCCTGCGAAAGTGTTTGGTCCCGGGAGATTGGGTTGATGGAATCGGTGTAGAAGGGGCATCCGTCACATTGAGGGGCGCGTTGTGTCGTGGAGCTAGCTCTGCACGCCAATGCGATCACCGCTCCAAAGGACCCGATCCTACATCCAGCGCAGCAAGAAGCCGGTGGCGGAACTGGCGGGTGAACTCGGTGTCAGCGAGACCACGATCCATCGCTGGCGCGGCCGGACCAGGTCGGCGACCGAGATAAATTGCTCTGATGTTTTAAGGTCCACGGTTCTGCGTTCTCGATGTTAGGACTTTCGACGCCGGGCTTGCGTCTAACGGTTGCGAGGCTTCCCTCGTGGAGCGACTGCGCAGATCGTCTGTGCCTTGACAAGGCCACGTTGCAGGAAAAGCACACTCTCGCAAAAGTTGATTGGCGATAATGTTTTCTTCGCGCAACCCTTGGCCAGGGCGATATCGTTGCGTTTGGCCGAGGGAAAACGTCATGCAGCGTTCGAGAGGCGCTCTTGCTGCTGAATTTGCAGGCCATCTCGCTGGGCTGGGCTGGATTCCAGCGGCTCTCGCAGGAGCGGTTTTTTCTGTGCTGCTCGCCTTCGCGCCCCTGGTCTATGCCGGGGACCAGCGAGAGGAATCTTTTGCTGTCCATCACGGCACCGATGGTCCCGACCCGCACGCAGGAATCGCGGATTTTGCGGCGCTGACGGAGTATGTCCGGCAGATCGGCCCTGAGCCGTCAGGGCCTGTAGCAAGCCATGGCAGCCCACATCCCAATTTTGAGAATGCCGATTTTACCGCACTAAGCGAATACGCTTCCGAAATCGGGGTGGGACAGCCGTCCGATACAACGGAGAGCGACCCTGGCTGGGTTCACCCTCAAGTTGGCCGCGTAGAGGTCGCCGCCGCCCTTCCGCCGGCTTCGGCAGCCGCTGAGCGACCTGACTCGGAATTGCGTTCGCATGTCAGCGGCCATTTCGGCGATCCAGAGTTGGCTGCACTGCGTGACTACGCTCAGGAGATAGCAGGCGATTCTCCCAGGCCGGCGGATTCGACGATCCGGTTGGCGAAATCGGATAACGCATTTGACGCCTTGCGCGAGATGCTTCGAAAGCAGGCGCAACCAACTCCCGCTCCCGATGCGGTGCCGGACACCAGTCCGGCGAGACCGGTGCCACCGGCCGCAAGACAGGGTCCATCCTTCACCGATGCCCATCGAATGGGGTCTCAGACCTGTCTGTACTGTCATGCGGTCCAGGCCGAGACGTTCGGCCAGACCTTGATGGGGAGGATCAGCAAAACCCAGCCGGCGAAATTCGATTGCGAGAACTGCCACGGCCCGGGCTCGGCGCATGTTCAGGCGGTCGGATGTTCGGCCTGTCACGGCGAAGGCGGCATCACCAAACGGGCTGGAATACCAAGCCTCGTCGGACAAGACCCGCAATATCTCGCGCAGGCGATGAGGGCTTACGTGACCGGCCAGCGCCGGCACGACTTGATGAGGCTGGTACTCTCCGGTCTGGGAGAGGCGGAAATCCACAATATCGCGTCCTATTATGCGCGACAGCCGGCCGACCGGGCGAAAACCCCGCCGATAGGTGACGTCGCCGCCGGCAAGGCCGCCACCGCCCTTTGCGCCGGCTGTCACGGCGAACTCGGTATCAGCATCTCGCCTGCGTGGTGGCCGAGCCTTGCGGGCCAGGATGCGCAGTATCTCGCCGACGCAATAGGCGCCTACAAGAGCGGAACGCGCAGCAAGGTGATCGCCTGCGCCGGATGCCACGGCGAGGGCGGCATCAGCAGGAAACCGGGAATACCGAACCTTGCCGGCATAGGTCAGCAATATCTCGTGACGGCGATGAAGGAGTATGCCTCGGGTGAGCGCAGGCACGGGGTGATGAAGGCCCTCCTGTCGGGTGTCGATGACGGCCAGCTCAACAGCTTTGCGCTTTTTTATGCGCGGCAAGCTCCGGCCACGGCACAAACACCTGGACTCGGAAATCCCTCGGCCGGCAAAACTGCCGCCTCTCTCTGCACGGGATGTCATGGCGAGGCGGAAGGCAGTGTGTCAAATGCGTTTCCGAGCCTTGCCGGCCAGGACGCACGATATTTGAGTGCGGCGATCAAGGCCTACAGAGACGGGGCGCGCCACAAGATTGTTGCGTGCGCCGCCTGCCACGGTGAGCGTGGCATCAGCAACAAGCCAGGCGTTCCGAGCCTTGCCGGGCTTGCTCCACCGTACCTCGTGGCTGCCATGAAAGCCTACGGCGCCGGCCAGCGCAAACACGCCGTCATGAACGCTCTTCTCGCCGACGTCAGCGAGTCCGAGCTTAACGACATTGCCAACTTCTATGGGCGGCAAGTCCCGGCCCGGGCGGAGACCCCGCCGCTGGGCGATGCCGCCGCCGGCAAGGCCGCCAGCGCGGTTTGCGCGGGATGCCACGGCCCGCTGGGCGTGAGCGCGAATCCGGCCTGGCCGAGCCTTGCCGGCCAGGACGCAAGATATCTCGCCGACGCGCTGAAGGCTTACAAGGATGGTTCGCGCGACAACGCCATGATGAAGGGAATGGTCGCAGCTCTTGATGCGACGGCCATCGACAATATCGCAACCTATTACGCCAGCCTTGCTCCCGCGCAGCCTCCGCTTCCCGGCAGCCCACAGGCTCCCGCCTCGAGCCGTGAACCGCTCTTGACCGAGAACAAGCTGCTCGCATCGCTCGATGATCGCACCGCGGACGATATTGCGGGCTACTTTGCCAGTCTTGTGCCGGCCCGCTCGGGTCAGCCGAACGCGGTGCAAAGTCCCGCAGGCGGGCGCGAGCCGGTCGTGGTTCGCAATGGGCTGGTCGCCTCACTCGACGAGCGCACGATCAGGGACGTCGCCAGCTACTACGCCAGTCTGGCACCCGAGCAGCCAAGAGACGCGGGACGGATACAAGGGGGGCCTGTGCCCGCTCTCGTCAGTTACTCCCGACCCGCGGATGGCAGCAGTCCCGGCGGCATCGTGTCGTTCCGGAAGGACGACCCTTCCCGCAAGGTCGAACTCAACAACGCGATTTGCCTCGGCTGCCACGAGCGCGGGGAGCGGACTTACTGGAACGGCAGCACACACGAGACCCGAGCTGTTGCCTGCACCGAATGCCATACCGTGATGAGACCGGTATCGCGCAAAGCGGCGCTGAAGACCGAGATGGAAATGGATACCTGCTTCCAGTGCCACAAGGACCGGCGCGCGCAGATTCTCCGTTCGTCGCACATGCCGCTGCGCGAAGGCAAGATCACCTGCTCCAATTGCCACAACCCGCACGGCAGCGCGACAGAAGCGCTGTTGAAGGAAAATTCGATCAACGACACCTGCTACAGGTGTCATGCCGAAAAGCGCGGTCCGTTCCTGTTCGAGCACGCGCCGGTGCGGGAGAATTGCCTGAGCTGCCACGATCCGCACGGCAGCAACAACGAATACATGCTGAAAGTGTCGCGACCGCGATTGTGCGCCGAATGCCACGGCTTCGGTCATGGAGCCCTGACCAACGGGCCTATGGCCGTCGAGACATTCGGCCGCTCGTGCCAGAACTGCCATGTCGCAATTCACGGAAGCAACAGTCCTTCGGGAGCGCTGCTCCAAAGATAGGTGCCAAGTCGAACTTTGAATTGTGGAATGACCCAGCGGAAAGGCGCGCGCGAGCGACGGGATCAAGGCGATGAAGGCCACACTGAGGGTGCTTATCGCAATCGCGGCAACGTTGCTGGGCGCGCTTGCCTGGTCAGCGGGGAACCGCGCGTCGGCGGCGGATGTCGCGTTTTATCCTGCAGAACTTCCACCGTCGGCGCCGGGTTGGTGGTATCACTACTACGCAGAAACAGGCGTCCGCGAATTCCTCAACAACCCGCAGCGGGACGGCGTGACCGCACTCGGTGGCCAGAGTCTCGCGAAGTACTACGAATACAGCACGCTGAAGCCAGGTCCCTTCCTGGGAGGATGGGCATCAACCGGCAGCAACGATGGCTTGTATCAGATCGATGCCTGGGCAAAGAACGTCGGCTACAGCGACCAGCAATACCAGCTCGACGCGTCGAAGGCGGGCCGATTCTATGTCGGAATCGGTTGGGACCAGATCCCGCATGTCTACAGCACAAGCGCGCAAACCCTGTATAACGGCGTGGGCTCCACGAGCCTGACATTGCCGTCGGGATTGTCGAACCAGATGTTCGGCGACGCAGGCTGCACTCCGGGGCCAGCCGGTTGCGGTTTTCCGATAACGCCCGCCAACGCCGCCAAGCTGCAGCAGGACATTGCAAGCAATACACACCAGACCGATATCGGCATCCGGCGTGACACCGTCTCGGTGGATTATCGCTACACGCCGGATGACCATTGGGACTTCCGGGCCGACTACTCGAGCACACGGCGAACCGGCACCCAACCCGATGCAGTCCTCTTCAGCCCCTCCACCGCCGGCGTGCGGGTCGACGTACCGAAGCCCGTCTCGGATACCACGCAAAACTATGGCGCCAGCGGCGAGTATGCCGGTACCTCGTTCTGGAATCAGAAATACAACGTGAAAGTAGCCTATAGCGGTTCGACCTACACGGACAATGCCAGCTCCTACACGGTTGAAAATCCCTTCTGCCCCAGCGGAGCAGTCAACGTCGTCTGCGCGCCGTCTTTCTCTCCTTCGGCGCCCACCGCATTGATGTCCTCCTGGCCGAACAATCAGGCCAACGGCGCGTCCGCGACGACAGGTGTCGACCTCCCCTTCAACAGCCGCTACATGCAAACTATTGCCTACACCAACATGCGGCAGAACCAGCAATTTCAGCCGTTCACCCTGACGCCCTTCACCACCACCGGCGGCGTGCCCCCGGGATGGGGCGGTATTCCCGGCATTCCCGTGAACTCGGTCGCGGCCTTGCCGGCGCAGAGCCTCAACGGCAACATCAACACGGTCCTGGTCAACAACGTGATCACGACGCAAGTCACGCCCGATCTGAAGATCAAGACCAGCTATCGCTTCTACGATTTCGATAACGGCTCGCCCGAAATCAAGTTCGCCGACTGGATGCTGGTCGATGCCGTTTCAGCCAAAAGCTTCTTTGGCGCCCTTGCGCCGGTGCAAAGCATTTCGATTTCCTACAACAAGCAGAACATCGGCAGCGAAATCAACTGGCGTCCCTCGAGCGAGTGGAATCTCGGCGCGATGTACGGCTACGAGCGCTACGACTGGGTGCGGACCGACGTCAACAGCACACAGGAGAACTCAGGCAAGGCCTACGTGGACTGGAAGCCGATCGATTGGGTTACCGCCCGCGCGAGCGTGCTGGCCGCGGAGCGGCGCTACGACGATTACAACTATCTGGCATTTGTCGGCTCGGCGCAGTGGCCTGCCGGCGCCGGCGTCACTCAATACTCGACAGCCTATCGACAATTCATGTTCGACAATCGCGACCGCGTCCGGGCTCAGGCGTCGCTCGCTGTCGACGTGTTTCACAATGTCACCCTGACGCCAACCGTTGCCATCAGGGACGACGAATATCTGCTGGATCCCGCGACCGAGGTCGGCCTGAACTCCGACAGGGCCACCTCGGCGGGCGTGGAACTGGCTTGGGTTGCAAGCCCGGATACGAAGTTCGTGATGTCGTACATGCGCGATCATCAGGAGCAATTGATTTCGTCAGCCGGGCAGAGCGTGCCGCCGTTCGCGCCAACCGCCTATTACACCGCCAATGTGGTGGATACCGTTCATACATACCAGCTTGGGGTTACACACGCGGTGATTCCGAACAAACTCGATGTGGGCCTGACATATAGCTATATGTTTGCAATAAACTCGCAGCCGCTGATTTTTGCCAACGGGACGGGCCCGAGCGCCGCAACGGGGGGCCAGTTTCCCGATGTCAGCAACACCTATCAGCGTCTTGAAGCGACGGCGAAATACACGTTCGATGAGGATTTTGTTCGCAGCATGGGATGGACCGGAAAGGTCACCGCGCGACTGCTTTATGCCTGGGAAAACAACAGGGTCACCAATTGGCAGACCGACTTCATGCAGACATACATGTACTCGATCACCAGCAATGCGGGTTACATGACCTGGTTGGCCTGGAACAATCCGAATTTCAACGTCCACAGGATCGGCGCCTCGCTTGCCTTCGCGTGGTGAGAACGCAAGGCCGCAATCCCAAAGTCTATCCCGGCATCACTTGAATGACGCGTAGTAGGCCGCCAGGTTCTCCATATCCTGATCGCTGAGCGTAGCCGCGATCCCGTTCATGACGGGGCTGGACTTGGCGCCGGACTTGAAGTCCTTGAGCGCCTTGAGCAGGTCGGCCTCCGTCATGCCTGCCAGTTTCGGATTCGGCGCGATGCCTTCGCCCTTCTCGCCGTGGCAACCCGCGCACATGACTGCCTTGGTCTTTCCGGCGGTGGCGTCGCTGGCTGCATGTGCAACGCCAACTACCCCGAGCAATCCGAAGATTACGACTACGGTCAATTTTTGAATCATGGTTGTGGCACTTTCGGTTAAGCGACCAAAGACGGGGAATGCAGTTTCGGACCAACTTGACCGCCAAACGTAGCGTGGGTGATCGACACGGTCGTCCCTTGAGGACCGCTCAAGGTTTCAATCTGGGCGCCGAGTTGTTTTGCAAGTGCTTTGACGATGCCGGTTCCCAGTCCGCTTTTCGGCTGGGCAAAGACACCGTCGGGTTTCCCAACACCGTTGTCAGCGACGGAAAGCTTCCAATCGGTTCCGGAAACCTCATAGGCAACGATGATCTGTCCACCTCTTCTATCATCGGTGAATGCGTGTTTCAGTGAGTTAATGACGAGTTCCGTAACGATTAACCCGAGGCTCTCAGCGTCGCGGCAAGTCGCAATCCCACCTTCACCGACCACTTTCAGGATGAGCGGTCGGTCGTCGCCAATCATCGAATGTGAGAGAGCCTCGCAGAGCCTCGTCAAGTAAGGCTGCATTTCCATGGAGCCGATGGCTGCAGAAGCGTGGAGGTGCTGTTGCACGGCTGCAACCGAAATAACCCTGGTGTGCGCGTCCTGTAAATGACGGCGCATTTCCTCTGAATCGACTGACTTTGCCTTCAGCATAATAATGCTGGCAATAATTTGCAGGCTATTGGCGATACGGTGCTGGATTTCATCGAGCAGCACGTCCTTTTGCTGCAGCAGCTCGTCCTTTTCGCGTTCCAGCGCGCGTTTTCCGGTCACATCCTCAATGCCGAGCAAGATGATATTGGCGTGCGAACCGACCTCGTAGAACACCTTTCGCGCATTCAACAGCATCGTACGACGCCCGATGTCGGGAAAGTCGTGATCGACCTCATAGTCTTCCATTTCGCCGCGCTCGGGTATGATTTTGCCCAACAGCAAGCGAAGTTTTGGAATGTCCCACGCACCGTCGCCCAGTTCGAATAGCAGCCTGCCCTGGGTTTCGTCGCGGTTGACTTTGAAGGTCAAATAGAAGGAGCGGCTGGCGGCGACGACGCGCAGTTGTTCGTCGAGCACCACAAGAGGCTCGCGAACGGTGTCCACGATCGCATGCGCGAGCGCATAGGCGTCCTGAACGTCAGTGAACTGTTTTCTGAACATAATGGCGTCCTTACGCTCTCGCGTCCGATCGCCTACGAGAATACGGCTTCCCGCGCCTAGCGTTCGAGCCATCGCAGTACGCTCCCGGGATTCTCTGTACCGAGCGTTGATATGCGCGCTTTCGGCGACGCTACCACCGATAGCGGAGTGAATCGTGAGCAATATTGCTCATATTGGGCGTGTTCTTGCGGGCGCGTTGAGGACTTATTACCGGGTTTGGCCTTGACATCAAGCAATCCGGCTTTGCCTTGCGGATCCCCCACACCTGAAGCAGTTCAATTCCCATTAGGAGATCGTAAAATGCGCGCGCATCAGATCATGACACGGCAGGTCATCACTATCGCGGTTGACGCTCCGATCGTAGATGCGGCCAACATCATGCTGGATAAACACATCAGCGGCCTGCCGGTGGTCGATGAAGCCGGAAAGCTGGTCGGCATCGTCTCGCAACGCGACTTTATCCGGCGTGCCGAAATCGGAACGCAGCGAAAACGCGGCCGCTGGCTGAAGTTTCTGGTCGGTCCCGGCAGGGCCGCCTCCGACTTCGTACGGGAGCGGGGCCGCAAGGTGGGGGAGATCATGACTCCGGATCCTGCACTGTGACCGAGGATGCGACGCTCGAAGACATCGTGGAGCTGATGGAGCGCAACCATGTCAAACGCCTGCCGGTCTTGCGCGGAGACAAGCTGGCCGGGATCGTGACCCGCACCAATTTGCTTCAGGCCGTTGCCGGACTGACGCGCGATGTGCCGGACCCTACCGCTGACGACGATCACATTCGCAATCGCATCATCAGCTCGATCGAGAAATCCCGGCAGGCAGCTATCGTCGCGGCCGAGAATGTGACCGGCGTCACCAAGGTTCACGATCACATTTGCTGGGTCGGACCGATGGCGGGAATGTATCTAAATTCAGCAGAAGACGACAGAGCGCTGAGGGTGACCCAATAGTAGTGTCCTGATGTCAATTGATCGATCGGCCGATCTGCAATGGCAGCGGCATCTTGTGCTCGGGGATGGCTGGCGGATATTTGTCCGGCCGATCAAGCAGAATGACGATCTCATGATTCGAGATCTTCTGGCGCATGTGAGCAAAGAAGATTTACGGCTTCGCTTCTTCGATTCCATCAAGGAATTCTCGCCTCAATTCATCGCCGGCCTGATCGATATCGGCGGCCTTCACGTGACGGCCCTTGTCGCCATTGATGAAGCCAGCAGCGAGATGCTTGGCGTTGTCTGGCTGCACGCCGACGCACTCCGCAAGTCCGGCGAATACGCGATCCTGCTGAGATCGGATATCAAGGGCAAGGGCCTTGGCTGGGACTTAATGCAACTGATGATCGAGCATGCAAAGTCCGAAGGTCTGAGCCGCATAGACGGCCAGATCCTCCAGGAAAATTCGATCATGCTGAAAATGTGCCGGGAACTGGGTTTCGAGGTCAAGACGGATCTTGAGGATCGCGGCGTGTGCAACGTCGCGCTTATGCTCGAAGACTATTGACCCGCCAAGGCGCTTCAGCGCGATAGGCTCTGTCTGGGAGGACAGAGCCTCGATGATATTGCCCTGGTGCTCCCATACTCAGGAATTTGTCATGGACATCAGAATCGCAGAAAATCCGAGACAAAATCAAAGAGCTAATGGCGCGCCCGAAGAGATTCGAACTCCTGACCCCTAGATTCGTAGTCTAGTGCTCTATCCAGCTGAGCTACGGGCGCGTGTTTCGCGTGAGGTGCGGGCTTAACAGCCCGACGGCATCCGAGGAAGGGTTCGGAAGGTCGCGAAAGAGCGCTTTAGCTACCCGCTCCGGCCCGGATTGGCAAGGTCCGGGAGGCGGGCAAGCGGCCACTACGTCATTCCGGGGCGCGCGGCAGCGCGAAGGAAGGAATCTCGCGCGAATTACCTCTGGATTCCGGGTTCATCGCGTTGCGATGCCCGGAAATGACGACCTATGAGAGGGGCGTGTCGGCGGTTATTCTACGCCCGCGCCCGCTCGTTGCGGACGCTCAACAGTTCCACCGGGCGGTCCGGGATCACGATCCGGAAGGTGGCGCCGAGCGTCCCCTCGACCAGATGGATGTCGCCGCCATGGGCGCGGACCAGTTCGGCGGCAATCGCCAGGCCCAAGCCGCTGCCGCCGGGGCGGCCGGAGGTCTGGAACGCCTCGAACAGGTGGTCGCGAGCCTTTTGCGGCACGCCGGGGCCGGTGTCGGACACCTCCACGATCGCGACCGCGCCTTCGCGACGTCCGGTGATGCGGATCTGGGTCGCGGCGTCGCTGCGGGGGCGGTTTTCCAGCGCCTGCGCCGCGTTGCGCACAAGGTTGAGCAGCACCCGAAACAGCTGGTCGGGGTCGGCGTCGACCGTGAGCCCGCGTTCGATCGCGGCGATCCAGGTGATCGAGGCGTCGGCGGCGAGCCCTGCGGATTCGCGCACCTCGGCGACCACGGGCTCGATCAGCATCATGCGGCGGTCGGGCGCGGCTTCCTGGGCGCGGCCGTAGGACAGCGTCGACTGGCAGAACGCGATCGCCCGCTCCAGCGAGCGCATCAGTTTCGGCGCAAAGCGCTGCACCCGCGGATCGGGCACACTGGCCAACTGGTCCGACAACAGCTGCGAGGACGCCAGCAGGTTGCGCAGATCGTGGTTGATCTTGGAGACCGCCAGGCCAAGCGCCGCAAGCCGGCTCTTCTGATGCAGCATCGACACCAGATCGCGCTGCATGTCACTCAGTTCGCGCTCGGCGACCCCGATCTCGTCGCCGCGCTGGCTCGGCACGATGATGCGCGCCGAACTCTCCGGATTCTCGTGGAAGGCCACCAGGCTTGCGGTCAGCCGGCGCATCGGCCGCACGAACAGGAAATGCAGCGCCAGATAGACCAGCCCCGCCGTCAGCGCGCCGATCCCCATTGAGACCGCCAGCAGGTTGCGGGAAAACCGGTACATCGCCTGCCGCAGCGGCTTCTCGTCGATCACGACCTCGATGAATTGCGCGCCGCCGGGCGCCGGCCCGACCACGCGGATGGTCTGGTTGCCGCTCTCGAGCATCGTCTCGAAGGAATCGACGATCGCCGACCACGCCGTCATCTCGCGCATGTCGACGTCGTGATCGATCGCCTGCGGCAAATCGGCGCTCGCCAACAGCCGGCGCTGCTGTCCCATCTTGATGGCGACCGCGCGCGCGCCGATGCTGGTGAGGATCTGCCGCGCCAGCGAATCCGGCACCATGCCCGAGGGCGCGGCGTCGAGCACCAGGGCTGCGGTGTTGGCCGCCGCCAGCCGGTCGTTGAGCCGGTTCATCCGGAAATTGGCGATCGCGGGCACGTAGATCATCATTCCCGCGATCATCACCAGCGGAATGGTAAGCAGCAGCAGCTTGCCGGACAGGCCGAGCCGGCGCGGCGGCTTCGAGCGCGGCGTTCCGATTGCGGGCTGGTCTTCGGTCACTGACACGGTGTTTGCCTTCGACGCCTTAAGGGTTTCGAAGATGCGGTCTGCCCTGGGGACGGTCAAATTACGGATCGCTAATGTCCGGTTCCACCAGTCCCTCATGTGAGCTAGGGGCCGGCTGCCATTCTCGCAAGGAAAAACACCGCAAACATTGATATATTCGGGCAAGTCGCGGCCGTTTCCGGACGGCCCGCGCGGCCTCAATTGTGACAGGCCGCCAGATTGACGAAAACCGGTCGCTCCCGTATAAGCCGCGCCAATTGTCCGCGATGACCCGGTTCGACCGGGGCGGCTCATTTTGGGCCGGAAACGGCCCGCTTCGGGCCCGCCAGCATCACCGGACTTATCTCATTTTCAGGCATGTTTGCCCGGCCGGCGGAGAACGACCCGTGAAGCGGACTTATCAACCCAGCAAACTGGTGCGCAAGCGCCGTCACGGCTTTCGTGCCCGTCTCGCCACCGCCGGCGGCCGCAAGGTGCTGGCCGCGCGCCGCGCCCGGGGCCGCAAGCGCCTGAGCGCCTGAGCCGGGCTTCCCGGGGATTTTCACCATGGATCGGTTAAGGCAGCGGGCGGACTTCCTCGCTGTTGCCAATGGCGCGCGGGCCTCCAGCGCCGCCTTCGTGGTACAAAGCCTCGACCGAAGCGATGACGGCCCGATCCGGGTCGGCTTTACCGTCACCAAAAAGAACGGCACCGCCACCGAACGCAATCGCATCCGGCGACGGCTTCGCGAATTGGTGAAGCGGCTGGAGGCCATGGCTATGCGACCTCACACTGATTATGTGCTAGTCGGCCGCAGGGCCGCGCTTCATTCCGACTTCGCTTCCATGCTCGACGACCTCCGCGCGGCGCTGCGCCGCATCGACCGGCAGCCTCCGAAAGCGCCGTCAAGACCGACCGCAAGCCGCCAAGCGACAAGCCGCCAACCGAATTGAATGACGAGACCTTGAACGATGCTCGATAATCGCAACACCATCCTCGCCGTCATCCTCTCAGGCCTGGTGCTGATCGCCTGGCAGTATTTCTACAACATCCCGCAGATGGAGAAGCAGCGCGCCGCGCAGCAGGCCCAGGCGGAACTGCAGAAGAACGCCGCCACCCAGCCTGCCGACAACAGCTCGGCCACGAACACGCCGCCGCAGGCCGGCAGTGCCCCTGCACCGACGGCGGCCGCCCCGGCCGCGGGCAGTGGACCCGTGGTGGATCGCGACACCGCGA
>NZ_DATHOP010000136.1:0-5708 GCF_035484855.1 Bradyrhizobium sp.
CTCTGGGCCCGTGCCTCCAGCAGCAGCCGTTGCTGGCGCAGTTCACCGGAGAGATCGGCGATCCGCGTCGAGCGCAACGCGGCGATGGCGCGATCCGGCTTGCGATTGGTGAGGTACACCATGGCGAGGCGCGCCGCGACCTGCGCCCGCGCCGCCCCCTCCAGCCGGTGATCAACCTGATACTGCAAGAGTTCGCTGGCCTGATCGAGCAGGTCGACCGCGACCAGCCGGTCGGCTAGCCGCCGGATCATCTCGTCGCCGCGCCGCCCGATCGGAGTCAATTCCTGGTATTCGTAAAACATCCCGAGCGCGTCGACCGGCGGCAGGTCGTCGCCCTTCGGGCTGAGATAGAGCTGCGCGAACAGCGCCGACGCTTCGTCCTGACCCTGCCGCGAGATCGCGGAATTGGGCTCCATCCGGGTCGCGGCCCGCGTCGCCGCCAGCGACTCGCTGTAGCGTCCGGTGTCGGCATAGATCCGCGCCATCATCTCCAGCGTCTGCACCTCGGTGCTGTCGCCGCGCCACATCATCGACAGCGTCTCGAGCTCGCGCAACGCATCGGGCTGGCTGATTTCATCGCGCTTCTGCTTCAGCGCAATCTCGAGCATCTTGGCTTTGGCCGCCGAGGCCCGGTCCGGAGAATCGACCGCGATCTTGTATTGGGCCAGCGCTTCCTTGTCGTGGCCGAGCGCTTCGGCGAGACGGCCGCGCAACACCGCGACCGCGGGCTTCATTTCAGGCGGCAGGCCGATCACTTCCAGATCGCTGCTGCGCTTGTCGGCGCCGGAATAATCCTTGACCTCGAGCGACGCACGCATCGCATCCGCGATCACGATGCGCTGCATCTCGATCGGCAGCAAGGTGATGGCGAATTCGACGTTCTTGAATTTCTCCCGCGCCTCCGCCCACTTCTCCTGGCGCACATAGGCCAGCGCTTTCCAGAGCTGGGAGTCGAAATTGGTTCCGACCGCGGGATTGGCGAGGTCGCGCAGCGCCTGCGCCGGCCGCTCCATCAGGCTGCTCGCGATCGAATGCACGACCAGCGCAATCGGATCCTCAAGACCGGGCTTGGCCTCGGCCAGCGCGAGATCGAGAACGCCCTTGGCTTCCGGATACAGCCCGCGCGCCATGTAGAACCGCGCCAGGTCGATCCGCGCCGGCGTGCGCTGGGCGGGCTCGGCCGCGCCGGCGGCGGCGATCAGCTCGCTTTGCCGCGCGAAAAAATTCGCCGCGATGTTCTTCTTCCATTCGCCGATGTCGAAGATCGGCCGCACCACCGCGGTGGCGCGCTCGGTCCCGACGTCGGCCGACGACAGGGTCAGGCCGCCGGGCCGCCCAAGGATGATCTTGTCGGAGGCAATCTCGGCCGTGACGTCGTCGGAGTTCGGCCGAACCGCGACGCCATGGATCGACTCCAGTAGCGACAGCTCGACGAAATCCTGCCGCTTGATGAAGCCGCGAACCGGCGGCGGCGCCGTGATCACCAGCGTGGTATCGCCGGCGTCCGGATCGACCAGCCGGTGCAGCAGGCCGGGTTTTGACAAGGGCACCGCGACATTGGCAAACGCCGGATCGATGATGTTGCGCAACGCCACCAGCGGCTGGGTCGGCGCGCGCATGGTATCGGCGAAGGTCAGCGTCCAGATCACGCCGTCGGCTTGTTCCTCGCCGCTCAGCGAGGGCATTTGCGGACGGTTGAGCCGGATCCGGATCGCCTGCCCCTTCTCCAGCGGCAACTTCGAGACTTCCGCTATGATCGCACCGCCGCCGTTTCGGATCGGCTCGATGTCGATCGGCCTGGTGGAATCAAACACCAGCCAAAGCGCATCGGCGCGCCGGAACAGCGCAGCCGGCGTCGGCGTGGCAAAGCTGAATGTCAGGTTCAGGCCTTCGCTCGACCGCATGGTGCGGACCACGACGGCATCGGAATCGGCCGGCGACGCTGAAGCGGCGGGGACAGGCTTGGGCGCCGTCGCGGCGGCGGGCTTGGGCGCCACCTCGGATGCAGGCTCGGGTTTCGCAGCCTCCGGCGCTGCCGAGATTTTCGGCGCTTCCGGTGCCGCCGCCATTTTCGCCGCCTCCGGTGCAGCCGGCGCTTTCGGCGCTTCCGATGCCGGAGGCATCTTTGGCGGCGCCGCAGGGTTGATCTCGAGATGAGCCTCTTTGGCGATCAGCTCCGACGTCGGCGGCTTGATCTCGCCGGATTGCCGCGGCTCCGCGGCAGCGGCGGGCTTTTCGGGGGCGGCCGGCGCGGCTGCCGTCGCCGGCATCGACACCGGTGTTGCCGCCACCGGTGCGACCGCTGCTGATGGCGCCAGCGCCGATGGCTTCTCCGACTGCTGGAAGGCGACGTCGACGATGTAGTTCTTCTCCTCGCGGAAGGAGTGGACATCGACATCGCCGATCAGCGTGATTTCCACCGCGGTTCCGTCGCCATCGGGCTTCTGGTTGATCGAGGCGATGTTCGGGGGTGCCGCTTCCTTGGCGTCCGCCAGGTCGAAGCCGAGCGTGGCGTTGAACATCAAGGTGAGTTTCTGGTCGTTCAGCACCGAGGAGACGCCGACGCCGTCGGGCATTTCGAACACGAAACGGACGAAGGTCGGCTGCACCGAGGTGCGCACGCGGATCGGCGGCCGCTTCTTGGCCTCCGCGGCCGCGCGCTGCAGGCGCAAGGCGCGCTCGGCGGCGCGCGCACGTTCGGAGAGTTCGCGGATCACTTCGGCCGGCAGGCTCGGCGGCGGCCCGGTCCAGCTGTCGGGCAGGAAATCGACGAACACCCGCTCGCCCGCCGTCATGGTGTTGACGGTCACCCGGCGCGCCAGCGACAGCCGGATCGCCGAACCGTCGGGATCGGCGCGCACCGATCCGACATAGTCGGGCACGGCGTCGGCGATCTTGTCGATCGGAATATCGACCGGACGCTTGAAGCGGATCACGATGATCGAGCCCGCGGTGGTGACTTCGGAATCGACGTCATCGGCAAGCTTGAGCACCAGCCGGGCATAGCCGCCGGAAGCCGAGAACGTGGCCTCGCCCTTGACCGGATCGGCGGCGGCCCGGCACGGCACCGAAAACGTCAGGGCGGCCAGTATCAGTGCGAGCCATATCTCGCCGCGCAGGCAACGTCGCGCCCTCCGCGCCAGGGCCCGGGTCAGCGACCAAAATCCAGCGGCAACCATGCGCGCCATTCCAACCAGTCTTTCGCTTCGACGATTCCGGAATCGTCCGCGGAACGCACCGATGCCCGCCTCGCGCCGTCGAATCTAGAATTGGCGGTTTAAGGACTTGTTAATTATCCCCGGCTCAATTGGGCTTTTGCGACAACAGCTTGCCCTCGATCTTGGGAAGCTCGCCGCCTCCGGCGGATTGATCGGGCGCGGCGCGGTGGGCCAGTTCGACGGTCAGCCGTTCGGCCGCATCGGTCTGCATCAGGCCGAGGATATCGGACATCTTGCGCGGCGCGATTTGAGAGGCGATCTGGATCAGCACCGGCATTTCGAGGCGGTCGAACACCTTGGCGGCGTCCTTCGGCTTCATGCTCTCATACATCGTGATGATGCCCTTGAAGCGCGCCGCCTCGTTTTCGTTCTTCTGGTCGGTCGCCGTCGTGATCCGGGATTCGACAGCCTTCAACTCCTCGGTCTTGGAATCGATCCGCTTCTCGGCGGCTTTCAGCAGGCTTTCGCGAATGTCGACTTCGCGCGCCCGCGCCTCCAGTTCCTGGCGCCGCGACTGCAGCCGCTCGAGAATCGCGCGCTCCGACGCCGACACCGGCGCCGCCTGTTCGGGGAAGGTCACGGTGCCGTCCGACTTCGCTACTTCCGGAGCCTTGACCTCGGGCTTGGCTTCCTCCTTGGGCTTGTCGACCGAACCGGTGATGTCGGCCGGGTCGGGCTTGGTGCCGCCGGGGAAATTGAAGTTTTCCTGGGCCCAGGACGGCCTGATCGAATCCGGCTGGTAGTCGAACACGTAGCCGCCGTCGATCACCAGCCCGACGACCTTGAGCACGGCGAGGCCGGCGATCGCCACCAGCACCACCGGAATGACTCTGATGTCACGAAACGATCTCATGCCGCTAAGCCGTCAGTCCTTCTGCGGTCGGAGAACGCCTGGGCTGCCGCTGCGACCGCCTTGGCCGAGGACATCCGCGGCGCGGCGGCCGCGACAGGTTCGGCCGGTTCGGCCGCGCCTTGAGGCCTTGCCGCGATCGCGATCTTGGACAGCCGCCGGAACACGTTGTCGCCTTCGGCGAGCTGCTTCTTCAGCTGCTGCGACATCTGCGAGGCGGAGGCGAGCTGGTTGCCGAGATTCTCGTTGACGTCGCGCACGGTGTGCTTGAGGCCGCCGATGGCGCGCTCGGCGATTTCGGTCGCGGTGATCAATTCGGCGATGGTGGCCTTCAGCGAATGCTCATCGGCCTTCAGCCGCTTCAGCCGCGTGTTCAGCAGCATGCAGTAGCCGATCGTCAGCATCAGCAACACCGCGACCAGGCTCTCGATCATGATTCCGAGGGAATGACTCATTGGGCCTCCAGTGCCTTGTTCTGCTCATCGGCCTTCTCGAACATCGCGAAGGTGGTATTGGGCTTGCGCAGCTGCTTGGTGACGCGAATGGCGACGCGGTCGCCGACCCGCCCCATCCGCCCCTCGGTCAGGATGACCTTGCCGCAGCGCACCTCGACCAGCGCGTCGGCGCGCATTTCCAGCGGCAGGGTATCGCCGACCTTCAGTTTCATCAGCTGCTTGAGCGGGATCTCGGCTTCGTACAGCACGGCATCGACCGAAATCTCGGCCTGCGCCACTTCGGTGGCGAAATGGCCTTCCCAGATCGGGTCGCGGCCGAATTTCTCGCCCATGAACATCTGCAACAGCACCGGGCGGATCGGCTCGATGGTCGCATAGGGCAGCAGCAGCTCGATGTTGCCGCCGCGGTCTTCCATATCGATATGCAGCCGCACCAGGATGGCGGCGTTGGCGGGCCGGCTGATGGCGGCAAAGCGCGGATTGGTCTCCAGCCGGTCGATCTTGAAGGTCACCGGCGACAGCGGCCGGAACGCCTGCTCGGCGTCCGACAGCACCACCTCGACCAGCCGCTTGACCAGGTTGGTTTCGATCGTGGTGTAGGGCCGGCCTTCGATCCGCAGCGAGGTCTGGCCGCGGCGGCCGCCCAAGAGGACGTCGATCATCGAATAGATCAGGCTCGAATCCACCGTGGCGAGGCCGAAATTGTCCCATTCCTCGGCCTTGAACACGCAGAGCACGGCAGGGAGCGGAATCGAATTCATGTAGTCGCCGAACCGCACCGAGGTGATGCGATCCAGCGAGACTTCGACGTTATCGGAGGTGAAATTGCGCAGACTGGTGGTCATCAGCCGCACCAGCCGGTCGAACACGATTTCGAGCATCGGCAGACGCTCGTAGGACACCATCGCGGAATCGATGATGGCGCGAATGCCGGAATTGTCGTCGACGTTGACGTCGCCGACCGAGAAGCCGAGCAGGTTGTCGATCTCTTCCTGAGAGAGGACCCGCTCGCCGCCGTTCTTGCCGCCGCCGCCGAAGTCGCGGCTGCCGTCTTCGACCATGGCGGCCCATTGCAGCGCCATCGTGCCGGAGAGTTCATTGGCGGCGGCTGCTTGCGCGGCCTCCGCCGGATCCTCGGAATCCAGCGATGCTTCCCACTGCGCCGCAATGGCATCCTGGTCGACT
>NZ_DATHOP010000137.1:0-13822 GCF_035484855.1 Bradyrhizobium sp.
ACGCGAAGGCCGGCGGCGCCGAGCTTTTTGTTGTCGAGGCGGTTGGACAGGTAAATGTGCAGCACTTCGGTCGAGCCCAGCCCTTCGACGATCTCAAGCCCGGTCAGGGTTTTCCAGCCATTGAAGACATCGGATGACAGCACCTCGGCGGCCGACAGCGCCATCCGCAGCGACGAGAAATCGGTGGCGGCGGCGTTGTCGGCCTTGGTCAGCGAGGTATAGAGCGTCGGCAATCCGAAAAACACACTGGGTCGATAGTGCTCGATTGCTTCAAAAATCGCCGACGGCTTTGGCTGGCCCGGCAGCAGCAGGGTCGCCGCGCCGACCGAGAACGGGAAGGTGATGGAATTGCCAAAACCGTAGGCGAAGAAAATCTTCGGCACGGAAAAGCAGATGTCGCCGGCTTCAAGCCTCAGCACGTTGCGGGCGAACGCGGCCTCGCTATAGGCCATGTCGTGCTGCAGGTGCACGATGCCCTTGGGCCGGCCGGTCGATCCCGACGAATACATCCAGAACGCCATCTCGTTGCGATGGGTGTCGGCCTCCACGAGATCGGCCGGAAAATCCGGCAGCCATTGATCGGCGTAAATTGTCTCCGGTGAAGCGTTGTCGCCGGCGGTACCGTTGACGATGATGAGCGTGTGCAGCGCGGTATCCTTGCAGGCCTCGGCATTGAAACGCGCGGCAAATTCGGCGTCGGCCACCGCGACAACGGCGCCGGAATCCGCGAGATAGAATTGCAGGAGGTCCGGCGGCGTCAGCGTGTTGATCAATAGCGGCACAAAGCCGGCGCGGACCGCGCCGAAAAACGCCGCCGGATAGGCCGGGGTATCGTCGAGAAACATCAGGATGCGGTCGCCGCGCGCCAGACTGAGCGAGGCAAAGCCGTGGCCCCAGCGGCAGGCATCCGCGCAGAGTTCGCGATAGCTGCGCTGTCCCAGCGGGCCCGTCAGCGCAAGCCGGTCGCCGCGGCCCTTGCCGAGATTGTCGAACAGGATGCGGCTGGCGTTGTAGGTTTGGGGAATAGCAAAGCCGATTTCGCTCGCGCCGGCGCAATCCGGCGGCACCGCGTCGGCGATCTCGCGCGTCATGCCTCGCTCCTGCCCGCCGATGACGGCCGCGACGCCTCGTAGCGCGCCATGAAGCGCGGGGCCATCGCGCGCAACCTGATATCGTCGACCCGCCCCGAGCGGGTGATATAGCTATAGGCAAATTCCATCAGGCCGAGCTTCATGTGTTCGGGGAATTTCTCGTACCAATCGGCGCTGGTGCGCGCCGCTGTCACCAGTTTTTTGACGATCGGCTGGCGCTCGCTTTGATAGCGGGCGAGGGCCGCGGGAATATCGGCCTCCGCCTCCAGCGCTTTTGCCAGCGCGATGGCGTCCTCGATCGCCAGACGAGTGCCCGAGCCGATCGAGAAGTGCGCCGAATGCAGGGCGTCGCCGATCAGCACCCTGTTCCCTGACCACCAGCGCTCGTTCCAGATCCAGGGGAAATTGCGCCAGACCGATTTGTTCGAAATCAGCGCGTGGCCGTCGAGCGCGGTGGCAAATACTTGCTCGCAGACGGCCTTGGATTCATCGACAGTCTTGTCGGCGAAGCCATAGGCCGCCCAGGTCGCGGGATCGCATTCGACCAGGAACGTGCTCATATCGGGCGAGTAGCGATAGTGATGCGCGTTGAACGTACCGAGCCCGGTTTCGACAAAGGTCTGCGACAGGGTGGCGAAGCGTTTTGTAGTGCCGTACCAGGCGAACTTGTTCTGGGAAACCGACAGCGAGGCGCCGAAATCGCTCTCGAAACTGCGGCGCACCAGCGAGTTCAGGCCGTCGGCCGCGACGATCAGGTCGTAGCCGGTGAGTTGGTCGACGGATGCGATCTGCCTGTCGAAGCGCAACGCGACGCCGACCGAAGCCGCGCGGGTTTGCAGGATCGTCAGCAGTTCGAGCCGTCCGATCGACGAAAAGCCGACGCCGTCGATCTCGACGCTTTCGCCGCGCAGATTGAGTGTGATGTTGGTCCAGCTTTCCATCCTCGGTGTGATGGCGTCGACCGTGTCGGGGTCGTCGGCGCGCAGAAATTCCAGCGCCTGTTCGGAGAATACCACGCCGAAGCCCCAGGTGGCGCCGGCTGGATTCTGTTCGAACAGGTCGACTTGCGCCTCGGGGTGGCGCTTCTTCCACAGATAGCTGAAATAGAGGCCTCCGGGGCCTCCCCCGATCACGGCGATCCGCAACGTTCCGCCCCCGCTCGAGCATGATTGCCGCTGTGCGTTATCCGCGGACATCGCCATTTGCAAGCTCGGAAAGTGCTGCCTCGGCGCGGCGCTGGAAAATGACCGCTCCCTGGCGTCTGGCGATGCCGAGAGCGGTTGTGAAGGCCGAGCGCGCCTCATCCTTGTTGTTGCGATCGAGCGCCAGCAAGCACGTGCCGCGCAGGCGATAGATCTCCGGCAAATAGAAGCCGATCCCCGGTTCGTCGATTCCGGCGATGGCGCGGTCGAGATGGGCGAGTCCGTCCGCCGGCCGTCCAGCGGCCAGCAGGACTTCTCCGGCCACGCCAAGATAATATTGCGGGACCGGACCGACGGCCGTCGCGTGGTCGATCTCGGCATCGATCACCCGTGCGGCGTCCGCGATGCCTGAGCCGACCGCGGTTGCCCAGGCGGTCAGGACCAGGCTGCTCGCGCGCCACGGGGGCAGGCCGTATTTTTCCGCCAGCCCTACCGCCCGGTGCGCTGCCGTGAAGGTGTCATCGCGATCGGCGCCGATCTGGCGACCGATGGCCGAATTGTGCAGTCCGTGGGCGAGGCTATTGGGATGATCGAGTATTTCGGCCAGCACAATCGCCTGCGCGTAGCTTTGCCTTGCCTCTTGCGCAGCGCCTGCGAGCTGCAGCGAGTTGCCGCACTGCGCATGGCCACAAACGCCGGGATCGTGACCGCCGAACGCATGGCCGAGGTGACGGTGGCGGTCTATGTCGTAGAGTTCGATGCCATGCCGACTATCTTCCAATGCGGGCGCGACATCGCCGCGAAAGAACGCCGTCGACCAGCGGCAATGATAGGCCTCAAGCAACAGCTCTTCATCGCCGGAGTTTTGCGCCAGCGCCACCAGTTCGCCGGCCCGATCGTGTGCCAGCGCGGTCTTGCGCCTGAGATTGGCGTTGAGCCACAGGCCCCATTTAGCCTGGAACAGTCGGGGACTATCGTCCAGCCGCTCGCCGATTTCGTTGGCGCGGGTATAGGCATCCTCGGCTTCTGCGCTGCGCGAGCCGTATAAGACAACGGATGCCGCGCCGAGCTTGAGCAGGAAATCAAGACGCTTGTGCATGCCCTCCGGCGATGGCATTGCCTCCGCGAGCTTGAGGCCTGCCGTGAAATGCGCGGTCGCCTCGGGATAGGCCGAACGGCTCACCGCCTGGTCGCCGGCGCGCATCCGATAGTCGCTGGCCGGAAGCAACAGCGTGGCCTCGCCGAAATGATAGGCGAGCAAATCCGGTTCGCGCGCGGCGACGTCGCCGAAATCCTTCTCCAGCGCACGCGCGATGCGTTCGTGCCATTCGCGCCGCCGCGCCAGCAGCAGGCTTTCATAGGCGACGTCGCGGACCAGCGCGTGCTTGAAAACAAAACCCCGCTCCAGGCTGCGCTCCTCCGGGAAAACGATTTCCGCGGCGACGAGCCGGGCCAGCGTGGTGTCGAGTTCGTCCGCATCCCGCGCCGTTGCGGCGCTCAGCAGCGCCAGCGAAAACTGCCGGCCGATGACGGCTGCGATCTGGGCTACGTCGCGCGCATCGCCGAGCCGGTCGAGGCGGGCCATCAGCGAATCCTTCAGCGTCGCCGGCACCGCGCCGTCTTCGCCGGCCGATTCCATGACGCTCTTGGTCAGTTCCTCGACAAACAGGGGAATGCCGTCAGTCTTGGCGACGATCGCCGCCACCGCCTCCGCCGACAGGCCGTGGCTCGCGGCGACCCCGGCCACCAGTTGTGCGCAGTCCTGGCGGCCCAGACGGCCGAGCGTCAGCAGCGTCGCCTGCGGCCGGGTCAGCCAGGGCGCCACAAAATCCGGCCGCGCGGTCACCACCGCAAGCGACCGCGCGCGGCCGACACTGTCGGTCAGCCGCGTCATCATTTCCAGTGTGGTGGCATCCGCCCAGTGCGCGTCCTCCAGCACGATCAGCACCGGGTCGCTTTCTCCGGTCGCAAGGAATTCGTCGACGATGAGCGCCAGCGTCGCCGCCTTGCGCTGTGCAGGGGTTTGCGGCGACGGCTCCGCCGCGGCCATCGGGATCGACAGCAGCTCCGCCAATAACGGGAGCGCGGCGTTCGAAGCGGCGCGCTGTCTGAACAGGGTGCCGAGTTTTTCGATCCGCGCCGCTGGTGAATCCGTTGCCGTAAAACCGGCGGCACGGCCGAGATACCGGATGACCGGATAAAGCGCGCTGTCGCTGTGATAGGGCGAGCATTGCAGGTTGATGCGGCGATGCGGCTCATTGGCCAGCGCTTCCTGCAGCGCCTCGATCGAGCGCGATTTTCCGATTCCCGCTTCGCCCACCAGCGTGACGATCTGGCCCTCGCCCTGGCGAGCGAGACGCCAGCGATCGAGTATCAGCCCCATTTCATGGGCGCGGCCGACCAGCGGCAGATTGCCGCCGCTGCGGGCGGCAAAGCGGCTTGCGACCGAGGCCTCGCAAGCGACGCGCCAGGCCGGCACCGGACGAGAAAAACCCTTCAAGTCGTGTTCGCCGGTGTGTTCCAGTTCGAACAGCCCACCCAGCAGATTCCGGGTCGCCTCGCTGACGATGATGGTGTCCGGTCCAGCGAGCGCCTGCAGCCGTGCGGCCAGATTGGGCGTCTCGCCGACGATGGTGCGCTCGCGGGCCGTGCCGGTGCCGATGATTTCGCCGACCACGACGAGGCCGGTGGCGATGCCGATCCGCGTCTGCACCCGTGTGCCGTCGGGCAATTCGATCTCACTGGCCTCCGCCACGATGCTGATCGCGGCGCGGATGGCGCGCTCCGCGGCATCCTCGAAGGCGCGGGGGAAACCGAAATAGGCCAGAACGCCGTCACCCATGAATTTGGCGACGAAGCCGCCGTAACGCCCGATCGCACCCGCCGCAGCGTCCTGGTAGCGGCGGATCAGGCCTCCGAGCAGTTCGGGATCGACCTTGCCCGACAGCGCCGTCGAGCCGACCATGTCGGCGAACAACACCGTGACCTGGCGGCGCTCGGCATCACTCGATTCCGAAGTCCCTGAGGTAGGTGGTCTCGACGGCGCCGGCGCGGCCGCTCCGCCGGCAATCGCCTTGAGCAGCCGGCGGCGGTTGCCCAGCGATACGCCGAGCTGTTCGAGGTCGTGTTCGCTCAGCTCGGCCAGGATATCGAGATCGATATCGTTCGCCTCGAACGTGTCGGCGTATTGCTCAAGCCCGTGCCCGCGCAACCAGTCGCGAAGATCGCTCATGCCGTCCGTTCTCTAGCCCACTGTTGCAATGCCCGGACTGGCAGTTTTCCGCAAGTTGGAACTCGCCTACTGCGCCGAGAACTGGCCCAGCACATCGGAGCATGCCGGCGACAGCGAGGCCGACTGCGTGGCGAGGCATTCGATGATGCGGCCGCCACCCGGCGGAACGCCGGCGCACAGCGTGCGCACATCTCCGCCGCAGGCTGAGCGCAACACGAACAGGATTTCGCGCGGCCGCATCGGGCGCAGCACCAGCGCCGGCGCTGGCGCAGCAGCCGGGGCGGCCGCGGGATCGGCGCTCGCAGCCGCTCCCGGAGCGCCAGCCGCGGGTGCCGCGCCGCCGCCGACATCGCTCACCGCCTTCTCGCAATTGCCCGAAACCTTTGCCTTGTTCTTCTCCAGGCATTGCAGGGCGGCAGAACCTCCGGTCGGCACACCGGCGCAGACCCTTTGATAATCCGAGCGGCAGGCGCTGCGGATCGCGGCGATTTGCGCACTGCTCGGCTTTTTCGCCGCCGTGCCGGCAGCCTTTGGAGGCGCGGCCGTCTCGGCTGCCGGCTTGGCCGGCGCTGGCTCCTCCTTGGCCGCCGCGGCCGGAGCGGACTCAGGCTTGGCTTCCGGCTTCGCTTCGGCTTTGGGCTCGGCCGCCGGCTCGACCGCGCGTACTGCGGTCTGGCAGGACGGAGAGAGGTTCGACATGTTCTTCTGCAGGCACTGCAGCGATGCCATCCCACCCGGCGGGACGCTGGCGCAATTAGCCTGATAATCCGCGCGGCAGGCGGAGCGGATCGCGCTGCGCTGCGCGTCGGTCGGCGCCTGCGAAAAGGCCGGCGTCGCAATCGCGAACAGCACGACCGTGGCCGACGCCAACAGCGCCGCCGGACGGCTCAATACGTTGATCATTTGAATAAATCCTTTTCGTTGTCGCGCTGGAGCCGCCGCTTCAACCGAAGTGAAATCGAAGGAAATTTTTTTTCGCAGGCGCCATCATTTTCGCTTTCGAGTTCCACTGCAAGCGGATTGTTGTTATTCATGCTCGGCGCGGCGCTCTTCTTAGACGAGGCCTTCGCGGGTGCAAAATTCGAATTGGGACACGGGAATGAAGCCGGGACATTCGCGAGTATGCGCCAAATCAGGCGGTACCATTAGCCAAAGGGCCGACATTCACCGTATTTCTTTCGTCATATTTGCGTTCGCAGCACTCGGCGGTTGCGAACAAAACAGCTTTGTGCCGCCGCCGCCGCCCAAGGTCGATGTCGCGGCGCCGGTGCAGAAGGCGATCACGCGTTACTTCGTAGCCACCGGCAATACCGCCCCCTTCAACAGCGTCGATCTGGTGGCGCGCGTGCAGGGTGTGCTGCAGTCGATCAATTACAAGGACGGCAGCCTGGTCAAGCAGGGCACCACGCTGTTCACGATCGAACCCGATACCTACAAGCTGAAACTCGATCAGGCCCAGGCTGCGGAAGCCGGCGCGCAGGCGTCCGTGAAACAGGCCGAGGCCGACTACAAGCGCCAGGTGGATCTGGTGGCACGACAGGCCGTCTCGCAGGCCACGCTGGATACTTCCACCTCCACCCGCGACAACGCCCAGGCCAATCTGCAGCAGGCCCAGGCCAACACCAAGATCGCGGAGGTCAATTACGGCTACACCAATGTGGCGGCACCGTTCGACGGCATCGTCAGCGCGCATCTGGTCTCGGTCGGCGAACTGGTCGGGGCGGCGTCGCCGACGCAACTCGCCACCATCGTGCAGCTCGACCCGATCTACGTCACGTTCAACGTCAACGAACAGGATGTTTTGCGGATCAGGGCCGAAGCCAAGCGGCGCGGGATGACCTCGAGCGAACTCACGCAATTGCCGATCGAGGTCGGGTTGCAGACCGAGAACGGTTTTCCGCACAAGGGCAAGCTCGACTATGCCGCGCCGACGGTCAACCAGTCGACCGGCACGCTGGCGGTGCGCGGCGTGCTGCCGAACGCGGATCGTATCCTCTTACCCGGCTATTACGTTCGTGTCCGCGTTCCCTTCGATCAGCAGCAGGACGCGCTGCTGGTGCCCGATATCGCGCTCGGCAGCGATCAGGGCGGACGCTATGTGCTGGCAGTCAACGCTGACAATGTCGTCGAGCAGCGCAAGGTCCAGATCGGGCAGGTCGAGGGCGAATTGCGGGTGATCGAAAGCGGGCTGAAGCCCGACGATCGCGTCGTCATCGCCGGATTGTTGCGCGCAATCCCCGGCCAGAAGGTCGACCCGCAGCTGCAGAAGATCGATGCGCCGCCACCACCGGCCAAATAGGAGCCGCGCATGATTTCGAAATTCTTCATCGAGCGGCCGGTGCTTTCCAACGTCATCGCGATCCTGATGATCCTGATCGGCGGCGTCTGCCTGTTTACGCTGGCGGTCGCGCAATATCCCGACGTGGTGCCGCCGACGGTGCAGGTCACCACCCGCTATCCCGGCGCCAGCGCCAAGACCGTGATCGATACCGTGGCGCTGCCGATCGAGCAGCAGGTCAACGGCGTCGAGGACATGCTCTACATGCAGTCCTATAGCGGCGCCGACGGCACCTACTCGCTGACGGTCACGTTCAAGATCGGCACCGATCTCAACTTCGCGCAGGTGCTGGTGCAGAACCGGGTGTCGAGCGCGCTGTCGCAGCTGCCGCAGGCGGTGCAGAACCAGGGCGTCACCGTGCAGAAGAAATCCACGGCGATCCTCTTGTTCGTGACGCTGACCTCGCCGAAGGGGACCTACGACAGCCTTTATCTGAGCAATTACGCCACCATCAACATTCGCGACGAGTTGTCGCGACTGCCCGGGGTCGGCAATGTCACGGTGTTCGGCGCCGGCCAGTATTCGATGCGGATCTGGCTCGATCCCAACAAGCTGCAGGTGCGCGGGCTGATGCCGCAGGACGTCATCCAGGCGATCCAGCAGCAGAGCCAGCAGGTCACCGCGGGCCAGGTCGGCATGCCGCCGACGCCGCCGGATCAGGCCTTCCAATATACCCTCAACGTCAACGGCCGGCTCGACGATGCGAGCCAGTTCGAGGACATCATCGTCAAGACCGGCAGCAATGGCGACGTCACCCATGTCCGCGACGTCGGCTCGGTCGAACTGGGAGCCCAGACCTACAGCCAGGTGTTCTCGCTCAACAATCAGGCGGCGACCGGCATCGGCGTGTTCCAGTCGCCCGGCGCCAATGCACTGGAAGTCGAGACGGCGGTCCGCAAGAAAATGACGGAGCTCGCCGTCGCTTTCCCGCCGGACATCAAATTCGACACGCCGTTCGACACCACCAAATTCGTCGCGGCCTCAATCCATGAAGTCTACAAGACGCTGATCGAGGCTGGCCTCCTCGTTCTGGTCGTGATCCTCGTCTTCCTGCAAGACTGGCGCGCGATGCTGGTGCCGGCAACCACGGTGCCGGTCACCATCATCGGCGCCTTTGCCGCAATGGCGGCGCTCGGTTTCACCATCAACCTGTCGACCCTGTTTGCGATCGTGCTCTCGATCGGCATCGTGGTGGACGACGCCATCGTCGTCGTCGAGGGCGCCGCCCACAATATCGAGAGAGGCATGTCCGGCCATGACGCCGCGATCGCGGCGATGGACGCGCTGTTCGCGCCGATCGTCGGCATCACGCTGGTGCTGATCTCGGTGTTTCTGCCGGCGGCGTTCCTGCCGGGGCTCACGGGACGCATCTATGCGCAGTTCGCGCTGGTGATCGCCGCGACCGCGCTACTGAGCGCCATCAACGCCGCGACGCTGAAGCCGACCCAATGCGCGCTATGGCTGCGTGCGCCGGTGCCGCTGGACCAGCGCAACTGGTTCTATCGCGGCTTCAACCGGGTTTATGACCGCCTCGAACGGGGCTATGCGGCGCTGATCGGCCGCATGGCGGTGCACAGCAACCTGTCGGTGATCATTGCGCTGATCCTGATCGGCATCGGCGGCTACGGCCTGTCGCGGGTGCCGACCGGCTTCATTCCGATCGAGGACCAAGGCTATCTGCTGGTCGCCGTGCAATTGCCCGACGGCGCCTCGCTTGATCGCACCCAGCGGGTGCTCAATCGGGTCGCGGAATTGTCGAACAAGACGCCCGGCGTCGACCAGACGATCACCATCGCCGGCCTGTCGGCGCTCGACAACTCCTCGAGCCTCGCCAATGGCGGCGTCGCCTATCTGATCCTGAAGGAGTGGAGCGAGCGCGGTCTGGGGCAGGATCTGCGCTCGCTGTTCACCGGCTTGAACCAGAAGATGGCGGAGATTCCGGAGGCGCGGATCCTGGTGATCCCGCCGCCGCCGATCCAGGGCATCGGCAACGCCGCCGGCTTCGCCATGCAGGTCGAGTTGCGCGACGGCAATTCGGACTTCGGCAAGCTGCAGGCCGTCACCGATGCCATCGTCGCCAACGCGCAAACCCAGAGCGCCCTGCAGCGCGTCAGTTCGCCGTTCCGCGCGCTGGTGCCGCAGTTCGACGTCGATGTCGACCGCATCAAGACCCAGACGCTGCATGTCACGACCGACCAGGTATTTTCGACACTGAGTTCCTATCTCGGCGCCTCCTATGTCAACCAGTTCACGAAATTCGGCCGCACCTTCCAGGTCTTCGCGCAAGCGGATTCGCAGTTTCGCCTGAGGCCGCGGGACATCGAAAATCTGATGGTGCGCAACTCGCAGGGCGACATGATTCCGCTTGGCACGCTCGCGACCATCACGCCGTCGGTCGGTCCGTCGCTGATCAGCCTGTACAATCTCTATCCGTCCTCGACCGTCCTCGGCCTGCCGGCGCAGGGTTACAGCTCCGGCCAGTCGATCAAGCTGATGGAAGAGATCGCCGCAAAAACCCTGCCGCCGGGCGCGGGCTATGAATGGACCGCGATGTCCTATCAGGAAAAATCCGTCGGCGGCCAGATCTACTACGTGTTCGGCCTGGCGCTGCTGCTGGTCTATCTCGTGCTCGCCGGACAATATGAAAGCTGGTACGCCCCGATCTCCGTCATCCTTGCCGTGCCGCTCTCGCTGCTCGGCCCGATGGCGGTGCTCACGGGCTTGCGGATCGAAAATAATCTCTACACCCAGATCGGCCTGATCCTGCTGATAGCACTGTCGGCCAAGAACGCGATCCTGATCGTCGAGGTCGCGCTCGAACTGCACGGCCGCGACGGCAAGCCGCTGGTGGAATCGGCGGTCGAGGCGGCTCGAGCAAGATTCCGGCCGATCCTGATGACGTCGTTCGCCTTCATCCTCGGCGTCGCGCCGCTGGTGGTAGCTTCCGGCGCCGGCGCCAGCGCCCGCAAGTCGATCGGTATCACCGTATTTTCCGGCATGATCGCCTCGACCTGCCTTGCGGTATTGTTTGTCCCGACCTTCTTCGTCGTGGTGCAGCGGTTCGAGAACTGGCTCAAAGAGCGCAAGGTCAAGGCGCCTGCGGCACAGACGGTCCCCGAGGCAGGACCTTAGAGTCTAACTCGAAATGCAGCCGATAAATGGGCCGTTATATGAAATCTCGTCATGCCCGGGCTTGTCCCGGGCATCTACGTCTTCACAAATGTAGCAGCAAGACGTGGATGGCCGGGCATAGGCGAGCGGAAGCGACGCCGTCCTTCGGACGGCTATGCCCGGCCATGACGAAGCGCCCGGCAACCGCCCACAATTGCGTCACCGAAACAGGATTTTCCGCGGAACGATCCGCGGCATCAAGCCTTACCTATTCGAAGGCTCAAACCAATCCCGAGACAAACACCATGACCATGTTGCCCGTCGATCGCGCGCTGCGCATATATGGCACGCTCGCGGACCGTTCGGAGACCAGGGGAGCGCGTGAGCGGCTTGCCCGGCATCTGATGAAAAAGTACATCGAAGGCGAAACCGACGAGCACCGTCTGACGGTGGAAGGACTGTCGTATTTGCGCAATCTCGATCGGGAAATCGACCTGCGCTAGTCCTTCAAGGCCTCCCGTTGTTTCCGCAGCGAATTGCGCCGCGTGATTCGCGCCTTCGCGACGCGCACGGCTTCACCCCTCGTCGGCTCCTGCTTCGGTTGTGCCGCGACCGTCTTTCTTCCAGCCGCCGGCATCGCGGGCAACACCTGCGTCGGCATGGTCGAGGTGCGTTCGCCGGGTTGTGTCCGCATGGGACCGATGGTGGGTTTACTCTTGGGCATACGAAATAACGCCTTTCGAGCCACTTCGTTCAATCCGGGCAACACCCCGTCGGCGACGGCTTTTCAATGATGGCCGGCCTTTCGACGCGTTGGTATGGATGGTCACGTCGATGATCCACGGCCGCTCAGCCAACATCCCCGCTGGCAACACGCTCTCCATGCTGTAAGCTTGCCGCCGGATTGGCCGGTCTTGCCCGGCCGAAAGCCGCAACAAAAAGCAAAATCTTGGAGGAAACCCATGTCAGCTCCCAGGAGCCGCATCGTCGTCAATCGCCGCACGCTGCTGCGCGCCGGCGGAGGCCTGGCCGGTATTCTCGCCACCGGCCGGGCGCCGGCGTTTGCGCAAACCGCGCCGAAAAAACTGGTGTTTGCCCACATCAACGCGGTGCCTGAGTCGGCGGCGGTCGCGTTCGACTGGATGGCCAAGGAATTGACCGCGCAGTCCAGGGGCGCGCTTGAGATGCAGTTCTTCGGCAAGACCCTGATCCCGCAGGAGTTGGAGATCATGAACGCGGTCAAGTCCGGCAGCGTCGCGATGGGAAGCCCCGCGGGAGCAGCCGCCACCGTGTTTCCGGAAATGGGGGCGCTGCTGGTACCCTATCTGGTCAAGGACTACGCCTCGGCCTACGCCATGCTCAACGGCAAGATCGGCGACACCATCAGCAAGCAGATCGAGGACAACTACAAGCTCAAGGTGATGTGTTACTTCGACTACGGTTTTCGGCATTTCTGGACCTCGAAGAAGCCGATCGTCGAGCCCAGGGATTTGCGCGGCATGAAGATCCGGGTGCAGCAGGCCAAGATCTTCGGCGACACCATCAACGGCCTCGGCGGCAACGCGGTGCCGATGGCCTATGGCGAGGTCGTCACCGCCGCCAAGCAGGGCGTGATCGACGGCGGCGATTTGCCGATCGTCAACATGAAAGCGCTGAAGATCTACGAGGTGTCGAAATATGCCTCGATGACCTATCACAATTACGGCCCGACCAATGCGGTGATGAATCTCGAGATCTGGAACGGGCTTTTGCCCGATCAGCAGAAGCTGGTGATGGAGCTGTCGCGCACGGCGCAGGAGAAGATCCGCGAGGCGACCGAATCGGTCGACAATTTCGCCAAGGCCAAATCGGAACTGGAGCCGCTCGGCATGACCGTGGTGGAGGCCAAGGTCGAGGAATTCCGCAAGGTGGCGCAAGCCAAGATCTGGCCGGCCTACAAGGCGCAGTACGGCGCGTTGTGGGACGAGATCGAGGGCTTCAAGGCCTGATTCAAGCCGCGGGGCCGCAGCCAATCTCCGGCCCTGCTTCTGCCTGCCTCACGACGTTCGGAATCCCAAAGCGCATGCTACGTATCCTTTCAGCCGTCCCGAAAATCACGGTCACGGCGTTGATCGTCCTTGCCATCGTCAACCTGCTGATAGGCGTGATCCTGCGCTATTTCGTCGGCGCCATCACCGACTGGCTCGACGTCGATCCCGTACCCTTCACCTGGGTGGAGGAGGTCGGCGAATTGTCGCTGGCGTGGCTGACGCTGATCGGTGCGGCGATCGGCATCCAGTCGCGATCTCATTTCACGCTCACGGTGTTCGTGCATCGGCTATCCCCGCGCGCGCAGCTCTGGATCCACTGTTTCAATCACGCGCTGATCGCGGGCGTCGGCGTGCTGGCGGCCTGGTATGGTTTCAAGCTTTGCCTGCTCAACCGCACGCTGACCACGCCCGGCCTGCAGATCAACCTCGCCTGGCTCTATGCGTCTTCGATGGTCGGCGGCGTCCTGATCGCGGTCTATGGCCTCGCCGTCATGATCTCGCCGCCGCCGCGCGGGGAGGCCGGGCATTGAGGCTTCCATGCTGCTAGCGACCGTCGCCATCATCTTCGCCGTGCTGGTCGTGCTCTCGATGCCGATCGTGTTTGCGCTCGCGGTCGCCGGCATCGCCGGCCTGTGGATCGGCGGCTACCCGATGCAGCAGCTGTCTTCCGCGCTGGTGTCGGGCTCGCAGAGCTGGGTGCTGCTGGCGATCCCCGCCTTTGTGTTCGCCGGCAATCTGATGGAACGCTGCGGCATGAGCCACGCGCTGGTCGAGCTGGCGCGCGCCATGATCGGCTGGGTCAAGGGCGGGCTCGGCATGTCGGTGATCGTGGTGGCGTATTTCTTCTCCGACATCTGCGGATCGAAGATGGCGGAAGT
>NZ_DATHOP010000138.1:0-32550 GCF_035484855.1 Bradyrhizobium sp.
ATTATTCCGCCGTCTTCGCCTCCAACCGGTTCTCGACCTATTTCGCCAACAGCCTGATCGTCACGGGAGCGGCAACCGCATTTGCGTTGCTGGTCGGCGTGCCGGCCGGTTATGGCCTTGCTCGCATGCGGGCGCACAAAACGGCCGCGGTGATCCTGATCGCGAGGATCACGCCAGGCCTCTCCTACCTCATTCCGCTGTTCCTGCTGTTTCAGTGGCTGGGGCTGCTCGGCACGCTCTGGCCGCAGATCATTATTCACCTCGTGGTGACAGTGCCGATCGTGATCTGGATCATGATCGGCTATTTCGAGACCACCCCGATGGAGCTTGAGGAATCCGCGCTGATCGACGGCGCCACGCGCTGGCAGGTGTTTCGCTATGTGGCGCTGCCGATCGCGCGGCCGGGCATCGCGGTCGCCTTCATCCTGGCCGTGATCTTCTCCTGGAACAACTTTGTGTTCGGCATCGTGCTGGCCGGACGCGAGACGCGCACGCTGCCGGTCGCCGTCTACAACATGATCTCGTTCGACCAACTGAGCTGGGGCCCGCTCGCGGCCGCCGCGCTGATCGTGACCCTACCGGTGCTATTGTTGACCGTGTTCGCGCAGCGACAGATCGTGGCGGGGCTGACGGCCGGTGCGGTCAAGGGTGGATAGGTCTGCCGTAGCCCGGATGGAGCGAAGCGCAATCCGGCGAAATGCTTCACCAACCGCAGTCCCTGGATTTCGCTTGCTCAATCCGGGCTATTAACCCGCGATCACCAGCTTGCGCTGCGCATCCGCGGCCGCACTCGTCTGCGCGATCAGCCGCTTCAATTCGGGGATGCACGAGCCACAATTGGTGCCGACCTTGAGACGTGTGCCGATCTGGGCCGCTGTCCCCGCGCCTGCCGCGATGGTTGCGAGAATCGTGTTGCAGCCGACGCCGAAACAGGCGCAGACGATGGCGCCGGCGTTGGCGAGCCCGTCGGTGGATTTGCCCGACAGCAGCATGCGGCGCTGATCGTCGCTGAGCTTTTCCGCGGCGAACAGGCTCTTGACCGCACCCCAATCGCCGGCGTCGCGCGCCGGGCCGAGGAACAGGCAGGCTTCGATGCGGTTATCCGAAGCAAACGAGGCCGCGCGAAAAACGCCGCCGCCGAAATCCTTGTATTCGGCGAGATCGGAGCCGGCAGCCGAGCGCAGCCAGGATTGCCACCCCGTGAGGTCGGCATTGTCGGCGAGCAGATAGCCGTAACCGCCGGCTACCGTCACGCGCGCCCACCAGGCATGAGCCGGCAACTCCAGCCTGGCCCGCGACAGGGCAAAACCCCGAAACACGTATTCGTAAGGCGCAATCGAGGCCGGCGTCGCCTTGCTTTCGGGCTGGCCGGAAAACGGATCGGTGAAGGGCGCCGCCAGCGCGCCGACCCGTGCGCTCGAGGCGGTCGCCTCGCTCCAGTGGATCGGCACGAACAGCATGCCGCGCTGCTGCCGCGGGCTGACGACGACTTTCAGCGTGCATTGTCCATAGTCGGTCGTGACGCGCGCAAACCCGCCGTCGAACAAACCGAACCGCAGCGCGTCGTCGGGATGCACCTCGACATACGGCTCCGGCAGATGCTGGCCGAGGCGCGGGCTGGCGCCGCTGCGGGTCATGCTGTGCCACTGGTCGCGGATGCGACCGGTGTTGAGCCGCAGCGGACGCCCCGCGCTGGTTTCGGTCCGGAGCAAAGGAATTTCGGGGGCTGTGAAGCGCGCCTTGCGATCGCCAGTGAAGAACCCGCCATGGGCGAACAGGCGCTGCCTCGGCTCGATGTCGCCCCATTGCATCGGCCATTGCAGCGGCGCCATCGCATCGAAGGCCTCATCGGAAACCGTCTTCAGCGCGCCGATGTCGAAATCGCGGCTGCCATCGTTCTCGAACGACGACAGCGCCGCATGTTCGCGGAAAATATCGGCGGCCGAGTTGAACTCGAATGCCGCGCGGAAACCGAGCCGCTTTGCAACCTCGCCGACGATCCACCAATCCGGCTTGGCCTCGCCGGGGGAATCGAGAAACGCGCGCTGGCGCGAGATGCGCCGCTCGGAATTGGTCACAGTGCCGCTTTTCTCGCCCCAGGCCTGCGCCGGCAGCAACACATGGACTCCCGCGCTGACGGTGTCGTTGGACCGCACATTTTCCGAGACCACGAACAGTTCGAGTTTCTTCAGCGCGGCGCGGGCGACATCGGCGTCGGGCAGCGACACCGCGGGGTTGGTGCCCATCACCCACAACGCCTTGATCTCGCCGCGACCGATCGCTTCGAACATCTGCACCGCCTTCAACCCTTCATGGGTGGCGATGCGCGGCGCCTTCCAGAACCGGCGCACGCGGTCGATATCCGGCGGGGTGAAGGCCATGTGCGCGGCAAGCTGGTTGGCAAGGCCGCCGACCTCGCGCCCGCCCATCGCATTGGGCTGTCCGGTCAGCGAAAACGGCGAGGCGCCCACCTTGCCGATCCGTCCCGTGGCGAGGTGGCAATTGATGATGGCGTTGACCTTGTCGGTGCCCTGCGCCGACTGGTTGACGCCTTGCGAAAACAGCGTCACCACGCGCGGCGTATGAGCAAACATCTGGAAGAACGTGGCGACATCCGGCTCGGAAAGGCCGGTCGCAAGGGCAGTCGCGCCTGCGCTGCCGGCGATGTTGCGGGCGCGCGCCAGCGCGTCCTCGAAGCCGGAGGTGTGACGTTCGATATAACCGGCATCGAGCGCGTCGGCCTCGGCAAGATGTACCAATAGTCCCGAGAACAACGCGGTGTCGGTACCGGGCTTCAGTCCCAGAAACAGATCGGCGTCGCCAGCGGTATCGGTCCGGCGCGGATCGATCACCACGATGCGGGCGCCGCGCGCAACCTTGTTGGCGAGCATGCGCTGGAACAGCACCGGATGGCACCATGCGGCGTTGGAGCCGACCAGCACCAGCAGATCGGCGGCGTCGAGATCCTCATAGCAACCCGGCACGGTATCGGCGCCGAAGGCGCGGCGCTGGCCGGCGACGGTCGACGACATGCACAGCCGCGAATTGGTGTCGACATTGCCACTGCCGATGAAACCCTTCATCAGCTTGTTGGCGACGTAGTAATCCTCGGTCAGCAGTTGTCCGGAGAGATAGAACGCCACCGCACCCGGGCCGTCGCGCTTGATGATATGGGCGAAGCGATGCGCGACATGGTCGAGCGCGTCGCCCCACACCACCCGCTCCATGCTGCCCTTGCTGCAGCGGATCATTGGATAGAGCAGCCGGTCGGTGAGCGCCAGCGTCTCGCCGAGCGCCGATCCCTTCGAGCACAGCCGGCCGAGATTGGCGGGATGCTCCGGATCGCCCGCGATCGCGGCGCCGCCACGGCCGTCCGGTGTCGCCAGCACCCCGCAGCCGACCCCGCAATAGGGGCAGGTGGTGCTGACGGCGCAGGGCGCAGGCACGGCGGCGATCATGCCGCCTCCGAGCGATCGGCCAGCGATCGGCCGAACATCATGTCCTTGCGGATTCGCGCGATCGGCGCGCGGCCGCGGATCAGTTCGAGATACCAGAGCGCGTCCGTGGCATCGCCGACCAGCACCGCGCCGGTGAGCCGGCCGGCCGAGATCACGAGCTTCTTGTAGCTGCCGCCTTTGGCATCGCTGAGCACGATCGCCTCGGTGCCCTCGGCGCCGGTGAAATCGCCGGCGGAAAACACGCTGACGCCGGACACCTTCAGGTTGGTTGCGACCACGCTGCCTTCGTAGGCCACCGCCCTCCCCGCCAGATGCCCCGCCAGAGCGCGCGCCTGCTCATAGGCCGGCTCGACCAGGCCGTAGCAGGTGCCGCGATGCTCGGCGCATTCGCCGAGCGCGTAGATCTCGGATGCCGCGGTCTGCAGATGATCGTCGACGACGATGCCGCGATTGACGGAGATGCCGGCGTCCCTGGCCAATGCCACATTGGGCCGGATGCCGGCGGCGAAGATCACCGCATCGGCATCGATCCGGCGTCCATCCGCCAGCTCGACGCCCTCGACGCGGGTCTCGCCGTGGATGCGTGCGGTGTTGGCATTGAGCAGCACCTTGATGCCCTTGCGCTCGACCAGCGATTTCAATAGTAGCGCGGCAGGCGCATCGAGCTGGCGCTCCATCAGCCGGTCCATCAGATGGATCAGCGCGACCTCCGCGCCGGCCTTGGCGAGGCCGTAAGCGGCTTCCAGTCCGAGCAATCCGCCGCCGACCACGACGACGCGCTTCTTCTGCGCGGCGAGCGTCAGCAACAGGTCGACGTCGCGAGAGTCGCGAAAGGTATTGACGCCGGCAAGGTCGGCGCCTGAAACGTTGAGCCGCAACGGCGTCGATCCGGTTGCCAGCACCAGTTTCGAGAAGGCTATGCTCTCGTCGTTTTCGATCCTGAGCTCGCGGCGGCCGACGTCGATCTCGCTGACGGCGCAGCCATATTTCAGGGTGACGCCGCGATCGCGCCACCATTGCGCCGGCCTGAGCTCGATGTCATGCGAGGCGGTCTCGCCGGCCAGCACCGACGACAGCAGCACGCGATTATAGGCAAGCCGCGGCTCGGCGCCGATCACGGCGATGGCGTAACGCCCAAGTGCCGTCCTGGCCAATTCCTCGACAAGGCGCGCGGCCGCCATTCCATTGCCGACAATGACCAGCGGTTCGCTCACATTGTATCCTTACCCGGCGTCCTCACTCGGCGGCTTGCGGCCGGCCATAGGCTTCGGAAATCATGTAGCCGGACAGCGTCGCGTAGGCCGCGGTCCAGGCCTCGGCCACTTCGGGAGTCCAGGCCTCGCCCAGTCCCTTCTCGAGCGTCCACAACAATGCGGCGCCGACGACCGGATAGTGTTCCGGCCTCGCGCCATAGCTGACATGACGCGTGGCCAATGCGCTCGCGGCCGGCAATATCGACTGGAGATTGGCGAGCCCGTTCACCACCACCGCGAGCGTCGCCATCAGCTTCTTGCGCTGCTCGGTCATGTCGGCGGGAAACATCGCCTTGACTGATGGGGCGACCTCGAACAGGCGATCGTAGAACAAGACCGCCGCAGTTTCCGAGATCGGCGCCACCTTGGCAAAGCTCTGCTGAACGAGATTGACTTGCTCCGGTGTCATCGCTGCCTCCTCAATTTACAGTCGTGATGCGCGGGCCCGACCCCGCGCATCCATCGTCAAAAGGCTCTTGCGCTTTCGATGGATTGCCGGGTCAAGCCCGGCAATGACGAGAGCGCGATCACTCCGCTTACACCCGCGCCTGGGCGAGGCTGGTCGCGCCGGCCTCCGCCGGGCTGCGGCGCAGGTAGAACCACCAGGTCATCGCGAGGCAGACCGCGTAGAATGCGAGGTAGATTTCCAACGCCAGCTGTGGCCCGCCGGTGATGGCGATCGACTTGCCAAAACCGCTCGGGATCAGATAGCCGCCGCAGGCGCCGATCGCGCCGATGAATCCGACCGCCGCGCCGCTCTGGATGCTGGCGGCCTTCAAGGCCAACGCGCGGCCGGCCTCGCCCTTGCCTCTTGCCTTGCGCAGATTTTCCTCGCGGAAGATCGAGGGGATCATCCGGTAGGTCGAACCGTTGCCGACGCCGGTGGTGACGAAGAGAATGAGGAACATCACCAGAAAACCGGCAAAATCCTTGATGCCGACGAAGTACAACACGCCGATGGTCGCACCGCCCATCGCGATGAAATTCCAGAACGTCACGATTGCGCCGCCGACCTTGTCGGCCAAAAGGCCGCCGAGCGGGCGCGACAGCGAGCCGACCAGCGGACCGAGGAACGCGATGGCGATCGTGACCGCCGGGAATTGCGTCTTGATCAGCAGCGGAAACGCGGCGGAGTAGCCAATGAAGGAGCCGAAGGTGCCGATGTAGATGAACGCCATGATCCAGGTGTGCTTGTTCTTGGTGATGGCGAGCTGGTCCTTGAAGGTGGACTTGGCTGAGGTCAGGTTGTTCATGAAGAACACGGCGCCGAACACCGCGATGGCGAGCGGCAGCATCCACATCAGCCCGGCGTTCTGCAAGTAGACGCCGGCGACCGGCGTTGCCTGGTAGAGGTTGATCAGGCCGATGCCCATCAGGATCGGCGTCAGCAATTGCACGCTGGAGACGCCGATATTGCCGCCGGCCGCGTTGAGGCCGAGCGCCCAGCCCTTCATGCGATCGGGATAGAAGAAGGAAATGTTGGCCATGCTGGAGGCAAAATTGCCGCCGCCGAGACCGGCGGTGGAGGCCACCAGCAGCATCAGCCAGAACGGGGTTTCCGGATGGCTGACGAAATAGGCCAGCGCCAGCGTCGGGATGAACAGCACCGAGGCGCTGAAGATGGTCCAGTTGCGGCCGCCGAACATCGTCACCGCGAAGGTGTAGGGAAAGCGCATCAGCGAGCCGATCAGCCCGGGCACCGCCACCAGCTGAAACAGCTCGTCGGTCGAGAAGTGGAAGCCCGCCGCCGGCAGCTTGGTGGCGACGATGCTCCAGATCAGCCAGACGGAGAATCCGATGTGCTCGGCCACGATCGACCAGATCAGGTTACGCCTGGCAATGACTTTGCCCTTGGAGTTCCAGAACGTCTCATCCTCGGGATTCCAGTCGGCAATCCAGGTCGGGTCTTGCGTGCTCATCAGGTCTTCCTTTCAACTTGTCGGCGGGGCCAGGTCGCCAGGGCATAGAGGCGCGCTCTGGGGAGGCCCCAGTCAGGCGGCGTCAAAATTCGGATGATTGGTTTCGATGGACGGCATCAATGGCGTCGACGAGAAGCTATTCAAGCTTCGTGCCAAGCCCCTCTGACGAAATATCCGGTTATTTTTCAGGTGGTTATGGCAATCGCCTAAAACTTTTGCATGGAATGAATCGCACGCGAAATTTGCTATCCGCCCATTTCTTGAATTGCGATTCGCTCAAATATTGTGCGTCGCACAAAATTTAGGCTGATGGTTTTCCGGCGCCTCTGATTGCCGCACAGCTTACTTCCGGCGGAAGAAAATGCGCGATGCCCTCGCGATTGGAACGAGACCCGGTTTTCGGCTATCAAGGCCCGCCCCGAAAGCCGCCGGAGACCGCCCCGATGCTCGCCCCGACCCCCGATGCACCCGAATCCGCCGGCATGTCAAAAGCCGCACTCGACCGGATCGAAGCGCATCTCAAACGCCGCTATATCGACGCCGGCCGCTTTCCGGGAACCCAGCTCGTGGTCTATCGCCGCGGCAAGGTCGTCCACTCGGCGGTGCAGGGCTTTGCCGATGTCGAGCGCAAGACACCGCTCAGGGACGACACCATCTTCCGCATCTATTCGATGACCAAGCCGGTCACCTCCGTTGCCTTCATGATGCTGGTCGAGGAAGGCCGCGTCGCGCTGGACGAGCCGGTCCACAAATACATTCCGGAATGGAAGAACCTCGGCGTGTTCCAGGCCGGCACGGCACCCGCCTTCCTCACCAAACCACTGGGGCGGCCGATGCAGATCGTCGACCTGTTGCGCCATACTTCCGGATTGACCTACGGCTTCCAGCAGCGCAGCAATGTCGACGCCGCCTACCGCGAAAAGAAAATCGGCGAGGTCGAGAAAGCGGGCACGCTGGACTCGATGATCGAGGATCTCGCCAAGATCCCGCTGGAATTCTCGCCGGGCGAGGCCTGGAATTATTCGGTCTCTACCGACGTGATCGGATATTTGATCGGAAAGATCAGCGGCAAGCCGTTCGAGCAGTTTCTCAAAGAGCGCATCTTCGATCCGCTCGGCATGAACGATACCGGGTTTTTCGTGCCGTCCGACAAGGCGCATCGGCTGGCGGCATGTTACTCCGCCGACGGCAAGGGCGGCATGAAGCTGCAGGAGGATCCGACCACGAGCTCATTCCTTTCGCCGCCATCGCTGATTTCCGGCGGCGGCGGATTGTGCTCGACCGCAGCCGACTATCTCTGCTTCTGCCGCGCGCTGCTCAATGGCGGCGAACTCGGCGGCGTCAGGCTGATCGGCCCGAAGACGCTGGCGCTGATGACGACAAATCACTTGCCGGGCGGGCGCGACCTCACGGAAATGTCGAAATCGCTGTTCTCCGAATCGACCTATGCCGGCGTCGGTTTTGGTCTCGGGTTCTCCGTGACCATGAATCCGGCGCTGACGCTGATCCCGGGCAGCCGCGGCGAATATGCCTGGGGCGGCGCCGCCTCGACGGCATTCTGGATCGATCCCGCCGAAGAACTGATCGCCATCTTCATGACGCAATTGCTGCCGTCGAGTTCCTATCCGGTGCGGCGCGAGTTGCGGACCATGGTTTACTCGGCCATCACCGACAGCAATCTGTAGGGGATACGGCCTTCCAGTCGCGGGAACCGTCGACGCGGCTAAATTGCATGGCGGAGGTGCAGCGGCTCTCCTATGCTCGTGCCGATTTGGCGCGATCCTCGCCAGATGCATCGATGCGGGAGTTGCGTGCCAAAACCCTCACTGCCAGTGCGTCTTGCTCTTCTGGTCGCGGGCACCACGCTGCCGCTGATCCTGTTCGCGACCGTCCTGGTGGTCAGGGACTACGAGCAGGACCGCACCGAGGCGTCACAGCGCGTGCTGGAAACCGTGCGCAGCATCCGCCTCGTGCTCGACGCCGAGATGCAGCGCATGACCGGCGGAATCGAGGTGGTGGCGCTCACCAACGCGCTGCGCAGCGGCGACTTCGACGGCTTCCGCCGCATCGCGACCGGCTTTCTCGAACAATACGGCAGGGATGGCGTGGTGCTGGTGGCGGATCGCGAGGGGCGGCAATTGTTCTCCTCGGTCACATCGGACGCCGCAAGCCTGCCGCTGCGCAACAACCGTGCAATCGTCGAGAAGGTGTTCGCGAGCAAGGCCCCGCAATATTCGAACCTGTTCGAAGGCGCGGTGAAGCGGCGGCCGATCGTGACCGTCGAGGTGCCGGTGGTGCGCGACGGCGAGGTGATCTACGACATCTCCTTCAGTCCGCCGCTCGAGATCTTTCAGGCCCTGATCGAAAAGCAGCGCCCGAGCCGGGACTGGACGATCTCGATCTTCGACGGTGACGGCATCAACCTGGCGCGCGTTCCCAATCCGGAAGCGACCATCGGCAAGCACGCCTCGTCGTCGCTATCTGCCGAGATGCGAAGGAAGCCCGAGGCCACCCTGCCGACGGTCTCGCTCGAGGGCGTGCCGCTGATCACCAGCTTTGCGCGGTCCTCGGTCACCGGCTGGACGGTGGCCGCCGGCATCGACGAAAACTCGCTGGCCGCGCCGCTATGGCGCAACCTCGCGATCACCAGCGTGATCGGTGGCGTGCTGCTCTTGACCGGGCTTGCCTTTGCGGTGCGGATGGCCACCACCATCGCCCGCGGCGAGATGCTGCACGATCTCCTGATCGAAGAGCTCAATCACCGGGTCAAGAACACGCTGGCGATCCTGCAGGCGATCGCGGTGCAGACTTTCCGCAGCGCCAGCCCGACCGAGCGCGAGACATTCGAGGGCCGGCTCGGCGCGCTGGCGGAGGCGCACAACCTGCTGAGCAAGGAGAAGTGGCAGGGCTCCGAATTGCAGGAGGTGATCGGCCGCGTGCTGCAGCCCTATCTGCTCGACAGTCCCGGGCGGCTGCGCATGTTCGGACCGAAGGTTCCGCTGACGCCGCGGCTTGCGGTAGTGCTCTCGATGATCCTGCACGAGATCGCCACCAATGCCGCGAAATATGGCGCGCTGTCGAACGACACCGGCACGGTGGCGCTGGACTGGGAAGTCGTGAGCGAGACTGGCAAGCCGATATTGCGATTGATCTGGCGCGAGGCCGGCGGGCCTCCCGTCACCGCGCCGGTGCGGCGCGGTTTTGGATCGCGGCTGATCGAACGCAGCGCGCGCGATCAGCTCGGCGGCGAGGCCACCGTCGATTTCCTGCCGCGCGGGGTGGTCTATACCGTGGCCTGTTCGTTGGAGGACGAGGGATAGCGCGATCGTCGGACATTGGCTTTAGTTGTCGGACGAGGTGGGGCTTCGAGAGCCCGCCGCGCGGCAGGGCTCCGGGCCTCACTGTCTGTAACATTTCATCTACAGTCGACGCCGGGCACAATGCTAGTGTAACACGCAGCGTGAAGAGGAAAAGTTGCTGCATGGACCATATTTGATTTTTGAGGGGACGACATTTGCGAGCTAGAAAATGGGATGAACGATTTATGCTGTTGGCGCACCATTTGGCGACCTGGAGCACCGAAAAAGGACGGCACGTCGGAGCTGTTATTGTTGGGCCGGACAATGAAGTTCGCTCAACGGGCTTCAACGGGCTGCCGCGAGGCGTTCGTGATGACATCGAGGAACGTCATTCTCGTGCAACGGGCGCCAAGTATGTTTGGAGCTGCCACGCGGAGCAGAATGCGATATTTAACGCGGCCCGCATTGGGGTGCCGCTTAAGGGTTGCTCAATCTATGTTCCATGGTTTCCTTGCGTAGAGTGCACAAAGGCAATCATCCAATCAGGTCTCTCGGAGCTTGTCGCTTACGCTCCCGATCGACCAAACTCAAATTGGGCCCAGGATTTTTCCATCGCCAGTCAGATGCTGAAGGAGGCTAACATTGAAGTTAGGCTAATTCCCCGGCTCGCCGAACTTCCCGACGCCTCCGAAAGTGACACTTGAAAGGCGAGGATGTCCGCCAATAGGGCAGGTTTTCGGACCAAAGCAAACGCCCTGGCGCGTTTGACCAAATCGAAGGTACCGCAAGCTATAATTCGGTCATCGCGCTGACGCGTATAGACCGGCGTGGGCGGAACGGGGACGCTGCGCGTGCCGCGAACGTCACAGGGGTCGATCCGTGATGCAATAGTTCAGGGTGAAGCCGCTCGATTTTCCGCCCACCGGCGTGGTGGGGCAGCAATCCCGGGTCTGCAGAGTAATCGAAGCATCATTACAGTTTGTAAACCCGGAGCCGGTGACGACACAGCTGCGGCCCTTCTCGGACCCGCATTGGTGGGTTCCGGAGGCAGAATAACCCCGGAACTGAGCGAAAGTCAGGTTCTCCAAGGTCGACGCACGCAGGAGAGGCAGAACATCAGCGTCGCTCCGTTGCTGGCCATAGGAGGGTGCCGCCGCCGCAACTGACGCGAAGGCGATGGAGACCAGCAATAGCTTGTTCACGGCGATCTCCCCGAAGATTGGTTCACACGGTGACCAGAAGGCATCTTCACGATGCCTTGCATGAATGCTGACGTTCGTCTTGTCCATATAACACGATCTAAAACTTGAATCTGCGGAATGGCAAGATGTCGGTTGTTGGCACCGAACGGATATGCCGACCACATTGAGCAAGGTCCGGTTTTGGGGGAATAGCGGAAGTCCAACTTTAGGACGCGAAGACCGTTTTTCCCGAAGTGGACATGGTCATTGATGTAACCTTAGCCACTACCGGATCATTTTTTCATACAGCACAGTACGCTCGAGCACTGGTAGAGTTGGGCTCCTTGTTCCTTTCTGGGAGTGCCCCATATGAGAAGGCTTCTTCTATCGATTGCATTACTGGCGAACTTGTCCGGCGCAGCACTCGGACAGACTTCGCCCACCTCGGAGATCGCGTCCGGTGGAAGGCTACGCGTTGGCATGATTGCCATCACGGTGCTCGGGGGCGTGGCTGAGCCCGTCGCGGGATTCTTCGGACAGAAGCTGGGAGCGACCGTCGAACCGGTGATGTATCCGAACCCGGATACCTATCTCCAAAGCTTCGGCAAGGATGAATGGGACATTGCCATTGGGCCGCGCGTCCTTGCTCCCCCGGACAAGGCGGATTCCACGGCGAACCTTTGGGCCATCAATCTCGTCTACGTCGCTGCGCCAGGAACCGATTTTCCCGATATTGCCTCTGTGGACAAGGAAGGTGTGAAGATTGGCACCATCCGCGGGGCTCCCTCCGACCGTGTATTGACGCGGGAGATCAAGGCCGCCGAGATAGTCCGTATCCCTCTGAGCCCGACCATCGCGGCTGACGCAGCCGACTTGCTTCGCTCCGGCAAAGCAAACGTCTTTGGGGCGGACTCCGGCGTTGGGTATCCTGCTGCCGAGGCCCTGGCCGGCGCCAAGATCGTGCCGGGCGCCTTTGGGACGGTTCTTGTAGCGGCGGCGTTGCCGAAGGGCCGCTCTCTAGCGGCGCAGGCTTTACTCGCGACACTCGTCGATGAGGCAAAACAGACTGGCGTGGTGCAGAAAGCTATCGACGCGAAGGGTCTCAAAGGTGTGAACGTCGTCACGAAATAGCAGAGACATTTATCGTCTCAGACCCTGACTGAATGTCCCCTTATCGGGGTGGACTGGAAGCGGGCCGACCGACTGCCAAAATGGCGCCCTTTAACCGGAAGCGGATATTTGTCAGGCTATCGCGCCCGCCGGCTGCGGCGCGCCCGGGCCTTTGGCTCGACCTCAGCGCGCATGAAGTCACCGCGCTTCGTCAACTCATCGAAACGCGTGCTGCGGAGATCGCGCGGCGTTCGCCGCAGCATGCGCTCGACGCAGCGCCACAGGATCATGGCGTGGACCGGCGCTTCCAGAGCGGCTTGCCGCGCCGCGCTTTCGTCGTAGCCCAACAGCTTCTCGCCGAGGTCGCACCACGCCTCGTAGATTTCCGTATTGCGGCCGCCCAAATTCACCGGCTCCGGCGAAGGACGCGGAAGCGGTTCGATCGCATTGGCCCGCCTGAACCGCCAGAGCTGGATCGTGGAGGCGAAGGCGACCAGATGCAGCCATTCATGAAGCAGCGTGATGCCGAGGCACTCGCCGAGACGGCGGTCGGGCCTGTAGAGCACGATCAGGCTGAAATTGGTGGCGTGGCCCAGATAGAAGAACTCCTCGCCCCTGACCTTGCGCGCCCAGGGATCGAGGAACGATCGTTCGTCGCTCAAATGCAGGCGGTGAACGCGGCGCGGATCCGGCAACTCGCGCAACAGCGCCAGCGCCTGCGCGGCGTCGATGCGCTCGTAATCGGCCGCCGCTTCGGGAATCTCGATCTCGGCCTTGCAGCCGGCGACGCAATAGATTCGCATCGTGACGGCGAGCTGCGCCGTGCCGTCGCGCAGAAAATCCTTCAGGGTCGGAAAGCGCCGGGCATCCGACGCCACGAACAGCGTCACCGCGCGGCTATAGACTCGTGAAAATCCGCTCGGCAGTACAGGCGGCGGATCGCCGGTGCGGATCGGACCCAGCTTGCCGCCAACCCGCGGCCTGTTGCGGTTGAGGAAACCGACCACCAGCAGCACAAGAAACGCGATAATGATGATGGCCTGAAGCACGATCATGGTCTTGCGTCCCGAACCGGCGGATATGACAATGACGCTCCGGCGCGTGCAAGACGTAACCGGACAACCGTCAAATCCCGATACCGGTTTCTGCCCTATCAAAGCATTCACTTTAGCCGCTAAGATACCGTCTCCTAAGCTTGGGGGCGGGGCATGCAACGCCGTGGTTTTATCGGGCTACTCGCAGGCGCGGCTGCGTGGCCGCTCGCGGCTCGGGCGCAGTCGGATGACAAGGGAGGGAGCATCGCGAGGATCGGGATATTGCTGGCGGATGCCACGCCTGAAAGCTCCGCGCGTTCGGATGTCCTGGTCAAGGCGCTCGCCGACCTCGGCTACATCGAAGGCAAAACCGCTCAGTTCATGGTGCGGTTTCCCGAAACAACGCCTGACCTTGCCAGATTCGCGCGCGAGCTTATCGAGAGCAAGGTCGACGTCATCGTTTCCGTCAGCTCTCTCGGCGCTTATGAGGCGAAACGGCTGACGGGCAGCGTCCCTATCGTCTTTGTCTATTCGTCCGACCCGATCGGCATCGGACTTGTGGAGAGCCTGGTGCACCCCGGTGGGAACGTGACCGGGCTGTCGCTCATGGGAGGTGACTTGATCGCCAAGCGGCTGGCTCTTTTGAAAGAAGCGGTCCCAAAGATGTCGCGTGTGACCTTCCTCTTTGACCCGGCGACTTTATACAGCGAACTCTCGGCTCAACAGGATGCCGCGAGGGTTCTCGGGCTTCAGTTCCGGCCAATAAGCACGCCGACGCCAGATACCATCGACCAGGCGTTTGCAGAACTTGCCAGCGACGGCACCGAGGGCGCGACGATCGCGATCCAACCAATGATGACCCGAGAAAGCGCCCGGATCGCTGCGGCAGCGCTGGCGCACGGAATTCCAACGGTGGGATATCATCCCGGGATGTCGCGGGACGGTTTGCTGATGTCCTATGGACAGGACTTTACCGAATATCTTCGCAAAGCTGCCGTCTATGCAGACAAGATATTGAAGGGCGCAAAACCGGCCGACTTACCCGTTGAACAACCGACCGTGCTGAAATTGGCCATCAATCTCAAGACAGCGAAAGCTCTCGGTCTGACTATTCCAACACCGCTACTCATCGCCGCCGACGAGATCATCGAATAAAGCTGCGCATTGCTTCGGTAAGAGGAGGACACCGTGAGACTTCTACGCCGTCAATTTCTCCAGCTTGCGGCGGGCGCCGTCGCCCTGCCACCCCTCGCGCGCGTTGCCTGGGCGCAAACCTATCCGGCGCGGCCGGTGCGCATGATCGTCGGCTTTCCGGCCGGCAATGCATCCGACATCATCGCGCGCCTCGTTGCGCAATCCCTGTCGGAGCGGCTTGGGCAACAGTTTATCGTCGAGAACCGGCCGGGCGCCGGCGGCAGCATTGGCACCGAAGTTGTGGTGAGAGCCGCGCCGGACGGCTACACGCTGCTGATGTCGGTGGTGACGTCGAACGCCATCAACGCGACCTATTACACTGATCTCAACTACGATTTCATTCGTGACATCGCCCCGGTCGCGAGCATTGGCGGTGGCTCCTATGTCATGGTGGTCAATCCATCGATCGCGGCCAAGACCCTTCCCGAGTTCATTGCCTATGCGAAGGCCAATCCGGGCAGGCTCAACATGGCCTCGACCGGCAACGGGACCCCGACCCATGTGTTCGGCGAACTGTTCAAGATGATGGCCGGCGTCGACCTGCTTCACGTCCCCTATCGCGGCAGTTTTCTGCCCGACCTGCTGGGCGGGCAGGTGCAGGTGGTGTTTGGTCCGATTGCCCAATTCGTGGAGCTCATCCAGTCCGGCAAGCTGCGCGCGCTCGCCGTCACCGCCGCGACCGGTCAGGCGACGCTGCCAAATATCCCGACCGTGGCCGAATTTGTGCCGGGCTACGATGCAAGCGTCCGGTATGGGATCGTGGCGCCCGGGAAGACGCCCGGCGAGATCGTCGACAAGCTCAACAAGGAAATCAACGCCGCGCTCGCCGATCCCAGGATGAAAGCCCGGCTGGCCGACATCGGAGCCGTTCCGATGCCGATGACATCAGCCGAATTCGGTAACGTCATCGCCACCGAAACCGAGAAATGGGGCAAGGTCATCCGGACGGCTCACATCAACGCAGGATAACGCCGAGGCACGACGTTCCGGGCCAATACAAACAACAACAAGCGCGAAAGGCAGGCCCGGCATGGCGGTGACACCGCAGTTGTGCGATCGGATTGCAGGCATCTCCTACGAAAATCTCGGCGCCCCGGCGATCGAGGCCGCGCGGCGGCTGGTGCTCGACGGTATCGCTGTCGCCATCGCCGGAACGCAGGAAGAAGCGATCCACATCCTGGCCGCACACCACAGGGAGCAGGGCGGGGCCGCCCAGGCGACCGCGATCGGAAATGGTTTCCGTCTCAACGCGGTGTCGGCGGCGGCGCTGAACGGCGCCGCCATGCATGTGCTCGATTTTGAGCCGATGTGGAGCCCGGCCAACCATGCGCTCTCGACCACGCTCGCGGGCGTGCTGGCGCTGGCGGAGACGCGCGAAGCCAACGGGCGCGAGGTCGTGACCGCGCTGGTCAAGGGCCTGGAGATGCAGGGCTGGATTCGCCAGGCCTCCGGGCAGTTCGAAGCCAGCAGACTGCGATTTCATCCGCCCGGCGCCGCCGGTCCGCTTGGCGCGGCGGTCGCGGCCGGACACCTCCTCAACCTCGGTCCCGACCGCCTCGCCCATGCCATTGGGATTGCGGCATCGCGCGCCGGCGGCCTGATGGCCAATGCCGGCACCATGACCAAATCGACGCATTGCGGTCATGCCGCCGCACTGGGGCTGGAATCGGCGCTGTTGGCGGCGCGCGGCTTCACCGCCAATGTCGCGGTGTTCGAAGCCGCCCAAGGCTATGTGCCGGCGCTGTATGACGATGGATTCAAGCCTGAGGTGATGCTTGGTTTCGGCCGCGCGCCGCTGCGCGTCGTCGATCCCGGCTTTGCGATCAAGATGTTTCCGAGCCAGTTCGGAACCCATTTCGGGATCACCGCCGCACTCGAGCTTCACCCGGAGATTCCCGATGCGAGCGCCATCCGCCGTGTGCTTCTGACCGCGCCTGTGATGGCCTATGTCGATCGGCCGCGGCCGAAAACGGGCCTCGAGGGCAAATTCTCGCTGCAATACACGGCGGCGAGCGCGCTGCTCGACGGCAAGGTCGGCATCGGCACGTTCACCGATGCGCGGCTCGAAAGCGCCGACATGCAGGAGCTGCTCGCCAAATTCGAGGTTCGCCTCGACCCCTCGATCCCCGGCCGGTTCGAGGACACCCATGTGCTGTTGCGCCTCGAGCTCGACGGCGGACGCGTGCTGGAAACGCGCTGCGACGGCCCGCGCGGCAAGTGGGGCACGCCGCCGATCAGCGAAGCGGAGCATCTCGTCAAGGTCCGCGACTGCCTGGCGACACGGCTCGAGCCGGATGCCGTGGAAGCCGTGATCGGGCTCGCCCGGCAGATCGACACTCTCGATGCCGCCGGCGTCCGCCAGCTGATGCAACTGGCCGGCTGCTTCGCCTGATCGAAGGGGCCAGGCATTCGCTACCAAACGACAAGCCCAGAGCATGATGTGTTGGAGTTGGATCGATTCGTCCCGTAAGCGCGAGGCATCGACGATCTCGTGTCCCCGACCCGGCCTGGCGTCCCTTCGGCGGTGCACAGCAGCGCCCGGACAAAAAATCGCGAAAACAACCCCATGCAAAGTAGAGTGGACCCCGGCTCGCAGCACTCTTGCTGCGCTGCGTCCGGCAACCGACATCGGGCAGAACGTTGACCCCTGAGGGCACCGCTGATATTTTTGAGAACATCATGAGAAACACATCCAATATCGCTTCGGTCTTCTTCCTTAGCCGCTAACGGCATTGCCCGCGCCACGTGGGCGGAAGCGACAGTGCCTCGCAGCCGAGCGGCTTGCACATTGTCATAGACTGAATTTGCCGACCCACCTGCTTTGAGCGGGTGACCATTGTTGGCCCGGCGATATGAGGATTTTCATGCCTGCCAGTGAACATCAACCAGCGCGCGCGCTGAGCGACGCGCAGATACAGCAATTCATTCAAGATGGCTTTGTCCGGATCGACCGGGCCTTTCCCCGGAAGTTAGCCGACGAAGCCCGCGAGATTATGTGGCGGGACCTTCCTGGTGATCCCGACGACCCTGCAACCTGGACCGCACCAGTCATTCGACTTCCGGGATATGGACAAGAGCCATTCAGGAAAGCAGTCAATACGCCTACTCTCCATGCCGCGTTCGATCAGGTCGTCGGCAAAGGGCGCTGGCGACCGCGTGACGGTCTTGGCACCTTCCCGGTCCGTTTTCCGCATCCGGACGATCCGGGCGATGCCGGGTGGCATGTCGATCTCAGCTTTCCAGGCGAAGATTGCGATCCAAATGAACAGAGGGACTTTTCCTCTTGGCGCGTGAACGTGACATCACGCGGTCGCGCGTTGCTGATGCTGTTCCTGTTCTCCGATGTTGGCGAGCGAGACGCACCGACGAGAATTCGCGTGGGTTCGCATTTTGACATGGCGCGGTTCCTCGCACCAGCCGGCGAGGCGGGCATGTCACATTTGGTGTTGGACCAGCTAGGAGCCCAGCGACCAGAGGCCTTAGCCACGGGCGAAGCTGGCACCGTCTACTTGTGTCATCCTTTTCTCGTGCACGCCGCGCAAATGCACCGAGGCTCGATGCCGCGTTTCATGGCGCAACCGGCACTCGATCCAGCCGAGCCGTTTCAGCTTGACCGGGCTAACAACGACTATTCTCCAGTGGAGATAGCTATACGAAAAGCTCTGCAGGAGCGCAGCAGCTAAGATGTGCAGTGAGGGTTTCTCGGACGGAAGGATACGGGTCCGAGGATGCCCAATGCGCCGCACTGCGTTTTGAAATAGCCTTGCTGCGTTTGAACGTCGGGGTCGGCGCCGCCGAGACATGCCGACGCTCGCTGGGAATGTCGGCAATCGGGGGCGACCGGAAGAAGCTATCCGATATTCTGTAGCCCCGGAAACGTCTCCAGCAGCCAGACGCTGACGTCCGATACCGCGCCGGTCAGAAAGCCGATGCCGGTCAGGACCAGCAGCACGCCCATCGCGCGCTCGACAGTGGCGAGATGCCGCTTCATGCGCGCAAACAGCGCGGAGAACTGCTCGACCATCAACGCCGCGATCAGGAAGGGTATGCCGAGCCCTGCCGAATAGATCGCGAGCAGCAGGGCGCCCTTCGTCACGGTCGCTTCAGTGGCGGCCACCGACAGGATCGCGGCCAGGATCGGCCCGATGCAGGGCGTCCAGCCGAACGCAAACGCCAGGCCCATCACATAGGCGCCCCACAAGCCCACCGGTTTTGGAATCGGCAATCGCCCTTCCCGCATCAACAGCGCGATCCGCGTCAGCCCGAGGAAGTGCAGCCCCATCACGATGATGGCGATACCGGCGGCGATCGAAAGCTCCGCCGACCAGGCCCGGATCAGGCCCCCGATCAGGGAGGCGCTGGCGCCGAGCGCCACGAACACGGTGGAAAAACCGAGCACGAACATCACAGCCGATGTCATCACCGCGCGCTTCGACGACCACACCGTCTCGTCATTGGCGACGTGCTCGATGGTCGCACCCGTGAGGTAGACCAGATAGGGCGGTACCAAAGGCAGCACGCAGGGCGACAGAAAGCTGACCAGGCCGGCAATCAGCGCCGCCGGAATCGATACATCGTGGATCATGCAGTCATAGCCATCGTGAACCATTTGCGGCTGGCAACCTCGCGCGCCACGCCCTATCGGGCCGGCACCGGGTTGACGGCCTGATGTAACGGATGGGTGGAAATGCGCAACAGAGCCGCCGCCTCCCGTGCACGGTTCAGCGGGCGAATCGCGGGGATTTTCCGATCAAACCTGCGGCATCACGAGGGCCCGCTCGGGCGTCGCCGTCACGATCCGGGGCTGGAGTCGGACCTCCGGACGACGGCACCCGAGGGCGCTACTTGACCACCTTCAAAAACGGAAGGCGGCGTTCGCCGTCCGGCGATTCCGGATCCCGCGGCCTGGCCGCCCGCGCATCGCCCGGCGACAACGCATCGCACAAGGCCTTCAATTCGGCGTCCGCGACCCGATGGAGCTTCATCCGAAGCGCGAGGATCGCGACCGACAGCAACTGTGCCGTGTCGCGGTTGGCGCTGGCGACGAGAGCCGTGCGGCACGCCTCCAGCGTTGCGAGAACCGCGTGCAATCGTTCTTCTGAATTAGTCACCAGCGTTTTTTCCGTTACCGAGCTTGCGAGGAAAGGTTTGTTCGATCCAATCGGCGGCTTCAAATACGTCTCCATGAATTGCAGAAATTTTCGTCACGACCTGGTGAACCTGTTCGGCCGTGATTTCGTCGATCGCGTGACCAGCTGAAGCATCGCACGGATACGTAACCCCACGGTTACGGTGAAAGGCATCGACCAACCGCGGCCTCGCCAGGAGTTTAAGGCCTCAAAACGCAGCGACCCCGACCCGTCATGGTTGTGGTTCGCGCGGAATTCTGCCGAATCTAGCCCCCGGAAAGGGCTATGTATGCGGCTGGCGCTGGAAAGGGGCGTTCCTCAGGAGGAACGCCATGGGGTCGCTCTCGTCAGTCTGACGGATTGGGACGCAGCCAGGATGTTCCTGGAAGTGGTGCGCTGCCGCAGCTTCCGCTCCGCGGCCGAGCGGCTCGATCTTTCCATCAATGCCGTGCGCGGCGGATCGCCGATTTCGAACGGCAGATCGGCGCCACGCTGTTCACGCGCGATGCCCATGGCACCCGGCTGACCGCCGAGGGCTCGCAGGTCGTCTCCGCGGTCGAGCGCATGGAAGCCGCCTCATTCGAACTGGTGCGCGCCGGCCGATCGGTGACCGACGTGCTGGCCGGCGAAATCCGGATCGCCGTGCCCGAGGGTTTGGGAACGTCCTGGCTGGCCCCTCGCCTGGTCGAATTCCAGCAGGCGTTTCCGAATATCCTGGTCGACATGAACTGCATCACCCGGCCCGCCGATCTGTCGCGGCACGAGGCCGACATTGCCATCCATCTGGCGCAACCGGCCGCGCCCGGGATCGAGCGAATCAGGCTCGGCAGGATAAATTTGATGCTGTTCGCCAGTCAGCAATATCTCGACACATATGGCGTGCCGAAAACGACGGACGAACTGGTCGAGCACCGGCTGGTGATGCCGGCCGCCGACCAGTCCGCCGCGCGGGAAGCGAAAGCTTATTTAGCGGCCGCCCTTCCAGCGAGCTGTCGGTGATGACGACCAATTTGAGCAGCGCCAGCTACTGGGCAGTGGCCAATGGTGCCGGAATAGGCGTCTTTCCCAGCTATGCTTGCACGTTTGGCGGGAAGATAATACCTCTTGAGATTGAATGGCGCCGGCCATTCGATATTTGGCTGTCCTATCATCCAGGTTGTGGTCGCATCCCCTGGTTGCAGCATGTGATCGACTGGCTTATAGAAGCATTCAATCCCGAAAATTCTCGTGGTTTACGGACGAATTCATCCATCCATGTGAATTTAAACCGGTATATAAGGGTGAATCCCTGACACATCTGTTCAGGGGCTTCTCGACGGAAGGACATTAGGAACAGCATGAACAAATCAGCGGCAAAAAAGATGAAGCAGCGCAGCGCGGGCAAACCCGACATAGAATTGGGAAAGCGAATCCGTCTGCGACGCGTCGAACAAAAGATCTCGCAAGCCGAGCTCGGCGACAAGCTGGGTGTCAGCTTTCAGCAGGTCCAGAAATATGAGAAGGGCGTCAACCGCGTCGGCGCGGCCCGTCTCCAGTCGATCGCAACCGCGCTCGACGTCCCCGTCACATTTTTCTATGACGGCGACGGCAAGGCGCGCGAGGTGGAGAGCCTGCTGTTTCTCGACAGCGCGTTCAGCCTCCGGTTGCTGCGGGCCTACAGCAAGATCAAGGATCAGACGGTCCAGCGTCAGCTGGTGTCCTTGATGGAATCGATCGCCGCCAACGAAGACTAGAGCCTTCCCCGTTTTGATGGAATCGAAACGGGGCTCCAGCTTCTTGTTCTGACGCGTTTTCTTCACGCGAACCGGTGACCACTTCGCTCGAAAACGCTTTAGTTCGCAGCGCCGCGGACCCGATCGATCAGGGCAAGCGGATCCGCGGGCAGACGATCGCCGCGCCAGGCCACATGCTGGTCCGGTCGCGACAGTATCAGTCCACTGCCATCGAAAATGGCGGTCGCTGGCGGCTTCAGGTCGAGCAGTTTCAGCGGCACACCCCTGTTTCGAGCGGCGGCCTCCAGTGGAGCCACCTCCATCGCGGGGCTCAGCCTCAATAGCGTGAACTCCGGTCCCATCGCGTCATAAAGCGAGCTGCCGTCCTCGCACACCAGATGCGGCGTGCGGCAGCCCGGCACCGTCGACGGCGTATATTGGCTCATCGTATAGGGGGGATGCGCCGAGCCGTCATAGGCGATGATCGGCGAGGAATCATAGTAGCTGCCGAAGTTGAGACCGGCTGCGGCATATTGCTGGACGTTGATCTCGTAGGTGAGGCGCCCGACCTCCTGCCGCACGCGTTCGCCTTCCTTCCCCGGCTCCTCGATTTCGTCGGGTATCGTGCCACGGCGGCGGATTTCGGCCTCCGCATGCGACATCGCAAAGCGCGACACCTGGCTCGTGATCGGCCAGCGCTCCGCCTCATAGGCATCCAGAATCGAAGCCGGCGCCCAGCCGTTGAGATGGGCCGCAAGCAGCCAGGACAGGTTCATGGCGTCCGCAATCCCGGCGTTCATGCCGTAACCGGCATAGGGCACCCAGATATGCGCGGCGTCGCCGGCGATGAACGCGCCGCGATCGCGGAATTTCTCCGCGATCAGGCGGCGGCCGAACCAGTCCTCCCTGGAGATGATGTCGTAGCTGAAGCCGGCATCGACGCCGAGGATGGTGCGGATGCAGGCGTCGCGATCGACGGAATCGAAATCGACTTCGCCGGGTCTCAGATAATTGTGCACCAGCCAGCGCTCGCGGCCGTCGATCGCATAGACCATGCCGCTGCGGCGCGGATTGATCGCGCCGGTGCCCCAGGCGCGCGCGTGACGCTGCAGATCGATCAGGCCGGGCGCGCGGATGAAGGTCGACTGCACGCGCTGCACGACGGCGTCGCCGGAAAGCTCCGCGCCGATCGCCTTGCGCACGATCGAACGCGCGCCGTCGCAGCCGATCAGATAGCGGCAACCGAGCCGGGTGACGGCGCCGGTGTCGAGATCGCGCAGGGTGACGACAGACGAAGCATCGGAGATCCTGACGTCCTCCACCGAAGTGCGGTTGAGGATACGGATGCGCGGCTCTCCCGCCGCATGCTCGAACAGGATCGGCTCGAGAAAGATCTGGTTGATGCGATGCGGCGGCTCCGGCGTCGGCCAGTTGCAGTCCGGGCCGTCTGTCGCGGTGAAGCGGTCGCGACGGCAGGGAATCCTGATGCGCGTCAGCTCCTCGCCGGTAAACGACGTGCGATAGCTGATGTCGTGCGGATAATCCGCAGGCAGTCCGGCGTTGCGCACCTTGTCGGCCAGACCGAGCCTGCGAAAGATTTCCATGGTGCGGGCGGCGACGTGGTTGCATTTCGGCTCCGGAGGTGCCGCGCGCGCACGCATTTCTACCACCGTGACGTCGATCCCGCGCCAGGCGAGATCGATGGCAAGCGTCAGCCCGACCGGGCCGGCACCGACGATCAGCACATCGGGTTCAATCATGTCGGACATCGCCTGGCGCGGGGAATTTGACAACAATCATGATCGCTCATTCCAGCTCGGCGCCGGAATTCTTGACGATGCCAGCCCAGCGATCCACCTCGGTCTTGATGAAGGCCGCAAAACTATCCGGCGTTGACCCCGGCAACGGCTCCAGCGCCAGCGTCGTGAGTTTTTCGCGCGTCGCCGGATCGGCCACCAGCTTGCCGATCTGCGCCGCCAATTGGTCGACGATGTTCCGGGGCACGCCTGCCGGCGCCACGATGCCCTGCCAGGCCACCAGCTCGTAACCGGTAAGGCCGCCCTCCGCCAGCGTCGGAATATCGGGCGCAGCCGCAACCCGCTTCGGCGTGGTCACGCCGAGCACCCTCACCTTGCCGTCGCGGATCTGCGGCAGCGCCGGCTGCAGGTCCACCACCATGAAGGGAATGCGGCCCGCGATCACGTCCAGCATAGCGGGCACGCTGCCGCGATAGGAGATGTGACGGATGTCGATGCCGGCGGCGGACTGCAGCATCGCGGCGCCGAGATGCTGCGGGCTGCCGTTGCCGGCCGAGCCATAGGCCAGCCCCGGATTCGATTTGGCATAGGCGATGAAATCGGCGAGCGTCTTCACCGGAAGTTGCGGATTGACGATCAGCGCGAACGGCACCGCGGCCACCAGCGCGATCGCCGTGAAATCCTTCACCGGGTCGTAGGGCAGCTTGCGGTAGAGCGTCTTGTTGATGGCAAGCGTGGTCGAGGTCGCGATCATCAGCGTATAGCCGTCGGGTTCCGCCCTTGCGACGAACTCCGCGCCGAGCGCGGTCGCAACCCCCGGCTTGTTTTCGACCACGACGGTGGCGCCAAGGCCGGTCTGCAGCTGGTCGGCGACCATGCGGCCGAGAAGGTCGGTGGTGCCGCCCGGCGGATAGGGCACGATCATTTTGATGGGCCGGCTGGGGTAGGCTTCCGCCAGCGCCGGCGGCGCCCCGAGCGCAACCAGCCCGCCGCCCAATCCGGCAACGATCTCCCGACGTGTCAACGGCATGCGTTCTCCCGAGGGCAGAGTTGTTGTTTTCGGCCAAGCCGTTTCCGAACCACATGAGTTGGTGGAACGACACAGCAAAGACCACCGAAGTTCAACCCGGCTTGTGGCATGCGATAGCGCCGATGCCAACTTAATCAGAACGCAACTCTCATGGGCTAAATTCGCAATAATCCAGTCTTTTCGGACCGGCTCCGGTCCGCTTGCTTCGGCCCTGATGGGCCGAATTCATCCTCAACCTCGTCAGCCGCACGCCAGGGGCAGCCACCATGCGAACAATGACCGCCATTGCCATCGCCACGATACTTGGCGCCGCGCCGGCATTCGGCCAGGGCGCAGCCGTCGCGGGTGCCGCACCGGGTGCTGCAAATCCCGCGCATGCGGCCCCGGCCAAGCCCGCGATCGCCGCATCCACCCCCGAATCGCGCTCGGCGGCGGCGCTGGCGCTGTCGCATGAACCGACCTTCGACGAAGGCACCGCGGAGCGCCTCAAACAGGCCGCGCTCAGTTATAGCGATCTGGCGGTGCGCGGCGGCTGGCCGATGATCCCGGCCGATGCCAAATTCACCCTCGGTGTGGCCGGCCAGAATGACGATCTGCTGCGCCAGCGCCTCGCGATCAGCGGCGATCTCGCCGCCGACAAGCCGACCACCGGGCCCGACGACGACGACGTCGCCGAGGCGATAAAGCGTTTCCAGGTGCGCCACGGGCTGGCCGCGACCGGAACCGTGACGCCGCGAACGCTGGCCGCCCTCAACGTTCCCGTGCAGAAGCGCATCAAACAACTCGAGGCTTCGCTGGAGCGGATCGAGAACATGAATTTTGCCTTCGGCAAGCGCTATGTCGTGGTCAACCTTCCCGCCGCCTTCGCCGAAGCCGTCGAGGACGATCATGTGGTGCGGCGCTATCGCGTGATCGTCGGCAAGACCGAAAAGCCGTCGCCGACGCTGACCGCGGAGATCACCAGCGTCAACCTCAACCCGACCTGGACCGTGCCCTCCTCGATCGCGAAGACCGAAATCTCCGCGCATATGCGCAAAGACCCCGGCTATCTCGCGCGCATGCACATGGAGGTGCTGGACAGCCGCGACAACCCGATCGATCCGCATTCGGTCGACTGGTCCGGCGCGCGCACGCCGAATTTCACGGTGCGGCAGCAGAACGGCAGCTGGAATGCGCTCGGCGCCGTCAAGATCGACATGCCGAATCCCTATTCGGTCTACATGCACGACACCAACCAGCACAATCTGTTCAGCGACGACTACCGCTTCGATTCGCATGGCTGCTCGCGGGTCGACAATGTCCGCGACCTCGCCGCCTGGCTATTGTCCGAGGAGATGCCGAAATGGAATCGCGCCGCGATTGATGCCGCGATCTCAACCGGCCAACGCGAGGAGATCGCGCTGCCTCGGAAAGTTCCGGTGGCCTGGGTCTATCTGACGGCATGGATGACCAAAGACCAGACCATCCAGTTCCGCAACGACATCTACGACCAGGACGAGCAATTGCTGGAAGCCACCGCCGAAGAAGCCGCGTTTTTCAACCAGGCCGCCGGTCATCCGCTCACGGCCCATCTGGCGCAGTGACTTCTTCCACCTCCCCCGCTTGCGGGGGAGGTCGGATCGCATCGAAGATGCGATCCGGGTGAGGGAATCCTCTCCGCTGGCGCCGGCGGATTGGTCGGGCACCCCCACCCCAACCCTCCCCCGCGAAGAGCGGGAGAGGGAGCAGAGCGGCGCAAGCGGCCATGAGCGCACCGCCATTGCCGAGACACCCCGGCAATGCTTCACTCCCAAAAAACACGGGGAAACCTCATGATGATCCTTCACCACGCCTGGCGCTCGAGCGCTTCGCGACGCGTCCGGCTCTGCCTTGCCGAAAAGGGCCTCGATTACGAGGGCCACCACGTCGACCTGGAAAAGATGGAACATCATTCGCCGGAATACCTGGCGATCAATCCGCTCGGCGTGATCCCGACCCTGATCCATGACGGCAAGCCGCTGCACGAGAGCGGCACGATCTGCGAATATCTCGATGAGAGTTTTCCCGACCCGCCGCTCCGCCCGGCCTCGCCTTACGAGCGCGCGGAGATGCGCAACTGGATCAGGCATATCGACGGGCTGATCGGCAATCTCATCATCTTCAACTGGCGCCACCATCTGCAAAAGACCGCCGAGCAATGGAGCGATGAGGAACTGGCCGAACGGGTGAAGAAGATCCCGAGCAAGGAGCGCCAGGAAGCGTGGCTGCGGGTGGCGCGCAAGCCCTACACCGAGGAAGAACGCGAGGCGGCGCGGGGAAAACTGGTGGCGCAACTGCTCGACCGAATGGAGGAAGCGCTGAAACCAGCGGGCTGGCTGGTCGGCAAGGCCTACTCGATCGCCGATATCGCGGCCGTCCCCTTCGTCAAGCGCATCGACGAGGAGATCGCCCCGCATGAGGTCACGGCAAACAAACATCCCCGCGTGAGCCACTGGTGGGCTAGCATCCAGGCCCGGCCGGCGTTCGCGAAAGCGAAGATCGGCCCGTTCCTGGATTCGTGAATTGGAATCGTGACGCCTCAACTTGCTCCGCCGCACCTCTCCCGCTTGCGGGGGAGGTCGGATCGCATCAAAGATGCGATCCGGGTGGGGGAATGTCTCCGCTCGCGCCGGCGCTTGCTGCGGGCACCCCCACCCCGCCCTCCCCCGCAAGCGCGGGAGAGGGAGTGCGCCTCCGTTGCCGAAGCAGCGAACCAATGCTTCAATGATCAAAACTCACAACCGAAAGTCGCCTGCCATGCTGGACGTCCCCAAGAAATCAGAAAAATCCTTCGCCGACGGCAAGATCCTGCAAAGCGTCACCGAGGGCGTCGGCGTCGTCACCTTCAATAACCCCGAGAAGCGCAACGCCATGTCGCTCGACATGTGGGAGGGCCTCGGCCACGCGCTGGTCGAGTTGCGCGACGACCCCGAGGTGCGCGTGGTGATCCTGACGGGCACCGGCGACAAGGCGTTCGTATCGGGTGCCGACATCAGCCAGTTCGAGAAGAACCGCCACAACGCCGAAGCCTCGGAAGAATACGCCAAGAAGAGCGCGGCGCAGCGCGCGCTATTGGCCGACTATCCGAAGCCTGTGATCGCCTCGATCCGCGGCTTCTGCCTCGGCGGCGGCATGCAGGTCGCGATGATGGCGGACATCCGCATCGTTTCCGACAACAGCCAGTTCGGCATTCCCGCCGCCAAACTCGGCATCGCCTATGGCTATGACGGCCTCAAAAACCTGGTCTCGCTGGTCGGCCCGTCCTGGGCGCGGCTGCTGATGTATACGGGCATGCGGATCGATGCCGCGGAAGCGCAGCGCATCGGCCTCGTCGATCGCATGCTGCCGGATGCGGAATTGTGGGACGCGACGATGGAGATCGCCCGCACCATCTCCGGCAACGCGCCGCTTGCGATCCAGGCCGCCAAGATCACCATCAAGCAGGTGCTGAAGGACGAAAGCCAGCGCGACATGGACGCGATCAAGGCCATCGGCACGGCGTGCATGGACAGCGAGGATTTTCGCGAGGGCCGGCGCGCGTTCATGGAAAAGCGCAAACCGAGATTCACGGGAAAGTAGAACACCATCGTCATTCCGGGGCGCGCGATAGCGCGAACCCGGAATCTCGAGATTCCGGGTCTGGTCCTTCGGGCCATCCTGGAATGATAACGGAGAACGATCAACATGCACAAACCCGTCAACACGCCCGGCACTGCCATGCCGCAAGCCCAAGCCTCGCCGCTGCCGCTGGCGCGCTTCAAGGTCATCGACCTGACGCTCGCGCGTGCCGGTCCGTCCTGCGTCCGCACGCTGGCCGACTGGGGCGCCGAGGTGATCCGGGTCGAGCCGCCGCCGGGCGACGACGAGGCCGAGGAATTGATCGGCCGGCGCGACGGCTCGGACTTCCAAAACCTGCATCGCAACAAGCGCGCCATCACGCTGAACCTGAAATCCGATGAGGGCCGCGAAATCCTGATGCGGCTCGCCGAACAGGCCGACGTCGTGGTCGAGAACATGCGGCCCGGCGTCGTCAAACGGCTCGGCGTCGATTATGAATCGGTGAGGAAGCGCAATCCGCGCATCGTCTATGGCAGCATTTCCGGTTTTGGCCAGTACGGTCCCTACACCTCAAGGCCCTCGATCGACCAGATCGCGCAGGGCATGAGCGGCATCATGTCGGTGACGGGCATTCCGGGCCAGGGCCCGGTCCGCGTCGGCGTCGCCGTCACCGACATCATGGCCGGCGCCTTCCTGGCGCAGGGCGTGCTGGTCGCCCTGCTCGACCGCGAGGTCTCGGGCCAGGGCCGCTGGGTGCAGACCTCGCTGATCGAGGCCGGCCTGACGCTACTGGACTTCCAGGCGACGCGCTGGACCATGGACAAGAAAATCCCGCCGCAGGAGGGCAACAACCATCCGACCAACGCGCCGATGGGGACGTTCCCGACCGCCGACGGCTTCATCAACATCGCCGCCACCAGCAACAAGAACTTTGCGAAATTCTGCGCCCTGATCGACCGCGCGAGCATGGCGACCGATCCGCGCTTTGCCTCCACTGCGATGCGACGGCAAAACAAGGGCGCGATGAACGAGGAGATCGCCAGCGCCTTGCACGCGAAGACCACAAGCGAATGGTTCGAGCTGATCGTCGCCGCCGGCCTGCCCTGCGGGCCGGTCTACGACATCCAGCAGGCTTTTGCCGATCCGCAGGTCGAGGCGCTGCGCCTTAGGCGCTCCGTCACCCATCCCCGCCTCGGCGAAATCGATCTGGTGGCGCAGCCCTGCGAAATCACGGGTTTCGACCGCGCGATCAGAACCGCGACGCCCGACCTCGGCGAACACAATGACGAAATCCTGGGATCGCTCGGCTATGGGCCGGACGAGATCGCCAAACTGAAAGCGGCGCGGGTGATTTGAGGCGATGGCGGAGTCTCCGCCGTTCGTCCATCAGGAACGAGAGCGCCGGTTGCGCATCGCGAGAGATAAAAGTATACCTCGCGCAAAAATGCATGCGGCGAGATCGCGGAAGTGTGTCTCAACGTCATTGCGAGCGCAGCGAAGCAATCCATCTTTCTTTTTGTTGCTCCATGGATTGCTTCGCTTGCGCTCGCAATGACGGTGTACCTGTTTGACATTTGAAATCCGTAGGGTGGGCAAAGGCGCCCTTGCGCCGTGCCCACCATGTCAGCGTAGACGAAAATGGTGGGCACGCTTCGCTTTGCCCACCCTACACGCCGCTACGACGCTGAGAGCCTACAACGCCGCCAGCACCGCTCTTGCGATATCCGCCGTGCCGTTGCTGCCGCCGAATTCCATCGGCTTGATTCCACCCGCATACACCTTGTCGACCGCGCGTTCGATGCGTTCACCGGCTTCCGCCGCCTGCTCGAGGTCGAACTTGTCGGCGAGCCAGTCCAGCATCATCGCCGCCGACAGGATCATGCCGGTCGGATTGGCCTTGCCCTGCCCCATGATGTCCGGCGCGGTGCCGTGGCAGGGCTGGAACACCGCATGGGTGTCGCCGATGTCGGCCGAGGGCGCCATGCCCATGCCGCCGATCAGGCCCGCGGTCATGTCGGAGAGGATGTCGCCGAACATGTTCTCCATCACCATGACGTCGAAATCCCAGGGCCGCTTGACCAGCAGCGCCGAGCAGGCGTCGACATATAGCCGGTCGGCCTTCACTTCCGGATGACGTTGAGCCGCCTCGTCGAACATCTCGCGAAAGAAAGCGAAGGCCTTGAACACATTGGCCTTGTCGACGCAGGTCAACGCGCCCGGCCGGCCGCGCGCTTTGCGGCGTTCGGCCAACTTGAAGGAAAACTCGAACAGTCGCTCCGAGGTTTTCCGCGTAATGACCAATGTCTCGCGCGCCTCGCTGTCGGTGACGACACCCTTGCCCATCGAGGCGAACAGGCCCTCGGTCGACTCGCGGATCACCACGAGATCGATGCCGCGCGCATCCGCGCCGACGATCGGGCTCGGCACGCCCGGGATCAGCCGCGCCGGCCGCACGCCGGCATAGAGATCGAAATGAAAGCGCAGCTCCACCTGCGGCATGATCTCGGTGTTATCGGGGTAGCGCACCGACGGCAGCCCGCAGGCGCCGAGCAGGATCGCATCGGCCTCGTCGCACAGCCGCACGGTGGATTCCGGCATCGACTTGCCGGTCGCGAGGTAGTTGTTGGCGCCGGCCGGGGCGTCGGTGAAGCGGAATTTCAGGTCGGTCCTCGCCTCAATCTTGCGCAGGATTTCCAGCGCCGGCGCCATCACCTCGGGGCCGATACCGTCGCCGGCAAGCACGGCGATGTGGAGGGCGTTGTTGGCGGACATGGGGATTCCTGTTGATCAGTATCGGGTGGGATCTGGTTGCGAAACTCGTCATGCCCGGGCTTGACCCGGGCATCCATCCTTCTTCGAAAGAGTCCTTGCGAAGAGGATGGATTGCCGGGTCAAGCCCGGCAATGACGACAATGAACCTACGGCGTCAGCACGGCGCGGCCGACCAGCCTGCCCTTCTGCAGGTCGACCAGCGCCTCGTTGGCTTTGGCGAGTGGCATCGGCGTCACCGGGATCGCGGCGATTTTCTTCGTCCGCACGAGATCGAGCAATTCCGGGGTTTCGCGCAAGTTGCCGACATAGCTGCCCTGGATGGTGATGGCCTTGATCGGAATCAACGGCAGCGCCCAGGGCGCGCCGCCGCCGAACAGGCCGACGATGACGAGCTTGCCGCCCTTGGCCAGGCAGTCGAAGCCGAGTTGCGTGGTCTTGGGGTTGCCGACGAGATCAATCACCGCGCGGATCGGCCCGCCGGCTTTGGCGGCGAGCTGCTCCAGCGCGTCGGCTGCGCCGCCGTCGACGGTCGCGAGCGCGCCGGCCTTTTCCGCGGCCTCGCGCTTGCGCGCATCGATATCGACGACGATGGCACCCTTGCCGCCCATCGCCTTCAGCAGCGACAGCGCCATCAGGCCGAGACCGCCGGCACCGAAAATCACGATCGGCGTGTTGAAACTGGCCTCGACCTTCTTCAGCGCACTGTAGGTGGTGACGCCAGAACACGCGTAGGGCGCCGCGGTCACGGGATCGAGGCCCTTCAGGTTGAGGAGATACTTCGGATGCGGCACCGTCATGTGGTCGGCATAGCCGCCGTCGCAATAGACCCCGAGCGACGCCGGTTTTGCGCACATGTTCTCCTCGCCGGCGAGACACACCTCGCATTTGCCGCAGCCGAGCCAGGGATAGACCAAGGCGATATCGCCGAGTTTGAGATCGCCGGCAATGGCCTTGGCATCGGGACCGAACGCCAGCACCTCGCCGACTGTCTCATGGCCCATGGTGCGGGGCAGCGACACGCCGCGATCTTTCAGCGACAGCGGCTTGCGGCCATGGCCGAGATCGTAGCCGCCTTCCCAGATGTGCAGGTCGCTGTGGCAGACGCCGGCCGCCTTCACCTTGATCAGCACCTGCGTTCCCTCCGGCTTGGGAGTCGGCTCATCGACCTCCTGCAGGGGGGCGTTGAAATCGGTGACCTTGAAACTCTTCATCGCTGCTCTCCCGTCAATTATTCTTGCTGTTGGGCGGACATTGCCACGCATTCCCGCGCAGTTGTTAGAATGTTAGCCCGCCGCGATCAATGGATGATGGCAGGCGGCGAACTGCATCGGCGCCAGCTCGCGAAGTTCCGGAACTTCGTCGCTGCAGCGCTGGTCGGCCCGCGGGCAGCGGGTACGGAAACGGCAGCCCGACGGCGGCGACATCGGCGACGGCGGCTCCCCGACTGGCACGCTTTCGGCCGGCCGCACTTCTGGATCCGGCACCGGGATCGCCTCGATCAGGAGCGCGGTATAAGGATGTGCGGGATGGGCGAACACCTGCTCGGAGGGCCCGACCTCGCACAGCCGGCCGAGATACATCACCGCGACCCGGTCGCTCACCGCCTTCACCACGGCGAGATCGTGGTCGATGAACAGCAGCGTCAGGCCAAAGCGCGCCTTCATGTCCTCCAGCAGATTGAGAATCTGGGCGCGGATGGAAACGTCGAGCGCGGACACCGGCTCGTCGCAGATGATGAATTCGGGATTGAGCACCAGCGCGCGTGCGATGCAGATGCGCTGGCATTGTCCGCCGGAGAATTCGTGCGGCAGGCGTTCGATCACGAGCTCGGGGTCGAGGCCGACGGCGCTGAGCACCTCGCAGACCAGTTCCTTGCGTTTGCCCGGGTCCTTGACGCCGGAGATCACCAGCGGCTCGGCGACGATATCGCCGATCCGCCGCCGCGGATTGAGCGAGGCGATCGGGTCCTGGAAGATCAGCTGCACGCGCTGGCGCATCTTGCGCAGGGTATCGCCGTGCATCGCCGTGAGGTCCTCGCCGTCGAACAGCACGCGGCCCGATTGAGCCCGGCGCAACTGCAGCACCGCGCGGCCGAGCGTCGACTTGCCGCAACCGGACTCGCCGAC
>NZ_DATHOP010000139.1:0-12711 GCF_035484855.1 Bradyrhizobium sp.
GTAACGCGACTGAAACCACGCCGCCGACATGTCGATGGAATCCCGGTGCACGATCGGTGCGATCGCGTCGAAGAACGCCAGCGCGTTCTCGTCGGTGAGCTCACGGATGGCGTCTGCCAGCGGCGCCGAGGTCAGAGGCCCGGTCGCGACGATGACGTTGCGCCAGTCCGCAGGCGGCAGGCCGCCGATTTCAGCGCGCCGGATTTCAATCAGGGGGTGGTCGTGGAGGGCCCTGGTGACGGCGGCAGAAAATCCGTCACGGTCCACCGCCAGGGCGCCGCCGGCGGGGACTTGGTTGGCATCGGCCGCACGCATGATCAGCGAGCCCAGCCGGCGCATTTCGGCGTGCAGCAAGCCGACGGCATTGTTGGCGGCATCGTCCGAGCGAAACGAATTGGAGCACACGAGTTCGGCGAGGCCGTCGGTGCGATGGGCCTCGGTCATCCGATCGGGGCGCATTTCGTGCAGGACCACGCGAATTCCGGCATTGGCGACCTGCCACGCCGCCTCCGAGCCGGCGAGACCGGCGCCGACGATGTGCACGGATTCAGAAGGAGATTGGGTGCCTGTCATGGGCACTGAACTAGCGCGTTTCCGCGCGCAGTGGAATGCGCGTGAGGCTTTGGATACGACAACGCCCGCAACTCGGCGGGCGCTATCCGTTCTTCAGTCGGCTGAAGCTGTTTCAGCCGTTATAGGTGCCGGCTGCAACGCGCGGAATGTCCGAGCGATCAAGGCCGATATCGGCCAGTTCGCGATCGCTGAGTTGGGACAATTCGCTGACATTGCGCTGATAGTCCCGGAACGCCTGGATCATGCGGAAGAGCGAGAGCAACATGGGTAGTCTCCTTGTAAGTCCGATTCAGCTCTTGGAGGGAAGCCTCGTCGTTGAAATGAATGTAGAGCAATCTTTCGGTTCCGGAAGTTCAAATGGTGCGATGCAGCTAATCATAAAATGCATGGCAGTTTAAAGAGACGGTTAACCCTTCAACGCAACTACCGACGAAGCCAGAAAAATCGACCCCATCCGCGGTACAATCCGAGAAAAATGCCTTTACAATGACGGTAAAGTCACAATACCGCGGCATCTTTCGCTGTTGAAGAAATGGCAATTCCAAGACCTCAAATCAAGAGCGCGAAGCCAAGACTGCCGTCCGCTGGCGCCGATTGGGAGTCATTTTGGTCCATTTCTCATGCATGATTCGCATGATCGTTGTCATAAGAGATGAATAAATTATCATTTCTTGGTGAATCCAGAACATATTTGGTCAAAAGATATCGCGATGCAGCATTCGGCCGCTTGTGGCGGTCGCGTTTGAGGGGGGCGATGCGTGCGATCTGGATTGGCCTTGGCCAATTCGGCTGGCAGCTTCGGCCGCTCGCTCCCCGCTTGTACCGCAAGCCCGGTTGCAATGACCGCGCCAATATCGGCGCGCAAACTTCGACGTGCCGATACAAACACGACGTCGAACAGCGCGAGCGCGAACAGGCCGCAGCAGGATTCGTTACCGACATGTAATGCGAGCGCTGCGTTGTGCATGAGCCATTGCGTTGCGCGCTCATCACATTTGCATCGCGCGAAATTCATTCCGCAAGTCTTCATCTTTCAGCGATCAATCGTCTCGCAGAATCCGGCAATGACGCCGGGTCTGCTCAATAAGAAATGGAAAGTAACATGATCAATAAGTTACTCGGAGCAGCCGCAATGGCTGCCGTTATCCTCGCAGTCGCACCTGCCTCCGCCGCGAAAATGGGCGGCTGCAGCGGCGATCATATGATGAAGACCGAATCGACGATCGACACCATGGCGGACGGTCCGAACCGCTCGACGGGGCAGAAGGAAATCGCGCTGGCGCAGACCGCGATGCTCGATGGCAAGATGGGCAATTGCGCGATGCATCTCCACAAGGCGATGGAAGCAAGCACGATGAAGTAAACCGCTCGCGAGGGCCGGTTGCATCGCGCGATCGGCCCTTCAGGCGACGAAATTCGAGGATCCTTGGAACACTCAGGGGGCGTGCGCGAGTTGGGTCGCGAAATAGGCGACGGTCCGGGCATAGACCTCGCTCTTGTTCCATTGCTGGAGCACCGCGAAATTGGCGCTGCCGGGCTCCCAGTCCTTGCCGCGCTGCCAGCCGTAGCTCGCAAGGTAATTGGCGGTCGATGCCAGCACGTCGGGTGGGCTGTGCAGGAGATCGCGCTTGCCATTGCCATCGAAATCGACGGCATATTTCAGATAGGACGACGGCATGAACTGGGTCTGGCCGATCTCGCCGGCCCAGGCGCCGCGCATCTCCGATGGCGCGAAGTCGCCGCGTTCGACCAGGCGCAGCGCGTCCATCAGTTCGGCGCGAAACGTATCGGCGCGGCGGCAATCATAGGCCAGCGTCGCCAGCGAGCGGATGGTCGGGAATTTCCCGGTGTTGACGCCGAAATCCGTCTCCAGACCCCAGATCGCGACCAGCACTTCGCCAGGAACGCCGTAACGTTCCTCGATGCGCCCGAGCACCGAGCCATATTGCTTCATCATGTTGCTGCCGCGGCCGAGGCGGGGCGGGACCATACGGCCGGAAAATTCCTCAAAGCTCTGGCTGAAGACCTTCTGCGAACGATCGCGCGACAGCACGCCTTGATCCGGCGTCACGCCGCTCAAGCCCGCGGCGATGGCGGGTTGGGAAATGCCCTTGGCGGCGGCCTCCGTCCTGAAATCGTCGAGCCAAGCCTGGAAGCTGCTGGTTCCGCAAGGCACCGCCGCCAGCGCCGGCATTGCCGGAAGCGCGAGCCCAAGGGTCACGACGGCGGCTCTGAAGAATAAAAGTGGGGTCATCGGGACTTTGGCTCCGAAAAGAATCACAAATGAAGACGTTTCCCCGACGGCCGCGAATGTCCTGACCAACCGCGGCTAAAACATGGCTGCCGATCGTCGGCTCCCGGGCCAGCAACGTACACAAAAAACCGCCGGTCGACGATCGACCGGCGGCCTGATTGCAATCGCTGGCTTATGAGGCCTATGCGCCGTCCTTGCGCCGCCAGGGAAACAGGTTGGCCGGGAAATCCGCCGCCGGTCGCCGCTCGCGGGGCGGGCGGGGCGGGATCGGCCGCGGATTCGGATCCGGCGCGACCACCTTGCGATAGAGATGCCAGGTGGCGTGGCCGAGCAGGGGGATGACCACGGCAAGGCCCAGGAACAGCGGCAAGGATCCCACCACCAGCAAGGCCGCGACGATCAAGCCCCAGGCCGCCATCGGAATGGGGTTCTTCGCCACCACCCGCAACGAGGTCACCATGGCCTCGCCGGCGCCGGCGTGGCGGTCGAGCATCAGGGGGAAGGAGACCACGCTGAGGCAGAGCGCGACCAGGGCGAACAGGAAGCCGACGCCGCAACCGACCACGATCAGCCACCACCCTTGAGACGTCGTCAGCACGCGCGTTGCGAAATCGGTCAATCCGGACGCGCCTTGATAGCCGAACACCGCGACATAGATCGCCTGCGCGGTGGCGACCCAGGTCACGAACAGCGCCAGCAGCAGCGTGCCGAGGCCGAGCATCGCGCCGAACGAAGGCGACCGCAGCACTTCCAGCGCGTCCCAGGCGGTCGCCTCTTGGCCGGCTTCGCGACGGCGGCTCAGTTCATAGAGGCCTAGCGCTGCGAACGGGCCCACCAGGGCAAAGCCTGCGGCCAGCGGAAACAATAGCGGCAGTACCGCATAACCGAACGCGGCGCGCGCCAGCACCAGGCCCAGCACCGGATAGATCACGCAGAGGATGATGGCGTGGCTCGGCACGGCCTTGAAATCTTCCCAGCCGAGCCGCAACGCATCGTGCAGATCGGACAGGCCGATGGTTCGGATGATGGGACCAGCCGCGTTGTCCTGCGCGGGCTGAGCCAGTGGCGTGACATTGCCGGGATAGGGTGTGGCCATGGTCGTTATCTCCCTTGCCGCGAGCCGCCGTATTGCACGCCATTCGAGGGCGCAAGCAGCGGCTCTTCGGAAACGATCACGATCGGGCCAGACGCGAAGACAGGAAACCGAAGCTGGCCATGTCGCGAACTGAACCGTCAGCGTACTCCCATTCACCCGCGTCGTCGCTCACGCTTCGGTGAATGCCGTTATGTCGCGGCATGGCCGCCTTCATGTCATTCTTCCGTCATTCCTGAAGCGCTAATCGGTTCCTGCCATTGCTTGCTGCAGCTGCGTCCTGCATTGGCAAGCCTGCTCGGGATGGTTAAACTTGTTAACGATCCGGTCCGCTGCTGCCGGTCGCCAGCCAACAGCGCCGCTCAAGCCTTCCACATCATCTGCAAATTCTTGGGAGCCAACGAGGAGCCAACGATGAGTATTTTCGGGAAAATCATGAGCGCGATCTTCGGCAGCAAGGCATCCGCCACGCCTGCGAGCGGCAGCGCACCGGCAACCGATGGGACCGCCGCAAGCCCGGCATCCGCGCCGGCGGCGCCGGCGCAATCCGTCGACGTCGCCCCCATCCTCGACAAGGCCGTCGCGGCCAAGAAGGAAAAACTGGAATGGCGGACCTCGATCGTCGACCTGATGAAGGCGCTCGACATCGATTCCAGCCTCACGGCGCGCAAGGAGCTGGCCCACGAACTCGGCTACACCGGCAACACCAACGACTCCGCGACCATGAACGTCTGGCTGCACCAGCAGGTGATGGCCAAGCTTGCCGCCAACGGCGGCAAGCTGCCTGCGGACGTCAAGTGGTAACGATCCAACCGGGTAATCCAGAAGGCCCGCGCCGACCGCGGGCCTTTTTGATTGCCGGCGATAGAACGGAAGCTTGACTTCCGAAATTACCCGACCATGTCGTCCAACTCCGGGTGCTTCTGCAGGTAATCCACGACGAAGCCGCAGCCGGCGATCACCTTCAGCCCTTCGGCGCGGATCAGCCGCAGCGCGCCTTCGACCAGTTCGGAGGCAATCCCGTGGCCGCGCAAACTGCGCGGCGTCTCGGTGTGGGTGATAATGACGGCCGAGGGTGTGCGCCGATAATTCGCAAACGCCAGTCCGCCTTCGGCGTCGAGTTCGTAGCGGGAGAGGGCTTTGTTGTCGCGGACGCCGCCTGTGGCCATGGCCCTGATTCCCGCCGATGAGTGTTTCCAACAGACATCTATGTCGGTGAACCCGTCGATGCAAATCGGCGACCAAGGGGAGGTTTTGGTCGCGGGAATTGGATAGATGCGCATTTTGGGCCGACTGATCGTTCCGCTGCTGGGTGCCGTGCTCGCCTTCGCGCATCCGCAGGCGGCGTCCGCGCAGGATGACCGGAACTGGCAGGCCTGTATCGGCCCGACCGCCACGCCGGACGAACGGGTAACGGCGTGTTCGGCCGTGATCGAGGCCAGGGTCGAGACCGGGCCGAAGCTTGCCGCCGCCTATTGCAGCCGCGGCCATGGCCTGACCGAACGGCGCGAACTGGATGCCGCGCTGGCCGATCTCGATCAGGCCATCAAGATCGATCCCGCCTTTGCTTGCGCCTATACCAACCGTGGCCGGGTCTACGCCTTCAAACACGACCTCGATCGCGCCATCGCCGACTATGACGAGGCGATCCGGATCAATCCCTCGTTCGCGCTCGCCTATAACAACCGCGGCGACGCCTGGCTCGGCAAGGGCGATGCCGAGCGCGCCATGGCCGATTTCGACAGCGCCATCAAATTCGACCCCAATCTGGCGATTGCCTATGGCAATCGCGGCTTCCTGCATTATCGCGGGCGCGCCATGGCCCATGCGATCGCCGACTACAGCATGCAGATCAAGCTCGCCCCCGACCTGATCGCCTTCATCAACCGCGGCAACGTCTACCGCGATACCGAACAACTCGACCTGGCGGCCGCCGACTATGCCGCGGCCATCAAACTGGCGCCGACCGATGCCCGAGGCTGGCGCAACCGCGGCTTGATCCGGCTGTTCCAGGGCGACAACAGGGGTGGCCTTTCCGACTACGACAAGGCGCTGCAATACGATCCCGCCGACGTCGATTCCTGGAACAATCGCGGCCAGGTCAAGCTGCGGCTCGGCGACAGGCAGGGCGCGATCGCCGATTTCCGCAAGGCATTGGAGCTCAAGCCGGATCTGCGCAACGCGCGCGAGGGCCTGGCCAAGCTCCGGGTCACGCAGTAGCCGCTTGCGGACGAGATTTCTCTCCCCTCGAAGAGCGGGGAGAGGTACCCGAACTCTACGCCTCGAGCAGGTCGGCATAATCAGGATGCTTCTCGATATAGGCCTTCACGAACGGGCACTGCGCGATCACCTTCAATCCGTCCGCGCGCACTTGGTCGAGCGCGCCCTTGATCAGTTGCGAGCCGACGCCTTTGCCGCCGAGTTCCGGCGGCACTTCGGTATGGATGAAGGTGATGACGCCGTCGGCGACGCTGTAATAGGTGGCGGCGAGGTGGCCGTCGACGATGAGTTCGTAGCGGTGTTGTGCTTTGTTGTTGACGATTTCGTTCATGACATCTGCTCCCCGGATATCGACGTTCAATTCTTCAGGGAGTCGGCGAGCATGGCGCGGATCGACCAAGGCTCGCCGTCGCTGGCGCCGGAGATATCGTCGATCTTCCATAGGCCGTCATCCCTGGCGAAGCTATAGCGGATCGTGTCGTCGATGGCCTTGGCGCGCGGCGTGTTGCCTTTGATGGTGACGGCGATCACGGCCTTGTCGGCCTCCTGCTTCTCGGCCACCGCACTGAACGATTTCACGTCCGGTTCCTGCGAATTGGTGACTGGATCGAAATCGACCGGTCCGACGTCGCCCTTCGGCGTGTGGGCGTCGGCCTTGGCCCACAGCGCAACCAGCGCCTTCGACAGATATTTTGCCTTGGCGGCCTTGGTCTCGATGACGAAGCCGCCGCCGGTGTCGCCCTTGCCCTTGGCGGCACGGGCATAGATCGCATTGACGATGGCGAGCGGGTCGTTCGCGGTTGGCGGCGCGGCGAGCGCGGGGTGGATGATGGCTGCTGCCAGTAGGGTCATTGCGTTGTTCAACATTAGTGTGCGGCGAGAGATCATGGGATTCCTCAAATCGATCATGCTCCTTTTATAGACCAGCGGTCGGCTCTCGCGGTGGAATTCATTTTTCAACCTGCGGCGAACCTGATCGGAACTGGCGCCGACCAATGCCGATGGCGTTTCGCAAAGCCCTGTTGATCATTGCTGCTATTCTGACCGCCGGGAACGCACCGGCGCAGGAGGCGAACTCACCGTTCGATCCCGCATAATATACGTTGTAAGTGCACCTTAATGGGCCTAGCCACCACAACATCGCGGGGCATGCGACGGGACCTTCAGAAAGCGCTCCGTTTGAAATGCCGCGCCGTCCCATCGGTAGAGCTTCAGATCACGGAACCGTACCGAATATATCAGCCAGAGATCGCCAAGCCCTTTCGTTGCGGCGCAGTCAATGCTCGAAGGGCGAGCAGCCCCCACAACATGCGAATGAAAGCATCCGCATATTCTCGCGTCGGTACCTTGCAGCGACTCTGCGATCCCCTTGATTGCGGCATCCCTGATCCGGAATGAAAGGGGGGTGTTCTCCCTGCTCGACGTGCCGGCCACCGACAGCAGAGTGAAGCGCCTGAAATCCCGACGCAGCAGCAGGCCCGAGGCCTCTCGCGGGAGCGCGGCGCCGGCATGGATCACCAGATATTCGATTTCAGCGGTCGGAAGCAGGTACATACGCCGGCCTCCGGCCCGATCTCACAATCCGCACGCTGGCGTGATCCATGGTTGAACGCCGGATTCACTAGCAACCGCAGAATATCAGCCTGATGATCGCCAGGAAGAAGTCCTTCTCGCCGCCCGTTATCAGGTTTATCAGCGCGTTGATGATCTGGATGATATCGTCGATTACAGTATCGCCGCCGACGACATCCCCTCCGGTAACGCCGCCGCCCTTGGGGGCACTGCCGCTTCTCAGGGCATTTACAAGGTCGTCAATGTTACCTTTGCCGACGGAAAAAACCGTGTCCTGATTTGCCTTGGCATACGCGACAGCGAACGTCGCCAGTTCCAGCACCTTCGCGTTGGCTTCCATATCCAGGGCGACAAATGCAAGGCTGTGTTTCAGCAGTTGACTGAGCGCAGCGACTTTTTGTCGTTCGAGTTCTGCCTTCAGCCGCGCGAGTTCATCGTCCGGCTTTGGTCCCTCAGCGCCGGCAGGCTTTCCGGTCTCGTTGGCCATTGCGATATCCTCCGGATGGATTGTCCAGGTCGATAGCGCGTCACCCGCCTCGGCGTGATGGCCGAGGTAAAGGCTTGAGTTGATCCTAGTTGAGTTGCATATCATTTACAATCTCTAGGTTTGTCGGAGCGGGGTACAAATCACGACGAAGCCGTTCGAGGTCGGGATGCCCCAGCGCAGGTGTTTGCGGTGCACTTGCGGGGCGCGGCCGGATGGCGATAAACAGGACGGGAAGTCGCCGAGGGCCAACCCAAGCGCCCGATCACGTCCAAGAGGAAACACCCATGAAGCTCGTACTGACCCTGCTCGGCGTCGTCCTGCTCGTTGTTGCCGCCGTCTATTTCCTGGTGCCCGCCGATCAGCTGCCGGGCTTCTTTCCCGGGCATGAGGATGGCGTGGCGCGGATGCATTACAAGCACGGCATCGTCTCGGGCGTGGCCGGCGTGGTGTTGCTGGCCGCCGGGGTCTGGACGGGGCGCCGGTAGGGCGGTGAGCGGGCCCGTGACATCAGCCGCGCCACCGGGCGGCCTGACACGGATGTCGCATCGGGTGATGAATCTGGCGCATCTCGCGACCCAAAATGCGCGCCGGCACGGCGACCGCCCGGGTTTGGTCTGGGGCGATCGCTCCTGGACCTGGCGTGATATCGACGCGGCCGTCTCGGCGTTGGCCGCGGCACTTGCCGCGCGCGGCATCGCCAAGGGCGACCGCATCCTCGTCCACTCCAAGAATTGCGACGAGATGTTTTTCTCGATGTTTGCCGCCTTCCGATTGGGTGCGGTCTGGGTGCCGACCAATTTCCGCCTGATGCCGGACGAGGTCGCCTGGCTCGCCACCGCCTCCGGCGCTAAGGCGTTTCTGTGCCACGGTGATTTCCCGGATCATGCGGCAACCGTTGCCGCAGCGAGCCCGGCGCTCGCCTTCATTTGGCGGATCGGCGAGGGCGCGCTCGGCGAGACATCTCTGCGCGAGGCAATCGCGGCTCATTCGGGCGCGAAGGTCGAGAACGTCGCGGTCGACTACGACGATCCCTGCTGGTTCTTCTTCACCTCCGGCACCACCGGCCGCTCCAAGGCCGCCGTGCTGACCCATGGCCAGATGGCCTATGTGGTGACCAATCACCTCGCCGACCTCATGCCCGGCACCACCGAGAACGATGCTTCGCTGGTGGTCGCGCCGTTGTCGCATGGCGCCGGCGTGCATCAACTGGTGCAGGCCGCGCGCGGCGTGCCGACCATTTTGCTCTCCACCGAACGCTTCGACATCGACGAGGCGTTCCGGCTGATCGAGCGTCATCGCGTCACCAACATCTTCACGGTGCCGACCATCCTGAAGATGATGGTCGAGCATCCCGCCATCGACCGCTACGACCATTCCTCGCTCCGCTATGTGATCTATGCCGGCGCGCCGATGTATCGCGAGGACCAGAAGGCCGCGCTGAAAAAACTCGGTCCGGTGCTGGTGCAGTATTTTGGCCTTGGCGAGGTCACCGGCAACATCACCGTGCTGCCGCGCGAGCTGCACGATCCCGAGGACGGACCCCAGGCGCGGATCGGCTCTTGCGGCTTCGAGCGCACCGGCATGCAGGTCCAGATCCAGGGCGATGACGGACGCGAGCTGAAACCGTTCGAGACCGGCGAGATCTGCGTGATCGGCCCCGGCGTGTTCGCCGGCTACTATGACAATGCCGAAGCCAATGCAAAAGCGTTTCGCGACGGCTGGTTTCGCACCGGCGATCTCGGCCACATGGATGCGGAGGGTTTTGTCTATATCACCGGCCGCGCCTCCGACATGTACATCTCCGGCGGATCCAACATCTATCCGCGCGAGGTGGAGGAGAAGATCCTGACCCATCCTGGGATCGGCGAGGTCGCCGTACTCGGGGTGCCCGACCCGTTCTGGGGCGAAGTCGGAGTCGCCGTCTGCGTGCCGCGCGAGGGCGCCGATGCCGTGAGCGAGGCGGACATGGCCGCATTCCTGTCGCCGAAGGTGCCGCGCTACAAGATGCCAAAACGGTTCTTCTTCTGGGAGGCGCTGCCGAAGTCCGGTTATGGCAAGATTCCAAAACGGCTGGTGCGCGACGAGCTCGAGGCACGCGGGCTGCTCGATCTCAGCAACAAGCAGACGGGCTAGAAGATGCGCCGCATCGCCCAGCCCGGCCGTCCCGCGCCCGAGCGCATCCAGTGGGCGGAAGCGCGCGGCCGCGCGTTCTCCTTCATGCTGCAGGCCGGCCTGCCGCTGCTGGAAGCCGCGCGCCGCGGCTTTGCGGAGCAGGGATTTGCGAGCGGCGTGCTGAACATGCGGGAAGGGGCGCTCGGCCCGTTCGCCTATGTGATGCCGGCGCTGTCCGTGACCGGCGAGAACGCCGCGTTCTACAGCGAGACGTTTCGGCCAAAGGGCATCACCCGGCTGCGGACGGGCGCCATGACGTTGGGCCAGCGCGACCGCGTGCCGTTCTTCCATTGCCATGCCTTGTGGACGGAGCCTGACGGCCGGCCCAGCGGCGGTCATATCCTGCCGGAGGAGACCGTGGTCGCCGAGCCGTTCGAGGTCGACGCCTTCGGCCTCGATGGCGCGGTGTTTGCGGCCGAGCCCGACCCCGAGACCAATTTCAAATTGTTCGGCCCGATCCCGTCGAGGGCCACCGCAGCCAGCGCACCCAGCCGCGCCTACGCGCTGCGGCTGCGGCCGAACCAGGATTTTGCCACAGCGCTGGAAGTGTTCTGCCGGGAACGCGAGATCACACGGGCCCGCCTGCACGGCGGCGTCGGCAGCATCATCGGCGCGCGCTTTGTCGACGGCCGCATCGTCGACCCCTTTGCGACGGAGATGGCGGTGCGCTCGGGCGTGATCGTCTCGGATGCGAATGGTGCGCTTTCGGCCGATCTGGACGTGGCGCTGGTCGACTACACCGGCGTCGTCGCCATGGGCCGTCTCGTGCGCGGCGACAATCCCGTGCTGATGACGATGGAGCTGGTACTGGAAGTCGAGGGCGAGGGGCGTAGGGCACGGTAGCGAGGGCATATCGTCCCGTGCTCGCTGCACCACAAAGGCTCGTCGTCGCCCGACTTGATCGGGCGATCCAGTACGCCGCGGCTTGTCGGCTCGGTCACTCCGGCCTCTGGAATACTGGATCACCCGCTTTCGCGGGTGATGACAAGTGAGATCGTCATTGCGAGCGAAGCGAAGCAATCCATGGCGCAACAAGGCAAGTGTGGATTGCTTCGTCGCAAGGGCTCCTCGCAATGACGGCAAGACACACCACCGCGGTCTCGCCGCATGCGTTTGCGCGAGGTATTCATTTATCTCTCGCCCTTCAATTAAAGGGCGCAGGGAATGCCGGGCGCTCGATGCACCCGCAGCCTCGCGTACGATAAAAAACAAAGTACACGAGCTTTAGCCACCACAGGTCACGCCGGGACAGCCCGGCATTCCCCACGCAATGGTTTTAACGGCTGCTACGTGCTCGCCCCGGTGCTTCGGGCTTGTTGGCCACCGTCGCTCGCGTGCCTTAACGCGAACTTGACACCAGCGTCGAGATGCCAGGCCCACACGTCTTTGCCGTCCGCCTCAGGCGCCCCCGTCAGAGGCGCCATTCGCGTCCACCGCATTCCCGCCCCGCGTTTCGTGACGTGCGCAACGCCCCTTTGATGGGACGGGATGGCGGCAATATAGGATAATCCGAATATTCGGCAAAGAAGAATATTTTTTCGATATGGACTTGACACGACGGGCAAATCAGTATGCGGCTTTGTTCGGAGGGTGCGGTATCAGCGAGAGGCGCCCAGCACCATCAGCGTCATTGCGAGCGCAAGCGAAGCAATCCACTCTTTCTTTGCGCGGCAAGATGGATTGCTTCGCTTCGCTCGCAATGACGTGCCGTCTGTCGTCAGGTCACCGCCCCCTACCGCCGCCGCTTGCGAACGTGAACGTTGATATCGAGATCGATATCGCTGACGCAGGTCTGCGCGGTGCGGTGCGAGCCGCCTTCATGCCACGGGCCGTCGCGTGCACTGGCGTCTCTCACATGTGCCAGTTTCAGGCAGCGCCATTGCGGCAGCCTGCCGCTGCTTTCGCCGGCGAACTGCCACGCCAGCACGACCTCCTCGCCGCTCTTGTTGATGCCGATGATGTGGGGACACAGTTCGCGGGGACGGCCGTCATAGCTGCACACGACCTGCCGCTCGCCCCGGATGGCGTTGCGGAACAGGGTATAGGTCGGGCTTCGCATCGGGCGGACCGGTTGCCATCTGGGATTGTGGACCAATTCTAGTATAAACAGCGGGTACGGTGTTGTTCCGCCGGGAGCGCGCATGGCTTCGCGACGAAATCGAACGATCAACCTGCCCGCGCCCTACCTCAGGCGCGTCTGGCTCGATCCCTCTGGTATCGCCGACCGCGCGGCCTATCCGTTCTGCCTGCCGTTCCTGCACGACGACTTCTCGCTGTCGTTCGACCGCGCCATCACGACAATCGTCGGCGAGAACGGCACCGGCAAGTCGACCTTGCTGG
>NZ_DATHOP010000140.1:0-22761 GCF_035484855.1 Bradyrhizobium sp.
TGGAAGCCACCGAATTGAGTTTCCATCAAGATTTGAACGGCGATGGCGTGATCGGCATTCCCGGTACCATCGAGTCGGCTGGATCGACCAGTTTGGTCCAGGTTGGAAATAATTATTTCCTCGATAGCAACAGCACCGGGATTGGTCCTGAGGTGATGTTTGGCGGCGCGCCACTTACGGCGGGTGAGTTCGCCTGGACACCGACCGGCGCCGAACAGACGTCAACCGGGTACGAGATAGCTTTGAAGTACGCGACCATCGGTCAATATACGGTGTGGAACACCGACACTAATGGCAACGTTACCTATGACCCCCTTGGCGGCGGCGTGCCCGGTACCAGCGCGGCACTGGAAGCGCTGGAGCCGAGCTTCCACCAGGATCTGAACGGCGACGGCGTGATCGGCATTCCCGCGGCTACCAGCGCGGGCGCGTCCGTCGTCTTCGCGTCGGCCGCGGTCACCGTCGCCAACAAGGACACGTTCGTCTTCGGACCCGCCATGGGCGCGGCCGCGATCGACGGAAGCGCGAATGTCGTTGGCTATGATGCATTGCCTGCGGCCTCCGCCAATCCGCCGGCGGAATTTTCGCACGATGCGGCCTCGTTCCAGTGGGCGAATGACGGACATGGCAGCATGCTCGATCACGGCAGCGCGCACACCCACTGGCTCGACGCGCACGCCAGCGGCTTCATGATTCACTGACCGATGATCTTTGCCCTATGGCGCTACCGCAGCCGCGCGGCGCCGAATCCGTCTTTGCCGTAGGCATTGCCATTGTACAGCAAGAAGCGGCCAGCGGGGCTGTCGAGCCGGCTGCCATAGCAGATCATCTCGGAGTCCCAACCCGAGGCGGCGACATCGAGCAGCGGCAGGGTGTCGCGCTGCCATGACAATCCATCGACCGAATTCGCGCGGTAGATGCGATAGGTCTCGCCGAGCCTGCGCGCGGAATAGATCATGCGATAGCCGCCATCGGCGGCCATGACTACCGGCCGCGCGATGGCGTGCTCATTGTCCAGATAGGGCAGACAGAGCTGGTCGTTGGTCTGCCAGACCATGCCGTCGTCGCTGGTCGCATGCTTGACGGAGTAATAGTGGGTCGGCGCCTCATCGTTGGTCTTGCCCGGCACCCATTCGGTGCCGGAGATGTACCACATGCGCAGCGGGCCATTCTCGCTGATCACCCAGGGGGCGCCGGTGAGAAATGGATCGTGATGGTTGCGGCCGAGGACCGGAGCCTCCGACAGCCTGCGGAAGCTTTCGCCGCCGTCGCGCGATTCTGCGACGCCGATGAAGAAGGAAAACGGCACCGCGCGCGCCAGCGTCCAGCCGGTGTAGTACATCAACAGCCGCCCCTGGTGGGTCACGAGGCTGCCCGGCATCGCGCCGCAATCATCGAACGCGCCGAGCCGGCCGAGTTCGAGCGAAGGTCTTGGCGCCGCTCCGACGACGACCAGCCTGCCATCCTTCACCTCGACATCGACCCACCCGCCGCGCGAGCGGTTCTTCTCGTCGCGCGCGGCGAAGTGCACACGATGGCGGGTGTCCGAGAGCGGTTGCACGAATGGGTTCTGGCAGTGCGAGCGATGCCATGGCGCGCCGGTCGGCGCGCAAACCAGTCCCAATCGCTCGTAGTCTTCGATCATGGTCGCTCTCGATCTGCCTCAGCTATGCTTTTTCAGGAGCCGCACGAAGCGCAGGCTGTCGATCCCTGCGGCCGGCGTCGCCTCGACGACATGGACCGCGCGTTCTATGGTATTCTGCGTGATCAGGGCGTTGGCGCCGATGAACGATTGCGTCGCGACATGCACGCTGTTGGAGATGTTGCAATTGCTGCCGAGATAGACGTACTCGCCGATGGTGACGTCGCCGTTGAGCACCACATGGGCGGCCAGGAAGGCGTGATCCCCGATTCGGCTGCGGTCGCCGACCTGGCAGCCGCTCCAGATCACCACATTGTTGCCGATCGCGGCGTCGAAATTGACCGACTGGTTTTCCAGAATGAAGCAGTTCTCGCCGATCTCGCAATGACCTTCGAGCCGGTTCGACGCATGGACGTAGGTCGCGAACCGGTAGCCCATCGATTTCAACAGCCGATACTTCTCGGCGCGCAGCATGTTCATGCGCGCCGATCCCAGCGGCACGAAAGCGAGCACGTCGTCCGGCGGGAAGGTTTTGATGGCGTCGTCGACGGCAACCACCGGCCGGCCGTTGAAGGCCGGTGCGGCGAGGAATTCGCGATCGACGACGTAGCCGGCGACCTGGTGCGGCGAATCCAGCTCGAAATAGCGGCGCGCGATGTCGGCCCCGGTGCCGGTCCCGAAGATCAGGATTTTTCGCGATCGATGCTCTCTGGCGTATAACGGCATCTCGATATCCCGCTAGCCCTGCTTGCGGCAAACCACCGCCCAGACGTGCTCATCGATACCCCAGAAATCGTTGCGGCACGAGCCGATCTCGAAATCGGTAAAGGCCGGCGACAGCGCGGATCGGATTTCGGCTTCGCTGTCGAATTTCCTGAGCACGTATCCGTTGCGCACCCCGTAGGGATCGTTGGCAATCTCCATGTGCCCGTCGCCGAGGTCCCTGGCACCCGCCATGATATAGCTGGTGCCGATCGGCACGGAAAATATGAATGCGCCGGCGGGCCTGAGGACGCGAGCGATCTCGCGCAGATTGTCGTCAAAGCGGGTGCCGGGATCGATGTAGTAGCAGGCATGACAGGCAAGGACAGTATCGAAGAAGCTGTCGGAGTAAGGGATGGCGTGATTTCGACCAACCTTGAGATCGGCCTCGACGCCCAGTGCTTGCATTCGCCTTGCGGTGAGATCGCAAATCTCCTGCGATATCTCCACGCCCGATACAAGCATGCCGAGATTGTGCAACAGCGGCATGTTGCGACCGTCGCCGAATCCGAGGTCGAGCACGCGCTTGCCGGGATAGCCGGCCTTGTCGGTCTTGTGCCGGGGATAGTTGCCGAGAAAAGCCCGCACCACGAACTCGACGGGATAGACGTGCTCCGGGTTTCGCGCCTGATAGAACGCGTCGTAGCTGTCGCCGATTGTGGAAGGGTCGACTTGCGGGGAGTCCGGCATCGGCGCTCCTAGACCCGATTTCCGACGCGGATGTGAAGCTCGATGTCGTCAGGCCGAAGAATTGGAAAGAGATCGTAGTCTTCGATCAGCAGGCAGCCGTCGACACAGGATATCGCAAATTTCCTGTTCTCGAAGACCCTGCAGATGATGCCGGCGCCCTGCGCCCTGTAGTCTGCGAGATCGATCAGCGAAGCTTTGTTGATCGTCAGACACTTGTTCATCAAAAACGAAAACGCCGGAAAATAGGGCCGGGCGTGGACCCGGATTTGATTGCGTATCTCCGAGCGCGGTTGGTGCCAGTCGATTCTGTATTGCGGTGGAATCTTGTTGTAGTACGAGCCACCGGCCGGTTGCGATCGCGGCTTGATCTCTTTTCGAAGAATTTTGTCGAAATTCTCGATCATGAGGTCGGCGCATAGTTTCATCGAGCGCCGGTAAAGCTCGTGGCCCGTCTCTTCGGAGCCGATCAGGTGGCATCGCTGTACCAGAATATCGCCGGTGTCGATTCCCTCGTCCATGTAGTGGATCGTGATTCCGATCTCTTCTTCGTTGTTGAGTATGCACCACGGCGTCGGGAACGTGCCGCGATATTGCGGCAGCAGGCCGGGGTGCACATTGATGCAGCCGAGCGGCGGAATGTCGATCAACCGGCGTGGAAAGATTCGGGGATAGTAAGCGCAGATCACCAGGTCGGGTGCGATGCGCTCGACCTCGGACAGGAACGCGTCGTCCAGCGCTTTCGGCGTCAGGGCGCGGACGCCGCTTTCGATGCATAGATCAAGCGTAGCCCGATAGCCGTAGATTTCATCGCGCCGGGTGCGCTGGGTGACGACAACCAGGTCGATGTCCTCGCGCGAATGGAGGTATGAGAACACGTCGTTGCCGATATCCTGCGACGTGAAGAGCAGTACTTTCTTCCTCATCGCTATTCCTTGATGAAATAGCCGCCGGGCCTGATCGAATAAGCCAGCTTCCTGACGTGGGGCAGCGGTTGCCCGATCTCCTTGAAATAGGCTTCGAAGGCGGCGGTTTCGCCGAGCCAGGGCGGCGATCCATAGCCGTTCAAGGCGACGATGCCGCCGGGTACGAGCAGGGGATACAGGGCGCGAAAGCCGGCCAGGGTCGGCTTGTACAGATTGACGTCCATGAAGATCATCGACAGCCGTGTGCCCTGGTTGCCGTCGGCGAAGGCCTGAACCGTCTCCAGGATATCGCCAGAAATGACGCGGCAGCGTTCGACGCCCGGCAGCAGATTGTCCAGATTAGTCAGCTTCACCATCCGTTCCAGATAGCCCTCGGGCACGAGCTTGCGGCCGACGACGTTCTCGATCCACGGTTTGGGATCGCCATCTTCGGGAGCGAAGTCGCGGTAGCCGCCGCCGCTTTCAAAGCCGTAAACCCTGCGCGAGCGGTCGCCCGGAAAGTACGTTTCCAGGAGCTTCGACCAGGTAAAGAGGCCCGCGCCGAGAAAAACCCCGAGTTCTGCGATTGATCCCGGCACGTCCTGAATCATCCGGAACAGGTCATAATCGGCAAGCAGCCGGGTCATTTCGCGCCGCCGGATAAAAGCCGGATAGTTGATCAGCGTCTCGGACAGCGAGATTTTTCCCTCGCGCAGGATGCTTTCGAGTTCGGCCCAATGCTCGTCGTCCTTCCGCTGGTACGACGCGCGCGCGGGATCGATCTTCTCGGTTTTCATGGCGCAGCCCGCTGGTGGACCCTTCTGACGATAACGTAAGGCCGATTTTTTGTCTCGACGAAGATGCGCGAGATGTAGATTCCGATAACGCCGAGGCAAAACACGATCATCCCTCCCATGAACCAGATCGACACGATCAGGGACGCCCAGCCCGCCGCCGACTTGTAGATGAGTTTTTGCAGGATGACAAAAATACCGACCGCGAAAGAAACGAACGATACCGTCATGCCGACCAGAACCATCAGGTTGAGCGGAACGGTACTGAATGAGGTAATGCCGTTAATGAGCGTCACGAATCTAAGCAGCGACGAGTAGCTGCTCTGGGGACGATGACCCTTGGCGATCGGAACGCCGTTCTGGCGAAATCCGGTGATCACCCAGAGACCGCCGATCACCGTGTTGCTCTCGCGGTGCAGCAGCAAGGCGTCGACATATTCGCGGCGCATCAGGCGGACGGTGCACTGATTGAGCGGAATATCGATCCAATACAGCTTTTTGATCCAGTACCAGGCGATCTTTCCGCCGGTGCTTTCCAGCTTGTCGCCCTTGCGACTCTCCTGAAAGCCGTACACCACGTCGCAGTCCGCCGATTGCATCCTGTCGAGGAAGCCGCCGAGCAGCGCCGGATCTTCCTCCAGGTCGCTGTCGATCAGGAAACACAATTCGCCGCGGGCATGCTCGAGCCCGGCCATCAGCGCCTTGTGGTGACCGAAGTTGCGCGACAATTCGATCACGCGCACATGGCTGTCGTTGCGCGCGATCGAACACGCAATGTCAAGCGAATTGTCGGGCGAGCCGTCGTCGACCATCACGATCTCGTAGTCGCCGGTCACGCGCTGGGCGGCTTCCGACGCGCGACGGTGAAATTCCTCGACACAGGAGCCCGACTTGTAAAGCGTCGTGACGATTGAAAGTTTCATCCGCGATCCGCCTGCTCAAGGAGGGCGAGGGCCGCCCTGCGGTCCACTTTTCCGTTGGCGTTGTGCGGCAGCTCGTCGAATTGAACTGTTTGCACCGGCCGCATATACGCCGGAAGCTTTTGCCTGCAAACCACCTGAACCTCTTCCGCCGTGACCGGACGGTTGGCTATATAGGCTACCGCGATTTCCCCGCCATCGGTACCCGCGAGCACCACCGCGACGGCGCGCTGAACGTCGGGGATGCTCTGCACCGCAAGGTCGATCTCTTCGAGCTCGATGCGGTGACCGCGGATTTTCACCTGGTTGTCGACCCGGCCCTGAAACCAGAGCAGCCCCTGTTCATCCTCGCGCACCCGATCGCCCGAGCGGTAATAGACCGCGCGGCGGTCGTCCTGACCGGGGTCCTGGCGGAACCGCGCGGCGGTTTCCTCAGGCATCGCATAATAGCCCAATCCGACGCAGGGGCCACCGATCCACAATTCACCGGCCTGTCCGTGTGGCACCGGCATCTGCCGTTCGTCGAGGATCGCGTGAGTGAAGTCCGGGTGCATGCGGCCGAGCGGCGGGAATTCGCGGTCGAGAGCGGTCAGGACCTTGGGCGTGATTTCGATGCTCGAACAGATGCAACTGGTCTCGGTCGGACCATAGACATTGACGAGCCGCACGGGTGTTGCGAAGCGTTCGCGGAATTGGCGCAGTTTCCCGATCGGATAGCCTTCGCCGCCGAACTGGAAAACGCGGATGCCGGGCAGCGCCTTCGGGGTCAGCAAACCGAGCTGATCGAGGATGAGATACAGTGTCGGTACGGCGAACATCACGGTCGCTTCCGCCGCGCGGACCGTCCTGACCCAGGTCGCCGGGTTGGTGATCTCGGAGGTCTCGACCGGCACCAGCGCCGCGCCGTTTAACAATCCGCAGTAGATGTCGAACACGGAATTATCGAAATGCAGTGGATTGAGGCCGGTAAAGCGCTGGCGCGCCGGATCGCCCAGCAGCGTCCGCGCCCATGCCATCAGGCTCAACACGCCCCGATGCGGAATCACTGCGCCTTTCGGCTCGCCGGTCGAACCGGAGGTGAACATGATGTAGGCCGGATCGGTCCCGGTCACGATCGGGAACGCCGCATCGTCCGCGGCCGGTTCGAAACCCTTGAGCGAACTTTCATCGCCGGCGGACGCCAGTGTGCGTGCCTCGCCGAATGGATTAGGCGTGCCGGTTTCACTGAACAGGATTTTCGGCCGCAGCTGCGCCACCATCCGCGCCGTGCGCTCCGGCGGATTTTTCGGATCGAGAAATACATAGGGAGCGCCGAGCCGAAGGCACGCCAATAGCAGCGCGTAGGCCATCCGGCGCTTGGGCAATTGCAGCGCCACCACGTCGCCCTGCACGACGCCGCGGCCGGCAAGCGCGGCCGCGCAACGCTGCGCCAGCACCTTCAATTCTCCGAACGAGCAGGCCGTATCGCCGAAAATCAGCGCCGGCGCCGCGGGATCGGTTTCTGCATTTGCATCGAACGCGTTCCACAAGCCCGTCATCAGAGACGCAGGCCTCCGTCCAGCTTCATGATGGTGCCGTTGGCGAAGCGATTGGCTGCGAGAAATTCGATCGCGCCGATGACGTCTTCCACCTGACCGAGCCGGCCCAGCGGCGTCTTCTGCGCATAGCCCTGCAGCCGCTCGTCGGTGACCGCGCTCCTCGTGGAGGCGACATCGATGAAGCCGAGCGCGAGGGCGTTGACCCGAATGCCGAGCGGGCCGAGCTCGATCGCCATCGTGCGCGTTAACCCCTCGATGCCGGCCTTGGCGGCCCCGTATGCAGCCTGACCGGCATTGCCTTCGCTGGCGATCGAGGAAAAGTTCACAATCGATCCGCCGCCGCGACGTACCATGCGCGCGGCGACCTCGGTGGCGGCGACAAAGGGCGCCGTAAGGTTGGCGTCGATCACGCCGCGCCAGGATTCCACGCCATGGGTGGAGAATTTGGCGCCGCGCAAGGCCAGTATCGGTTCGTTCCAGATCAGGCCGGCGGCGTTGATCAATAGCGCGATCGTATCGGTAGCCGGAATCGCGTCGGCGAGCGCCTGCCGGACGTCGGTTTCGATCACGAGGTCCACGGACCGCGCGGTAACGCCCGGCGACGGCGCGGCGGCATCGAAGTTCCTATCGAGCGCCAGGACGGGGCGGCCCTTTGCCGCATAGTGCGACACAAGCGCGCGTCCAAGCTGCCCGCCGGCTCCGGACACGACAACCCAGCGATCGTCGGGTGAGGTCATCGGCTCACGCAGCCTTCAACAATCGGTCGACATCTTCGATCGATTGCAACTTCTCGATGTCAGTCTCCGACAATGCGCGTCCCGTAATCTCCTCGAGACGAAGTACCAGCCGGACACCTTTCAGCGAATCCCATCCTTCGATGTTCGCAAGCAGGACGTCATCCCCCGGAATCGGGACCCTGGTTCGCAGAACTTCGGCGATCAATTCGCGTGCTTGCATCATCTTTCCCGCGGCGGCCGTACTTTGATGGCTGGAAAACAATGTTGTTTTGCAGCGGCTTAGGAACGCGGACGGATAAACCCGCCCGACCAGATTTCATAGGGCAATTGGACGGAACCCGCAAATGGGCGCGGTCCGAAGGGACGGCCTTCCCGGCCTTGCGCGGGTCAGGCGGCCAACCGCCTGCGCCCAATCGACGCGGCCCTCTCCGGCCCGGCAAAAATACACAATTCGTTTGAACCGTTGTTGCATTTGCCGGACACACTACTTGGGCGGGATTGGTGCAGCCCGTTGTCGGGATTTGCATGCTGAACTTGATTTGCGCTACAAATTTTGCTGTTTAGTTTTCTGCTGCAAAGCTACCTGGCGACACACACAATCTAAGGGTGAGGGGGATGTCGTCCTCTGTCCAAGACCTCGGATTGATACCAAATCGCCCCGGATGGCAGTTCCGGACGCGGAACCATACTGCATCGTTATTTCAAGACTGAGAGAATCTCGGTCACCACAAGGAGGGTTGAATGCGTCGTATAGGTTTACTGGCTTTAGCCATCGGATTTCTAGTCCCATTCCTGGCGGCGGCACCTGCCCACGCCCAGGCGACTCGAACCTGGATCTCCGGCGTCGGTGACGACGCCAATCCGTGCAGCCGCACGGCGCCCTGCAAGACCTTCGCCGGCGCGATCTCGAAGACCTCGGCGTCCGGTGAAATCGACTGTCTCGATCCAGGCGGGTTCGGCGGCATCACCATCACCAAGGCGATCACGCTCAACTGCGGCCAGACCCTCGGATCGATCCTGGTCGCCGGAACCCCCGGCATCACGATCAACGCCGGGGCCACCGACAAGGTGATTATCAGAGGTCTTCAGATCATCGGTCTCGGCCCCTCCGGAACTCCCGGTACCGTCGGCATCAAGATCATCACCGCCGGGGTGGTTGCGATCGAGAACAGCGTGATCACGCAATTCGGTCAGCAGGGCATCAGCGATGCGCGCACTGCCGGAAATACCAAGCTGATGATCGTCAATACGATCGTCAGTCACAATACATCGACCGGAATCGGCTTGGCTGCGACAGGTCCGAACAACGTCGTGATCGACGGCGTGCAGTCGTTCGACAATTTGTTCGGCATCGCCGCCGGCACCGGTAACAATGTCGTGGTGAAGCGGTCGGTCCTCTCCGGCAACGGCAGCGGAGTCGAAGCCGACGGCGGCGCCACGGTCACCGTGGACGACAGCGCGATCAGCGGCAACGGAACAGGGGTCTTCGCAACCGCTGGCAATATCCGGCTCTCCAATTCGGACATCAACTTCAATACTGTCAACGGAATGACCGGTTCGCCCACAAGCTACGGGAACAACAGGGTGTTCGGCAATACGGGTTCGACAACGACGACCGCGGCCGGCACCGGTGTACAAAATCTGGGCGAGCAGTAAACGCAGGCTCGCGCAGCGCGCTCTGCTTGCAGGATTTGGACGCGCAACAGGGCATCCAGCAATCTCAAATCCCGGGCCCCGAGCCCGGGATTTTTTGTTGTGACGGCTTGGCGATCAGATCTGCTGATCCTCGACCGCGCGCAAATAGCGCGGCGCTTCGGGGCCGGTATTGAACAAAAGATCGAGCGCGGTCACCGCATGTTCGAATCCGCCGTGAAGCTGCGGATATTCCGGATAGCCCTGATAGTTCATCCATTCCGGCGTCACGCCGGCCGCCCGGAACATCGGCTCGTCGAAATAATCGCGCGCCGATGGGCCGCTGAGATAGCGGTCGGCGCCGGCGGCGCGGACGATTCCCAATAGCCGTTCGGTCTTGGCGCCCTGCGCCGGATAGGCAATATCCCTGACGAACCGGGTCTTCAGTCCGAGCAGCCCGGCGATGCCCTGCAGGAAGATCATGTTGACATCGGTCAGGCGCCCCTGCCGGTCCGCACGCTCGTACCAACCCTTCACCGTGGGTGCGAGGGGCTCGAAGAACGGCGCCCGTCCGTACGCCAGTTCGAGGGCGCGCCAATGCCTGTCCGCCCATGGCTTTTCGATTTCGACCTGATCGATCGGCTGCTCGAAGCGGCCCTTGGTGATGACGGGGATGGTCAGCCAGTCGACGCCTTTGGTGGTCTTGATCCGGTTGCGATTGTGCCAGTGCCGTTTCACATATTGCGCGCTGTCATAGACCACGTATTCATCGCACCGCCCGATCAGGTCGAAAAAACCCTTCCAGGGAATGTAGCAGGACTGAATGATGCAGACGCGCACGGGTTACTCGCAGTCGAGCCGCGTTGACCGACGGCCGGCACAGAGCCATGCTTCTGCCTGCCGTTTCCGCTCAACTTCAGCTGCAGTTTTATAGTCCCTTGCGGGCGAAATCACGTACTATCGGGCGCCGGAGCCGTTGGCGTGGCGGCGGGGAAATGTCAGTCTATCGCGATGGGTAGGATGCCTTCATCGTCGAAGCGGAGAGGTTTGTGCGGCGGCTAAAGTTCCTGGACGGGCTGCGTGGCTGGGGAGCGGTCTTTGTGCTGCTCTATCACGTTTGCAGCGAGGGCTTGCCCGTCGACCCAGTTTTCGGGGATCGCCTCAAATATCTCATCCCTTTCAGTGGTACGCTGGCGGTGCTGATATTTTTTGTGGTTTCCGGGTTTTCGCTGTCAGTGCGCTATTTGGCCGACGGCGATATTCGCTCGTGGTCGAAGATCGCAGCCGGTCGATATCTGAGGCTTGCCATACCGATTTTCGCGGCGTGTCTCGTCGTTCACATCGTGATGATTTCAGGGTTTGTCGATCCGCCGGCCGAGCGTTTTCCGCTGTTCAGGGGGTCTTTCAATTTTGTCCCGACCATTGGCCATCTTCTGAAGTTCTCGTTTTTCGATGTCTTCTTCAACTACGACGCCACTGAAACTTATATAGGACCTCTCTGGACCATGAGTCTCGAACTCATTGGATCATTCGTCGTTCTGCTCGCGATTGTAGCCGTCAGGCCGCTGTCAGGCCGCTTGCTGTTCCTGTCCGGCCTGACCTGTGTCATCCTCTGGCTGGCTCCGACGGAAAACACCGCTAAGCTGGCGCTTTTCCCGGCCGGCTCCGCATTGGCCGACAGTTTCAATCGCGGATGGATCGACGCGATCCCGAGACCGGCCGCCATCCTGTTGCTTTCAATCGGTTGTCTGACGCCGGCCGCGTTGACCCACGGCTTTGCGATTTGGAGCCTGGTTGGAACCCTGTCGTTGGTGCTCGGGTGTATCGCCATCCCCGGGATCAAGAACTGGCTCAGTGGAACGGTGTCGGCGCATCTCGGCAGGATCTCGTTTCCGCTTTATCTCATGCACGGCCCGGTCCTGTGTTTCGTGGGGGAACCGCTGATGCGACACTTTGGGGACGGCCTTCTGCTGAAAGGCCTCATCCAGTTTCTGGTCGTCGCGCTCTCCTTTATCTCGGCCTATGCATTTTTACCGGTCAACGAATTCGCCATCGGGCTGGCGCATCGTTTCGCAAAGTCGGTAACGAACCCGTTTTTCGTTTCACCGGCTCCAGCCGAGCGCTAGAGCGGGATGGGATCAGGCTGGGGCGCGACGACGGACCATTTTCTCGCCGGACGCGAGACAACACCAGGTTTGCAAGTCGAGGTCTTCTACTTTGCATGGGGTTGTTTTGCGATTTTTTGGTAAGGCCCTGCGGCGCCGCACCGGAGCACCGGATCGCTGGTGCTTCGCGCTCCCGGCGAACCGATTCAACTCCATCCCATCATGCTCTGGCCGGATCGTGGTCGGGCGCGTGGTGTAGATTTTCGCTGGCCGCGAGTCTAAGGTGCCGTGACAATGGACGGGCCAGTGAGAGCGATGCGTATGGGCGGCTATGGTTATCCGGATGGGAAGGTGGCTGTCTTGCCAGGGCGCCGGTTCGCTTTGCGTCGCTGCGCGGTGGGGCGTTTCCTGGTCGCGATGACCGCGGCGATGCTGCTTTCGGCCGGCGGCTTCGCGCAAGCCCAATCGCTCGGACAGGGCGTTGCCGCCTTCAAGCGGCAGGACTATGTCGCGGCGTCGCGGAGTTTCATTCCGCTGGCCGAGCGGGGCGATGCATCGGCTCAGTCCTATCTGGGGTTCATGTTCGAGAACGGCCGCGGCGTGCCGCAGAATTACACCGAAGCCGCGATGTGGTACCGCCGCGCCGCAGAGCAGGGCGACAGCCTCGCGCAATATTCGCTCGGCCTGCTCTACGACAAGGGTTTTGGCGTGCCGCGGGACATCGTCGAAGCCGGCAAATGGCTCAATCTGTCGGCCGCAGCCGCGCCCCCGCGCGCCCGCGAAGCCCGCGTGCGCATCCGCGACGCCGTCGCCACCAAGATGACGCGCGGCGAGATCGCGCAGGCCCGCATCCGGGCGCTGGAATGGGCGCCCAGCCGCGAACGCTGAGCACTCACGCCAGGAGCGTCTCTGCCAGCCAGCCGATCCAGATCGCCGGCGCCAAAAACAGTCCGAACGGCAGGAACGCGGTCGCCCTCAGCGGCCGGTTTCGCAGATAGCCGTTCACCGCATAGGCGCCGAGCGCTGCGAGGGCGGCGAATTCGATCACCGCGAAGATGGTGACGAAGCCGAGCCAGGCGCCCGCGACCGCCGCGAGCTTGACGTCGCCGAGCCCAAGCCCGTCGCGGCCGCGCCAGCGCCGGTGGCCGATCATCAGTGCCACAAGCGGCAGGGCGATCGCCGCGGCCCGCAAGGCCGCCCAGAGCACGGCCAGCCAACCCGCCTCGGGTCCAACCATGCCCGCACGAAGCAGCGCCAGCGCCAGCGCCGCCGCCGTCAATTCGTTGGGAATGATGTAGCGCTCGTGATCGACGACGGCGATTGCCAGCATCAGCGCCGCCAACAGCGCCCCCAAAAGCCCCTCGGGGCCCGGCGCGGCCAGGAGGCTAGCGGCGAGCGTCGCGACCAGCACGAGCGTGAGAAGGATTGGCCTGCCAAGCCCGCTCAGTGCGGGGCCTTCGGAGGATCGGTCACGACGACGGGCAGGCTGGTGCCGACCAGCCGGCTGTTCATCTTGCTGCGCATCTCCTCGGCGACGACATGGGCGTCGACGGCGTCCCTGATCATGGTCGGCCGGATGAACAGGATCAGTTCGGTTCGCGCCCGCGAGGTGGTCTGATGCGAGAAAGCGTCGCCGATGCCGGGAATGGAATCGAGCCCCGGAATGCCCTGCCGCTGCTTGTTCTCGGTCTCGGTGATCAGGCCCGCCAGCAGCACGGTCTGGCCGCTGTGCACCGCAATCGAGCTCTTGACGCGCCGCTGCGAGATCGTCGGCGTCAGCGAACCCGCCGCGGTTCCGGCGGCGACGCTGGAGATTTCCTGCTCGATGTCGAGCACGATGTTGCCATTGGCATTGGCGCGCGGCAGCACCCGCAGGATGATGCCGGTGTTCTTGTAGTCGATGGTGTTGACCACGGTGTTGTTCGCGGTCAGCACGGTCGCGGTACCGGTCGAGAACGGCACCTGATCGCCGACCTGCAAGGTCGCCGCCTGGTTGTCCAACACGACCAGTGACGGGTTGGACAGCACCTTGACGTCGGTGATGTTGTGCAGCGCATCAAGGATGACGCGCGGCGAATTCTCGGCGCCGATCAGGAAATTGAAGCCGGGAAGCGCGCGCCCGAGCAGATTGCCCGCCGCGGAGTTGACCGCGGCGCTGGCGACGCTGCCTTCGGTCAGGTCGGCGGGCGCGATGACGTTGCTGCCGGGGGCGGTGGCGACGGTGTTGACGATCGAGCCCTTCTGGCTCGCCAGGAAGAACTGCACGCCGTAGTTCAGCTGATCGTTCAGCGTCACCTCGGCGATCGTCGCCTCGATCGCGATCTGGCGCTGCGGCCGGTCGATCTGGTGGATGGTCTGCTCGATGATGCGCTGCGATTCCTGGTCGGCGTAGACCAGCACCGCGTTGTTGGTGACGTCGGCGGTGATCCGGACATTCTGCAGGATGGCGCTGCCGGCGGCGGGCTTTCCGCCTGACCCGAACAGCCCGCCGGCCGCATTGTCCTGTCCGCCAGCGTTGGGCGCGGCGCGGGTGTTGAGCTGTGGCCCGGCACCGGCGGGAGAGGCGCCAGAGGCCGCCGTCGGCATCGCGCTCAACGCGGCCACCGGATTGGTACCCGACGAGGATACCGAAATCCCCCCGCCCGGTGCGATCTGGCTGGATGCGTTGTCGAGGCTGGTTCCATTGGCGGCATGGCTGCCCGTCAACATGTCGTTGAGCAGTGCCGTGACCTGCTTGGCGTTGCCGTAGCGCAGCGAATAGGCCTTCAGGTTGACGCCATCGGTATCGGACTTGTCGAGCCGCGCGATCCAGGTCGCGGCGCGCTTGAGATATTCGGGCCGCTGGCTGACCACCAGGATGGAATTGAGCCGGTTGATCGCCTGGAACTTGATGACGTTCTGGGTCAGGCCGCCGTCGCCGGAATCCATGATCTTCTCGATCTCCGATATCACGGGCTCGGGCGAAGAATTGTGGATCGGGAAGATGCCGACCGATTGGCCGCGCATCCAGTCGGCGTCGAAGGAGAGGATGGTGTCGAGCGCCGCGGCGCGGTCGGAACCGCTGCCGGTGACGATCAGCGTATTGCGCCCGTTGTCCGGACGCAGCGTCGTGGCCTTGGTGCCGAACGCGTCCAATAGCTTGAAGATGGCCTGCGCCGAGACGTAGCGCAGCGGCACCACGCTGATGCCCTGGCCGGCTTCTGCCGCCGCGGTGCGGTCGATGCCGCCGGGACCGGCTTCGGCCGCCGGCAGTAGCCGATAGCCGCCGCGGTCGCGCACCAGCGCCACGCTGGACATCCGCAGCGCGTTTTCGAGCACGTAGAGCGCGTCCGCCTTCGGCACCGGCCGGACCGAGGCCAGCGTCACCGTGCCCTGCACGCGGGGATCGATGGTGTAGCCGACGCCAAGTACGTCACCAAGGATGACCTTTGCCACGGTGGCAACCGGCGCGTTTTCGAAATTCAGGTCATAGCCGCTGCCGGCATCGGTATCGTCGCGCTTGGCGGGCGCCGAGCCCGGCGGGGTCGTGCCGTCGCTGAGATAGATCGCGGGCCGCGAGGGAGCCTGCTGCCCGATCCCGGTGTTGGCGACATCGGTGGTATCGCGGGGCAGCAGATCGATCGAGCGGACCTTGTCGGCGATATCCTGGACGCGGGGGTCCTTGGGGTTGCCTTCGACCGACTGATTGGCGGTCATGATGCAGGCCGTCAGCAGGAAGCCGGACAGCAGCAACACCATCGTTCCAGCCAACCCTGGACGCAGGCGCAAAAGCGGGTGGACCACTTTGAACAAAATACGCCTACCAAAGCTTACGATCGACTGGAAAAACACGCCCGATCCCCCATGGTATCGGACGCTCAAAAATTTGCCTCAGGATTATGTTTTTGCTACTGAATATGTCAAGGGTTAAAGGCTTTGCGCCACACATGAGAGCTGTTGCTTTCCAGTAACAAGGTTAGCGCTGTGAATTCGATGCGAGAGCTTTCCGCAGAGACCTTCCGGCAGCATCTTCTGGAAAAATATTCATTGCCGCCGAAGGCGCGCGCCCGCGTCGAAAAGCCGGCCAATTCCACGCTGGCACGGCCGCTGCGGGAACTGTGGGAAGCCACCGACCTGTCGGCTGCCGAATTCGCCGATGAGGTCTCGGACTATTGGGGCGTGGTCAGGCTCAGCCTGCCGCAACTTCTCGCCTCCACGCCCTGCCTCGATGGATTTTCCCGACGTTTCCTGCGGGAATCCACGATCTTTCCGGTCCGCGCGCCGAACGGCAGTTACCGGCTCGCGGTCGCCGACCCCTCCGATACCGCCGCCATCCGCGCCGCCGAAATCGTGTTCGGCGCCCCGGTCGAGGTTGCCGTGGCCTCGTTCGAGGACATCACGACGCTGCTCGACCAGCGCACCGAAGCGGACGGCGCCAATGCGGAGGAGGGCGCCAAGGGATCGACCCAGCAATCCGACGACGACATCGAGAGCCTGCGCGATCTCGCCAGCGGCGCGCCGGTGGTGCGGGCGCTGAACGATCTGCTCGAGCGCGCCCTCGAGCTTCGCGCCAGCGACATCCACATCGAGCCGTTTCGGTCCGGGCTCACGGTGCGGATGCGGGTCGACGGCCTGTTGCGCGCGATGCCGGCGCCTTCGGGCATTCCGCCGCAGGCGCTGATCTCGCGGGTGAAGATCCTGGCCGGTCTCAACATCGCCGAACGGCGGTTGCCGCAGGATGGCGCCGCGCGCGTCCGCGTCAGCCGATCCGAACTCGACATCCGCGTCGCCACCATGCCGACGCAGGCCAGCGAAAGCGCGGTGATCCGCCTGTTGCCGCGCGACCGCGGCCTGCTCGAGATGGGAAGGCTCGGTCTGTCGGCGCGCGACGAGGCCACCATGACGCGCCTGCTGGCGCTGCCGCATGGCATGATCGTGGTGACGGGACCGACCGGCAGCGGCAAGACCACGACGCTGGCGACCATGCTCTCGATCCTCAACGAGCCGACCCGCAAGATCCTCACCATCGAGGACCCCGTCGAATACGAAATTCCCGGCATCAACCAGTCGCAGGTCAAGCCCTCGATCGGTCTCACCTTCGCCTCCGCGATGCGCGCCTTCGTGCGCCAGGATCCCGACGTGATCATGGTCGGCGAAATCCGTGACGCCGAGACCGCCCATATCGCGATCCACGCGGCCTTGACCGGCCATTTGGTGCTGACGACGCTGCATACCGAGACCGCGGCCGCCGCCGTGCCTCGGCTGATCGATCTCGGCATCGAGGGCTTTTTGCTGAAGTCGACGCTGCGCGCGGTGGTCGGACAGCGGCTGGTGCGGGTGCTGTGCGATCGCTGCAAGGTGCCACATCGGTTGACCGCGGCCGATATCGACCGCGATCCGCGCTTCGCGGTAATCGGCTTCAAGGCCGGTGAGTTGATTCACGAGGCAGGCGGTTGCGAGCGCTGCGGCGGCACCGGCTATCGCGGCCGCAACGGCGTGTTCGAGATCCTCGAAATGTCCGAAGCCGTTCGCAAGCTGATCGGGCCGCAGACCGATTCGCACACCATCGACAGCGCCGCGATGGCCGGCGGCATGACCACGATGCTGGCGGATGCGGTCGCGAAATGCCGCACTGGGCTGACCACCGTGCCCGAGGTTTTCCGCGTCACGACCATTCGGTGATCCCATGCCGAACTATCGTTATCGCGCACTCAACGGCAATGGCGAACTGGTCTCCGGCGCGATCGCGGCCTCGGCGCCGGGCGATGTTGCGCAGCGCATCGAGCGGCTCGGGCTGGTGCTGGTCGACAACGTCACGCTGGAAGAGGGCGGGGCTGCGGCCCGCAGCGTGCTCGGCATCTTCAACAAGCCGAACGCCGAGGACGTCACGATCTTCACCCGCGACCTTGCGCTGTTGCTGCGCGCCGGGGCGCGGATCAATGACGGCCTCGAATTGCTCGCCGCCGACCGCGATTTCGGCCGGCTGCGGCCGGTGGTCGCCGATATCCGCTCGCACGTCATCGCCGGCGAGAGTTTTGCCGAAGCGCTGTCGCGGCACGAAGGGTTGTTTCCGCCGATGTACGTGGCGCTGATCCGGGTCGGCGAGGCGTCGGGGTCGCTGGACCAGGTGCTGGAGGTGCTCGCCGACGAGCGCAGCCGCACCGAGGCGCTCAAGCGCCGGCTCGGCGACGCCATCCGCTATCCGCTGTTCGTGCTCAGCGCGGCCGGCTGCGTGCTGTTGTTCTTCCTCACCTTCGTGCTGCCGCAGTTCGCCAGCGTGCTGCAGGATTTCGGCGCCAAGGTCGATCCGATCATTCTGACCTTTCTGAATTTTTCGACTTTCCTGCGCAGCAATTCCGACCTGGTCCTGGCGATACTCGCAGGCGCCATCGCCGCAAGTTGGCTGCTGCTGCGCCAGCTGAGCGTTCGCCGCGGCATCTTCAATGCGCTCACAAAGCTGCCGGCGATCCGGCAGGTGATGATGTATTACCGGACCTCGCTGTTTTGCCGGAACCTCGGACTGTTGCTGGGAAGCGGCGTCAATCTCACCACCACGCTGCGGATTCTCGTCGACATGATGGCGTCGGCGGGTCCAGCCGCGGTCTGGACCGATGCCGCCGAGCGCGTCCGCCATGGCGCCAAACTGTCCGATGCGCTATCCGATACCAGGGCGCTGCCGTCGATGGCGGTGCGGATGCTGCGGCTCGGCGACGAAACCGGGCAATTGCCGGTGCTGGCGGGCCGCGTCGCCGAGTTCTATGAGACGAAACTGCAACGCACGCTCGATCGCGTGGTCGGGATCGCGGGACCTGCCGCGATCATCGTGATCAGCATCGTGGTCGGCGGTTTGATCGTGTCTGTCATGACGGCACTGCTGTCCGTCAGTCAGATTGTCGGCTAGAGCGGAAATGAGTTTGAATTCGAGGAGGCGACCGAGGTGGATCGAAACGTTCTGAGTGAGGCGACACGCCGGTCGCGGCGCCGGCAGGCCGGTTTCACGCTGGTCGAAATCCTGGTGGTGATCACCATCATCGGACTGATCATGGCGCTGGTGGGACCGCGGGTGCTCGGTTATCTCGGCGAGTCCAAGGCAAAGGCCGCGAAAATCCAGATCGAGAGTTTTTCCACCGCGCTCGATCTCTATTACCTCGATCTCGGCCGCTACCCCACCAGCAATGAAGGCCTTGCGGCTTTGACGCGCGGCAACAACACGCCCGGCTGGAACGGGCCATACTTGCGCGGCGGCGTGGTGCCCAACGATCCCTGGGGCCATGGCTACATCTATCGCTCGCCCGGCGAGCACGCGCCTTACGACATCATCTCGCTCGGCTCCGACGGTCAGGAAGGCGGCAGTGGAACGGCAACCGACATCACCAGTGGCACGCACCAGGCAAGTCAATAGACGGGGTTTCGCGCTGATCGAAATCCTGTGCGTGCTCGCCATCATCGGCCTGCTCGCGGCCATCATCCTGCCGGCGATCCCGCGCGCCACCTCGCGCGCGAAGCTTGAAAGTTTTGCCGTGGAAACCGCGGCCTTGCTGAAGGCCGATCGCAGCGCGGCGCTGCGCCGTCAGATCCAGGTCACGACGCAGATCGACGCCGAGGCACGCTCGATCCGTTCGGGCGTGACCGGCCGCGTCATCCGCCTTCCCGGCGATGTCACGGTCGAGGCGATGCTGGCCTCGCGCTGCGCGGATCGGGCCGCCGGCCGGTCGATCGATTTTTTTCCGTCGGGAATGTCCTGCGGCGGCGTGATCGCGCTGGCGCGCCCCGGGATGGGCTATGAGGTTCGCGTCAACTGGCTGACCGGAGGCGTCGATATTGTCCCGCAGAAGCTGCTCTGACGCTGGGGGTTTTACCCTGATCGAGGCGCTGGTGGCGCTGGCGATCGTCGCGACCGTGCTGTCGTCGATCGCCGGTGTGATCGCCACCACGGTGAAGGGCACCCGCTCGATCGACCAGCGGCTGGCGCTCGCCGGCGCCGCCGAGACGCTGCTGGCGGAATTGCCGGCGCGCAACCTGCTGAAGCCCGGCCGGCAGTCCGGCGAACTGGACGGCCATCGCTGGCAGATCGACGTCGCCCCGATGAATCCCGGGGTCGCGAGCGATGCGCCGCCAAACCGGCGCTTCGTTGCGCTCGCGGTCAGCTTGAAGATGCAGGCGCCCGATGGCCCAGCCATCCAGCTCACCACCGTGCGGCTGGTGCCAAGGCCTGCGGAATGAAGGCCCGCGGAATGAAGGCGCCGTCCCGCCCCGCGTTGGCCGATCAGGCGGGCTTTACGCTGATCGAAGTCCTGGTCGCCACATTGTTGATGACGGTGATTCTCGCCGCACTCGCCACCGTCACCGCGCAATGGCTGCCGAACTGGAACCGGGGCATGGCGCGGGTCCAGCGCGCCGAGCGGCTGGCGCTCGGGCTCGATCGCATCGTGGCCGATCTGTCGGTGGCGGAAATGGTGCCGGTCAATGGCGACGCCAGGGTGCCGCTGTTCGAGGGTTCCGAACTTGCCGTCACCTTCGTGCGGACCGCGGTCGGGCCCAACACCCGTCCCGGGCTCGAAATCATCAGGCTGACCGAGAAGTCCGACAGCCAGGGTCTTGCCATGGTGCGCGAGCGCGCGCCGTTTGCGCCGATGCCGCGGGATGCGCAAATCCGTTTTGCCGATCAGGTGGTGCTGATCCGGGCGCCGTTTCGCGTGACGTTCTCCTATGCCGGGCCGGATCAGGTCTGGCAGCCGGACTGGCGCGGCCAGATGCAGCTTCCCGACAAGATCCGCATCGCGGTGCGCGATGGTACAACCGGTGAACTGCTCAACGTCTCCAGCGCGGCCATCGTTCACGTCAGCGCCTGGGCCGAATGCGCGCGGGCAAAAAACACGGCGACGTGCCTGAACGCGAGGCTGAAACCCGACACCGAGAAAAAGGAGGAGCAGCTCTGAGATCCCTGCCCGACAGCGTGGAGTTTGGTTTTGCCGGCGGCCGACAACGGCGCGCGCGGGGCTTCATCGTCGTCGCCGTGCTCTGGATTCTCGCCGCGCTGTCGGCGCTGGTGCTGATCTATCTGACCTACGTCACCAATACCGCGGTCGTGGTGGCCGGCAGCACTGACCGTGTTCAGGCCGAGGCGCTGGAAACCGCCGGCCTCGAACTCGCCGCCTATCAATTGACATCGGTCAATGAAGCGTCGCGTCCGACCAGCGGGACATTCAACGCCAGGGTGGGTAGCGGCAAGGTCACCGTGACCTTCCGTTCCGAAGCCGCGCGCATCGATCTCAACGCCGCGCCGAAAAGCCTGCTCGCGGGTCTCCTGAACGGATTGGGCGCGGCGCCGTCGAATGCCGCTGGTTATGCCGACCGGATCCTGGCCTGGCGCGCGCCGACCGAACTGGGCGATCAAGACCCGGAAAATTCCCTCTACAAGACCTCGGGCGCGGCCTACATCCCCCGCCATGCGCCATTCCCCGAAGCTGAGGAATTGTGGCTGGTGCAGGGCATTCCGCCTGTCTTCATCGAGCGGATGCTGCCGTTCGTGACGGTGTTCAGCAATCTCGCGGCGGTAAACGTTCTCGATGCCGCGCCCCAGGTTCTGGCGGCGCTGCCGGGCATGACGCCGGAGAACCTGCAGGCGGTGCTGTCACAGCGCGCCGACCCGGCGCTCGATCCGCACGCGCTGCTGGAGATGACCGGCGGCGAGGGCGCCACACTCGCCGGCTCCAGGGCCTATCGGATGACGATCGGCGTCGACAGCGCCGGCGGACGGCGCAGCGCGGCGGAGGTCGTGATCCTGCTTCTCGAAAGCGGCGACGAACCTTATCGTGTATTGTCGTGGCGCAACGCTTCCGACGGCGCCGTGGCGCCGCAAAGGGCCTTTCCCGGATGAAGCCATTGGAGACCATCGGCGCGATCCTCAGCGCATGGACCGGCAGCGTCGCCGCCGCGATCGTCGGCGGCTTCGATCGGCTGGTGTCGCCGCGCGTGGTCCGGCTGATCGAGGACGACAAGGGCGGATTCGCGGTCGAGACGCCGGCGAGACCCGAAAACGTTCCGGCGCGCGTCGCTTTCGTGGACGGCGTGCTTTCGGCTTCCGACCTCGCGCCTGTCCTGAGGGGGAGCCGCGTCGAGATCGTTTTGCAGCCGGCGAGGTTCCTGTTTCGTCCGCTCGAGCTGCCGGCGCGGGCCGCGGATTTTCTCGAGGGCATCGTGCGCGCCCAGATCGACCGCCTGACGCCCTGGAGCGCCAGCGAAGCCGTGTTCGGCTGCAGTGCGCCCGTCGAGAGCGGCGCCGACACCATCACCACCGTGATCGCGGCAACCACGCGCAAGGTGGCGATGACCTATGTGCAGGCGGTGGCCGGCTTCCACCCCGCCGCCATCGCAGTCTGCACCGATGTCGCCGAGCGGAACGCGGGCCGCGTCAAGGTGTTCGAGCAGAAAGCGAGAGGCCATCTCGACGCCGCGCGGCTCAGCCGCGCGCTGCAAATCGGGCTCGGCGCCGCCGCCGCGATCGCCTTGCTCGCTAGCATTTCGGCGGCCTATGTGGCGGACAGCGTCGGCGCCCAGGAGGCCGAACTGGCGCGGCAGATTTCGGCGCGCCGCGCCGCCATTCGCTCGGGCAATGACGGCGACCGTTCGCCGATCGCTGCGCTGGAGCGGCGCAAACACGAGACGGCGGCCAGCGTCATCGTGCTCGACGCGCTGAGCCGGGCTTTGCCCGACAATACCTACGTCACCGAGCTGCATCTGGCCGGCAACAAGCTGCAGATCTCGGGCATCACCAGCGATGCGCCGTCGCTGATCCCGCTGATCGAGCAGTCTCAGCACTTCACCCGCGCCACCTTCTACGCGCCGACCACGCGCACGCCTGGCGAGCCCGGCGAGCGGTTCCACATCGAAGCGCACATCAAGCCGATCTTCGCGGTGGGCACATGAACGCTCTGATCCCGAGCCTGCTGGCGCGCTTTCCGACCGGTGCCGCGATCCTCTATGCGGCGCTGGTGGTGCTGTTTGCGATCACGGCCTGGACCACCGCGGCGGACATCCTGGAACGCCGCGCCGCGGTC
>NZ_DATHOP010000141.1:0-16562 GCF_035484855.1 Bradyrhizobium sp.
CCCACGCAATGGTTTACGGATTATGGGCGCGCTCTCCCCGGTGCTCGGGCTCTTTGGCCACCGTCACCCCTGAGAAGCTTGCTTCTCAAGAACTTGACACCAGCGTCGAGGTGCCAGGACCACGCGTCTTTTCCGTCCGCGTCCGGCGCCGTTCGTCAAAGGCACCATCCGCGTCCACCGCATCCCGCCCCGCGTTCGCGACGATCATGATACGCCCCTTTTGGTGGGGCGGGACGGGGAGCAATATAGGATAATCAGAATATTCGATAAAGAAGAATATTTTTTCTGGAAGGGCTTGACATCCGGGCAAATCACCTGGTGGCGGGAAGGCCGAAACCGGTCGGCGCGGTGCGCTTCTCCCCTCCCCCCGCGAGCGAAGCGAAGCGGTGGGGAAGGGGTCGGGGGTGGTGCAGCAAATTCGCAGCTCAATTCTTGCACCGAATATGTTGAAGCACCCCCCACCCCCGACCCCTCCCCGCCACGCGCAAGGGCGCGCGGGAGGAGGGGAGCGCGCCGTGCGAGACCTTGAGCAGTTGTGTTAGACGGCCCTGTCGCAAAGCGCTATCCTTGCGCGTGGGCCAAGGGGACGAATCCCATAACGTCCGGGCCCGAGGGAGGCTCGCATGCCGAGAACCGGGGATCGCAACGCGCGTGGTCACAAGCTGGAGGCCACGGCCGGCAACGGATTGATCGACCGCCGCGCGCTGCTCGGGCGCGGCATGATGGTGGCGGGTGCGATCGGCGCGGGCATCGGCCCGGCCTCGGCCGGCGCCGAACCGCTCACGGACGACCCCTGGAGTCTCGAGGTCGGTGAGCCGATGCCGGTCTACCAGACGCCGTCGAAATTTGAGGCGAAGGTGGCGCGCACGCTGAGCAATCCGAATTTCGAGCCGCGCAATTCCCACGCCCGCACGCCGCATCATATGCTCAACGGCATGACCACGCCGAACGGGCTGCATTTTGCCATCAATCACGGCGGCGTCCCCACCATCGATCCCGACAAACATCGCCTCGTGATCCATGGCCTGGTGAATCGGCCGCTGGAGTTTTCACTGGAGACGCTGTCGCGCTATCCCATGACCACCCGCGTCTCGTTCCTGGAATGCGGCGGCAACAGCGCGCCGATGTTTTCGCCGGAGCCGATGCAGGAGACCGTGCAGGCGCTGCACGGGCTGGTCTCCTGCGCGGAGTGGACCGGCGTAAAGCTTTCGACGCTGCTGGAAGAAACCGGCATCGATCCACGCGCAAAATGGTTCATCGCGGAGGGCGCGGACTCGCCGCATCTGAGCCGCAGCGTGCCGGTGAAGAAGGCGCTGGATGACGCCATGATCGCGCTCTACCAGAACGGCGAGCGGCTGATGCCCGGCAACGGCTATCCGATGCGGCTGCTGCTGCCCGGCTACGAGGGCAACATGAACGTGAAATTCCTGCGCCGGATCAAACTCACCGAGCAGCCCGCTCAGCATGTATGAGGCGCGGACCTATTCGCAGATCCTGCCCGACGGCAAGGCCTACCGGTTCTATTTCCTGCAGGAAGTAAAATCCTTCATCACCAGCCCGTCGCACGGCGCGAAGCTGAAGGGACCCGGCCTCTACGAGATTTCCGGCGTCGCCTATTCCGGCACCGGGCGAATCCAGAAGGTGATGGTTTCGGCCGACGGCGGCCAGAGTTTTGCGCAGGCCGCATTGCAGGAGCCGGTGCTGAGCAAGGCCTTTACCCGCTTCCGCCTGCCGTGGCGCTGGGACGGCGGCCCGGCCACCCTGCAGAGCCGGGCCTGGGACGAGGCCGGCAATGTGCAGCCGACCCGCGCCGAATTCGTCGCCGTCCGCGGCGAACTCGCAAAACCGGCGCCGGTGCTGGCCTTTCCCAACCAGCATTACAATTCGATCACCAGCTGGGGCGTTGCGACCAACGGGGAGGTCAAGCATGTTTACGCGTAAGCGCACGATCTTCGCCGCCACCGTTCTGCTCGCGATGACGGCCGCCGCGGCGATCGCCGAGACGCCCAATCTCGGCAAACCGATCGACGAGGCTGCGATCGCCGCCTGGGACATCAGCATCCTGCCCGACGGCACCGGCCTGCCGAAAGGCAGCGGCACGCCCGCGCAAGGCGCGGTGATCTACGCGCAACAATGCGTCGCCTGTCACGGCGACAACGGCAGAGGCGGCGCTGCCGCAGCGCTGGTCAGCGACCAGAAGATCGCCGGCATCAACGCAGGCCAAAAAACCATCAAGAATTTCTGGCCCTACGCCACCACGATCTTCGACTTCATCCGCCGCGCCATGCCGTTCACCAGCCCGCGCTCGCTCTCCGACGACGAAGTCTACGCGCTCACCGCCTACATCCTCGCCGAGAATAAACTGATCGGCGCGGATGAGGCGATGGACGCGCAAAGCCTGCCGAAGGTGAAGATGCCCAATCGGGATAATTTTATCATTCGGTTTCCGGATCGGATTTAGTTGTTCCAATTTGATGGTTCCTGGTGTCCCAATTCGATTCGTGTTCACTAGTGAACAGATCGGCACGGGTCGGCATGTTAGATTTAGAGTGCGAATGAACCCTACGGTTAGGACCCGTAAGCAACGAGGTTGTGTCATGCAACACCGGCGCCGCTTCAAGCAAAACATAACACTTAAGGACAGACTCACCGCTTGGGCCGATGAGGTTCGCGAACGGGCCAAAAGGCTTCCACCTGGTCCAGAGCGCGACGCCCTACTCAAGAAAGCAAGTCAGGCCGAAGCGGCGTCTCATTTGGACGATTGGGCCAATTCGCCGGGACTACAGCCGCCAAAGTGAGCGCTATTGGCCATCGCTTCATCGCCCGACATGCGATAGTGGCGCATGTCCGAACGTTCCACCTATTTGCGCGATCAGGCCACGAAGTGCCGGTGGCATGCCGACAAGATCACCGACCCCGTAACGCAAACTGAACTGCGGAAGCTAGCCGCTGAATACATCGAGCAGGCGGTTGAGCTGGAAAGCAAGGAGTAGGCCGCCTCAGCTGGCAGCCCCTTTTCATTTGAAAGCGCCAAAGAAACGGCCCCAGCGCGGGACTGGCTGGGACCGTTGGGGAAGGCGTCTTGTGTGCCTCGGGCAACGATAAAGACACGTCAGACACCCCCTCATAACTCCCGGCCTCCCAATACCGTTCCCGGATCGGTAGCCTGTTTTGAATCTGCGAGTGGCCTAAATTCGGCCAAAGGCGTAACCCGCCTCTTGGTCATCCGCAAACAGCGGATTACGCCTATCGGGCCGCGCTTTGCGCTGAAACGTTGGGTTCCAATCCGCCCTGCCTGCTATTTCCGAGCCCCGTGGCTCAATTTGAAGTTCACGGTGACCTGGTTCGATTTCCGGGACCGGTAATTACTTCAGGCCACCGTAGAATGCCCCGACGAATCCGCCCGTAGCACCGGCAAGCGACATGAGCGGTTTTCCTGAGCCAGCATCCCGCCAACCCATCCACCAATCGCGCCAACAATACCGCAGAGAAATGGCATCGCTTTCCTCTCGGGGCCTCCTTAGTTGGCGGCCTCTTGCTCGATTTTCATTTCACCGGTTCGCTATCTGCATCGTAGCCCGTGGGTGTAGCCGAAGGCGTAACCCGCCCCTTGGTCATCGGCTGGATTGCCCAAAGGATATTGCAGGGATTTCAACCTGTGAGACAATAGGGACGAGGCTACCGAGGCGTTGAATGCGAGAATACAGCCCGAAAGAGAAAGCCAGGATAACCGCGGGGGCCTTGACCTCCGTGGTCATCGTGGGATGGCTGGTCGTGTTGGCGCTTGCATTTCTTTCGACGCGGTAGCGGAGCGCAGGAGTGGTCCATGAGCAACGTACAAGTCGAGCAGAAAATCTACGAGATGCCGCCGCGCGAGGGATTTTCCATCGCGCATTTCCTCACGGTCACGGATATGGAGAGATCGGCTCGATTCTACGAGACGGTGTTCGGAGCCCGCGTTTTGAGCCGGGGCGACAGCGGCGGCGCGCCGGTGTATATCCAGATCGCAAACACCTGGATGATCCTCAACGTCGGCGGCGGTCCGACCCCCGACAAGCCGTCGGTCATTCTCGAAGTCCCGCCCAACCCGGACCGGCTCAGCAGCTTCATGAACATCCGCGTTGCGGATATCCAGGCATGCTATGAACTCTGGAAGAGCCGGGGCGCCGAGTTCATCACGGAGCCAAAGGACAAGTATGGCGAGATCCGCTGCTACATCCGCGATCCCGACGGCTACATCATCGAAGTCGGACAAAGCAAGCCGGGCGTTTTGTACGGTTGAGGCTGAGCCCAAACGTCAGGAAGCTCATCGCCATCACGGGCAGCGCGTCCGTCATTTCGTTCTTGCATCGCGCCACATGGCAATGAGCGGGGGAGCACCGGCAGGGGCGATGTTCTTCCGGGCGACAAACCCGGCCCGCTCGTAGAATGTCGCGTTCTTCGGATTCGAACTCTCGACATATGCGGCGTGGCCTGCGGCATCGATTGGCGCGAGTGTTGCCTTGAGGATTCGCGATCCCAATCCAACCCCGTGATATCCGGGAGAAACCGCGGCGAAGGTGAGATAGAAATGCGGCTCGCGCGGATGATTTTTTTCCATGGCCTCCATGATCGCCATTCCGCGCGTGAACCTGGCAAGCCCGAACACTCCGACGAAGAACGGCAGCCAACCCAGTTTCTGAACCAATCCGCCGGGAGACCGCCGCGCATCGGGCTTCAACCAGCACACGCACGCATGCCCGTCCGGACTCATCCAGACCTCGCCCTGCGGAATGTCGCGTGCCGAAAGAATTTCATGGAAGAACATTTCGAGTGCCGCCGTTCGTCCGGCTCCCGCGCGAACCATGTAATCGAACAGCGGATCGTCCACGAAAGCCGAGGCGAAGAGTTTTGAGAGACTGACCGCATCGTCGAGCGTTGCCCGGCGCGGATTTGAGGCGGCTTCCAGAAGTCTGGTCTTTTCTTCCATGGTCCACTCCCGCAGGGCTTTGAAGCTAACATGGAAGCGGCGGACATGTCGCCCCACCCATGCTGCGTGCTGCCTGCGGGACGTCCAATCCGGCTGCGGATTTTGCGCTTTGATGGCATGCGTTTGATCGGTACGCTGCCGCCCGGCGGCTCACCATGCAGCGGCCGGCATCCGACGAGGCATCGAGTGAAGCGACGTGAGTTCTTAGGCCTGATCGGCGGCGCGGCGGCGGCGCGGCCGCTTGCCGCCGCCGCGCAGCAGCCCGCAAAACTGCCGACCATCGGGTTTCTCTACAGCGGATTGCAGCAGGAGTCCGCGGCCTACCTTGCCGCCTTCCGCGCGGGCCTGAAGGAAACCGGCTATGTCGAAGGCAACAACGTGGCGATCGAGTTGCGCTGGGGCGAGGGTCACAGCGAGAATCTCCCGGCGATGGCCGCCGATCTGGCCGGCCGAAACGTGGCCGTGATTTGCGCGAACAACATCAATGCCGCGCTGGCCGCCGAGGCCGCCACCACGACGATTGCCATCGTCTTCATGATGGCCGGCGACCCGGTCGAGGACGGGCTTGTCAACAGCTTCAGCCACCCCGGCGGCAATGCGACCGGAATTCAACTGCTCAACGCCGAGATCGTCTCCAGGCGTTTGCAGCTGCTCCACGAGCTGATGCCGTCGGCGACGCAAATCGGATTCCTGGTCAGGTCGACCAGCCCGACCGCCGACTTTCAGGTCAAGAGCGCTCGCGCGGCGGCCGAGGCGATCGGCCTGCGAATCCAGGTCGCGCGGACTTTCGACGAAGGCGACTTCGACCAGACGTTTCAAGCCGTCGCCGCGGCGAAGGCCGATGCGCTGCTGGTCGGCACCGACGCCTTCTTCAACAACAGGCGTGAGCAACTGGCCGCGCTGGCGATGCGCTACCATCTGCCGTCGATGTTCGATTTCAGGGAATCGGCGTTGGCCGGCGGATTGATGAGCTACGGCGCCAGCCTGACGGATGCGCATCGCAATATGGGCGTCTATGCGGGGCGAATACTCAAGGGCGAGCAGCCATCGGAATTGCCGGTCATGCAGCCCACCAAGTTCGAGCTGGTGATCAACCTCAAGACCGCAAAGGCGCTCGGCCTCACCGTGCCGGCGACGCTACTGACCCAGGCCGACGATGTAATCGAATGAGGCGGCGCGGCTCGTTCCGTTACTTTGCTTCTCACCTGGCCGTTCGCCAGGCGTACAGCAACACGGCAGCACCAATCGCCGCGGCGACGAGCGACGTCAGCAGATCGCCCGCGAGCGCCAGCATAGCGATGTGATAACCGACGAACGCGCCGGCTATACCCACGAGTGCGCTGGTGACGATACCCCTCCTCGATCCCGCAAACTGCCGGGCGAGCCACGACGGCCCGGCCAGCCGGTCGAACAGGATGCCGGCGACGACGCCGATGGCGAGAACCAAAAGAAACGTCAGGAGCGGATCGGTGGCGCGCATGGAGCCGGGCTACTTCGGCGCTTGAGCGGGCGCCGTCGCGCTCGGGGTCGTCGTCACCTGCATCGACACGCTGCCGTAGCCGAAATAGACCAGGGCTCCGAACACGACGGCAAACAGGATGGCGCTCATCAGCGCGCCGACGAAGCGGTTGCCGAAACCGATCGTGTTGCCGATCAGATCGATCACGAATACGACGATGGCCGCGATGAGCACGGGCTCGAACCACGCGTATTGTTCGGGCAAGAAGTGCATGGTCCGTCTCCCCAAGGCATTTTCACGATGTGCGGAAGCTAGCAGACGGGAGGACGACTGACTATCAGGGTTTGCTGGCGGGTGCGGTAATTGGTGATCTCCCCTCCCCCCACGCGCTCTCCGCGTGTGGGGGAGGGGAGCAGGAACGAGCTTGCTACCGCAACGGCATTGGCGGGCGCGGCACCGCTGACAATTCCGGATCATCCGAGGGCGAGGCCGCCGGCGGCTCCGCTTGCCGCGGCGCGTAATAGGGCGCGGTCGGTGGATATGCGGCCGATTGCGGCGGCGGAGGCGCGATCTGTGCCTGCGGTGGATAGGCCGGCTGATAGATCGGCATCGGCTGGCGCGGCCGCGCGATCGGACGCGGCGGGGCCGCGGCCAGTTTTGCCGGCTTCGGCCGCGGGTTCGGCTCGGCGGCCTTGTCAGCCGCCTTGTCAGCCGCCTTGGCGGCGTCGCGGGAGATCTGTTGCTGGCTGGCCTTGAGCTGATCGACGCTGGCCTTGAGCGCCTCGACCTGTTGCGTCAGGCTTGCGACGTCGCGCGCCATCGATTGCAGCAACGGCGCCGATTCCGGCGACGGCGCGGCGGCCGCCGCTGGCGCCGCGGCGTCGGGCGTGGCCTGCGGCGGAGCTGCCGGCTGCGCCGAGATTGCCGGCGTAACGGCTGCCGGCGCGGGCGCGGCATCGGCGGCTTCCGTCTCGGCCGCGGGCGCGGCCGGCTGCACCGATGTTTCCGGTTTTTGCGCCGGCAGCAGCGAAGTGACGAACTCCGGCGCCGATGTCGCGATCAGCGCTCTCGCCGTATCGCCATAGGCCTGCCATGCGACCCCTGCGCCACCGAGGCAGGCGACCAGCAGCAGCGCAAGAAAGCCGCGCCACAACCGCCGGCCGATCAATCGCCTGCCATCGTCGACCACGGCGGCGCGAAACGTCGTGTCGACCGGTGGCACCGCGCGATCGGGCTGGGTTTTGGAGCCTTTTTGATTTGACGCGTTTTCTTCACGCGAACCGGTGCCCACTTCGCTCGAAAACGCTCTGGCCGGCGCCGCGTGCTGGCGCGCGGCCTCGCGCAACAGGCTGGAAAGCTCTTCTTCCGCAGGCGCGACCCGAACGAGATCGGGTGCGACCACCAGCACATCATGCGGATCGTCGGCCGGCTTCGGCTTCAACGTGGATTGCATTGGCTCATCCCCTTGGTCCAATGACAGCGCAGCGGCGCGGTCGGCCGATTTGCGCCCGCGCCGACCGTGCCCTGCCCCAGACTTCACCGCGGTTTGACCAAAGCAAGGCGGTGGGATGGAGAGTGTGGGGCTGAGGGAACCGGGCCTGCGAAGGCACCGGCGTCATCCTGAGGTGCGAGCCTCTTCGGCGAGCCTCGAAGGATGAGAGGTTTGCACCCGTGGCCCATCCTTAGGGGCGCAAGTCAGCAGCGCAATTGCGCCGCTGCGCGCACCTCAGGATGACGCCGGTGCGCACGACTCGCATGGCTGCTTCCAACTTCATGCCCGGGCTGCCCCGGCCATGACGAGCTAGATCTGCTTCAGCCCGGCTTCGATCTGCGCGCGGCGCGGCTCGAGGAACGGCGGCAGCGCGAGTTTTTCGCCGAGCGCCTCCATCGGCTCGTCGGTCGCGAAGCCGGGGCCGTCGGTGGCGATCTCGAACAGGATGCCGTTGGGCTCGCGGAAATACAGGCTGCGGAAATAGAAGCGGTCGATCTCACCGGAGTTGCGGATGCCAAGTTCGTTGAGCCGGGCCGTCCAGGCGTGATACTGCGCCTCGTCGGGCGTGCGGAACGCGACGTGATGCACGCCGCCGGCGCCTTGCCGCGCTTCGGCCACATCCTTGCTCTCGAGGACATGCAGTTCGGCGGCGGGGCCGCCCTCGCCCATCGCGAACACGTGAATATGCGCGCCGTACGCGGCATAGTCGCGCGCCCGCCGCATGGTCATCACACCTGTCAGCACGCGCTCGGTGCGCGAAAGATCGCGCACGGTGAGCATGATCGGGCCGAGGCCGCGGATCTGATGCTCCGGCGGCACCGTGCTTTTCTCCCACGGCGAGGCCGGCCCCGCGCCGCCATCATCGACCAGCACCAGCCGCTGGCCTTCCTTGTCCTCGAACGGCAGCGTCAGCCTGGCGTCGACTTCGACGACATCGCCTGTATGACCGCCCGCCTGCCTCAGGCGGTCGCGCCAGAAGCCGAGGGTCTTTTCGCCCGATACCCGCAAGCCGGTGCGGGAAATGCTGTTGCTGCCGCGCCGCTCGGGGGCGGCCGGAAAATCGAAGAAGGTCAGGTCCGTGCCGGGGTTGGCTTTGCCGTCGGCGTAGAACAGGTGATAGGCGCTGACGTCATCCTGGTTGACGGTCTTCTTCACCAGCCGCATGCCGAGGGTGCCGGTGTAGAACGCCAGGTTGTCCCGCGGTTTGGCCGATATCGCGGTCAAATGGTGGATCCCGGTCAATTGCATGGCAGCTCCTCGCGCACGTCATTGAGTCAGCCGGGGGAAAAATGGAACGCCGCAGTATCCGCCGCTATATAAATAATGTAAGGATTATGTAAGCAAATGCATAAAAATTAGTCAGTTGGAGCCTTTTGCCGGGTTCGAGGACTGCCATGAACCGCCAGGTGATCGTTACCGACGAAGACGCGACCCGCGTGATCAGGCTGCGGCGGCCGGAAAAGAAGAATGCGATCACGCAGGAGATGTTTCGCGCCTTAAGCGATGCCATCGATACCGCGCAGAACAATCCGGACATCCGCTGCATCATCATCACCGGCGGCTCGGGCGTATTCACCGCAGGAAACGATCTCGACGACCTCGCCGGCGAAGTCGCCTCCAGCGACGGCGGCCCGCGCGCCTCCAGCGCCACCAAGTTCCTCTATTCGCTGGTGCAGAACGTCAAGCCGCTGATCGCCGCCGTCGACGGCAGCGCGGTCGGCATCGGCACCAGCATGCTGTTCCATTGCGATTACGTCGTGGCCGGCACGACCTCGACATTCTCCACGCCGTTCATCCATTTCGGCCTGGTGCCGCAAGGCGCCTCCAGCCTGTTGATGCCGCGCACGATGGGACATCAGCGTGCCTTCGCAGCGCTGGTGATGGGACGCACCATCAGCGCCAACGATGCCCGCATCGCCGGCTTCGTCAACGCCGTGGTGCCGCCCGGCCACGCCGAAGCCGAGGCGCGCAAGGCGGCGCTGGAGATCTGCGAACTGCCGCCGCAGGCGGTCGCGGTCTCGCGCCGGATGCTGAGGCTGCCGCCGGAGGAGTTGACCCGCCGGATCGACCTCGAAGACTACCTCGCCGGCGAGCAGATGCACTCCCACGAGGCCGCCGCCGCCTTCAAGGCGATCGCCGCGCGCATGAAGGCGTGAGGGGCGGCTTGCGGAAATAAGGGAAGTCGTCATGCCCGGGCTTCCGCCTCCGCCAGGGCTTCGGTGGACCCAGCAGTGAAGACCCGGCGAAGCTTTAGCGTAGACGGGTGACCCGGGCATCCACGTCTTTGCCGCTCCCAAAGAAGGAAGAAAGACGTGGATGGCCGGGACAAGCCCGGCCATGACGAAGAATCGTCGCGATGCCGCGCTATAATAGCGAGTCATGAAACACTCGCTCTCGCCTCTCCTCGCAGCCCTGACATTGGCCCTCGCGTTCGCTCCTGCCTCGCGTGCGATGGCGCAGGCGGGGCCGGTCGAGCTGCGCATTCTCGCGATCAACGATTTCCACGGCTATCTACGCCCGCCGCCCGGCGGCATCCGAATCGACGATCCCGCCGACAAGACCAAGAAGATCGCCGTCCCCGCCGGCGGCGCCGAAACCATGGCGACGCTGGTGAAGCATTTGAGCGAGGGCCACGCCAACACGATCTTCGTCGCCGCCGGCGATCTGATCGGCGCCAGCCCGTTGCTGTCGGCAATGTTCCACGACGAGCCGACCGTCGAATCGATGTCGATGATGGGGCTTGCGATCTCCGCCGTCGGCAACCACGAATTCGACGAGGGCGTAGACGAGCTGAAGCGGATGCAGAACGGCGGCTGCCATCCCGTCGACGGCTGCCAGGGGCCCCACCCTTTCACCGGTGCCAAATTTCATTATCTCGCGGCCTCCACCTTCGAGCGGCGAACCGGCAAGACCATCTTCCCGGCTTACGAGATCAGGAAATTCGAGGGCATTCCGGTCGCCTTCATCGGGCTGACGCTGAAGGGTACGCCCGATATCGTCTCGCCCACCGGCGTTGCCAACCTCGAATTCCTGGATGAGGCCGAGACGGTGAACGCGCTGGTGCCGAAATTGAGGGCGCGCGGGGTCGAGGCCATCGTGGTGCTGATCCACCAGGGCGGCTTTCCAACCGGCGACTATAATGAGTGCCCCGACATCGCCGGCCCGATCGTCGACATCGTGAAAAGGTTCGACAGCGCGGTCGATGTGGTGATCTCGGGCCATACCCATCAGGCCTATGTCTGCGAGATCGACGGCAAGCTCGTCACGTCCGCCGACAAATTCGGCACGCTCGTCACCACGATCGACCTGAAGCTCGATCGCACCACGCGCGACGTCGTCAGCGCCCACGCCGACAATGTCATCGTCGGCGTCGGCACCTATGACAAGGATCCCGACCAGACCGCGCTGTTGCAGTCCTACGACAAGGTTGCCGCACCGATCGCCAACCGCCGCGCCGGCGCGGTCACCGACACGCTGTCGCGCACCCCCAACGAGGCCGGCGAGAGCCCGCTCGGCGACATCATCGCCGACGCGCAACTCGCCGCGACCGCGAGCGATGCCAACGGCGCGGCCGTGATCGCGCTCACCAATCCCGGCGGCATCCGCATCGATATCGCAAAGAAGGACGACGGCAGCGTCAGCTATGCCGATGTGTTCGCCAGCCAGCCGTTCCGCAACCAATTGGTGACGCTGACGCTGACGGGGACGCAGATCAAGGACGCGCTCGAGCAGCAATGGCTCGATCCGAAGCGGCCGCGGATCCTGCAGGTTTCGAAGGGATTTTCCTATCGCTGGGACGCCGCAAAGCCTTATGGCGAGCGCGTGATCGCCGACAGCGTGATGCTGAACGGGAAGCGCATCGATCCCAAGACGAGCTATCGCGTCACCGTGAACAATTATCTCTCCGTCGGCGGCGATAGTTTTACGGTGCTGAAAGAGGGCACGGCGCCTCGCGTCGGCATCTACGATTCGGATGCGCTGTACGCCTATTTCCAGGCCCATAGCCCGATCGCCCCGATCACGCCCGATCGCATCGCGCGGGTGAATTGAGCGGATATCGTCATGCCCGGGCTCGACCCGGGCATCCATCCTCTTCGCAAGGAGTCTTTCGAAGGTGATGGATTGCCGGGCATAGGCGAGCGGAAGCGACGCCGTCCTTCGGACGGCTATGCCCGGCAATGACGATAGGTGGAACCCCGGCTCTTTCCGAGCGGCCGGCGAGCCCTTAAGTTAGCCGCTTCTCGAAAAGCGCGCCGTTGCGCGCCCAGGGCCCTGCATGACCACGCTTTATCTCACCCACCCGGCCTTTCTCGATCACGTCACGGCCCCGGACCATCCGGAACGCCCCGATCGGCTGCGCGCGGTCAACAAGGCGCTGGCGCATGAGCGCTTCAACACTCTCGTGCGCGGCGAGGCGCCGGAGGGGTCGCTGGATTCCGTCACGCTCTGCCACAACGAGCATTACGTCGGCGAAATCAGGCATCTCGCGCCGACGAAAGGGCTCGTCTATATCGACGGCGACACCTCGATGTCGCCGGGCACCTGGGAGGCGGTGATGCGGGGCGTCGGCGGCGCGGTCGCGGCCACCGACGCGGTCATGTCGGGCACGCACGACAACGCCTTCGTCGCGGTCCGCCCGCCCGGCCATCACGCCGAAAAGTCGACCGCCATGGGTTTCTGCTTTTTCGACAATGCGGCGATTGCCGCCCGTCACGCCCAGCGCAAATACGGCATCGCGCGCGCCGCGGTGGTCGATTTCGACGTCCATCACGGCAATGGCACGCAGGATATCTTCTGGGCCGACAAAACCGTGATGTATTGCTCGACCCACCAGATGCCGCTGTTTCCAGGCACCGGCGCCAGTGGCGAGCGCGGCGAGCACGACACCATCGTCAATGCGCCGCTCGCCTCCGAAGACGGCGGGGCGAAATTCCGCGCCGCGTTCGAGAACGTCATCCTGCCCAATTTGCGGAAATTCTCTCCGGAACTGATCATCGTCTCGGCCGGCTTCGATGCGCATTATCGCGATCCCTTGGCCTCGCTCAACCTGAGGGCGGAGGATTTCGGCTGGGTCACGCAGCAGCTGATGGATGTCGCCGACAAGAGCGCAGGCGGGCGAATTGTCTCGGTGATGGAGGGCGGCTATGATCTGCAGGGCCTGCAGGAGTCGGTCGCAGCCCATGTCACCGCGTTGATGGGCGCGGATTCCCGCCATAAACCATCCGCATGATTTTCAACTGAGTCGGCGCCGTTCAAAGCCGCGCATCCGGGAAAGCAACATGGCCGAAACACCGCAGACCGACGTCAAGAAGCTGAGTTTCGAGCGCGCGCTCGAGGAACTCGAGTCCATCGTCAAGCGGCTCGAGGACGGCAAGGTGCCGCTGGAGGAATCGGTCGCGATCTACGAGCGCGGCGAGGCCCTGAAGCGCCGCTGCGAGGAGCTGCTGCGCCAGGCCGAAGCCCGGGTCGACAAGATCACCACCGATGCAACAGGCCAGCCGACCGGCACCGAGCCGTTGGACGTGCAGTGACGGAAGGCCGCGCTTTGCTCCCTCGCCCCGCCCTTGCGGGGAGAGGGTTGGGGTGAGGGGCTCTCTCGGCGTTGGGACTTGCGGAGAGTCCCCCTCACCCGCCCGACTTCGCTACGCTTCGCCGGGCGACCTCTCCCCGCAAGCGGGGCGAGGTAACTCAGGCCGGGCGCGCGTCGCTCCCCGGCAACACGTCGGAATATTAGCTGAATCCGGGGCCAACAGCCCCCCGCCCGGGGCCGAATTAGCTCTTGGCGCTTCAGCCAGCCTGATATAGTCCGGCCATCAGGTGGGGGATCATGAGTTAAGTGCCCGTTCTTAACCGCCATATCATCTACGTGCAGGGATACGATCCGCGCGGGCTGGCGCAGTATTACCGCATGTTCCGGACCGAACTGCGGAAGTTCGGCCGCCTGTACGAACTCGTCGCCAATATCGGCCGGCCGCAGGTGGCGGCTGACGGCGAGATCGCGTCCTGGACCATCGAGACGACAGCTCCCGACTGGCAGACCCGCACCCGTTACGATTTCCTGCGTTTCGAGGACTTCATCCAGCACGACCTCGCCGCGCCGATCTGGCACACGGTTTTCCACGCCGTGTGGATTTATTGGCGCCTGGTCTTCAGCGGCACCATCGCCCGGTTCTGGAAGGCGAACTGGCGGTTCGCGACCTTCATCACCTATCCGCATCTGATGCTGCTGGGCGAGGCGTTGTGTGCCGCGGGATTTGCGTTCATCTTCGAAAAAGGACTCGCTGCGATCGGCGTTCCCGACCTGTTCAGCATTCTGGCCGCCACCGCCCTGTTCGTTGCGCTGCTGGGGACTGCGCTGAAATACACCGAAAACCAGACCTACCTGCTCTATCTGCTGTGTGACACGATCTGGACCTGGGAATTTTCTCACCGTCAGCGGCCGGAATGGGATGAGCGCATCGACCGCTTTGCCCAATACCTCGTGGACGTCGCCCGCAAGAGCGACGCCGAAGAGATCGTCGTGGTCGGCCACAGTTCGGGATCGTTCCTGGGGACCGAGATCCTGGCGCGCGCGCTAAAGCTCGATCCCTCGCTCGGCCAGCATGGCCCGCGTATCGTGCTGCTGACGCTCGGCGGCAATTATCCGATCGTCGGCTTTCACAAGGTATCCCAGGATTTCCGCGATCATTTGCGGCAGCTGGCGGTCGAGCCTTCGATCGACTGGATCGAATGCCAGGCCCGCAAGGATGTGATGAATTTCTTCCAGTTCGATCCGGTCGCCGGCCATGGCATCGACGTCGGCGCCGCCCGGCGCAACCCGACCATCCTGGCGGTCCGGTTCCGCGAGATCATCAAGCCCGAGCACTACAACCTGTTCCGCTGGAAGTTCTTCCGGGTGCATTTCCAGTTCGTGATGGCCAACGAGCTGCCCCACGCCTACGATTTCTTCATGATCGTCTGCGGGCCGATCCCCTTGCGCGAACGCATGACCCGCCCGGAGGCGGCGCTCACGGTTGTGACCGGCGACGCCACCGCGCGCGAATGGGCCTGGAAACAGCTCGAAGCACCCCCCGCCGACCGCACTGATGCCGTCGATTTGGGCGCGATGGAACCATCGGCGCGGCGCCGGGGTTGAATGATCCCTTGGGGCTTGCCAATTCCTCTGCACGTTACCGTGCCCGCCGGGTTGGCTTTAACCGCCGCTTTGGTGTAAAGCTTGACGCATTATGGGCTGTTGAAAGCGCCCCGCCGCCGCTGGATGGCGACGGTAAGCAGTTCAAAAGCTTGATAAAAATGGCTGGGAAGGGTGAAATCGCCAAAGGTGATGAACATCACATTGACCGACCCGGAGCGCATCTAGGCTGAAAAAATTCGGGCTTCGGCCTAGCTCAGGTGACATCCGGCGTCTGGGTTTTCGCTGCGCTGGTTAACGCGCAACCCATCTCACGTCGGGCCTCTTTCCGACATGCAAAATTGGAATATCGCAGTGACCGCATTCAGTAAGACGCCGCTTCTCGACACCATCCGCACCCCCGATGATTTACGCCGGCTCAAGGTGGAGCAGGTCCGACAGGTCGCCGACGAATTGCGGCAGGAGACGATCGACGCCGTCTCGGTGACCGGCGGACATTTCGGCGCCGGCCTCGGCGTGGTCGAACTGACCACCGCGTTGCACTATACTTTCGACACCCCGCGCGACCGCCTGATCTGGGACGTCGGCCACCAGGCCTATCCGCACAAGATCCTGACCGGCCGCCGCGACCGCATCCGCACCTTGCGCACCGGCGGTGGACTCTCCGGCTTCACCAAGCGCACCGAGAGCGATTACGATCCGTTCGGCGCCGCGCATTCCTCGACCTCGATTTCGGCGGCGCTCGGCATGGCCGTGGCGCGCGATCTCTCGGGCGGCAAGAACAACGTCATCGCGGTGATCGGCGACGGCGCGATGAGTGCCGGCATGGCCTATGAGGCCATGAACAATGCCGGCGCGATGAATTCCCGGCTGATCGTCATTCTCAACGACAACGACATGTCGATTGCGCCGCCGGTCGGCGCGATGAGCGCGTACCTGTCGCGGCTCTATTCCGGCAAGACCTATCGCACGCTGCGCGAAGCGGCAAAACAGATCAACAAGCGCCTGCCGAAGATCATCGCCAACCGCGCCAACCGCGTCGAGGAATATTCCCGCGGCTTCATGATGGACGGCGGCACGCTGTTCGAGGAACTCGGCTTCTATTATGTCGGCCCGATCGACGGCCACAATCTCGACCATCTGTTGCCGGTTCTGGCCAACGTCCGCGACATGCAGACCGGTCCGGTGCTGATTCACGTCGTCACCCAGAAAGGCAAGGGCTACGGCCCGGCGGAAGCTTCCGCCGACAAATATCACGCCGTGGTCAAGTTCGACGTCGCCACCGGCGCGCAGGCCAAAGCCAAGCCGAATGCACCGGCCTACCAGAACGTGTTCGGCCAGAGCCTCGTCAAGGAAGCCCAGAAGGACGAGAAGATCGTCGGCATCACCGCGGCGATGCCGTCGGGCACCGGGATCGACATCTTCGCCAAGGCGTTTCCCAAACGCACGTTTGACGTCGGCATCGCCGAGCAGCATGCGGTGACGTTCGCTGCGGGTCTCGCCACCGAGG
>NZ_DATHOP010000142.1:0-5744 GCF_035484855.1 Bradyrhizobium sp.
CCGCCGGAGATGCTACGCGCCACCAGCGTGATCGGATCGAGTTCGAGCGTGGCGCCTTCCTTTGGCGCGTTGTCGAGGTGAATGTCGAAATAATCGGCCAGCGTCTGTTTTGTCTGCTCTTCACCCACCGCTACGCCGTAAATTTCGGCGAGTTCCCCCAGCGTGTGCTCACCGGAGACGGTGAAATCACCGAGGAGATGCGGGTCGGGCGCCGAACTCGGCTGCATGTCGACAAAGAACCGGTCCAGCGCCTCGGCCTTTTCCGGCGGCGCCAGCAGATAGAGGTAGTCGCCGGGGCGCACGGGATCGGCCTCCACGGGCGACAGGATATGCTGGTCACGGATCACCAGCGTCGGCTTCGACCAGGATGGAATGAGGCCGCGCCGGAAATACAGGCTTTTCGGCCGCACCGAATAGCCGACCAGTTGCTGCTCGAGCTGGCCGGGCAGATCGAGCTCAACGCGGCGCGGCCCGCGCTCGGCGCGTGGCAATGCGACGTGCAGCTTTCGCGCGGCGGCGGCGAGCGTCCAGCCTTGCAGCAAGAGCGAGATGATGACGACGACAAAGGCGACGTCGAAATACAGATAGGCCTTCGACAGTCCGACCAGCATCGGGATCGACGCCAGGAAGATCGCGACCGCGCCGCGCAGGCCGGTCCAGGCAATGAAGAGTTTTTCCCGCCAGTTGAAGCGAAATGGCGCCAGGCACAGAAACACCGCCAGCGGGCGGGCGATCAGCATCAGCGTCAGCGCGACCAGGACGGCCGGGACGATGCTGACCATCAGCCGTTGCGGCGCCACCAACAGCCCGAGCAGCACGAACATCACGATCTGCGCCAGCCAGGTGGCGGCGTCGAGAAACGTCACCACCGAATTATGCGCCCGCGTCGGCCGGTTGCCGATGATGATGCCGGCGAGATAGACCGCGAGAAATCCGGAAGCGTGCGCGATCTGCGCCGCGCCGAAGATCACCAGCGCCGCGGTGGTGACGAACGGCGCATGCAGGCCCTGCGGCAGCGCCACGCGATTGAGCGCCAGCACCACCAGCCGGCCGCCGATCACACCGGCTATGGCGCCCAGCACGGCCTCGCGGCCGAATTCGAGCGCGACATGCCATGCCGAGCCCTGGCCGACCGAGATGTATTCGACCAGCATCAGGGTGAGAAACACCGCGAACGGATCGTTGGTGCCGGATTCCGCCTCCAGTGTCGCGCCGACGCGGGGCCGCAGCCGCAGGCCCTGCGCGTGGACCAGCAGAAACACCGCCGCCGCATCGGTCGAGGCCACCACCGCGCCGACCAGGAGCGACTCGGTCCAGTTCAGGTCGAGCGCATAGCGGGCGACCGGCGCGGTAATCAGCGCGGTCAGCAGCACGCCGATGGTGGCGAGCGCCATCGACGGCGCCAGCACCGCGCGGATGTTCTGGAACCGGGTCCGCAGGCCGCCGTCGAACAGGATCAGCGCCAGCGCCACGGAGCCTACGAGATAGGTGGTACGGACGTCGTCGAAGTCGACATGGCCCGGGCCGGATTCGCCGGCCAGCATGCCGATCAGGAGAAACACCAGCAGCAGCGGCGCGCCGAAGCGCAGCGCCAGCAGGCTCGACAGGATGCCGGCCATCACCAGGACGGCGCCGAGCAGGATGGCTATGCTGACCGAATCGAGCGAGGCCATGAATCCCCTGAGATCACCGCAAATACCTGGATTTGCATCCTTATCGTCGCCACACTTCGACGCCAACTCATTTTCCGCCGAAGCCTGCGATATGCCCGGTTTTGCCGGCTCTCGCGCGCCGCACCGGCGTCTTGCGGCGATGGCGCGGCGTCCGCCGGTATGGAAATCTGCTGGATATTCGAATCAATTTTGTTCAATGCTCTGCCGAAAGCCAAAGAGATTTTGCCGATGGATCCAAGCGACATCCTTGATTTTGTGCACGCCACCGCGCGCTCGGTCGGCGCCGAAATCACCTCGCCCTGGTTCTATCTGCAGTTCGGGCTGATGCTGGCGGCTGCCGGCATCGCGCTGGCGACCAATGCCGCGATTCGCGCGCGCGTCGACATGACCTCGTTTGCGACGGGCTGGCCGCTGCCGCTGCGGCATTTTGCCCGCGTACTGGTCGAGAGCGCCTCCACCGCGGTGTTTGCGATCCTGGTGATCGCAGCCCGCGTCGCGATGTACCATTCGACCTGGCCGAGCCGGAGTTACCTCTTGATGGTGGCGGCGAAGCTCGCGGTGGCGTGGCTGGTGATCCGGCTCGTGACCTCGGTGATGCGCAACGCCTTCATCGTCCAGCTGGTGTCGCTGACGGCCTGGGCGGTGGCGGCGCTGAGCATTATCGGCCAGCTTGGTCCCGCGATCGACGCGCTGGATTCAGTCTCGGTGGTGCTCGGCGGATTGCGGCTGACGCCGCTGCTGCTGATCCAGTTCGGGGCGCTCCTGATCGCAGCGCTGTGGCTGACCAACATCGCCTCCAATTTCGCCGAAAGCCGGATCAGTCGCTCCACCGACCTGACGCCGTCGGTGCAGGTGCTGCTGATCAAGATGATCCGGCTCGGCCTGATCATCGTCGCGATCGCCATTGCGATGAGTGCGGTCGGCATCAACCTGTCGGCGCTGGCGGTGTTCTCCGGCGCGGTCGGCGTCGGCATCGGCATCGGCCTGCAGAAGATCGTCGCCAATTTCATCAGCGGCATCATCCTGCTGGCGGACAAATCGGTAAAGCCCGGCGATCTCGTCACCATCGGCGACTCGACCGGCCGCATCAACGAGATGAAGACGCGCTATGTCTCGGTTGCCGCCGGCGATGGCCGCGAATTCCTGATCCCGAACGAGGATCTGGTGACCCAGAAGGTCACCAACTGGACCTACACCGACAAGAACACGCTGGTGAAGGTTATCTTCGGCACCAATTACGACGCCGATCCGCACCTGGTCTGCAAGCTCGCCATCGACATTGCCGCGGCCGCGCCGCGCGCCATCAAGGGCAAGCCGCCGAGCTGCCTGTTGACCGAATTTGCCGAGGCAGGGATGAAATTCTCGCTGACGTTCTGGATCGCCGACCCCGACGGCATGGACGGCGTCAAGAGCGAGGTGATGCTGGCGCTGTGGGAGGCCTTCAAGCGGGCGGACATCAGGGTGCCCTATCCGGTGCGCGAAATCGTCATCCGCGGCGGCGCGCTGCCGGTCGAGACCGCGCCCGGGGTTTCGAATTAGTGGTCGCCGACGTACCGCCGACTCAGCAACTCGACGACCTCCAAATACAAGGTCAAGCTCTTCTTCTGTGGAGAACGCGTAAAAACTCGCTCGACACAAAATAGTTCCCGGCTCACCTTTTATCCTACTGCAAGCCCAAGCCGGACCTGCGTTCGCAACGTGGCAATCAGCTTGGACACCTTGCAGCCCACGCCCAGCTGACCTGGCCCGTCCCTAACACCCTTGGGACCGTACCCATGTTGGCAAGGGAGCGACGTGGGGCTACCTGAGGCGGTTCTAGAGCGTCAACGGTGGGCCGATGCACCCATGAACGAGCGGTTGTCATCTCGTTCCGATGGGGCGCTTACCGCAACCCTTACGGGCTGCGCCGGCGTGGCCCGAGGGCTTCAAAATGAAACCTCGGATCACACTAACCATCAACGTCAACATTGCAGCGTGCCTCTTTGGTATCGCGGCAATTATTAAAGCGTTGGTGTAACAGGGGGGCAGGAGTTCGTTCGCTTGAACGGACTTCTGCTTCTTTGCTTATGACGACCGGTATTGGCGGAAACTCAATTCCGAATCGCTGTAGCGTGTTGCGCTATCTTGGCAACCCCGATAGCCGAAGCGGAAGCAATTCTAAATATCTTTGGCGATACAAGAACGGGGTCGGGCATCGCGAGATGCACGTCAATTTGGGGGGACGGCAATGGCTAATTTGAAAAGGCTATATCCCGTGCTCCCTTACGGTAAAAGCCTAAGATTCGAGTCGAGTTTGATCTGAATAAACCGCAAACGATTGCTGTTCATTATACAGGAAAACGCACAACGAATTTCCTCAGAGTTAATGACTCGTTCAATGAATCGAATCGATCATTGGGCATGGAGATACTTTACGCGCTGACGGCGGCTTTTTTTACAGTGGGCACGATGCTCTACGCCCTGCGGTGGTGCGTGCGCCAACTCCGCGGTACAGCGAAAGACGGTACAGATTTAATTTTGGAGTTGAGGCGCCTTCAAAGGGCATTGTCCAAGAAACGGTCGCAAATTTGGATTATCGATGACGATTCTCGATCAATCTCCGCTGAGTCCCAACGACGCGATAATCTACTTCCGCCCCGCTGAGGACATGGGACCCGAAGGGTGTCGCGGTTCTAATCGGCCGATGGCCTCGACCCATGCGAGGGGTGCCCCCAACCTCCGCTTGCTACACCGCGCCCCGATCACTAAATTAGGGTGCTTATCACCCCGTCCTTAGAAGATACGATCCATCCATGAGCTACGTCGAAGCCTCCGATACCTCGCTCCGCAAGACCGGGCAGATCAAGCTGCACGGGCCGAGCGGCTTTGCCGGCATGCGCAAGGCGGGCGCGCTGGTCGCCACCTGCCTCGATGAGCTGACCGACATCGTCAAGCCCGGGCTGCCGACCGCCAGAATCGACGAATTCGTCCGCGAGTTCGCCTTCCGCCATGGCGCCTACCCGGCGACATTGATGTATCGCGGCTACCGCTATTCGACCTGTACCTCGATCAATCATGTGGTCTGCCACGGCATGCCCGGCGACCGCCAGTTGAAGGAAGGCGACATCGTCAACATCGACGTCACCTTCATCGTCGAGGGCTGGTATGGCGATTCGAGCCGGATGTATGCGGTCGGCCCGATCGCGCGCAAGGCCGAGCGGCTGATCGAAGTCACCTATGAGGCCATGATGCGCGGCATCGCCGCGGTGAAACCCGGCGCCACCACCGGCGACATCGGCCATGCCATCCAGAGCTTTGTCGAGCCGCAGGGCATGAGCGTGGTGCGCGATTTCTGCGGCCACGGGCTGGGGCGCATGTTCCACGACGAGCCGAACATCATCCATATCGGCCGGCCCGGCGAGGGCGTGACGCTGAAGCCCGGCATGTTCTTCACCATCGAGCCGATGATCAATCTCGGCAAGCCGCATGTGAAGATTCTGTCCGACGGCTGGACCGCGGTGACGCGCGATCGCTCGCTGTCGGCGCAGTTCGAACATTCGGTCGGCGTAACCCCCAACGGCGTCGAAATCTTCACGCTGTCGCAACGCCATGCCGAGAAGCCGCCTGCCGTCATTTAACCGGCGACAGGTTCGGCATTTATTACAGCTCGTGATGCCCCGCGGTTCTGCCCGGCCGCGACGAAGCTAAAATCACTGTAGAACTGCCGGAGCGAGCCCGAAGAAGCTGACCCCATTTCCGGTCTGCCTCAAGGGACTGATGGCTCGTCGCCACGCCGCAGCAACGTCTTTCGCCGGAACACCGAACTCGTTCGCTAGAGCATGATGAGATCAGCCTGATCTGCAACGGCAACGGAGGCGCGCTCCCTCTCCCCTTGTGGGAGAGGGTTGGGGTGAGGGGTTCAGGTCCATCGATAGTCCGTAACCCCTCACCCGGATCGCATCTAACGATGCGATCCGACCTCTCCCGCAAGGGGAGAGGTGAGGAGGACGCGAGCGAACGATGCCAAGTCAAATAAGCTGATCCGACAACGTCTCCGGTTCGGGCACGGTCGCCTGAAATGCGGCGGTAGCC
>NZ_DATHOP010000143.1:0-13136 GCF_035484855.1 Bradyrhizobium sp.
TCGCCGAACATGTTCTCCATCACCATGACGTCGAAATCCCAGGGCCGCTTGACCAGCATCGCCGAACAGGCGTCGACATAGAGGCGGTCGGCCTTCACTTGCGGATGGCGTTTGGCCGCCTCATCGAACATCTCGCGAAAGAAGGCGAAGGCCTTGAACACGTTGGCCTTGTCGACGCAGGTCAGGCCGCCCGGCCGGCCGCGCGCCTTGCGCCGTTCGGCAAGCCGGAAGGAAAACTCGAACAGGCGTTCCGAAGTCTTTCTTGTGATCACCAGTGTCTCGCGCGCGTCCTCATCGGTGACAACGCCCTTGCCCATCGAGGCGAAAAGGCCTTCGGTGGACTCGCGGATCACGACCAGGTCGATGCCGCGCTGGTCGGCGCCGACGATCGGGCTCGGCACGCCGGGGATCAGCCGCGCCGGACGCACGCCGGCATAAAGGTCGAAATGGAAGCGCAGTTCCACCTGCGGCATAATCTCGGTGTTGTCGGGATAGCGCACCGACGGCAGCCCGCAGGCGCCGAGCAGGATCGCATCGGCCTCCTCGCACAGCCGCACGGTCGACTCCGGCATCGACTTGCCGGTCTCGCGATAATGGTTGGCCCCGGCCGGCGCCTCGGTGAAGCGGAACTTCAGGTCGGTGGTCGCCTCAACCTTGCGCAGCACTTCAAGCGCCGGCGCCATCACCTCGGGGCCGATCCCGTCGCCGGCAAGGACTGCGATGTGGAGCGAGTTGTTGGCGGACATGGGCGTATTTCCTTGTTTCTTAGGACTCGTCATGCCCGGGCTTGTCCCGGGCATCCACGTCTTGACGGCCTATCAGCAAGAAAGACGTGGATGGCCGGGTCAAGCCCGGCCATGACGAAAATGCTAGACCTACGGCGTCAGCACCGCGCGGCCGACCAGCCGGCCCTTCTGCAAATCGACCAGTGCCTCGTTGGCCTTGTTAAGTGGCATCGGCGTCACCGGGATCGGCGTGATCTTCTTGGCGCGCACCAGATCGAGCAGTTCCTGCGTTTCGCGCAAGTTTCCGACATAGCTGCCCTGGATGGTGATCGCCTTGATCGGGATCAGCGGCAGCGCCCAGGTCGCGCCGCCGCCGAACAGGCCGACGATCACGAGCTTGCCGCCCTTGGTCAGGCAGTCGAAGCCGAGCTGCGTGGTCTTGGGATTGCCGACGAGATCGATCACCGCCCGGATCGGCCCGCCGGCCTTTTGCGCGAGCTGCTCCAGCGCGTCCGGCGCGGCGCCGTCGACGGTCGCGAGCGCGCCTGCTTTTTCGGCGGCCTCGCGCTTCCTGGCATCGATGTCGACGACGATGGCGCCCTTGCCGCCCATCGCGTTGAGCAGCGACAGCGCCATCAGGCCGAGGCCGCCGGCCCCAAAGATCACGATCGGCGTGTTGAAATCGGCTTCCACCTTCTTCAGCGCGCTGTAGGTGGTGACACCGGAGCAGGCGTAGGGTGCGGCGGTGACCGGATCGAGGCCTTTCAGGTTGAGCAGGTATTTCGGATGCGGCACCGTCATGTGGTCGGCATAGCCGCCGTCGCAATAGACGCCGAGCGCATTCGGTTTCACGATGCACATGTTCTCGTCGCCGCCAAGGCAGGTCGCGCATTTGCCGCAGCCGAGCCAGGGATAGACCAGCACAACGTCGCCGACCTTGAGGCCACCCTTGTCGGCGTCCTTGACGTCGGGCCCGAATGCCACCACCTCGCCCGCGCTCTCATGGCCCATGGTGCGCGGCAGCGACACGCCACGATCCTTCAGGGACAGCGGCTTGCGGCCGTGGCCGAGTTCGTAGCCGCCTTCCCAGATGTGCAGGTCGCTGTGGCAGACGCCGGCCGCCTTCACCTTGAGCAAGACCTGTGTCCCTTGTGGCCGCGGCGTCGGCTCGTCTACTTCCTGCAGAGGCGCGTTGAAATCGGTGACCTTGAAACTCTTCATCGCTTCGCTCCCGATCGTTTTTGCTGTTGGGCGGATACTACCGTGCAATCCCGCGCCGTTGTTAGAGGGTTAGCCGGCTCCGATCAATGGATGATGGCAGGCGGCGAATTGTTGCGGCCCGACCTCGCGCAATTCCGGCATTTCTTCGCTGCAACGCTGGTCCGCGCGGGGGCAGCGGGTGCGGAAACGGCAGCCCGAGGGCGGCGCCATCGGCGACGGCGGCTCGCCGACCGCGACACTTTCGGCCGGCCGCACGTCCGGATCGGGCACCGGGATCGCCTCGATCAGGAGCGCGGTATAGGGATGCGCAGGATGCGCAAACAGCTGCTCGGAAGGTCCGACCTCGCACAGCCTTCCCAAATACATCACGGCGACGCGATCGCTCACCGCCTTTACCACGGCGAGATCGTGGGCGATGAACAACAGCGTCAGGCCGAAGCGCGCCTTCATGTCCTCCAGCAGGTTGAGGATTTGCGCGCGGATCGATACGTCGAGCGCGGAGACCGGTTCGTCGCAGACGATGAATTCCGGATTGAGCACCAGCGCGCGCGCAATGCAGATGCGCTGGCATTGTCCGCCGGAGAATTCATGCGGCAGCCGCCCGGCCACCAGCTGGGGATCGAGACCGACCGCGCTCAGCACCTCATGGACAAGCTGCTCGCGCCGCTTCTGGTCCTTGACGCCGGCGATCACCAGCGGCTCGGCGATGATGTCGCCGATCCGCCGCCGCGGATTGAGCGAGGCGATCGGGTCCTGGAAGATCAGCTGCACGCGCCGGCGCATTTTTCGCAAGGCCTCGCCCTGCATCGCCGTGAGGTCCTGGCCGTCGAACAGCACCCGCCCCGATTGAGGCCGCCGCAGCTGCAGCACCGCGCGGCCAAGCGTCGACTTGCCGCAACCGGACTCGCCGACCAGGCCGAGCGTCTCGCCCCGCTCGACTTCCAGGCTGACGCCGGACACCGCATGGATGGTCCGGCCGCCGACGGAATATTCGACGACGAGGTTTTGGACCTCAAGCAGCGGCGCGCGGCCTGCGGATCGTTCGGCGTCCATCATGCCTCGATGCCGGCAGCGAGCGAAATCGGATGGAAGCAGGCGAACTGGTGGTCCGGCGATTCCGCCGTGCCAAGCAGAGGTTTTTCGCGATGACAGAGCGAGGAGGCATAATGGCAGCGCGGCGAGAACGAGCAGCCCGGGATCGGCCGGGTCGGATCGGGCGGCCGCCCCGAGATCGCCGGCAAGGGCGTGTGCGGGGCGGCGTCGATTTTCGGGATCGCCGCCAGCAGCGCCTCCGTGTAGGGCATGTGCATGTTCTTGAACAGCCGAGGCGTCGGCGCCCGTTCGACGACGCGGCCGGCATACATCACCGCGACTTCGTCGGTGCGGCCGGCGACCACGCCGAGGTCGTGGGTGATCAGGATCATCGCCATGTGGCGGCGGCGCTGCTCGCGCGCCAACAGATCGAGAATTTGCGCCTGGATGGTGACGTCGAGCGCGGTGGTCGGCTCGTCGGCGATCAAGAGTTTCGGCTCGCACGACAGCGCAATCGCAATCGCCACCCGCTGCCGCATGCCGCCGGAGAGCTGGTGCGGATATTGCGCGAGCCGCTGCTCGGCTGCGGGAATGCCCACCGCGGCCAGCAATTCCGCGCTGCGGATTCGCGCTGCCTGACCGTCGAGTTCGAGGTGCTCCTGCAGCGTCTCGATCAATTGCGTGCCGATGGTCAGCACCGGATTGAGCGAGGTCATCGGGTCCTGGAACACCACCGCGAGCGATTTCCCGCGCAGCTTGCGAAGCCGTTCGGGATCGAGCCGCGCCAGATCCTGCCCGTCGAATATCACCCGGCCGGAGAGTTTCGCCTTCTTCGGCAGCAATTGCAGGATCGACCGCGACAGCATGGTCTTGCCGCAACCGGATTCGCCGACGATGCCGAGCGTGCGGCCGGCGCCGATGGTGAGGTCGACCCGATCCACCGCACGCAGATTGCCGCGCGGGGTCGGCAGGTCGACCGCGACGTCCTCCAGCGAAAGCAGGACCGGCTCGCTCACAGCGCGCCCTGGCGCGGATCGGTCAGCGCCCGCAGCGTGTCGCCGATCAGGTTGAAGGACAGCACGGTCAGGAACATCGCGATCGCGGGCATGAAGGCGAGCCGTGGCGCGATCTCCAGGCTCTCGCGCCCTTCCCCGATCATGCTGCCCCAGCTCGAAATCGGCGGCGGCACGCCGAGGCCGAGGAAGGACAGCGCGCCTTCGGCGACGATGGTGACGGCGACGCCGAGCAGGAAGAAGGCGAGCAGCGGCAGCAACACGTTGGGCAATAGCTCGCGCAGCAGGATGCGCGCATGCGTCGCCCCGAGCGCCTGGGCCGCGATCACGAATTCGCGCCGCGCCAGCGTCAGGGTCGCGGCGCGCGCCACCCGCATGAAGGCGGGAATGCCGAGCACGCCGAGAATGCAGGTGAGGTTCAACAATGATTGCCCGAGATAGGCGGTCACCGCCAGCGCCAGGATCAGGGGCGGAAAGGCGAGCAGCACGTCCATGCTGCCGACGACAAGGGATTCAAAGCGGCCGCGGAAATAGCCGGACAGCATGCCGAGCGCGCCGCCGATGGTGAGCCCGATGACCGGCCCGCAGAGCCCGACCGTCAGCGATACCCGCGCGCCGAAGATCAGCCGCGCCAGTTCGTCCCGCCCAAGGCCATCGGTGCCGAGCCAGTGCAGCACGGACGGCGCCGCGCGCCGCTCCAGCATGTCCATGTCGGTTGGGCTCGGCAGCGGCAACAGGCCGGCCGAAGCGGCGGCGGCCAGGATGAAAATCGTCCAGCCGACCGCCGCCCAGAACAGCGGCCCCAGCCGGCGCGTCCGCGTCACGGGGCCGCTGGCGACATCCTCATCGATCACGAGTTCAAGCGTGGCCATGACGGATCCTGGGATCGAGGACGGCATAGAGCATGTCGACGACGAAATTCATCAGCACGAAGCCGCCGGCCACGACCAGCACCACGCCCTGCAGGATGATGAGGTCGCGGGTGTAGATGGCGCCGACCAAGAGCCGGCCGATCCCCGGCAGCGCGAAGATGGTCTCGACGATGACAGCGCCTCCGATCAGGCGGCCGATATTGATGCCGGTGATCGTAATCAACGTCAGCGACGACGGTTTCAGGGCATGCACGAACAGGATGCGCGAGGCCTTCAGGCCCTTGGCCTTGGCCAGCGCGATGTAGTCCTCCTGCAGGGTCGCGATCATGTCGGAACGCAGCACCCGCATGATCCCCGGCCATTCCGCCAGCGCCAGCGTCAGCGCGGGAAGCACCATGAAACGCAGATTCGCCATCGGGTCCTCGCCGAACGGCACGTAGCCGGTCGCGGGCAGCCAGCGCAGTTCGACCGCGAACAGGTAGATCAGGAGGATCGCGGACAGAAAGGTCGGCACCGACAGCATGCCGAAGGCGCTGCCGGTCATGAAGCGGTCGAAGGCGCCGCCGCTTCTGACCGCGCAGGCGATGGCGACGGGAACGCCGATGGCGAGCCCCGCGATTTCGGCGAAGAACATCAGTTCGAACGATACCGGCAACCGCTCGCCGACCGCCTGCAGCACGGTCTGTCCGGTACGGAACGAGCGGCCGAAGTCGCCCTCAAGCACATGGCCGAGCCAGCTCAGGTATCGCCACCAGACCGGCTCGTCGAGCCCCATGTCATGGCGCAAGGCCGCGACTTTCTCCGGCGTCGCCTGATCGCCCAGGATCACGTAGGCGAGATCACCCGGCAGCAGCGAAGCGATCAGGAAGGTCAGCAGCGATACCGCGAGCAGAACCGGCAACAGATAGAGGAGCCTTCGCGCGATGAAGCTCAGCATCTGCGGCTATTCCACCCAGGCGTCGGACACGTCGATCACCCCGCCATACATCTTGGGCAGGCCCTTCAGCTTGGCGCTCGAGACGGCGTAATAGGTATTCTGGAAGCTCCAGAACCAGATCGCCTCCTTGTTGATGAGCCGGCTGATCGCGCAATAATCCTCGGTGCGGCTGGCGACGTCGGCGGTCGTGCGCGCATGCTCCAGCAGGTGATCGAGTTCGGGATTGGAATAATTGGCGAGTGCCACCGGGCTGCCGGTGTGGAAGTTGGCGTACATCTGCGGATCGGGATCGGCGAGATCGACGATGCGCCAGCCGATGATCTGGAACTGGCGCATGAAAGCGCGCGGGGGAAAGCTGGCCTGATCGATCTGCTCGATTTCCATCTGCGCACCGATCTTCTTCCAGAACTGCTGGAGCACTTGCCCGTTGGCCCGGCCGCGCGGCGTCGCGGTAACGATCATTTTGAATTCGACCGGCTTGCCATAATCCTTGATCAACGCCTTCGCCTTCTCGACGTCGTAAGGCAAGGCACCATCGTCCTTGCATTTCACCCAGGAACCGTCGCCATAAGGATTGGTCGCGGGCCTCGCAAGACCATTGGTGACGGCCTCCGACCATTTCTTGCGGTCAATCGCCATCACCAGCGCCTGCCGAACGCGCACGTCGTCAAGAGGCGCGTCCTTGGTATTGATGGCGTTAACCGCGGCGCCCGAACCGGCATAAGCATGCACGGTCAGCTTCGGGTCCTTCTGGGCCTTCTGGATGTTGTCCGCGTCGGCCTCGTCATCCCAGACGATGTCGGCCTCGCCCGATTGCAGGCTGGCGAAGCGCGACTGCGCATCCGGCAGCGGTTTCAGAACGATGCGGTCGAGATGGGGATGGCCCTTGTTCCAGTAGTCGGGATTGCGTTCGAGCACCATGCGGTCGCCCGCGGTCCACGATTTCAGGATGTAGGGTCCGGTCCCGACGGGATTGCGGTTGTAGTCGTCGCCCTTGGTCTTCCACGCCGTCGGCGACTGGATCACATTGTTGGAGCTCTGCAGCGTCAGGATCGCCGGCAGGTTCACCGACGGATCGTTCAGATTGTAGACCACCGTCAGTTCGTCCGGCGCCTGCACATCGTGGGTTCCGGAAATGTAGAAGGCGCAGCGGCATTTGTTGGCCGGGTCCTTCTGCCGGTCGAAATTTTCCTTCACCGCTTCGGCGTTGAACGGCGTGCCGTCGTGGAATTTGACGCCGGGCCGCAATTTGAAGGTCCAGGTCTTGAAATCGTCCGAATGGGTCCAGGACAGCGCGAGCTTCGGCGCCGCCTCGCCCTTGTCGTCGAGCGTGGTGAGCGTATCGAAAATCGCGGCGGCCGCGGTTTCCGCCGAGGTATCGAAGACGCCTACCTTCAGCGGATCGAAACCGGGAATGTCGAGTTCGAGGCCGACGGTGATGCTGCCGCCCTGTTTTTGCGCGCTGGCGGCGCCGATCGACAAGGCAACACCAAATACCGTGGTGAGGAAAATTCGCGCAATGGCGCGCACGCGCAATACCGCCTTCATGGGTGCTCTCTCCAGGGTGCCTGCCGTCCGCTCGTTCCGGATCGTTGTTGTGTGCATCCGAGATTGGCTGGAATCGCAGGCCCCGGCAAGGCCGCAAGTGGATCGCGGATGAAAAGCGGCAGACCTCATGCTTTCGTTGAATATGCGCGGCCTTCAGCCCAGCTCAGCCAGCAGCGGCTTGCCGGAGAAAGCCGCGATTTCATGCTGGGAAAGCCCGGCCTCCTTCAAGAGCGCTACCGTGTGCTCGCCGAGCGTCGAGATCCGCTTTCCCGCGGAGACGGTGGCTTCCGACATGCGGAACGGCAGGTTCAACACCTTGAACGTGCCGCCGCCATCCTCCACCTCCGTCAATGCGCCGCGATGGACAAGCTGCGGATCGCGCAGGGCTTCGGCAACCGTGCGATAGGCCGAACAGGGGACGCCGGCGGCGTTCAATTCGGCGAGGCACGTTTCGGTCGTGAGCGTTTTCGACCAGCTCTCGACGCCGTCCATCAAGTCTCCCCAATGCTCGCGGCGGTCGGCATATTTCAGGAATCTGGGATCGGCGACCCACTCGGGATGGCCGATCGCCTTGATCAGCCCCAGGAAGGTTTTCTCGCTGGCGACCGCCAGCATGACATATCCGTCCGCGGTTGCGAGCGGGCCGAACATCGGCCGCTGGGTCTGCTTGACCGGAAATTGCGACCACTGCAATTCGTTCAAGGTCAGGCTCAGCATCGATTCCAGCATCGAGACGTCGATGTGCTGGCCTCGCTTTGTGTCGTGACGCCGGTACAGCGCCGCCGAAATCGCGCCGAACGCATAGACGCCGGTGAGAACGTCGGCGTGATAGATGCCGCAATAGTCCGGTCGCGATCGCCCGGGCTGGTAGGCGAGATGCGCCATATCGTAGCCGGAAGCGGCGTGGATTACCGGCGCGTAGGCCGCCAGTTCGGCCGACGGACCGGTCTGGCCGTAGCCGGAGATCGAGCAATAGATCAGCTTCGGATTGAGCTCGCGCAGCGAGCCATAGTCGAGCTTGAGCCGCCGCATCACACCGGGACGAAAATTCTCGACCAGAATATCGGCGGTCGCGACCAGCCGGCGAATGATTTCGATCGCGTCAGCGGATTTCAGGTCGAGCACGAGGCTCTTCTTGCCGACATTGAGCTGGCCGAAGGTGGTTGAGCAGCCGCTGCGGACGGGGGGACGGGTACGCATCGTCTCCCCTTCGGCCGTCTCGACCTTGATCACCTCCGCGCCCATGTCCGCCAGCATGCGCGCGCAATGCGGGCCGGCGATCGTGGTCGAAAAATCGATGACCCGAAGGCCATGGAAGCACTTCGTCTTATGGCCCTCATCCTTGTCTTCCATCGTCATCCCAGACTCCCTTCGGCCCCGTCTCCGGGGCGGCGACATGACCCTAGATTGCGCGGCTCGGCCGGGGAAGCGATTCCCTCGCAACGGATCTTGGCGATCGCTGGCTGGCGCCCTATTTGACCCGTAAGATTTGGAACCATTCTTGCATGATTGGCGTAAGCAAGGGTGGGAAGAGGGGTTTATTTGAGAGTTTTGTTCGTCACGACCGAGATGGACGACTTCGTCCGGGTGGGCGGCCTTGCGGCCGTCTCGGCGGCCCTCCCCCGGGCCCTTCGGCTCTGGAGCGACGTCAGGGTGCTGCTGCCGGGCTATCGCGACGTCATCGAACAACTCACGCATATTCAAATCGTTGGCCGGTGTCCGCCGCTGGCGCAAATGCCGGCCTGCTCGCTTGGACTGGCGTCAACCCGGGATGGCTTGCCTGTATACGTCGTATTATGCCCGCAGCTTTACGACCGGCCCGGCAACCCCTATGGCGATGCCTCGGGCCGCGACTGGCCGGACAATGATGTACGTTTTGGACGGCTCGCCTCGGTCGCTGCCCAGCTCGCGGCAGGCGGTCTGGACAAGAATTGGGCAGCCGATCTGGTTCACGCCAATGACTGGCAGGCCGCGCTGGTGCCGGCGTATCTGGCCTGGAACGCGGTCAACATCCCGAGCATCCTGACCATCCACAACCTCGCCTATCAGGGCTTATTCCCCCGGGATTCCCTGCGCCGGATCGGAGCGCCCGAGGATTCCTTCCACATCGACGGGCTCGAATTCTACGACAAGCTGTCCTTCCTCAAGGGCGGCCTGATCTACGCCTCGCACCTGACCACCGTCAGCGAGACCTATGCCAGGGAGATCACCACGCCCGAGCTCGGCTGCGGGCTCGAGGGCCTGCTGCGTCGCCGCTCCGACGCCGAGCAATTGACGGGAATCCTCAACGGCATCGACGAAACCTGGGATCCGCGGGTCTGCGCGCAACTAGCCCAGCCGTTCGGCGCGGGCGACTGGGAGGGCAAGCAGGCCAATTCGGATTACGTCCGCCAGCAATTCGGCCTGGCGCTGTCGCGCGGCCCGATCTTCGGTCTCGTCGCCCGGCTGGTTCACCAGAAGGGCGTCGATCTCGTGCTGTCGGCGGCCGACGAGATCATCGAGACCGGCGGGCAGATCATCGTCACCGGCTCGGGCGAGCCCGAGATCGAGCAGGCGCTGGTCGATGCGCATCGCCGCAGGCCCGATGCGATCGGGGTCGCGATCGGTTTCAACGACGGCCAGGCGCGGCGGATTTTTGCCGGCAGCGATTTCACGCTGATGCCGTCGCGCTTCGAGCCCTGCGGCCTGAGCCAGATGTACGCCCAGAAATTCGGATCGCTGCCGATCGGCCACCAGACCGGGGGATTGGCGGAAACCATCACCGACGGCGAGACCGGATTTTTGTTCGACCGTCCCTCGACCGAATCCTTTCTCGGCGGCGTCCGTCGCGCCTTCGCCGCCTTCAAGACCAAGGATCGCCTCGACTCCATGCGCCGCAGCGCGATGGCACGGTCGTTCAGCTGGGACGTTTCGGCCGCGCTGTACGGCGCGCTGTACCGGAAGGCGTTGTCGTCCTAGGCGAAATGGCCCGATCGCGCCGTCCGATCAGGGCACGCCGCGGCGCGTCTCCGGCATCACAAGCCAGATCATGGCAAGGCCAACCGCGGCGACGGCTGCAAGTCCGGTGAAGGCGACGCTGCTGCCGAACCTGTCGCTGACGGTGCCGGCCAGCACCGTGCTGAGAGAGGCGCCGATGCCGGTGGCCGTACCGACAATTCCCTGCGCCAGATTGAAGTGACCGCTTCCGAACGCCACGTCGGCCACGATCAAGGGTATCATGACACTGAAGACGGCCGCGGTGACGCCGTCGAATACCTGGACACCCACCAGCAAATAGGGATCGCTCACGGTTGCAAACAGCACGCCGCGGATAGCGAGCGCGCCAAAGCCCAGCAGCAGCAGCGGCCGCCGGCCCCATTGCTGGGCCTTGCGTCCGACCGAAGGAGAGGTCAGCGCAACGATGGCCTGCGGCACGATGATGCAGGCGGCGATCAGCACCGGCGCCCACTGGCTAGAACGGGTCGTGACCACGCCCGCCATCAGCGGAAGCATCGCCGCGTTGGCGAGCTGCAGCAGCAGCACGGCGGCAGCAAAAATCAGCAAGGGAGGCTGCCGCACGAGGCTGAGGACGCTCGTCGCATTGGCATCGGGCACCTCGCGCGGCACGGCGCCGTGCGCCTGCGCCACGTCGATTTCACTTTCGCGGATACGCGCCAGCGCCAGCAGGGTCGGAACCGCCAGGATGAAGGTGACGAGGAACACCGAACGGCTCGACAACAGGTAGCCCGCCGTCCCCATCACGGCTGCCGCGACGCCGTTGCCGAGCGAAGCGTAGCGGGCGTTGCGCCCCAGCCGTTCACCCATCGCAAGCGGCCCGACCAGACCAAGACTGATCGCGGCGATGGCCGGGCCAAGCACGCAACTGGCGGCCGCGTGCAGCGTCGCAGCCGCCACGACCACGGGAAAGATCGGCCAGGCCGCGTAGGCAAGTGCGCTAATACCGATCGCCGCCACCGCAAAGCCCGCCACCAGGCGCTCGGAGCGCGCCGCATCGACAATCGCGCCGCCGGGCATCTGCCCGATCAGCCCCACGATCCCGCCGATCGACAGCACAAGACCGATCTGGCCCTGCGTCCATTTCTGGGTGGTCAGGTAGACCGCGATGAAGGGGCCAAATCCGGTCTGCACGTCGGCGAGGAAAAAGATGAACCAGTCGAGACCGCGCAGGCTCTCGGGCGAGGCCCGTTCGTGCAATCCGTCTTCCCGGGGCGGTCGCGGATCGCCATCGGCGCCGCCCGCCCGGCGGACATGAACAGAGTCGGTCGAGGGTCTGGGCGGGCGCACCAACAGCTTGCTTCTCCTGAAGTCAGGGATTGAATGGCTGCAGGATGCCGGAGGCGCCGAGCACCACGATCGGCTGATCTTCCTTGTATTCGGGCGCCGCCCTCACCTGATCCTTGGTCAATTCGAGCGTGATGCTGTCACTCTTGTCGTTGACGCCGCCGAAGCGCAGCGCATTCCAGTCGACCACGATCTTGCGGCTGCCGACGCCGAGAAAGCCGCCGAAATCGATCACCGCCGCGCGCACCTTGCCGCTGCGGTCGACGATCACGTCGACGATGTGTCCCATGTCTTCATCGGCCGGACTGCGCACATCGCGGCCAAGCACGCCGTGCGCGTCCCTTGCACCGATGATGGTGACGGAAGGCGGCGGCGCCGGTTCTTTTGGCGCCGGCGGGGTGGTCGTCGATGGCGGCTGAGCCGGCGGCGTGACATTATCCTGCGCCCACGATGTTGCAGTCGCGATCGCTGGCAGCGCGGACGCCACGATGATCGACAAAAGTCTTGCGCGCATGCGGCCTCCCCGGTTAAGCGCCGTCCTCAATTCGCCAGCACGATCGACACCTGGATCCGGCCGCGCGTGCGCAAGACCTCCAGCGCCACCTCGTCGCCATGTCGGCTCACGCGAAGATCGACGCTTGAGGATCCCAATCGCAGTTCACGCAGCACCACTTCGTTGAGAAACGCCGGCAGGCGCGGATTGCGCAGCCGGATTTCACCGCGCGCTGCATCAAATTCGAGTCCGAGCGCCGCCTCGAGCAGCGTGAACGGCGTCGCGCTCGCCCAGGCCTGCGGCGCGCAGGCAACGGGATACAGGGTGGGCCCGCGCTGCTTCTCGCGACGGAATCCGCAAAATAACTCCGGAAGCCGCCGCAGATCCATATAGGTGGCGGCGTCGAACAGCGCCTTGAACAACTGCGCGACCGAATGCTTGAGGCCGTAGCGGGCAAGCCCGAGCGCGATCAGCGCGTTGTCGTGCGGCCAGATCGAGCCGTTGTGGTACGACATCGGATTAAAGCGCGCCTCGTCCTTGGCGACGGTGCGGATGCCCCAGCCGGTGAAGAAGCGCGGTTGCAGCATTTGCTGCGCGACGCGCCGGGCACGATCGGGCGCCGCAATCCCGGTGAACAGAACCTGGCCGGCATTCGAGGTGCGGACCGCGCAGGGCCGTTTCGCGCCGTCGAGCGCCAGCGCGTAGCTGTCGATTTCAGGACACCAGAACGCTGCTTCGAAGTGCTCGGCGAGACGCGTCGCTTCGGAATGAAGCTTTTGTGCCAGACTCTCCCGTCCGAGCCTGCGCGCGCAGCGCGCCGCCATGCGTTTGGCGGCATAGACGTAGCCCTGTACTTCGACGAGCGCGATGCCGCCCTCCGCAAGGCGTCCATCGGCGTGGAAGATCGCGTCCTGGGAATCCTTCCAGCCCTGATTGGCGAGGCCTTGTTCGTTGGCGCGCAGATATTCGACGAAGCCGTCGCCGTCGGGATCGCCCGGGCCGTCGATCCACGAC
>NZ_DATHOP010000144.1:0-52795 GCF_035484855.1 Bradyrhizobium sp.
GCCCACCCCATGTGCGCGCTGAAAGTATAGCTGGTGGCGAGCACGCCAAGAGCCTGGCCGTAATTCGGATCGATCGTGATCGCCTTCTCCAGTAGCGCTTGTGCGACAACATTATCCTGTCGCGTCACCCGCCAATAATGCGACAATGCCCGCATTACTAGGTCCCACGCATCCATGTTTTCCGGCGGCTTGCGCCGGGCACGAAAATTCTCTGCGGCATAGAGTTGAGGTTCGATCGCAGCGACAATGGCCTCGGTAATTTCATCCTGCACCGCGAACACGTCCGCCATGCTGCGGTCGTACTTTTCCGCCCAAAGATGACTTCCCGTTGCCACATCGTTGAGCTGCGCCGTAATGCGCACGCGGTCGCCGCCCTTGCGGACGCTGCCCTCGACAACGTAGCCGACGCCGAGTTCCTTGGCGACCTGCTTCAGGTGAACGGCTTTGCCCTTGTAGGTAAATGACGAGTTGCGCGCGATCACGAAGAACCAGCGCAATTTGGACAGCGCAGTGATGATATCCTCGCTGATGCCGTCGGAAAAATACTCCTGCTCGGGATCGCCGCTCATGTTGGTGAAGGGAAGCACGGCGATGGCGGGCCGGTCGGGCAGTGGCATCGCCGGGCGCGGCTGCTCGTGGATTCCGTCCGGAGCTGCCGCGTGAGACGGCTCGGCACCGTTTGACCTTGTATCGACGACACCGACAAAACGCACGCCCTTGCGGGCAACGGTGCGTATCAGCTTCTGGTCTTCCCCGCTGTCGCCGACCGCCTTGCGCGCGGCGTTGATACGGCTGGTCAGCGTCGACTCCGACACGATGCGCCCGCCCCAGACCGAAGCGAACAGATCATCCTTGCTGACGACACGATCGCGGTTCTGCAGGAGGTAGATCAGCAGGTCAAACACCTGCGGCTCGACACTGATGCGCGCCGAACCCCGATGCAACTCGCGCCGTTCGGTATCAAGCCTATGATCGCCAAAGATAAACTGCAACGGCGGTGCTCCCAAACCCAAAACGCGTCTCAAGAAATAATCAAGCTCATCTCAAGCAAAAATCGGGCTCCGGGCAAAGCCTTTTGATCTCACCTCCCTGCATCTTCGTGGCTTCAGACGCAGTCCGACGAAGGAGAGAGATCATGACCCAAATCCAGGCCATAGGCGAGGAAACGAAGGGCGGTCCAGTCGGCAGGTTGCTGGCTTTCGTCTACGGATTTGCCTCCTACGCCATATTCTTTGTGACATTCCTCTACGCCATCGGCTTCGTATCGGGCCTGATGGTGCCCAAGACCATCGACTCCGGCGCGGTCGGGCCGATGCCGGAGGCGATCATCGTCGATCTTGTCCTGATGTCGGTTTTCGCCATTCAGCACAGCGTCATGGCGCGCAGGCAATTCAAGCAATGGTGGACCCGATTGGTGCCGAAGCCGGTCGAGCGCAGCACCTACGTGCTGTTCTCCAGCCTCGCGCTTGTCCTGCTGTTCTGGCAATGGCGTCCGATCCCTGCCGTGGTTTGGGAAATCACCAATCCGGTGATCGCCATGGCTATCCTGGGCCTGTCATTGATCGGCTGGCTGATCGTATTGACGAGCACGTTCCTGATCAATCACTTCGAATTGTTCGGGCTGCATCAGGTCACCAGCAACCTGACCGGCCATCCGATGCCGGAACCGCGCTTCCGCACTCCGCTTTACTACAAGTTCGTGCGTCACCCGATCTACCTTGGTTTCATCATCGCATTCTGGGCCGCCGCTGTCATGACGACAGGGCATCTTCTGTTCGCGGCGGTGACCACGGCCTACATCTTCGTCGGAATCTTCCTGGAAGAACGCGATCTGGTCGATCTCTTCGGCGACGACTATCGCCGCTATAAAGACCGCGTCTCGATGATGCTGCCCTGGCGCAAGTCGGCTTGATCGATGAATGCCGGCGCAAAGGACCGTTCGCGATGGTAGACGAAGCGCAGGCCGCAGCGATCATGATGAATGCGGATCCGGCCCTGCGCTCGTGCTGCCGCCTGGATCATGCAGCACCGGCGCGGCTTGGCGACCCAAAATCGCCGCTGGGGCAACCAGTTTCGCAGCGCTACCACCGCTCTACCCGGTTATGGTAGAACCAGCGAGCGGCGCACCGCAGGCGATCCCTCCAACTCACGCAGCACCGAAGCAATGGACTCGGTTAGAGGAAATGTCGGTTCCGGGTCAAAGGCGAAATACTCGCAGCGGGCAGATGTTTTCCGCTCTGCCCCCAACAACCGACATCGCTTAATAGGATAGGGTCGGAATGTCCGTTTCGCACCAGAAGCGAACTTATGCACCTTTGCTCTCGCCAGCAATCTTGGTGCAGAGCGGCGAGGGGCGTTTGATGGCTTTGTCGACCCGCTTCGACCAATCACCGTAGTAGGCGACGGCGCACAAAGTTGCAATTCCGCCGGCACTGGCGAGCACCTGCTCCAGAACTGTCCCGTAACTGATCGTCAGCAAAAAATAGCCGAGGAACGACAGAAATACGCCTACGCAAAATACACGCAGCGACTGCTGTCCGCATTTAATGAGTGGATCGAATGCCGCCCAATTCAGCCCCTTCCAGTCTTTGGGGAGAAAGCGTGCCACGAGCAGAGCGAGTACAACGAAATGCAAAACACGATAGGGTGCGAGATTTGTTTTGTCGTTTGGATTGAAGGTGCCATACAGCCACCCGGGAATGAGTTCGCGAAGGCCTTCGAAAGTTACCGCCAACGTCATGATCAGTGCAAAAAACAGATATGCGCCACCGAGATAGACCAGCCATTGCGAATTGATGACGGGCTGCAACTTCCTGCCCCCACCCAGTGCCGCCCACGCCCCCAGGCAAAACAACAGCTGCCAGCAGAACGGATTGAAGAACCACCGGCCTTCTGGCCATGCCGCAAGATTCCAGCCAAACTGGCGAGCCGCGAAATAAAGCGCAAACGAGCCCAGCATCGTTAATCCCGGACGTCGCAGCACGCTCCATAGTACGAATGGAAACAACATCATCAGCACGATGTAGAGGGGCAGTACGTCGAGGTTGTAAGGTTTGAACCGCAAGACGAGGCCTTCTATGATCGTCTCGATCGGATCGTGGATCAAATTCACCACATTGAATTCGTGCAGCAGGTTGTCATATTGGAAACGGAGGGCGACGTATCCAACCGCCGCGGCATAGATGACGAACAGCATTACATGCGCGACATAGAGCTGCCAAATCCGCTTCGCCAGCCGAGTTGCAGCGATCAAGAAGCCATGGTCTGCCATCATGCGACCATAGACGATGGCGGCGGTATATCCCGAAATGAAGACGAATAGATCGGCGCCGTCACTGAAACCGTAATTCCGTGTCGTGATCCAGTTGACTGCATTGTTTGGAATATGATTGAGGAAGATCGCCCAGTTGGCAATCCCGCGGAACAGATCGAGGCGCAGGTCTCGACCGTAGACTGGTAAGATGGCCCTGATTTTCATGTTCTATTCGCCGGATAGAGACTGCGTCCGGGCCGCCACCCGAGCAACCGAGAAGCGTAATGAACTCGCACCACTTCGTTGCAAGAGCGTACCATAGTTCGGGTTCTGAAGGTCGGCACGAAACAGCCCGGCTAGGGTTTTTCCAGGAGGTCGGGTAATTCCCCTGGGGGCTGATGTCCGAGAAGGGTCTTGGCTGCGTAAAAACGCAATGGCGCAGCGGTGGCATAGAACAGGCTTTCCACCAAGTATCCTATCTGGCCGTCGAAACTTCTCACTTCTGGCGGACATATGGGGCCTCGATAACCCTTCATTCTAGACACAGGCGCGGAAGGAGATATGGTCGGGCGCGCTGAAAGCGCCGAAGTACTCTTTTTGAGTAATGCTCGGTCTATCGCCGCTTCGATAGACTGCTGAGGCCGATGATGGCTGAAACGGTTCTGCGACGAATTCGGCAGGCCATGGAACGATCGCGCTGGCGGGCCGTGGCTTTGGCGGCGGCGATGCTTTTGGCGATCGCCTTGTTTAGCTGGTTCGGCGTCACGCCCCCCGATCGGACAGCAGAGCAATCATTCATGGCCCGCGCCGAAGCTCGCCGCCAGGGCGCGGTAACCCTTCGCGCGGCGGTTTTGACCGACGACGAAAGCCAACGCTACTTCGGCGCGTCTCTGGCCGACCATGGCATTCAGGCGATCTGGCTGGGCGTGGACAACGCCAGTGAATCCCCCTTGGAGTTTCTGCCGATCGTCACGGACCCGGAATACTTTTCGGAAGCGGAGGTGGAACAGATTCTTCAAGGATGGTGGCGAGGCAGCGCCAATGCGTCCATCAAGGCCGCCGTCGCCGGGGCTCGCATGCCCGATGTCGTCCTGCAGAGGCAAGCCGCGGCCGGCTTCGTCTTCACGCACCGTGAAGGTGGCTTGAAATTGTTTGGCGTGGGGTTCGAAACCGGCAGTGAGGAACTGCTGTTCAGGTTCGCCCTCCAGGTTCGCGGCGGGTCCTATGCGATCGAGAAAGTCGATTTCAGCAACATCTATCCGCCCGGATCGGTCGAGGATATCGATCTGGCGACGCTGCGCGAAAGGCTGGCGAAGCTGGCATGCTGCACCACCAACAAGAGCGGCACGGATAACGGTGATCCGCTCAATATCGTCGTCGTCGGGCGTGGACTCGACGCACTTTTCTCATTCATCGGGCGCGGATGGAGGCTCGACGAGCCGTTCGATCTTCACAGCGTTTATCGGACGATTCAAGCTTTCCTGTTCCGCAGCGAATATCTCAACGCACCGGTCAGCCCGCTGCATGTCTTCGGGCGCCAGCAGGACGTCGCATTGCAGAAGGCGCGCAACACCGTGAGCCTTCGCAATCATCTACGACTGTGGCTCGCTCCGTTCACGGTCGGTGGGCAGCAGGTCTGGGTGGGCCAAATCAGCCGCGACATCGGCATCAAGCTGACCACGCAAGTCTGGTATCTGACCACGCATCGGATTAGCCCGGCCGTCGACCAGGACCGCTTCTATCTGCTACAGGACCTGATCATGTCCGGGACCGTATCGCGCTTCGGCTTTGTGCAGGGCGTGGGTGCATCGTCCATGCCGGATCCGCGCGTCAATCTCGGTGGAGACCCGTATCTGACCGACGGCCTTCGGCTCGTTCTGTTCCTCGGCACGCCGCGACGGGCCTTCGATCAAATCGAGTTTCTCGACTGGGAGCATCCGCGCCCGTAGAAGGAAATCGAATAGATTCACAGCCTCTGAAGCGCGCCCTGCGGCGGCTCTCGCATCGGCGAACAAGTTCGGACCTGTCGTCCAGTCTCTTTCGTCAGACCCGGCTCGAGCGTCTCTAGATACACGGGACGGTTTTTTTCGCATCAACGCCCGCCCTGCTTTCAATCTCTTTCTACCGATTTTCAGGCGAAAGACGCTAAACGAGAGCAGTGCGAGGTCCGCATTACGTCAAAACCGGCAATGCTCGCAGCGGGCAGATGTTTTCTGCCCCACCCAATAGCGAACATCCATCGGTTTATGAGCAAGCGCCCTAGAACCGTGGCAGATCCGGAAACGCCAGCTTGCCGCCGTGGACATGCATGCGGCCGAGTTCGGCGCAGCGGTGCAGGGTCGGAAACACTTTTCCCGGATTGAGCAGGCCCTGCGCGTCGAAGGCGCATTTCAGGCGCTGCTGCTGGTTAAGGTCGATCTCATTGAACATTTCGCCCATCAGGTCGCGCTTCTCGATGCCGACGCCATGTTCGCCGGTCAACACGCCGCCGAGTTCGACGCAGCAGCGAAGAATATCGGCGCCGAACGCCTCGGCCCTCTCCATCTCGCCCGGCTTGTTGGCGTCGTACAGGATCAGGGGATGCAAATTGCCGTCGCCGGCATGAAACACGTTGGCGCAGCGCAGACCGTATTTTGCCGAGAGATCGCGGATGCGCGCCAGCGCCTTCGGCAACGCGCCGCGCGGAATGGTGCCGTCCATGCAGAGATAATCGGGCGAAATCCGCCCGACTGCGGGGAATGCCGCCTTGCGGCCGGCCCAGAACAGGTTGCGTTCCCGCTCCGTGGTCGAAATCTGCAGCGTGGTCGAGCCGCACGCCTTCGCGATCGCCTCGACGCGGCCGATCAGTTCGTCAACCTCGATCCCGGGACCGTCGAGTTCGATGATCAGCAGCGCCTTGACGTCCAGCGGATAGCCGGCGTGCACAAAAGCCTCGGCGGCATGGATCGCGGGCTTGTCCATCATCTCCATGCCGCCCGGGATGATGCCGGCGCCGATGATTTCGGCCACGCATTGGCCGGCGGCCTCGACTTCTGCGAATCCGACCATCAGCGCGCGCGCCGTCTCCGGCTTCTGCAGGATCCGCACCGTGATCTCGGTGATCACGCCGAGCAGCCCCTCGGAGCCGGTGATGATGCCCATCAGATCGTAACCGCTCGTTTCCGCGGACTTGCCGCCGACCCGGATGATCTCGCCCGTGATCAGTACGATCTCGCAACCCAGCACGTTGTTGGTGGTCATGCCGTATTTCAGGCAATGCACGCCGCCGGAATTTTCCGCGACATTGCCGCCGATCGAGCAGGCGATCTGCGACGACGGATCGGGCGCATAGTAGAAGCCGGCATGCGCCACCGCCTGGCTGATCGCGAGATTGGTGACGCCGGGTTCGGTCACCACCGCGCGGTTGTCGAAATCGATTTCGCGGATGCGCTTGAACTTGCCCAGGCCCAGCAGCACGGCATCCGCGAGCGGCAGCGCGCCGCCGGACAGCGAGGTACCGGAGCCGCGCGGCACCACCTTGATGCCCTGCTCGAAGCAATATTTCAGAACCTGCGACACTTGCTCTGACGTGTCCGGCAGCACCACCACCATCGGCGGCTGGCGATAGGCCATCAGGCCGTCGGACTCGTAAGGGATCATTTCGGCCGCGCTGTCGATCACGCCCTCGCCCGGCACGATCGCGCGCAAGTCAGCCACGATTTTCTCGCGGCGGTCGAGGACGGCCCGATCCGGCGCCGGCATCATGACGGCCATGTGATTTTCTCCAGAAGCGCCGCTCAAGTCCGGGCGCGGATTCCTGCTTGCTGATTTATCATGGCAAATCAAGCATGTTTGGGCCGCTTTGGGTAGCTGGTCGACGCACGAGCGGGACGAATGCCAGCCATCCGAAAGATGAAGGCGGCCGAGATGAAACCGCGACGCATTTGGCGGCTTGTCGATTGCGACCGCCCCATGCGACAACGGCGGCACCGTCATCCCTCCCCCGGAAAACCAAGAGCCCCGCCATGACAAAACTGACCCTGAGCGCGCTGGTCGTCATCGCCGCGTCGGCAGCCAGCACGGCCGCGCCGGCGCAGGACGCCGCCGCCGGCAAGACCTCGTTCAACAAATGCCTGCCGTGCCATTCGATCGGCGACGGCGCCAAGAACAAGGTCGGCCCCGAACTCAACGGGCTCGACGGCCGCAAGTCCGGCACGGCGGAGGGTTATAACTACTCCGATGCCAACAAGAATTCCGGCATCACCTGGAACGAGGCCGAGTTCAAGGAATACATCAGGGATCCGAAGGCGAAGATTCCCGGCACCAAGATGGCTTTCGCCGGCATCAAGAACGACAAGGAGGTCAACGACCTCTGGGCGTTCATTTCGCAATACGACAAGGACGGCAAGGCCAAATAGCGGCCCCCACGGACGGCTCTCGATCGCTGCAGATCAGGGCGTCTTGGGTTACCAGGCATACCGCACCACGCCCTTCCCGGCGTAGGAGTTGGTGACTTGCGAGAATTCGCCCTCGAGGGTCGCGGCCGCCGACCAGCCGTTCAGCCATTTCATCTCGGCGGACACAGTCGTCAGTGCAGAGTCATGCGCCTGCATCGCGCCGTTGACGACGAAGGAGGCGCCGGGCAGCGTCTGGAAGGTCGCGCCAATGTTGCGGTCGGGGTTGAAATCATGCGCCCAGGCAAAGCGGCCGCGCAGCGTCAGGATGCCGCTCGCCATCGCCCATGATCTGTCGGTGCGCAGGCCGAGCTCGCTACGCGTGTCGGTGACGTCCCTGGCGCCATAAGCCAGCGCAAAGGTATTGGCGCCAACGATCGCCTGCTCGGCGTAAGCCGGTAGATCAAAAGTCGTGAACTGCGCGGCCGCGTAAGGTGTGATGCCCATCCACGGCGTCGCGACGCGATAGCCGCCTTCGGCGCGGCCCGAATACGCATTGGCGTTGAACCGCGCCTGTAGCTGGTCGATACCGGCGATGGTGACGATGCGGTTGGTCGTGATGTCCTGCCAGCCATAGGCGAGCGCGGCCGAGATATAGGCAGGTCCGGCGGTGTGGCGCACGAAGCCGCCGGCCTGGAACAGGTCGGAACGCCCGGTACCGCCATCGGCGACGCTGAAATTGGTGCCGCCGCCGGCGACTGCAAAACCGGCGATGGTCGACGGCGAGAAAATGTAATCTGCGCCCACCGCGGTGCCGAACACGCGGCTCGCGGTGTTGCTCGATCCAACGGCCGCACTGCCGTCTGTCGTCTGCGATCCGCCGAATCCCGCCGCCCACACGCTCCAGCGCGGGTCGTAGCTCTGCGCCAGCGGCGCCTTGCGATAAAGCGCGGCGTAGGCATCGCGCTCGGCACCGCTACGCTGGCGGCTGGAAGAGGCATAGGCACTCGAGCCGTCGGTCTCCTCCGCATAGCCCGGCGCGCCACCCGAAGGTGGTGTCGGAATTCCGCGGCCCGCCACGAACGGGTCTGTCAGCAGGCCGAGAAATTGCGACATCGCGTCGTAGGTGGTCTGTTGCGTTCCCGTCGCCAGCTCCCCCGAAGCTTGCGTCAGACCCGCCGGCGAAAGTGCCGCGAACGCCATCGGGATGCCGCCGGTCGTATTGAAAAAATTGGTCAGGGCGTTGCCGACATTCTGCTGGTTCTGATTAAGGCCGGTTGGCACGCTGAAATTCAGCGTCAAATCGAGAAAGGCATCGTTGGCGTCGTAGCTTAGGCCGACATGAACATTCGGCGGCAGGTTGGTATCGACGAGCGCGCCGAATGTCCCGCTGACGCCGCCGGTCGCCTGCAGGATCGTATATCGCTTCGAGAGATAGCTGCCGTTGGCGTAGACGGCATCGACCGTGGCGCCGTTGAGCGCCGCCGTCCCGGTCACATTGGCAAATGACGACGTCGCGGGATTGATCTGGACTAGATATTGCGCGCCCAACTGAAATGCGAGATTGCCGGCCACCGTCATGAATGACCCCGGCGTGCCGCTGCCCGGCGCGAAAATGCCGCCGTTGTTGATCTGGGTATTGCCGACGGTGCCGCTGCCGCTGAGCGTGGCGCCGGCGTCTACCGTCGTCAGCGCCGACGCGGCGATCGAGCCGCCGACATTCAGCGTGCCGCCGTTCACCGTGGTCGCGCCGGTATAGGTGTCGACCCCGGAGAACGTCAGCGTTCCCGTACCGATCTTGACCAGCGAGCCGCTGGTGCCGCCGCCTCCGCCGAAACCGCCATCGGAAATGATGCCGGTGACGGTCGTCGACAGATTGTTGCCGCCGACGGTCAACTCATTCTGCCCGAGATAGAAGATGCCGCCTCCGGCGATCGAGCCGGCGCTGAGCTTGTGGTCGGCATTGGGCCCGCTGGATTGGCTGAAATCCGTGACCACGGGAACACGGTCGCCGTTGACGATGGCGAAGTCGCCATTGGTAATACTGGCGTTGCCGCCGGTGCTATTGTTGTGAAAATCGAGGAAAAAGTTGTTGGCAATGCTGGCGCTGCCTGCGGTGCTGGAACCCGTGAACGAGATCTCGCCAAGGTCCACCGTGACGATGCTGGCGTTGCCGGCCGTGCTCGTGTTGTTGAATTGCAACAAGCCGGCGATGCTGATGCTGGCGCTGCCGGCGGTGCTTGAATCGTTGAACCGCACCGTGCTGAGGTCGTTGGTGCCGATGCTGGCGTTACCAGCCGTGCTCGAATTGGAGAATTGCACATCGGCCAAGAACTGGGCGACGATGGTGACGCTGCCGCCATTGGTGACGATGCCGGCCCCGGTAAAGTCGATGCCAGAGCCGACCGAAAAGGTATAGGCCGGTGCCCCGGGGTTGAAGGTCCAGCCACCAACGGTAGCATTATTGAGGATGACCACCGTGGTGTTGGCCGATGCTCCGAAAAAGGCCGTGCCGCCTGGCGGTCCGGTCGGTGTCCAGTTCGCGGGGATATCGTACTCGCTTTGGAAGGGTCCGACCGGCAGGCCGCCGACCCAGGTGGCGTCTGCGGCCTGCATGGGGCCGGCTTGGATCAAGCCAGCAATCGCGACCAAAGCCGGCAAAAAGCCGCGGCCATATACCAAGGCCAGCAACCTTGTCGACAGGTCCATGCGATACCCCAGGCAATCGGCGTCTCGCCGCAACAATAAGACACATTCGGCACGGGTAGCTGCATCGTAGAGGTTCTGGAATCCGAAACCGGCCATGTGTTGCATGTCAAACACACGTTTCGCGATTGCCGATCTCAGCTTCGCGGACGCCGCGACGGCCTCAAGTCCGGGACTATCGAGGTCATTGCGACGCCAACACGAATTCCGGCATCACCTGGAACGAGGCCGAGTTCAAGGAATACATCAGGGATCCGAAGGCGAAGATTCCCGGCACCAAGATGGCTTTCGCCGGCATCAAGAACGACAAGGAGCTCAACGACCTCTGGGCGTTCATCTCGCAATACGACAAGGACGGCAATACCAAATAGCGCGTTATTCGAACGTCTTTTCCGGCTGCACCGTGAGGCGGATGGCGATTTCGGTCGAGCCGTCGAACACCTCAATGAGATGATTGCAGAGCAGGCATCGGAACTCGCCCTTCGGTCCCGGCTTGGAGACCAGCTCGATCCGGCGATAGCCGGCCCTGCATTCGGGACAGATGATATCGGATTTCTTCATGGGCAAACGATTATCACCCCGTGCCGATGATTCCAACCGAAGCGGCTGCGAACAAATCGCCGGTCTGTCGCGCTGTCGTGACATGGCGCGACGGGCGAGCAGCGATCCATCGCCCCGCACGATCGCCCTTCGCGCCGGATCGACGGCTGCAGAAACGAAACGTTGACGTATCGCTGCGATACAGTTACGTTTTACAGGTAATTTAGAGGCACGGAGGATCGTCTGATGGCAACGGTTCAGGTCCGCTACATCGTTGATGACGTCGATGCGGCGATCGCGTTCTATACCGGCCAACTGGGATTTGATCTTGTCATGCATCCGGCGCCCGCCTTCGCCATGCTTACGCGCGGCGACCTTCGGCTGGTGCTGAGCGCGCCGAATCCATCTGGCGGCGGCGGTCAATCGATGTCCGACGGTAGGCGTCCGCAGCCGGGCGGCTGGAACCGCTTTGCCATCGAGGTCGGGGATCTCGCGGCGATGGTCGAGACGCTGCGCAGCGCGGGTGCGCGATTTCGCAACGACATCGTCACCGGCGTCGGCGGCAAGCAGATCATCCTGGAGGATCCTTCCGGCAATCCGATCGAACTGTTCGAACCGCTGCTCGCCGAGGCCCGCCTTGGCTCGCGCCCATAATGGCCGGCAAGCCGCGCAAGACGGAAATCGACCCCCGGATTGAACGGTCGCAGCAACTGATCCTGCGCGCCGCACTCGACGAACTCGGCGATGTCGGCTATGGCGCGTTCGCGATCGAATCGGTTGCCGCCCGCGCCGGCGTCGGCAAGTCCACGATCTATCGGCATTGGTCCGACAAGCTTGCCCTGATCAGGGACGCGTTCATGACGTTCCACAAGCAGCAAGGACCCGACCTTTCGAGCGGCGGTCCGCGCGACCGGGTCGAGCGGATCATGCGTCACGTGGCCGAGGTGGTGGCCGGCTCGACCTTCTCTGCCTGCATCCCCGCGCTGATCGAAGGCGCCGAACGCGACCGCGATCTCAGACGATTCCACCATCGTTTCCAGGCCGAAGCGCGCAAGCCGCTGATCGCCGTGATCGCCGAGGGCATCGCCAGCGGCGATTTCACCGGCCCTGTCGATCCGGAGCTCGCTGCGCAGGCGCTGCTTGGCACGATCTTTTTCAAGCGCTTGATGACGAATACGCCATTCGAACCGGAACGAGCTGGCGAACTCGTCGACACCGTTCTCGGCCGGCCGCCGCGGGCATAGTCCTCGCGCGGGACGGCCTTGGCGAAACCCGTTTGCAACGGGGATCAGGTGGCTTATCCTCTGCGCCATCGGCTTCTTGCCGCGAGGGGGCAGCAGGTGCTGCAGTGGGGTCATCCGCTTCCGGCTCTGGCGGCAGCCGTCATGCTGACGGCGGCAGGCTGCCAGCAGGCGCGCGCGCAGCTTTCGCCCCCGCTCCAAAAGCGGACCGTCCTGGCCCAGGCCGGCAGTACCGGCGGAAGTGTCGGCAAGCGCAACAAGTCGATCTCGGGCGAGGAGGAAAGTTCTCCCGACGCCGGATCCGGCCGCTCGACGCATGCCGGCCGGGAGGACGCGCTGCCGAAAACCATTCAGCTGAACGAGCATTGGCACGGCATGAACTGGACGGTCAGCTTGCGCAATATCGGCGGCAGCAATTATCAGGGAACGTGGAGCAACGGTTATGCCACGACCTTCGCCGTGACCGGTTTTGCAGGGAACTCGATGAAGATGGAACGCAAAGACACGCCCGGGTTTGGCGCGGTGACCGGCAGCTACACCGGAACGCGCACCGGCAACCGCGCCGCTGGCGACGCGTCGATTTCAAACGGAGCAAATTCCAAATGGGACGCCTCGTGGTGAAGACGCCTTCGCGGTTGGCCGGTCGCGCGCGCCTGGCCGTCAAGCTGTCGTCGCTATTCGTCGCGATGACATGCTTTTCGCTCCTCCTCACCGCGCCCGCCGCCGCCGAGAAGCGGTTTGCGCTGGTGATCGGCAATTCGGCCTATCGCAGCGTCACGCCGCTCGACAATCCGAAGAACGACGCAGCCCTGATGGCGAGGACACTGGCCGATCTCGGCTTCACGCTGATCGGCGGCGGCGCCCAGCTCGATCTCGACAAGTCGGCCCTCGACACTGCCGTGCAAAATTTCGGGCAGCAGATTCAGGGCGCCGACGTCGCCTTGTTCTACTATGCCGGCCACGGCGTGCAGATCGGCGACGTCAATTATCTGGTGCCGATCAACGCCAATCCGACGCGGCAGACCGACGTCGATTTCCAGATGATGGACATCAATCTGGTGCTGCACCAGATGCAGGGCGCCGGCACGCGGCTCAACCTCGTCGTCCTCGATGCCTGCCGCAACAATCCGTTCGGCGGCCGCGCCTTGCGCGCGGCCAGCGGCGGACTGGCGCAGATGCGCGCGCCCGAGGGCACGCTGATTTCCTATGCCACCCAGCCCGGCAACGTCGCCCAGGACGGCAGCAACGGCGACAGCCCCTATTCGATGGCGCTGGCTGCGACCATCGTCCGTCCGGGGCTCGACATCTTCACCGCCTTCAACGAGGTCGGGTTGATGGTGAAGCGCGAAACCGGCGGCGCCCAGCAGCCGTGGGTTTCCAACTCGCCGATCGACGGCAATTTCTATTTCAAGTCGCCGCCGGCCGCCGCCTCGTCGAGCGGGCGCGCCGACCAGGACAATGTCGAAGTCACGTTCTGGAACTCGATCAAGGACAGCAAGAACCCGCAGCTGTTCGATGCCTATCTCAAGCGTTATCCCAACGGCGCGTTCGCCGACATCGCCAGAATCGATCTCGAGCAGTTCAAGGTCGCGGTGGCCCGGCCGATGGCGTCGGCGCCCGACGAAAAGCTCGCGATCGACGATCCCGGATCGTTGCGCGAAATCAGGGATCGGCTCTATGAGCTGAACTTCGATCCGGCCTCGGCCGCTGCCGGCGACATCAAGACGACGATCCGGGAATTCGAAACCCAGAGCAAGCTGCCGCCGACCGGCGAAATCACGCAAGGCCTGCTCGCGCGGTTGCGCGAGATCGGCGGCCTGAAGCCGTGGGGCGCCATCGTCTACGACAAGGCCGCCGGCCAATGGGGCATGGCGTGGGGCGAGCCGTCGCGCAAGCAGGCGGTCGCCAGCGCCCGCTCGCAATGCAAATCCGCAGGCTGCGCCGCCGAGATCAGCTTCTTCGGGACCTCCTGCGGCGCCTTTGCGCTGTCGACGGCGAGCTGGTCGATCGTGTCGCGCGACGACATCCAGAAAGCCAGGGCGAATGCGCTCGACGAATGCGGCAAGCGCGGCAAGGCCTGCCACATCGTCGGCGCCTCCTGCGCCGACGGCACCGCGCGCACGGCGTCGAGCAATTGAACTTCCGCTCTTCTCCCTCTCCCCGTACTTCACGGGGAGAGGGTCGGGGTGAGGGGCTCTCTCAGCGAACTCGACTCGCCGAGAGTCCCCCTCACCCGGATTGCTCCGGACGATGCTACGCATCGCTCGGCGCAATCCGACCTCTCCCCGCAAGCGGCCGCAAGCGGGGCGAGGTGACCAAAAGCCATCCTGGGCTAATCCTGCCCGCGGCGCGCGCCCGTGAACTTGATGCCGCCGCCCCATGGGCTGTCGACGAATATGCCGTTGCCGTCCTGCGAGACGGTGATGCGGTCGGTGCGGCTCGATCCGCCATTGCCCCAGACCACACTGACGGTGTCGCCGGCGCAGGTCCATTTGCCGTTGGTGCCGCTGGCAGGGTGGAAGGCGGTGCCGTCCTTGTGGAACACCGAGTCGCTCACTCCGAGATACCATGACCACCTGCCGACGATCCGGCCACAGCCATGACTGGAGGCGCTCTCCTGCGTCTTTGCAGCCGCCCGCTTCGGCTGCGGCGCCGTGCGAGGCGTGCCCGGCTCCGCGCCACCCGAGATCGATTTGTCCAGCTTGCCGACGCTGCCCCCAATGCTGCCGGACTGGGCCAGTGCCGAAGGCAAAGTTGTGAATTGCGACATCGCCAGCAGGGCAATCCCGATCCACGCGCACTGCCTCATGCCGCCCCCCAGACTTCGTCACCGGCAGTGTAACCGTCGAACAGGGGTGCGGAAAGACCTCACGTCCTAATTCGCCGCGGCGGCCGCGCGGTGCGCGATGCTTGCGCTCATCGCCTCGATCTCCGAGATCACGAGGTCCGGCGCGGCGTTCTGGATCATGTGGCCGGTGCCGGGCAATACGATCAGTTTTGCATCCCGCACCGCTTTCGCGAACGGCCGCGAGTGAATGCCGGTCGACACGGTCTTGTCGACGTCGCCCGAGATCACCACCACCGGCAGCTTGATCTCGCCATAGCGCGGTGCCTGCGCGATCACGGCTTGCTTCAACGTCACCAGATCGTAGGCGTTGGCGAGGAACTCGCGCGGCCGCAGCAGCAGGCGGGTCGCGGTGCTGCCCACATAATTCTCCGGCATGGCCTGCGGCAGGAATACGTTTCGCGCACCGGGCTCGGTGAGCAAAAGCCCGAGCGGCAGCGTGACGGTATAGGCGAGCAGCTTCCCGATCAGGGGCGTGGTGACGAGCGTGTTGTACCAGCCGACCCCGCCCGGCCAGGGATAGGCGACCGGGGCCAGCATCACGAGGCCCGCGACGCGGCCGGGATAGTCCAGCGCCATGCGCGCGCCGAGCGCGCCGGCCCAGGAATGCACCACCAGGATCACCGGCCCGACGCCGAGTTTTTCCAAAACCTCGTCGATCATCCGGCCCTGGATATCAGGCGTCGAATCCTGCAGCCGCGCGCGCGTGCTCCAGCCGTGCCCGGGACGGTCGATCAGGATCACGCGATGTGTGGCGGCGAGTTTGTCGCCGAGCGGCTGACGCATGGCCTCGAGATTGGAGCTCGCGCCATGGATCATCACAATCGGCGGGCCTTTGGCGTCGCGCGGCCCGAGGTCGAGGACGTGCAGCGTTGCGCCTTCAACCTCGATCATGCGGCCTTGCGCAGGATGGAGCCGCTGCAGCGCAAAAACTCCCGCTTGCGTGACCAGCGCCAACAGCGCGAGCGCGGCCACGACGACGATGGCTATCATGTTGAAGGTCCGGATGGGCCTGGGCATCCCCGAGGTACGGTTTTACAGCCGTCTGGTTTCGAAAGCCAAAAGGCAGTTATCCCGCATGACGGTACGCACCGTCATATAAGCATCATCGTGAGCTTCATATAACGACATATCCTCAACGCAGTTTTGCCATGTGGCGAGGGCACCCCATCGAGGCCGTCGCCTGTCCACGCAATCCACAGGAACGCGGATCAGACGCCAAGAGTTTACGTCACATGAAATTGGAGGTTTTTCGATGAGTTCCAAACCGGTCGAAGCTGCCATCGACCAGATTGTGGCGAGTTGCAATGGCGACGTCCACAGTGCGCTGAAAGCGCTGCTGCTGGTCAACGAGCATCTGGAGGCGGAGTTGCAACAGCTCTATGCGGCCGTGGCGCTGGGCGGGACGTTCGAGCGCGGCGACAACGTCCTGCATTAGATTGACGCATTTTCTTCACGTGAACCGGTGCCCACTTCGCTCTAAATCGCTTCAGGCCCGCACTCCGCCTGCCTCATTTGGCGGTCGGGTCCTTTTCAGGACAGACGGTAATGGTCGAGCGGGCGAGCTTGGCGTCGGCGAGCGAATTATAAGGGCCATCCTCGAACCAGATGTCGCCTGTGATGACCGGATTGCTGGTGACGATATCGCACTTGCCGGTCGAAAGATTGCCGACCACCCAATAGAGCCCGTCCGCAAGACAGGCGGTCGCGGCGCCAAACATCATTACGCCGGCCAAAATCAGGGATCTCATGTTTTCGCTCCCATGAAGCAGGGTACCGGCGAATAAGTCGCGGGCAAGCGAAAAGCGTTCCCGTTGACGATGCGTCGTCTGCGATTGTGGTTAATCAGCGCGCTGCGGGATCGATCGACAACGAGATAGATCGATCAGATGTCGCGGCCTTCGACCTTCTCGCTCAGGGTCTTGACCAGTTCCGGCACCTTTTCCAGATGCGGATCGATCGCGAGCGCCCGGCGGAACGCGTCGAGCGCGCGCTTTTCGTCGCCGAGGTCCTGCATGATCATGCCGAGTCCGGCCAGCGCGCCGAAATGCCGGGGCTCGCGGACCAACACCTGCTCGATATCCTCCAGCGAACGGGCGTAGTCGTTGCGCAAATAATACAGCGTCGCGCGCCGGTTCCAGGCCTCGATATAATCGGGCCGCAGTTTTATGACGGCATCGAGCAGTTTCAGCGCGACGTCGGTCTGCTGGGCGTCCATCGCCGCCTTGGCGCGCATCATCAACAATGCCGCGGTATCGCTCGGGGTCTGCAGCCAGATCGCCCAGATCCGCGCCTCGACGTGCCTGGCGCTGGCATCATCGGGCGCGGCCTTCAGCGCGCCGAACAGGAAGTCGAGCCCCTTCGTCTTGTCGCCGGCCTTCGGCAGCTTGCCGGGTTCAGGCGGTTTCTTCTGCCTGGCGGGCGCGACCTGCGGATCCTGCGCCAGCACTGCGGTCGGCGCCGCAGCCGTCACCATGGCGAAAAGGATCGCGGTCAGGCCAATGCCGAAGGGCGGGAATCTCTGTGCCATCGGCAAAGTCTAGACGCGACAAAACGCGCTGCAAAGCAGCAAAAGCGTCAAACAGCCGTGAAGGCGCTAATTTTCGTGGCCGGCCAGCCGTGAATCAACCCTGCCGCGCCTTGAAACGGCGCTTGACCTTGTTGATCACATAGACCCGGCCCTTGCGGCGGACCAGGCGGTTGTCGCGATCGCGACCGCGCAGCGATTTCAGCGAGTTACGGACTTTCATGAGACAATCCTGATGCGTCGAAAGGCCGTTTTGGCGCTATCGTTTGGGGGCCCGAAGCGTTGGCGAAATGAGCTTTATCCCTGAAAGCGGCCACGCCGCCCGAGGACGCGCGGTTTCTAAGCCATGGGGCCGGCGAATGTCAATCGAAACGGGCGTTTTTCACGGCCAGAAGGCTAATCCCGAGGGAACCGATCCTCGTTCCGTCCATCAAAAATAAATGAATTTGGCCAAAGGTTTGCACCCACGGCTCGACGAATCCCTGTATCAGGAAACGGGCTTTCAGCCGACAGACTGCGTCTGGCGCAGAGACGGGTATCTCGACCTCGCCATGACGATCATTCCCCTGGCGGTCGTCGAGACCGCGGCGCCGCTTGCTTCGACCGAGCGGCTGAAATTGCCCGAAGGCGTGAGGCCGTTTCGGCTGAACTGGCCCAACATCCTCGTGATATCGGCCTATCATGCGGCCGCGGTTACGGCCTTTCTGCCCTTCTTCAGCTGGAGCGGTCTCCTCATTGCCGTGCTCGGCACGCATATCTGCGGGCTGTTCGGCATCAACCTTTGCTATCACCGGCTTCTGACCCACCGCGGCCTGACATGCCCAAAATGGCTGGAGCACGCCATGGTGATCGTGGCGATGTCCTGCCTGCAGGAAACCCCCGCGCGCTGGGTCGCCGTGCACCGCAGGCATCATCAATATGCCGACGAGCAGCCCGACCCGCACAGCCCGCTGGCAAACTTCTTCTGGGCCCACATGGGATGGCTGCTGGTCGATCAGCCTGAACTCGCGCGGCTTGGCATTTACCAGCGCTACGCCCGGGACATCCTGCGCGATCGCTTTTACGCCGGCCTCGAACGCAACCATTGGCTGGTCTGGATCAATCTCGGCCAGATGCCGCTGTTCTTCGCCGCCGGTTTTGTCGCGGGCCTGCTGTCCGGCGAGCCGCTGGCGGATGCGGCAGGGACCGGGCTCAGCATCCTGATGTTCGGCGTGTTCGTGCGCACGGTGCTGGTGTGGCACATCACCTGGGCGGTCAATTCGGTGACCCATCTGTGGGGCTACCGCAGCTACGAGACCGACGAGGACAGCCGCAACAACATCCTTGTCGGCCTGATCGCCAACGGCGAAGGCTGGCACAACAACCACCACGCCGATCCGCGCTCGGCCCGCCACGGCCACAGCCGCTGGGAAATCGACAACACCTGGCTCACCATCCGCGCGTTGGCGTGGCTTGGACTCGCCAGCGACGTGGTGGCGCCGAGCGTGCATCTCGCGGGATGGCCCGCGGGAAGCAGGTTGACGACCCTTGGGGCGACCGGCGTTCCGGCCGAGTAAGCGCAGTCCTGATTTGCCTCGACGGGCCGTTCGGTGACGCCACGGGCGGATTGGCGACAGCGCAATCCGCCGTTAGTGTCATCAAGCCGACGGATTACGCCGGAGCCTGTCATCGGGCCGCGCCTTGCTCGGACCCGTTGGGCTCGATCCCCCCGGGCTGGCTAAGCATGCAAGAGTTGGCAGACATGGGAGGTGGTCCATCCGCGATTGGTCCGAAAGTACGACCCGACCTTCTTGAGCATGTCGTCCCGAATCGAGAATGCGGCGATTGCGTCGCATGTTGCGACATACTTGAAATCCGCAGCCCCGATCTTCAAAAGCCCGCGCACGTGCTGTGCCCGCATTGCGTGAGCGGTGGTTGCGGGATTTATGAAAACCGACCGAATGTATGCCGGGACTGGTTCTGTCTGTGGCGCCGGATCGAGGCATTGCCGGACGAGATGCGGCCGGACAAATGCGGTGTCGTCCTTTCCATCGGTCAGCATAATCCGCCGCGTACAGTCTTTGAGCACGCCTACATAGTGGCCCGTGCCATCGACGATCCGTCCGTCTTTCGGACGAGAATCGTGAAAGACGCGCTTGAAATGTTCGCGGAAGAAGGGTCGCTACCCGTCTGGGTCGGCTTCGAAGGCGCCAAAAGATTGTATTTTCCGGCGAATGCTTTCGCCGATGCAATTATGCGCCCCGATACCACACCCTGGGACAGCCTTGTCATCCCGGCGCTGGCCTGGCGGAAACGCTACGGTTTGGATTGAAATCAATTTTCGTCGCAGGCGAGAATCGTCAAGCCCACGGATGGCGCCGGAGCCTGTCATCGGGCCGCGCCTTGCGCGACCCGCTGAGCTCAATCCCCAATCCAGGCTCCATAACCGATAAAATCTAAACTTTTCCGATAATCGGACCTTAACAGACGCCGGCTTATCTGGAGCCCTCAGCAATCGCGTGACGCGTCCGGAGGCGCCCAACCATCATGTCAGTTCAGATCGATTGGGATTTCTCGGGCGAGGAAGATGCAAAGGCCGAGCTCGGCGCGGCGGTCAAGTATCTGCTCAGAGATGCCCGCGGCGCCGTGCGCGACGACATCGTCCGGGAAATCATCGAGACCGTTCATGACATCGCAGGCGGGCTATCCCCGCTGCAGCAGCAAAAGCCAGCCATGAGCCGGGTGACCTACAAGGCCTATGTCATCGACGCCTTCCAGCACGACACCGACAACTGGCGCGCGACCATCCGCCGGCTGGACGGCAAGAAGATCCGGGTGGCCTTCCCGCCCGCGGTGCTCGACGAAGCCACCACCTCGGCCGATGCGCTCACCGCCGGGAAAGCGGTCGAGTTCGCCAAAAGGTCGATCGATGGCGGCGCGGTGACTTGATCGGCCTGCCGTTTGCTGGATAGCTTCCGTCCGCTGGCCCCTGCCGCACGCGGAACCGGAGTTGCCCATGGCTTTTGCGACCACTGACGACGGCGTACAACTCCATTACGAGGAGACCGGCAGCGGCACGCCGATCATCTTCGTCCATGAATACGCCGGCGATCATCGCAGCTGGGAACAGCAGCTGCAGCATTTCGGCCGGCGCTACCGCGCCATCGCCTATGCCGCGCGCGGCTATCCGCCGTCGGACGTGCCGGAGCATCCCTCCTCCTACAGCCAGAACCGCGCCGCCGACGACATCCTGGCGGTGCTCGATCATCTCGGTATCGACAAGGCGCATGTCTGCGGCCTTTCGATGGGCGGCTTCGCAACCTTGCATTTCGGCTTTCGCCATCCGTCCCGCGCGCTGTCGCTGTGCGTGGCCGGCTGCGGCTACGGCGCCGAATTGGACATGCGCGAGCAGTTTCGCGCCGAGGCCGACGCCGTGGTGGCGTCGCTGCGCGCCGACGGCATGGCCGCGTTTGCCGAGCGTTATGCCTACGGCCCGACCCGCGTGCAGTTCGAGGCCAAGGACCCGCGCGGCTTTGCGATCTTCAAGCAGGCGCTCGCCGGGCACTCGGTGCTGGGAGCGATCAACACCCAACTCGGCTGCCAGAAAGAGCGCCCCTCGCTCTATCATCTGCAACAGGAGATGGCCGGCCTTAACGTGCCGACGCTGATCCTCACCGGCGACGAGGACTGGCCCTGCCTGACGCCGGCGCTGCTGATGAAGCGCACGATTCCCTCAGCCGCGCTCGCGGTGATGCCGAACTGCGGACACGCGATCAATCTCGAGGCGCCGGGCCTGTTCAACGATATCGTCGGCGACTTCGTGGCCCAGGTCGATGCCGGCCGCTGGCCGGTGCGCGACCCGCGCGCCATGTCGAGCTCGATTACCGGCATGCGTTGACGGCAGCCCGACCGCACCGGCCCGGCCGATTTGCCCGTCGGGTTATTTTGTCGCAGCCTTCCGGACAAGATTCCGCTTTACCGAATATTCTGATTATCCTATATTGCATCCGTCCCGCCCCACCAAAGGGGCGTTGCGCAACGTCAACAACGCGGGGCGGGATGCGGTGGACGCGGGAAGTGCTTCTGACGAGGGCACTTTTCCTGCGGACGGAAAAGTCGTGTGGGCCTGGCACCCCGACGCTGGTGTCAAGTTCGCGCTTAGGCGCGCGGATGACGGTGGCTAACAAGCCCGGTACGCCGGGGCGAGCACGAGATAATCCGTAAACCATTGCGTGGGGAATGCCGGGTGATTCCGGTGTGACCTGACAACGCGTGTGCGTTTTTTACTACCCGTTTGCACACGCGGCTATCGGGCGCATCGAGCGCCCGGCATTCCCTGCGCCCTTTGTTTGCAGAGGGTGGGAAATAAGCGAATACCTCGCGCAAACGCATGCGGCGAGATCGCGAAGTCATGTCTCAACGTCATTGCGAAGTTATGCGCGGTGCTTGCGCTCCCCTCCTCCCACGCGCACTTCGCGCGTGGCGGGGAGCTGGGCTCTTTGAAATTCAAATCCAAAGATTCGTAGCCCGGACGGAGCGCAGCGAAATCCGGGGCCGGTGTCTCGTTGACTCCCCGGATTTCGCTTCGCTCCATCCGGGCTACGATGTTCGCGCGAAAACGCGCGGCGAGATCGCGAAGATGTGTGTTGCCGTCATTGCGAGGAGCCCTTGCGACGAAGCAATCCACAGTTGCTTCGCAGAGAGATGGATTGCTTCGCTTACGCTCGCAATGACGGAATGCCTCACTCCCCCGGAAACTCCACCATCGCCTCCCCGGTCGCGACCTTTTCGCCGGCCTGGTTCTTCACCACCACGTCGATCAGCACCCAGCGCGAATTCGCGGTCGTCTGCTTGGATTTGACGATGCCGGTGGGCTGGATGGTATCGCCGGGGCGGACCGGCTTGACCCATCTTGTTTCGAGGCGGCGATGAACGGCGCCGGCGGGATAGGCCCAGTCGGTGATCATGCGCGAGATCAGCCCGAAATTGTTCATGCCGTGCATGATGATGCCACCGAAATGGGTCTTGCCGAAATGGCCCTTCATGTAATCGTCGTCGAGATGCAGCGGATTGTAGTCGAGCGAGGCGTCGCAGAACAGGCGGATGGATTCGCGAGAGACCGCAAAATGCGGTCCCTCGATGGTGTCGCCGTCACGCAAGTCTTCGAAGGTCGTGGTCATGTTGTCAGCCCCTCACTGCGGCCGGATGGTCCAGCCGCGGCCCGAGCAGATCACCTGGCCATGCTGGTTGAAGAAGACATTGTCGTGCACCACGAACAGCCGCTCGCGCTTGATGAATTTGTCGAGCGCGCGCGCCTGCAAGGTGATGACGTCGCCGGGGCGCGCCGGGATGTTGTAGCTCCAGGATTGCCCGGCATTGACGGTGCCGGGCGAGCGCATCCAGTCGTCGGCCGGCGTGCAGGAGAACATCAGCAGGATGTGGATCGAAGGCGGCGCGATCAGCCCGCCATAGCGGGTGGTCTTCGCGAAAGCCTCGTCGAAATAGATCGGGTGGGTTTCGCCGACCGATTTGCAGTACAAATCGATCGCCTCTCTGGTCAGGGTATAGGGTATGGTCGGGCGCGGCTCGCCGGGAACGATGTCGTCCCAGACCTTTCGCAGATTGGCGTGCTTCCAGAAGTCGGTCTCGAACGCCTCGCTCTGCGCCATGCCATGCTCCCTGTTGCCGCGGGTTTTTCAGCCGCCTTGCGGAATTTGTTATAAGGTATAATCAATTTATCGAACCACAAAATCAAGCCGCCGGGAAACGCAAAAATGCCCAAGCTGAAACTGCCTGATCTCGACGACGCCGTGGCGATCGACATCCACACCCATGCGGAAGAGCCCTGCGGCATGCATGGCGACGACGGCTACGACGATTTCCAGGCGCAGATGGCGGAATACTTCAAATCGCCGAACAAGCACCCGCCGACGGTGGCGGAGACCGCGGCCTATTACCGCGCCAAGAAGATCGCCGCGGTGATCTTCCCGGTCGACGCCGAGCGCGAGACCGGATTTCGCCGCTACAACAATTACGAGATGCTGGAAATCGCCGCCGAAAATTCCGATGTGCTGATCCCCTTCGCCAGCATCGATCCGCACAAGGGCAAGCTCGGGGTGCGCGAGGCGAGGAAACTGATCGAGGAATACGGCGTCCGCGGATTCAAATTCCATCCGACCATGCAGGGATTCTACGCCAACGACCGCTTGGCCTATCCGCTCTATGAGGCGATCAGCGAGGGCGGCGCGATCGCGCTGTTCCACACCGGGCAGACCGGCGTCGGCTCGGGCATGCCCGGCGGCATGGGGATGCGCCTGAAATATTCCAATCCGATGTACATGGATGATGTGGCAGCCGACTTCCCCGATCTCAAGATCATCCTGGCGCATCCCTCCTTTCCCTGGCAGGAGGAAGCGCTGTCGGTCGCGACCCATAAGCCGAACGTCTATATCGACCTCTCCGGCTGGTCGCCGAAATATTTCCCGCCGATCCTGGTGCGCTATATCAATTCGATCCTGCAGGACAAGATGCTGTTCGGCTCCGACTGGCCCGTGATCACGCCCGACCGCTGGCTGTCGGATTTTGCAAAACTCGAGATCCGCGACGACATCCGGCCGAAGGTGCTCAAGGCCAACGCGCGAAAACTGCTGGGGATTTGAAGGCGCGGAGAACCGGTGGGTGGTGTGCCAAGCGAGTGGTGATCCCTTGACGAAACTTGCCGAAGCCACAGCCTTGCTTGCCGCGCTCCTGATCGGAGCCGCGACCGAGCGCGTTGCCGCTGCTGAGCCGTCCGCGATCGTCGTCGACCTGGAAAATCCGCTGGCGAACCCGCAACCGCTGCAGGGCTATCTGCGACAGACCGACAGCCCGGGCCCCTCACCCGCCGTCGTGCTGCTGCATAGCTGCAACGGCAACTGGCTGCGGCTCGACGAACGCTGGGGCAAGCGCATCGCGGCCTGGGGTTACGTGACGCTGTCGGTCGACAGTTTCGGGCCGCGCGGCCTCAAGAACACCTGCGACAGCAACGGGCCGGTCGATCTCGGCCTCGATGCCTATCGCGCCCTGAAATATCTGGTGCGGCAGCCCTTCGTCGATCCCGCGCGCGTCACCGCGCTCGGCTTTTCGCAAGGCGGCTGGCTCGCGCTCGTCTCCGTCGAGCGCGGCATCATCGAGCAGACGTCGCAAACCAAATTCCGCTCCGCCATCGCCTTCTATCCGCCTTGCCGCGCATTCCGGGGCGACATGACCGTTCCCACCCTGGTGCTGGTCGGCGAACTCGACGATTGGACGCCGGCGGAGGAGTGCCGCAGCATGGTGGATGGCCGCGACGATTGGGGCACCTCGCGGCAGAAGGGCCAGGGGATCCCAACCCGGCTGGTGGTCTATCCCGGCGCCTACCACGCCTTCGATGCGCAAGGCCTCAAGACACCGATGCAGTTGCTCGGGCATCACCTCGAATTCAACCAGGCGGCGACGGATCGATCGATCGACGCCGTTCACCAATTCCTCGACGCGACGATCGGGGGGAAAGTGCAGGCGCAATGACCATCAAAGCCGTTGTGTTCGATGCCTATGGCACGCTGTACGACATTCAGTCGGTGGCATCCGTCACCGAGGAGGCCTTTCCCGGCTACGGCGAGATCATCACGCAAGTGTGGCGGATCAAGCAGCTCGAATATACCTGGCTGCGATCGCTGATGCGGCGCTATCAGGATTTCTCCGTCCTCACCCGGGATTCGCTCGCCTACACCCTGCGGGTGCTCGGGCTGAAGCACGATGCCGCGGCATTCGAACGCATCATGGACAAGTATCTGCATCTCGAGCTTTATCCGGACGCCATGGCGGCGCTGACGGCGATGCGGGATCGCAAGCTCGCGATCCTCTCCAATGGCTCGACCGCGATGCTCACCGCGCTGGCGGCCAATAGCGGCCTCGACCGCGTGCTCGATGCGACTATCAGCGTCGATGCGAAAAAGATCTTCAAGCCGGCGCCCGAGGCCTACAGCCTGATCGAGGAGCGGCTCGCCGTCACGCCTTCGGAAGTGCTGTTCATCTCGTCGAACCCGTGGGACGCCTGCGGCGCCAAGGCGTTTGGGCTCTCCGTCGCCTGGATCGAGCGGTTGACCCCGGAAGCGATGGCACAGCTCTGCATCAAGAGCGACGTCCTGCCGCCGCTGACGATGTTCAAGGCGCTGCGCACGCAGATGGACGAGCTCGGGATCGTGCCCGACCATCGCATCCACGCGCTCGCCGAACTTCCGGCGCTGGTCGCCCGCCAAACATCCTGAACATGGATACCCAACATGAGTCTTGAATCGGTCCGCGCCTACTTCGCGGAGAAAGCTCCCGATATCGCCGTGATCGAGTCGCCATTGAGTTCGGCGACGGTGGCGCTGGCGGCCGAGGCCTATCGCGTCGAACCGGGCCGGATCGCGAAAACGCTGTCGCTTCGGGTCGGCGACCGCGTGGTGCTGATCGTTGCCAGCGGCACCGCGCGGATGGACAACAAGAAGGTCAAGGCGCGGTTCGGCGGAAAGCCGAAGATGCTGGGGCTGGAGGAGGTCGCGGAAATCACCGGCCATGAAGTCGGCGGCGTCTGTCCGTTCGGCCTGAAGACGAAGCTTGCGATCTATTGCGACGTCTCGCTGAAGGCGTTCGACGAGGTGGTGCCGGCGGCGGGCTCGACCCACAGCGCGGTGCGGATTGCGCCGTCGCGAATGGCCGAGCTGACCGAGGCCGAATGGGTCGACGTGTGTCAGGACCAGCGGTAACGATGGCCTGTCTATCGGTCGCCGGATTAGAACCTCGGACGATTGCCAGGGCTTTTCGGCGTCTGCTGCGGGTCGGGCACGCTGTCATTCGATTCGAATACCGCGCGGCACGAATCCGAAAGTTGCGGTGTGTTCTGCCGCAGGCACGCCACGATCCTGTTGACATCAGGAATTTGATTGCCGCAGAGCCGCCAAACGTCGGGCGTGCAGGCCAACTGCTGTTCAAAGGTCCCCCGATATTCGTCGGAAGCGGCGGGCGAAAGGCCGGCGATGCCGAAGACGGCCGACATCGCCAGGCTCAGGACTACGCGGTTCGTGTGCATGTCCGGTCCTTCCCTGGGTTCGCAAACGTCACATGTTCCGCGAAGCGGAACGGCTCGATCGCAGGCTCGAGAATGAATGCGGCTTGGGAAGGTTCAGCAAATTCAAAACAATGTGAATACGCCATTCCTCCCTCACTCCACCTTGCCGATCTTCTTCACCGCCGCGATCAGGCGCGTGGAATCCTCGGCGACGAATTTGGCGAATTCCGGCGCGTCGAGGTAAGCGACCGGGCTGCCCGCGGTCTCGAAGGATTTTGTGACTTCCGGACTGTTGACCGCCTGCGCCATCGCCTCGCGCAGCCGCGTCATGATCGGCACAGGCAGTGCGGCCTGCGCGAACAGCCCGGCCCAGATGTAGAACTCGACATCCTTGTAGCCGAGTTCCTTGAACGTCGGCAGGTCGGGAAAGCTCGCGATCCGCTCCGCGCCCCAATTCGCCAGCACGCGCATCCTGCCGTCGTCGACCTGCTGCTTCAGCGTGCCCGGCGCCGACGCCAGCGCCTGCACCGTGCCGCCCATCAATGCGGCCAGCGCCGGGCCGGCACCGCGAAACGGGATGTGCAGCAATTTGATGCCGGCGGAAGCCGCAAACATTTCCATCGCCACATGCAGCGTGCCGTAGGGACCGGAGGAGCCGTAGGGAATCTGGCCGGGACGCTTCTTGGCGTCGTCGACGAAATCAGCAAGCGTCTTCCATGGCGCCGAAGCCGGCACCGCGAGCAAAGTCGGATCGGCGAGCACGCGCGCGACGGGAGCGAATTGCGAGACTTCGTAGAGCGGCGGACGATCGAACAGCCGGTCGGCTTCGGGCAGCACCGCCAGCGACGACAGCGTCATCAGCAAGGTATAGCCGTCGGGCTCGGCGCGCGCGGCCGCCGCGTTGCCGATCGATCCGCCGGCGCCGCCGGCGCGGTTGTCGACCACGAACGGTTTGCCCAGGATTTTCTCCAGCGCCTGCGCCACCGGCCGCGCCGCGAGATCGGCCTGTCCGCCAGCCGGAAACGGCACGATCATGGTGACGGGCCGCGCCGGCCACACTGCTTGCGCGGAGGCGCGGTTCAGGAGCGCAGCCTGCGCCAGCGGCAATGCGGCGGCGGTTTTCAGAAGTTCACGACGGTTCATCGGCAGTTTGCTCCCCGGAGATTCTTGATTGGTTATTGGGTGCTGGCTATAGCCCGAACCGCCGGATGGGCAAAGAAAATCGTAGGGTGGGCAAAGGCGCTCTTCGCGCCGTGCCCACCATTCATTCGCCGAATGCTCCCTGAACGTCGCACCTATCCCCTCCCCAATCCGCAGCAAGCAGTCCGCGTTCAACATAGCGATGGAAGCTGCTGTGTGGCCAATCGACTACACGCGTGACGTGGCCATGCTTCACTGGGTTGAAATGAATGTAGTCAACATGGCGCTCAAGATCGGCGTCATCGCGAATCGCATGCTCCCAATATCGACGCTGCCAAATACCCTTCTCTCGCTTATTTACCTTGCTCGCGGATCGCGACCTTGGAGCGAGGCCGCGCGAAAACCCGCTCTTGATCAGGCTCCAGCGCGCCGAGAAGTCGGCGTCACCCTCCGGGAGCGCCCAAACCGCGTGAATGTGATCGGGCAAGACGCAGATCCCGATCGTTTCGAAGGGACGCCGTTGGTAGACCGTCCGGTAGACCTGCCTCAGGCGATCGATCTCATCGACCAGAAGACTGCTCGGCCGTTCGGCGAGAACGACCGTGAAAAAGAAAACGCTGCCTTTTATTTTAGCTCGAACGTATCGTGGCATGATGCATCATATCATGGAGAATGGTGGGCACGCTTCGCTTTGCCCACCCTACGGAATCTCTTTTCGCTAATTCCGCTTCCTGCCCTTGGCAAAATGCTTCGCCAGAAAATCCGCCAGCACCTCGACCCGCACCGGCCGTGGGCCGCCGGGCGGCGTCACCAGGTGCACGGCGCCCTCGCGCTGCTTCCAGTCCTTCAGGATCACTTCGACCTCGCCCGAGGCAATCGCGTCGCCGACGATGAAATCCGGCAGGTCGGCGATGCCGAGCCCGGCGAGCAGCGCCGGCATCAGCGCTTCGCCATTGTTGACGCGCAGGGGTCCGGCGGGGCGCACGCTTGCCTCTTCGCCCTTCGAATTGGTGAAGTGCCAGACCCCGGGCGTGGAGAGATAGGAATAGCCGAGGCAGCGATGCTGGGCGAGATGCATCGGATGGGTCGGCCGGCCGTAACGCTTGAGATAGGCCGGCGCGGCGACGGTGTGGCGCGGCATTGCGCAGAGCCGCCGCGCGATCAGCGAGGAATCCGGCAGGCTCGCGATCCGCAAGCCGGCGTCGAATCCCTCCCCGATCAGGTCGACCATCGCATCGCTCAGATGCAGGTCGATCGAGACATCGGGATATTCCGCCAGAAACTCCGGCAGGATCGGCGCCACCGCCTTGACCCCGAACGTCATCGGCACCGCGAGCCGCACCAGCCCGCGCGGTGCCACCGACTGCGCCAACGCCTCGTTCTCGAGCGTCTCGCCATCGGCGAGCAGCCGCGCCGCGCGCGCCGACAGTTTCTGCCCGGCGTCGGTCAAGGCCAGCCGCCGCGAGGTGCGGTTGAACAGCCGTGCGCCGAGCCGTTCCTCCAGCCGGGTGACCGCCTTCGACACGGTGGCCTTGGACAGCGCCAACTCGCTGGCGGCCGCGGCGAACGAGCGCAATTCCACGACTTTCGCGAAAATCGCGAGGCCTTCGAAATCCGGGAGCTTTGCCATCGGCGAATTCCATGAGATCAAAAATGGAAACAATGCATTTCGTTAGTTTCTATTTATAGCCGATCAGGAAACACATATCCAGATGTCATGGGAATTCGAACGATGGAGAAATCCAATGACCAAGACCCTCACAGGCAAGGTTGCCCTCGTTACCGGCGGCTCGCGCGGCATCGGCGCGGCCAGCGCCCGCGCGCTCGCCGATGAAGGCGCCAATGTCGCCATCAGCTATGTCGCCTCCCCCGACAAGGCCGAAGCGGTCGTCAAGGAATTAAAAGCCAGCGGCGTCGAGGCCCGCGCCTACAAGGCCGACCAGGCGTCGTCCGCCGAAGTCGATCAGCTGGTCAAGAGCGTCGCCAGCGACTTTGGACGGCTCGACATCCTCGTCAACAACGCCGCCGTTGCCGTCGGCGGGCCGGTCGATGATGCCAATACCGACACCGCCGCGCTCGCCCGCCAGGACGCGATCAACGTCCATGGCGTGATCAGCGCGATCCGCGCGGCGTCGAAATTGATGGGCGAAGGCGGCCGCATCGTCACCATCGGTTCGGGCATCGCCACCCGCGCCTCGTTCCCGGGCCTGGCCGATTACGCCGCCACCAAGGCTGCGATCGTCGGCTACAGCAAGGGTGCGGCGCGCGACCTCGGCCCGCGCGGCATCACGGTGAACGTGCTGCAGCCGGGCTCGATCGATACCGACATGAACCCGAAGGACGGCGGCGCGTTCGCCGAAGCCCAGCGCACGCAGCACGCGCTGCAACGTTTCGGTACCGCGGAGGAAATCGCCGCCGGCGTCGTATTCCTCGCAAGCCCCGGCGCGTCGTTCGTGACCGGCACGGTGCTCAATGTCGATGGCGGTTTCGGCGCCTGACCCAATCCAGGGAAGCCGGGCGCGTTGCTCCCGGCTCACCCCACAATCAACTCAAAGGAATATCCCATGATCGAACTCAGACCCTTTGCGACACTTGGCGCCGCCGACCACGGCTGGCTGAAGGCCAAACACCACTTCTCATTCGGCAGCCACTATGACCCCGAGAATATGGGCCACGGCTCTTTAAGGGTGTGGAACGACGACGAGATCGCTCCGAACACCGGCTTTCCCGCCCATCCCCATGCCAACATGGAAATCATCACCTATGTCCGCGAGGGTGCGATCACCCACCAGGACAGCCTCGGCAACAAGGGCCGCACCGAGGCGGGCGACGTCCAGGTGATGAGCGCCGGCAGCGGCATTCGTCACTCCGAATACAATCTCGAGCCGACCAGGACGAGGATTTTCCAGATCTGGATCGAGCCCGACACGCAGGGCGGTGCACCGACCTGGGGCGCCAAGCCGTTTCCGAAGTCGGATCGCTCCGGCAATTTCGTCACCATCGCCAGCGGCTTCGAAGGCGACACCGACGCGCTGCCGATCCGCGCCGAGGCCCGCGTGCTCGCCACCACGCTGAAGGCCGGTCAGAGCGCCGAATATGCGCCCGGCAAGGCGCGCCATCTCTACCTGGTGCCGGCGGCGGGCGCGGTCGAAGTCAACGGCGTACGCGTCAACGCCCGCGACGGCGCCGCGATCCGCGACGAAGCCAAGCTCAGGATCACCGCGCTGGAGGATTCCGAACTGGTGCTGGTCGACGCGGCCTAGCGCTCAATAGCTCAAACTCGTCATGCCCGGGCTTGACCCGGGCATCCATCCCTCTCCGGAAAGAGTCTTTCGAAGGTGATGGCTTGCCGGGTCAAGCCCGGCAACGACGATCCCTAGAACCCCAAACTCACGGAGACCCGTCATGACAAAAGTTCTCGTTCTCTATTATTCCGCCTACGGTCACATCGAAAAGATGGCCAATGCCGTAGCCGAAGGCGCGCGCGAAGCCGGCGCCACTGCTGACATCAAGCGGGTGCCCGAACTGGTGCCCGAAGCCGTCGCGAAAGCGTCACATTACAAGCTTGATCAGCCGGCACCGGTGGCGAAGATCGAAGACCTCGCCAATTATGACGCGGTCGTCGTCGGTACCGGCACGCGCTTCGGCCGGATGTCATCGCAGATGGCGAATTTCCTCGACCAGGCCGGCGGCCTCTGGATGAAGGGCGCGCTGCACGGCAAGGTCGGCGGCGCCTTCACCTCGACCGCGACCCAGCATGGCGGCCAGGAGACCACGCTGTTTTCGATCATCACCAACCTGCTGCATTTCGGCATGACCATCATCGGCCTGAACTACGGCTTCTCCGGCCAGATGGAGCTCAATGACGTCACCGGCGGCTCGCCCTATGGCGCGACCACGATCACCGGCGGCGACGGCAGCCGCCAGCCCACCGAGAACGAACTCGCCGGCGCGCGCTATCAAGGGCGCGTGATCGCGGAGACGGCGAAGAAACTGCATGGCTGACAGGAAATGGGGCGGCATTGCTTTCGCTGAATGCCGTCCCATTTTGCTGGCGGGACCCCGATGGACTTCGCCATGCTCGAATTTCTCTTTATGTATCAACTGGCGCGCAATCCGATCGAAGCCATCGCCCGGCGCTGGTGGTGCCGCAGGCTGTTCCGCGCCACGCGCGGCAAGCGCGGATGCCCGGAGGCCACCAATTCGTGAGCGGGGCGTGACGATTTGTGATAGGTAGTGGGCCTGTCACGATTTCACGCTCCAGAGTTCAGGCATGCGCAGCGCCCCGCTAGTCCCCTGGCCGGAATTGCCGACCGCGGCGTGGCGCGAGACCTATGAGACGCTGCATCTGTGGACCCAGGTCGTCGGCAAGATTCGCCTGGTGCGCTCGCCATGGCTGAACCATTCCTGGCATGTCGTGCTCTACGTCACCGCGCGGGGGCTCACGACCTCGCCGATCCCCGACGGCACCCGCAGCTTCCAGATCGACTTCGACTTCATCGACCACGCGTTGCGGATTTCCACCAGCGACGGCGCCAGGCGCCAGCTTGCGCTGGCGGGACAATCGGTCGCGAGTTTCTATGCAGCCGTGATGGCCGATCTCGCGGACCTTGGCATCCCCATCGCCATCGACGAGATGCCCAGCGAATTGCCGGAGCCGATCCGGTTTTCGGAAGACAACCGTCACGCGTCGTACGACCCGAGCGCGGTGCGGCGCTTTTTTCAGATCCTGCTCGACGCCGATCGCGTGTTCAAGCAATTCCGCACCGGCTTCCTCGGCAAGGCAAGCCCGGTGCATTTCTTCTGGGGCAGTTTCGACCTGGCGGTGACGCGTTTTTCCGGCCGCCGCGCGCCGCGCTATCCGGGCAGCGTGCCGAATCTGCCCGATGCGGTGGCTTGCGAGGCCTATTCGCACGAAGAGTCGAGCGCAGGCTTCTGGCCCGGCAGCGGCGCGATCGACTATCCCGCGTTCTATTCCTATGCCTACCCGGAGCCTCCGGGCTATCGCGCCACCAAGGTGCGCCCTGAGGCTGCGTTCTTCAGCGAGGGCCTGGGCGAATTCATTTTGCCCTATGACGCCGTGCGCACGGCGGCAGAGCCCGAACAGGCGCTGCTCGAATTCCTGCAAAGCACCTACGAGGCGGCAGCCAATGCAGCGAAATGGGACCGCGACGCGCTGGAATGCCCGCTCGGCCGGCCGGGGGTGGTGCGGGAAATCTAGCTTTCTTCGCGGTTCGGCTGCTTGCCGAGCAGGCGGCCGAGCCAGGCTGCGAACCGTGGATAGCGACGGAGTTCGCGCACCGCGCGATCGCGCAATTCGTATGGAATTCCGCGCCAGCTCAGCGCCGCCGTGATATCGGCCAGCGGCATCGCGACCACGCCGAACCGGCGCTTATAGGCATAATTGCCGATGCTGAAGTCGAAGCTCCTGACACCATCTTTGTGCAGCGCCGCCATGGTGCGTTCGATGATCAGCCGGCCCGGCGAACAGTTCGACCAGTTCTCGCCGGCATTACTGCTGCGCAGCATCACGTAGCGCGAGCCGCAACGTATCCCGAGCAGGGTGGCAACGACTTCCTCGCCCGAGGTCAGCGCCGACAGCACGGCATAACCGCTGCCAAGACCGGTGCTGACCAGATTGTGGTAGAAGGCCGCCGACGTCTCGTCGTTGAGAATGAAATTCAGCCCCAGGGCCCGCATCCGCGCGCCCTGCTGGATCTCCATGGTCGAAAGCACATGCCGCGCCCGGTCCTGGTCGGTGACGATCTGCAAGCCGGCGGTGGGATCGCGGGTGAACACGCGCCAGCTGCGCGCCAGATTCTTGCGGACGCTGCGCTCCAGCGAACGAAGATAGGCGTCGAAATCATCGCCCGTGGTGACGAGGTTGCCGTTCAGCGGACATGGCGCGGCGGCATCGAGCAGCGCCAGCGGATTGGGCTGGCCCGCGAGATCGACTGGCATTTTGCGCAGTCGAATGAGATCGGCGCCTCCGGGCAATCCTCGCAACGCAACCTTCAGGTCGCGCCACAGCGAGGCGGCCGCCCTCGCATCGCGTGGGGCCGCTGTCGTCACCAGCGGCGCGTTGTAATCGGTCAGATTGAGATCGGCGAATTCGACGATCCGGACGCCCTTCCGCGTCCGGCGCAGCAGCGGCAGCAGCGCGACCTGCTCCGAGGTCGCCGCATTCGAGACGATGGCGATCAGCGGCTCGACATCGGGAAAAGACGCGAACGCCGCATACCACGCATCGAGCCAACGGCGATCCTGGAACGGCGTCGAGGCACCGGCATCGCCCCAGCGCGCCGCGGCCTGTTGCCAGTCGCTGACGAACTCGACACCAAAACGCGCCGCGCCGCGGGAATTTTCCCGCGCGCTCGGATGTCCTGCCTCAGTCAGCAAAACCGCCATCGTCCCTTGCCCGGAATCATCCGATGTCCCGATATGAGACGATGGACCGATCCTTACCGATTATATGGCAAGATGGGTACCCAGGCAGCCGTTGCCGCTTACGGTAAGATAATGTTCGCGTTGTATGGCTAATCGGGAACCTTGAATTTTTGTTTGACGCGTTGGCTCTCGCGCGAAACCGGATTGATGGCTTCAGAACCCGCTTATCAGGTGCTGTTTCTCGGCGCCGGCCCGCAGATGCAATGCGGCGTCGGACAGTTCACCCACCTGTTGGGCGAGGCCATTGAAGATCTCGATCCCGGCCAATGCGCGACATTAACCCTGACACGGTCGGAAGGAACCATCGCCGAGATCTGGCGCGCGGTGGGATCTGCAAGCAGCGTGGTCTGCAATTTCCCGATCGTGGCCTGGAAGCGCGTGATGGTGCGGCCGCTGCTGGCGCTCGCCATCGCGCGACTGCGCGGCCGGCGCGTCATCCTGATCCAGCACGAATGGGCCGGCCTGCACCGGCTGCGGCGCATCACCTATTTGCCGGCGCTGTGGCTGGCCGACACCATTGTGATGTTCTCGCCGTTGGTGCGGCGGGAACTCGCCGCCGCTCCGCTGATCGGCTGGACGGCGCGCAAATGCATACTCGCCCCGCTGCCGCCGAACATCGAGGCCCCCGCGGGCATCGCGGATTCCAAATTGCGGCAACGCCTTGCCGCCGCGCGGGAACAGGGACGGCTGGTGATCGGCCATTTCGGCTCGATCTACCCCGGCAAGCAACCGAACGCGCTGCTCGATATCTGCGCGACGCTGAAGGCGCGCGGACAGCAGCCGCTATTGGTCTATATCGGATCGTTCATCCGCGGCGTCGACAAGGTCGAGCGGGAATTTCGGGCTCATGCCGCAGAGCTTGGAATTTCAGACGATGTGATCGTCAGCGGTTATGTCGCTTCCGACCATGAAGTGTTCGGCCTGTTCAGCCAGGTCGACGTGTTCTGCTATCCGCTCGAGGAAGGCATCACCGCGCGGCGTTCCAGCATTCTCGCCTGCGTGCAATCCGGCCGGCCCGTCATCGTCACCGGCCCGGCCGGCACGGATGAGTTCGACCATCATCCGCGCTTCAAGGAAGAGATCGATCGCGGCGCCATCGTGCTGGTCGCGCGCGGCTCGGACGATGAGGCCTACGCCGAGCGGATCGTCTCGGCGCTGAAATGGCCGTCGGTGCAGATGCCATTCGATTTCGACGGCTGGTGGCAGGAGGTCGCGCAGGCGATGCACGCACTGATCTCAAACCCTACTCCTGGACCCGGAAGCGCGCCAGATAGTGCAGGCCGAATACCGCCAACAGGAACGTAAACCAGGTGGGATCGGCGCGGTCGAGGAAGAAACTCTCGAGCGACGAGAGATAGAGACCGAACAGCCAGATCCGCAGCAACGCCATTGTCAGCGGGCCGTTATTGCCGCCGCGGTCGGCGGCCTGAAAATTCCGCAAGGGCACGATGATCAGCACCACGATCAGCAGCGCCAATCCCGGCAAGCCCATCGACAATGCGGTGTCGAGATATCCGTTGTGGCTGTGGGAAGCATATTCCGCCCATTCCATTCCCTCCGGCACGTTCCGGATCGCGTCGGTGCCCCAGAACGCCTCAAAGCCGTATCCGGTCGGCAACCGCAGCTGCAGCGACTGCAACGCAAAAGTCCAGATCTCGGTGCGGCCGGTGAAGCTCGAATCCAGCGGCAGCATTTTGGCGATCTCAGCGAGGCCGTCGCTCATGACAGTGCCGATGCTGAGCAGCACGAGCAGCACCAGCGGGCTCAGCAGCATCAGGGCGCGCAGCCAGAAGGCGCGCACCACGCCCGTCAGCGACGTCAGCGCCAGTACGACAAAGGTCAGCGCCAGCGAACTCTTTCCGGCCGAATAGAACAGGAAAAGCGACGCCAGCCCGATGACGGTGCCGCCGGACAGCAACGCGCCGGAACGGACGATATAGATGCCGAGAAACACCAGCATCGCCATCACCGACGCCGCCACGTTCTTGTGCCCGAACGCGCCGCGCCAGTTGCCGGCGAGCTGCGGTTCCTGGATATCGGTCGCGAGGTGAACCGACAGATGCGGCGCCAGCATGATTCCGAGATAGCAGACGGCCAGCAACGCCAGCGCGGCGATGCTGAACCAGCGCATCAACTCGTGCTGCGATTTCGCCAGCAGCATCAGCGTCGCGGTCACCGCCATGACACAGGCGGTCAGCGCAAAGCGCTTGATCGAGGTCGCGGGGTCGACCGACAACACGACGGTGGCGGCGATCCAGCCGCCGAACAGGAGATAGGCCGGCGTCAGCAGCGTCGCGAGGCCTGGTAGATTGTCGCGCATCGCCAGCGCGAGCGTCAGCACCGCCAGGCCGCCAAACACCAGATAGGTCATCGTCTCGTTGCCGGTGGTGGTATCCTTGAGCTGCTGGTTGCCGAGATCGACGAACGGCCGCAGCGATATCCAGGCCAGCAGCAGCGCCCCGATGAAGGTAGCACCGCGAATGACGTCCATGACCTGCTGGCGCCGCAAGCCGAGGGCGACGACGCGCAGTTGCGTGGTGGTAACAAGCTGGCTCAAGACGCGATCTTCGAGGCTTTGTAGGGTTGCGGTTCGATGCCGATCGCCGCCAGCGCGCTGCCGATCGCGACGATAACCGGGTGCAGCGCGATCAGCGCCTTGTGTTCGGCAACCAGCAGGCGGAGTGCGAAGAACAGCGACAGCGGCAGCAGAGCCAGCATCTTGGCGACCAGCCTCGTCCGCGACCACGGCGACTGCGCCGCCTTGCGCTGGACGTGGTAGTTGATCGCGCCGATACGCAACGCGCGCAGCGCGAGCCAGCCCGGATGGGTGCGGCTGGCCGGCACGGTTTCGGTGATCACGGCCTCCTCGGCCCAATGAAATTTCATGCCGATCCTGCGGCAACGGTAGAAGAAGTCGGTATCGCCGCCGCCGAGAAAATTGAATCGGAGATCGAAGGCGGGCGTTCCGGCGCGGGCAAACACCGGCCGACGGATCAGGCAATTGCCGCAGCCATAGATCACCGGCACCGGGCCGCTCGAATCATAGGCCGGCCGGAACGCCGGATGGCGGTGAAGCCCGCGCTTCATGCCGCCGTCGAAATTCTGCAGCACGGGGCCGCCGATCACATCGGCCTTGGTGGCTTCGGCGGCACGCAGCATCAATTCCAACCAATCGGGCGAGGCGATCTCGTCGTCGTCGATCATCAGGAAGTTGACGGCCGTGGGGAACGTCGCCAGCGCGGTCTCGAACGCGGCGTTGATGGCGTGGCAATTGCCTTGCCGCGGCTCGACCACGCAAACACCTTGAAATCCGCCCGGGGCCAGGAACTCGGCGGCGACCGGCACGCTGCCGCGCGCCGCGCCATCGTTTTCGACGATAACGACCGCAAAGCGCCGCTCGGTGCGCTGAGCGACCAGCGAGTCCAGCGTCAGCCGCAGATGCTGCGGCCGACGAAAACAGGGAATGCAGACGACCGTCTCGACCGATGCATCGAGCGAAGCGGATATGGCGACTTGCTCGCGGGAGGCCTGCGCTGTCGCAAATCCGGACATGCCCGACGATGCGGCTGTGCCGAAAACGTCCAGTGCCTCGGCCTCCCCCGTGCAGGCAAGGAAATCATGCCGGGAATTCGGCTCTATCGACATGTCCAGACCTGGCTCCGCCGTACAAACGCAAGGATATGCAAAGCTCATTGCAATATCCGGTCCAGCGCCGCACTCCGCGGCACTGAATTATCGCGACGGTTAACGGGAGAAAGTTAACCGTCGTTAAGATTCGGTCCGCAAAAGGCGAGGTTCAGGACGCTCGGCGGAATAGCTTTCTGAAGAGGGCCTGCGATTGGGGAAACTGGCCGTTGTCGATCTGCGTCGGCCACAACCCGTCGACGTCGAAATAGGCGGCATAGGCGATGCTGTCCTTGTTCTTCACGAACCAGTCGTGCATCTGCTGGATGAAGAAGGGATTGTCGCCGAAGTTGCCGACCCCCCATTCGGGGTAGCTCATGGCCTTGCCGTGGCGAGCGGCAAAATCCCCGTGCCATTGCAGGCCGAAGGGCGCGTTCAGATAGAAGTTGTCCCATCGCTGCTCGACCGAACCGTCATATTTGAAATCGTAGACGTCGAGGCCGATGTAATCGACGACGTCGTCGCCGGGATAGGCGCGATCGGCAGCACTGTCCTGCGGGCCCCAGCCCGGGCACCAGTCGTATTTGAAGCCGTTCGAATGCCGCCTGAAGATTTCGACGACGCGCCGGAACGCCTTGATGTAATCGGCCTCATGATCCCCGGCAAACCAGGCCATGGTGCCCAGATTCATCTCCCAACCGAGGCGAATGATGGCCCTTGGCTGCGCTTCCGCGATCGCGGCAGCGGCTGTCTCGAACTCGGCGTCATGCAGGCCGTTGGCGACTTCAGCCAGTGGCGTCCCCTTCACCGTCAACGGAACCGACCAGACCACATTACGCTCCGGATTGAGCTTCTTCCAGATACCCGGCACCCAGCTCAATTTGTGAAAATCCTCCCAGGTCGTCTCTGCGTAGAAATCCACGCCGACTACGGATGACGGCGCCTGATTGAGCCAGGCTTCCCAGGCCTGCAGCATGCGTTCACGGCCGACCGGCCCCCAATTCACGAACGCACCGGCGAGCTTCGAGGAATTCGAGGCGTCGCGCGATGCGACGGTGGTCTGTCCGTAGGCTGCGAGGAGTCCGGCCAGCAGCAGAGACGCCAGCACGACGAGTCGCGTGGCGATCCACCGGCCGCCGCCCCTACCCTCTGCTGCACGGTCAGTTCGGAACATAATCCGCCCTCGCGAGCTTCCCGACAAAGAAGGCCGACAGTTTTCGGCCCACTTCGACCGAGCCCTCCGCGGTGAGATGGCCGGCGTCGAACTGCATGGGAACGTCGCCTTGGGCGAATTCCTCGCAATGGCCGGCGCGGCACACCGCATCGTAGACCGACAGATAGCTGGCGCCCAAGGCCATGACGATCCCGCGCATCGCGCGGTCACGCTCGCGGATTCCTGGCGTTCGCGTCGCGCTCGCAATGGAAGGGTTCTTGCGCAGGATTTCGTCGGCCAGAAGCCGCGGCAGCGCGCTGTCATATTCGACGATCGGTCCGAGCACGGTGACGTCGAGGCCCCTCGCCTTCAAGGTCTCGATGGTCTGGGACAGAACCGGAATGTCCTCGTCCTTCCAGGAGGCGGCGAGCAGAACCTTGTCGACCCTGTTGTTCAAGAGAAAATCGTTGAAGACGTAACCCATCAGCCGCGGACAGGCGCGCGTATCGAGCAGCGAGACCGGTACGACGGCCGGCCGGCAGGCGCTGGCGGTCGCCTGCATGATATTCACCTCCGGCATGGCGGACGACAGGCCGAACCACAGATGCGCCGCGTGGCTATCGCCGACCAGAAGATAGTTCGGCCGCGTCAGATCCGGTGTCATGCACCGTTCGACATCGAGCCGCTGCCGGTTGGTCGAGAGATAACAGTGTTCCGAGCGGAATGCCGCCGACGGATCGTAGCCGAGATAGGCGGCGATCGCGACCACGCGATCCGGAAAGCGAAACGGCGCCCCGTCCTCGACCAATACCAGGCCGCAAAGTGCCGCGACCGAGATCATCGCGGTCGAAGCGAAGCTGAAGACGGCGGCCGTGGAGACATCCTTCGCCTTCGAGCGGAACGGGATTTCGACGAATTTCCACGACAGCCACGCAACGCCGATGGAAGCTGCGATCAGCACGAGCTTCGCCGTCGCTCCCGAGGTGCCCGGAACAAGCATGGCATCGGTCCTCTGAAAGACAATCAGCGGCCAATGCCAGAGATAGAGCGAATAGGATATCAGCCCGATAAACCCCAAAGGCCGCAACGACAGCAATCTTCCCACTGCCGAAGGCCCGCGCTCGCTGGACGCGATCACCAACGCGGCGCCGATGCCGGCAAGCGAGGTCATCAGCAATAGCGGCGCGGTCGACGACCCCAGCAGGATGGCGCCGAGCAAAAGCAGCATACCGGTCGCGCCGCACGCATTCTTGACAAAATTGCTCTGCGGCGCCGGAATGAACCCGATCGACAGCAACGCGCCGAGCGCGAGCTCCCATGCGCGAAACGGCGTGAGATAGAACACAAAGGTCTCGTTTCGATAGCTGACCGCAAAGGCCGCCGCAAAGGACAGCACGGCGGCGCCGGCAAACAGCAGCCCGGCGCGCTTTGGCATCATCCGCCAGGCCAGCAGCATCAAAAGCGGCACGATCAGATAGAACTGCTCCTCCACGCCGAGCGACCAGGTGTGCAGCAGCGGCTTGGTCTCGGCCGGCGCATCGAAATAGCCGGCGGTGCCGGCGAAATAGACGTTGGAAATCGAGCCTACCGCGCTCGCAAGACTCTTCGCATAGTCTTCAAGCTCGACCGGCAGGCAGTAGAAATAAGCGAGAACGCTGGTGACCAGGAACATCACGAACAGCGCCGGCAGGATCCGCAAGGCGCGGCGCTTGTAGAAATTCGAAAGCGAGAACGACCCGTTGCGGATGTCTCCGTCGATCATGCCGCAGATCAGATAACCCGAGATGACGAAGAAGATATCCACACCGACGAAGCCCCCCGGGAAGCCGGGGACGCTGGTGTGATAGAGCAGCACGGGGACCACGGCCAGCGCGCGCAGGCCGTCGATGTCGGCACGATATCTCATCGATCAGACCTCGCCCCAGACGGCGGTCGTCCCGACATTAACCTTGCGGCGGCCGGGGCGGTCCGCGCCGTTGCAAAAGCGGACAGTGCGGACAGCCGAACTGTGCCAAAAAAGCGGGGTCGCGCGGACATAGCGCAGTCCGCGAGCAAATCGTGCCGGCAACAGGCTTGCATGGTCATGTTCACGCTATCTGACGTCTCGTGATTGTGTGCCGACACTGCAATAACCGGTCCAACATCGCGCGCTGCCGCTGCATCAACAACCGGCATGGTTACCGGGGAAGCGAATTAACCAATCGAATACGCGCCCGCGTGAAGTGGACCCATCCGGCACCGATCTTGCTCATTGCCTCCGCAAGAACGAGTCCGTCCGCGGTGGACGGCCTGATGCGACTGTCTGACGAGACCCACAAGATGAATTCGCTGGCGCTGTTAACCCCAACCTACGGACGCGATCTGGAGCTGTGCACCCTGCTCTGCGAAAGCGTCGATCGTCACCTCAGTGGGTTTTCGAAGCATTATCTGCTGGTACCCGATTGCGACCTGCCGCTGTTTGCGCGCTTCGAAAGCCAGCACAGGAGCGTATTGCCCGCGTCCCAATTTCTCCCCACCTGGCTGCGGCCGTTGCCTCGCTTCGTACAACGCAAGCGGCGGCACTATTGGTGGTCGTTTCGAACCAAGCCGGTCAGCGGCTGGCACGTGCAGCAATTCCTGAAGATCGCGGCGACCATCGCGTTGCCACATCAGCGATACTGCATCCTGGATTCCGACGTCGTGTTCTTCAGGGATTTCGACCTGTCGCGCTTCCAGCATCCGAATCCAATTCCGCTCCTGACCATCCCCAACGAGGTCACGTCCGACCTCGCCCGCCATTCGCACTGGGTCGAGACCAGCCATCGGCTGCTCGGTTTGCCGATGCCGCCGCTTCCGGCGTCCGACTTCATCGGACACATCATTTTCTGGGATCAGCAGACGACGCGCGCGATGACGGAGCGGATCGAGGCCGCCACCGGGCGCGACTGGGTCGAAGCATTGTGCCGGACCCACGGATTCTCGGAATACATGCTGTACGGCTATTTTGTGCAGAACGATGCCAGATTTTTCGGGCGGCACGCGCTGGCCTCCAGCACGCCCTGCGTCAGCTATTGGGATCCGGAAAAGCTCAGCCGCGGTGAATTGAACCAGCTGCTTGGCGGCGCGAACAAGGATGACGTCGCTTTCTCGGTGGCGTCGTTCTCCGGGACTCCGGTGGCGACGATCCGGGCCGCGATCGAGGAGATCGCCGTCGGCCGCGCGTGCTTTATTTGCTCCAGAGAAACCGCGGGGCTTGCGGCGCTATGCTGATTGGGCAAGCCAGCATCTATCTCTCCGCCAATATCCTCTCCGCAGGCTTGGGACTGTTGAGCGTGTTCGTCTTCACGCGGCTGTTCTCGCCGCACGACTACGGCACCTATCTGCTCGGCATTGGGTTTGCGTCCGTCATCAGTGTTTTCCTGGTCGGCTGGTTTCGCAACCTGATCCTGAGCGGGCACGCGAAGAACGACGGCACCGACGTTCGTGGCCTCGTGATTTCGGGCTATGTCGTCTGCTGCCTCGCCGCGCCGCTTGCTTACGGATTGGGACGCTTGCTCGGGCTGGACGCTACCGCGGCACTGGCCGCCGTCGTGCTTTCGGTCGCGATCGGCCTGTTCGAGCTCACCCAGGATCTGGTTCGGGCGCGGATGATGGCGCTGACAGTGATGAAAGGCGCGCTGGTCCGCGCGATTTCGCTGCTTTGCCTTGGCGCCGTCGTGGCCCTGCTCAGCCCGACCGGATTGCTGCTGCTGCTGTCGTCGGCATCAGCCTATCTGCTGGCCGTGTTGGTGCAGTCGCGCGCGGCCTGGCGGGGAACGATCGTCAAATTCGATCGCACCGGCCTTGCCGCGGTGGCGAGACAGGGCCTGCCCTTGACGCTGTCGCTCACCCTGCTCGCCGTCTCCAGCGTCACCGACCGGTTCGTGATCGCTGGTCTCGTCGGCGCCGCGGAGGCCGGGAAGTATGTCGCAGGCCTCGACCTGGTGCGGCAGACCCTGATGATACCGGCGATGAGCGCGGCAGCGGCGTTCTTTCCGCTCGCCGTGCAGATCCATGCCAGGCAGGGCAATGCAGCGGTGCGCTTGCATCTCGCCGAATGCGTGGAGTTGTTGCTCGGCATTACGCTGCCGGCTTGTCTCGGCTTTGCGGTCATTTCACCGCACGTCGCCAATGTCATTCTCGGCGCCGACTTCCGGGAGGTCGCCGCACAGGCGATGCCGATCGTCGCCGTCGCCGTGATCTTCCAGGTCCTGACCCAGCAATACCTGCATGCGAGCTTCCTGCTGTCGGGACGCAATTCGCTCTATCTGATCAACACCGCCTCGATCATCGCGGCCAATGTGATCCTGTCCTATGTGCTGGTCAGCCACCACGGCACCATCGGCGCGGCCTGGGCCCGGCTCGGCGCCGACATCATCGGATTTGCCTGTGCGCTGATGCTTAGCCGCTGGGCGTTTCGCGTTCCATTCCCTCTCGGCCGGCTCGCGCTGGTCATGATCGCAGGCCTGGTCATGGCGCTTGCGGTCGGAACCCTCGATCGCAGCCTGCATGTTTCGGATCTGACGGCATGCGTCGTCCTGGCCGGCACCGGCTTGGCCAGCTACGTGGCGATGTGCTGGCTGCTCGACATCTCACGCGCACGTGGCCGCCTGAAATTCGGTCTGGCGTTGTTCAAGACCAAGCTTGCAAACATCAACATCGGATAGAGAGCTGTGAATAAAACGATGACGATCGATCTTGCTTCCACGGCTGCCGTCGATATGAACGGCGATGCGCGCGTGCTGATGCCCGGCGAAGCGCCGGCCGAGCATCCGCAGTCGCTGCTCGAACTGCCCGCGGGCGAGGCGCGCGAAAGCCTGTTCGCCGTCCATGGCATCCTCGGCAAGGAACTGCCGCCGACCAGGCTTGCGGTCTATGAAGCCGGCGGCGGCTCGACCAGCTTCCTGCCGCTCGACGTGTTGCGCCGCGCCCATGTCACGGTGGTCGACATCGACGAAGACCAGATCCGAAACAACGACTATGCGCAGGAGACGATCCTCGGCGACGTCCAAAGCTATCGTTTCGCTCCCGGCAGCTTCGACCTCGTCATCTGCTACAACGTCATCGAGCACCTCGCCGATGTCGGCGCGGCGCTGGAGGGCTTTTGCGAGTCGCTGAAGCCGGGCGGGCTGATGCTGATCGGCGCGCCCAACCCGAGATCGCTGTCCGGCGTCGTCACCAAATACACGCCGCACTGGTTCCATGTCTGGTTCTACCGCCATGTGCGCGGCGACGGGAACGCCGGCAAGCCCGGCCACGCGCCGTTCCCGACATTCTTCCACCCGCTGGTGACGCTTTCCAATCTCGAGACCTTCGCAAGCACCCATGGGCTCGAAGCGATCTACTGGAACGAATATGAGAGCCCGCGCTTCCCTGAGATGCGGCTGCGCAAACCGGCGCTGGCGGCGCTACTCGATGCCGCCGCTGCCGTGATGAACTTTGTTCTGCCGGGGAAGGTCGACGTGCGGCGCGGCGACTATCACGTGATCCTGCGAAAGCGCTGAACGATGAACGCGGTGCAATCGATAGCCAAAGCGATCGTCGGCCATCGGCCGGCGGCGGCTCTGCGCGGCGGCCGCGACCAGATCACGTTCGCAAGGACGCCAATCAATAACGGAACGTTAACTTATCGCGGCTTCGGGAGCGCTTGCCGGCGTGCAAATGCCCGTTTTGGACATGACCGAGGCGTCGTCATGCGCAGCCGCTTAAACGCTTTTTTTGCCATTTCGGTGAATAGTCCCTCAATGAGTATGGTTAATTTTTCCTGTTGCGTTGGTTCCGCGCCGAAGGCGCGTGCGCGTGGCGTAACCCGAAGAGTGACCCCTCAGCCGATGCGTGCTGCAGTTCGAACGGAAGCTGGGGCCGATGTTTGCCTATGATCAACCCATAAGCCGTCCTCGGCCGGACGAGCGCAAGGCCCAGCCGCGAAGCCCCGCGGGCTTCAGCGTGCTGGAACTCGTTCGCCTGTTGTGGCGGCGAAAGGTCGCGATCGCATCCGCCGCCCTGATCTGCGCCTGCGCCGCGGTAGCGGTCGGCAAGAGCCTGACGCCGAAATATTCCGCGACCGCCCAGCTTTACGTCGACCCCCGCGAATTGCAGCTGGTCGATCGCGAACTCACGCCGCGCACCCAGGATCTTTCCGGCCTCGCCATGGTGGTCGAAAGCCAGGCGCGCCTGATCACCTCGAACAGCGTGCTGCTGCGCGTGATCCGGGACGCCAGCATCGACAAGGATCCGGAGTTCGGCGGCGAATCCAGGAGCCTGATGGCGTCGCTGCTTGGCCTGTTTGGTCTCGCCATCCGGCCGAGTGGCGATTCGACGCTGAGCCAGACGCCCACGCTGGAGGCGTTGAATCGGCACATCAACGTCAGGAAGACCGATCGCAGCTTCATCGTCGACGTCGAGGTCTGGTCCTATGATCCGGCCAAGGCCGCCATGCTCGCCAATGCGGTCTCCGCCGCCTATCTCGCGGAATCAAAGACGTCGCAGGCCACCGCCGCGCGGCGCGCCACCACCGATCTTTCGGGCCGGCTCAAGGAACTGCAGGTACGGCTGCGCGACGCCGAGAATACACTTGCCACCTACAAGGCGCAGAACAACTTCGTCGGCACCCAGGACACACTGATCAGCGACCAGCAGCTGTCGACGAGCAACCAGCGGCTCGCCGCTGCACATGCCCTGACACTCGACGCGCAGGCCAAATACGACCAGATCGAGGCCAGCCGTCGCGCCGCGACCGATGCCGGCGCGCTTCCGGAAGCGCTGCAGTCTCCGACCATCGCCAATCTGCGCGCGCAGTATGCCGAGGCCCGCAAGCGCTACGCGGAGCTCGCCAGCGAATTGGGGCCGCTGCATCCCTCGCTGCGCCAGATGGAAAAGCAGGTCGAGGATCTGCGCCGTAATATCAATGAAGAGGTCGACCGCTTCGTGCAGTCGGCGAAGAACGACTTGGCCCGCGCGCGCGATTACGAAGAATCGCTGAACAAGGCACTCGATGCGCAGAAACGGCAGAGCGTCGAGCTCAGCCAGGCCTCGGTGCGGCTGCGCGAGCTGGAACGCGAAGTCGACGCCAGCCGCGACGTCTATCAATCATTCCTCAAGCGCTCGCGCGAAACCGAGGAGCAGGAGAGCCTCAACACCTCAAGCGCGCGGATCATCGGCGAAGCCACCGTGCCGCAGCGGCGCACCTTCCCGCCGGCGATGAGCCTTTTGGCGATGCTCGGCTTCGCCCTCGGCGCGCTCGCCGCTTCCGGCTGGGCTGTCGCGGCCGACCGGCTGTCAGCCGGCACGGCGGAGCCGCGGCCGGCCGGCGCCAGGCCACAAACCCCGGCGCCGCCGGCGAAACCGCCGAGCGAAATTCCGCCGCCGCCGCCGGCGCGCGCCGCGGCCATCGAAAAGCCCTTGATCGCACGCCTGCAGGAAGCCGACGTGATGCGAACCCTGGGCGGAATCCTGGCCATTGGCGGGGTCCCCGATGTCACGCGAATGGGCTGGCCGACGCTGCGCGCGGGCTTGCCGCTGATGAGCTTCCTCAACACCATGCGCGACATGCGCTCGACGCTGGCGAAGCGTTTGCCTGCCGGGACGATCCCGGTGCTGGCGGTAATCGGCGCGGCAGAGGGCCGGGATCGCAGCATCGCCGCGCTGAACGTGGCGCTTGCGGCCGCGCGCGACGGCGCCAGCGTGCTGATGATCGATGCCGATTACGCAAGCCACGCGCTTTCGAGCAAGATCAACCGTCTCGGCAAGCGCGAACCCGCCCGCCTCGGCTGGCTCAGCATCGGCACCAAGGCTTCGCGCGCGATCAAGACCGTCAACGGCATCTCGATCCTGCCCGCGGTCAAGGCTGCGCCCACCAAGGCCGCCGACGCGATCTCCAGGGCGATCGCGCAGGCGCGTTCCGCCGGCGGCTACGATCTGGTGATCCTCGACGGCCCGGCAATGCCCTCAGCCGCTGCCGACCGCAAGCTGCTCGATGTCGCCGACGGCCTGATCGCGATCCTGCCGGTCGATCTCGATATCAACGACCGCATGGAAGACATCATCGCCGGGCTCGACGGCGCGGAGCGCAAGCTGGTCGGCGTCGTCCTCAACGAACTCAAATCCGCTTCCGTCAACCGCCCGCGAGACAAACAATATGCTTGAGCGCCGCACCAATTCGCTCGGCAGGGCCGCCACATCCGGCATTCCCAGGATCTCGCTGGGGGGCTTGCGGCTTGCCGTGCTCGATATCGAGCAGACCGCAAATTTCATGATCGAAATGGTGTTTCCGCAACGGCGGCTCGGCCGGCCGCTCTATCTGACATCCGCCAATGGCGAGGTGCTGGCACGCTGTTCGACCGAGCCGATGACCGGGCGGCTGTTTCGCGCCGCCGACCTCATCAACGCCGACGGACAGCCGCTGGTCACCGTGTCGCGATTGAAATCCAAGACGCCGCTACCGGAACGGGTCGCGACCACCGACCTGTTTCATGTCGTCGCCCGCAAGGCGCAGGCAGCGGGGCTGACGTTCTACATGTTCGGTGCCGATGAAGCCGAAAACGCCACTGCTGTCGCCAACGTCAGGCGAATGTATCCGGGCTTGCGCATCGTCGGACACTCGCACGGCTATCTGCGGGCCGAGGCGCTGCGGCAAAAGGTCGACGAGATCAACGCGCTGGCGCCGGATTATCTGTGGGTGGCGCTCGGCGTTCCCTATGAGCAGGCCTTCGTCGATCAATTCACGCCGCAGCTTGCCAATGTCGGCGTCATCAAGACGTCGGGCGGATTGTTCAACTTCCTGTCGGGCAGCCGGCCCCGCGCGCCGCGATGGATGCAAAAGATCGGCCTGGAATGGGCCTGGCGAATCTGGCTCGAACCGCGCCGATTGTTCTGGCGCTACTTCACCACCAACCCGCGCGCGCTCTATCTGCTGTTCAACAAGAGCCGGCCTTCAGGCGACGAAGGCGCGCCGCGCGGCTGACACGAGCGACGCTCCGCGGCGCGCGACGGCGCCGCGCGGCTCAACTCGCCGGCTTGCATACGCACACCAGCGACGTGCCGTAAAAGCCTTTCGGAACCAGTTTGCTTTCGAGCCAGAACAGATAACCGAGCCATTTGTGCAGCCGGGGATTCTTCGGCGCGGCAAAAACAGTCGGCCTGTCCAGTCCGGCCCGCTTCAACAGCCACGCCGGCAGGTAAAGCGCGTGAAAGAAATAGCCCCAGGCATGTATCGAAAGCCGGGATTTTCGGGCTACCTCGCGCAGCTGACCGATGTCGTAGCGAAGGAAATGACGAAAATGCTCGTCATAGTTCGACCATAGCTCCTGGCGCGCCGGCACCGTGATGATGAGCGAGCGAACAGCCGGCAGCGCCCGGAACAGCGCAGCAATCAAGTCGCACGGCCGCTCGACGTGTTCGATCACATCGAGCAGCAGAACGGCGCTCACCCGCTCGCGCAAGGCGGCTGTCAAATCCGCGAATTCGGTTTGACCGAAGACGAAGCCGCGCACCTCCTCATGCACCTTGGGGTGTCCGGTATCGCAGCCATAGGCGTCGAAACCATCGGCGCGCAGCAAGCGAACGTAATGACCTCGTGCCGCCCCGATCTCGAGGATCGTGTCACCCTTGCTGCAAAACGCGCGGACGAGGTCCCTGATAATTCCGCTGCGAGCGCGGTGCCAGTAGTGAAGCTCGTAACCCGGAGGGTAAGCCTCGTCGAATTCGTCGCCGCTGAATTCGGTGCTGCCGTCGGCATGATCTATCGAAAGATTCAATTGTTCTCTCCGACGCGCCGTCATCCTTCATGGCCGCCGGAGAATAGGGGCAAGCGAGGGGTTTCGTAAACTCAAATGAGCGCACCGCCAGTTTCCGGTTGAATCCCGATCTCGATGAGGCTTAAGTGCGCCGCACAAGCGCACCGAACGGGTTTACGTGAAGCGATCATGCAACAGAACGACCAGCAACAACCGACGGATATATTGCCGCTATCGATTGTTGTTCCATGCTTCAACGAGGAAACGGGAATAAAGGAACTGGTTCGCCGCTGCTGTGGAAGCGCGCTCTCCGCGGTCGGCGAGGGATACGAACTGATCCTGGTCGATGACGGGTCGACCGACGGTACCTGGGCCGCGATCACTGCCGAAATCGCGCATCGTGCGAACGTCGTCGCGATCAAGCTATCGCGCAATTACGGCCATCAGGTTGCGCTTACCGCCGGGCTGGCGGCGGTCCGCGGACGGGTGGTTTTCGTGCTCGACGCGGATCTGCAGGATCCGCCCGAATTGCTCGGCGCCATGCTCGAGGCCATGCGGGAGAGCCGGGCCGACGTCGTCTACGGCCAGCGCAGGAGCCGCGCCGGGGACAGCTGGTTCAAGACCACCACGGCCAGTCTGTTCTACCGGCTGCTTGAAATTTCAACGGATATCCTGATCCCGGTCGACGCAGGAGACTTCCGGCTGATGTCGCGGCGAATATCCGACATCGTCGCGCAAATGCCCGAGCGCGATCGCTTCATTCGCGGAATGATCGCCTCCGTCGGATTCAAGCAGATTCCGTTTCCGTACGACCGGCAGCAGCGTTACGCGGGTTCGACGAAATACCCGCTTTCGAAGATGATCCGCTTCGCCGCGGACGCCTTTCTCGGCTTCTCGATGGCCCTGCTCAGGTTCTCCTCGCTCGCCGCTTTCGGACTGCTGCTTGCGCTGATCGGCGTTGCGATCTATTCGATCTATGCCTGGGCCTCTCTCGAGGTCGTGCCCGGATGGACCAGCATCATGATCTCGATCATCGTGGTCTCGCTGTTCCAGCTGATTGCGCTGAGCGTCATCGGGGAATATGTCGGGCGAATCTATCTGAGCACGAAAAATCGACCGTTATTCATCATCGACGCCATCGAACGCGGTACCACGCAATGACCGACCTGCACGAATATACCGACGAGTTTTTTGAATATATCGAACGCGGCTCGATCATCTCGGCCAGGAAATTCAGTGGATTTCTCGTCCCCCTGCTCGGCGTGAATTCCATCCTGGATGTCGGATGCGGACGCGGCGGCTGGCTGCGCGAATGGAAGAACGCCGGCGTCGGGATCGCGCAAGGCGTCGATGGCCCCTATGTCCGCCGGCAATCGCTGCTGATTCCGGCGCAGGATTTCACCGCCGTCGACCTATCGCAAAAATTCGATCTGGGACGGCGTTATGATCTCGTCGCCTGCCTCGAAGTCGCCGAGCACCTGCCGCGTTCGTGCTCGGAGACGTTTATTTCTTCGCTGGCCGCACATGCCGACCTGGTGCTTTTCTCCGCGGCGACACCCGGCCAGGGCGGTGAAAACCACATCAACGAAAAACCCCCGTCATTCTGGCAGGCCATTTTCGAAGCCAAGGGCTTTGAGGCCTACGACGTGGTTCGGCCGGTTTTTCGCGCCGACAAGAGCGTCGAGCCCTGGTACCGTTTCAACACCGTGCTTTATGCAAACGCGCGCGCTCGCGCCTCGCTGCCGGAGGCGGTCGCGCGTACGCGGGTCGAGCCGGGACAGTTGCAGGAGATCGGCGACATTGGATGGCATGCCCGGAAATCGATATTGCGGCTATTGCCGAACACCGCCGTGACGCGCTTGTCGAAGTGGAACTATCGGCGCTTGAACCGCGCGCACAAGCGGCGGTCGACGGTCTGACTTCCGACGCCGAATTCCATTTCAGCACCACTGGACCGCCTGCATGAGGAGATTGGAACGATGGCTCTTTCCACGTGGTGAGTCTCTGAATCTTCTCCTGATCGCGTGCCTGTCAGGCGCCATTTCATTTATTTTGATCGGGCGGCAGATTTACCAGGCCAATTGGGGCCTGATCGACGATCACGAGATTTTCCATTTTCTTGGACCCGGCCTTCACCTTCCGCTGACCGATATCTGGAGCACGCTGCTGGCGAAAACCGAGGTCGGGTCCCTGCAGGGACGTTTCCGTCCGGGCTACTACACGGTCAAACTGATCGAGACCTCGCTTTGGGGCACCAACGTCCATCTCTGGTACCTGGCGCGGACTTTCGGCTTCGCCCTATTCCTCGGCTCGATCTGGTGGTTCATGCGGCGGTTCGTCGGCATTTGGCTCGGCGGCGTCCTGACCATCTGCATTGCGCTGCTTCCGCTATGGGCCGGCATCTGGTCGCGCTTGGGGACCTCGGAGGCCTATGGCGCTGCTTGCGTCGGCCTCATGTTGTTTGCCGGCTATTTCCTTTTCTTTTCTAGCGGCTCCCGGGCCAGAATCGTCAGCGCGGTCGCCCTTACGTTCGCCACCATCGCGCTGATCGGCATGAAGGAGACGTTCCTGCCCTTCGCCGGCGGCACTGTCGCGGCATTGCTGTTGGCAGGCATTGCAAAGCGGCTTACACCGTCCGTCGTCGCCATTCTGATGCTGACCGTGTCCGCTTCCGCTTGCGGCATCGTCGCGGTCGTCGCAAAGGAGGTGCGCGTCAGCGGCGCGGACTACTATGCCAATTCCGTGCAGGCCTGGTCGGTGCTGGTGTTTGCCGCCAAGGGCGTGTACTTCGCGGTCAGGCAGACTTGGTGGATATGCGTAGCGCCGATCCTGTTTTATGCCACGCTGTTGAAGCTCTCGGCGCGGCCGCTCGCGGGCTGGCTGACAGCTTCCGGAATCGTGATCCTGGCATACGGCTTTATGATCGCGATGTATGCCGCGCAATCGGCGCTCTATCGTTCGAATTTCCCGCTGAACACGCGTTACGATTTCCCGGCCATGCTGCTGGTGCCGTCCAGTCTTTGCATTTCGACCTGCTACGTCTTTTATCTGGCACGCGGCTTCCTTTCGGAAGGAGCCGTCAGCTACGCACAATTGGCCGCGGCATTTCTGCTTGCGCTGGGACTCGCGTTCGGCGTCGGCTATCCGGATAACGGAAAGGCGCTGGCTGCCGCCGTCCGGACCAATATTGAAATGACCAACGCGTTCTACGGCGAACTGCAGCGTGCACTCGGCACCGCGGAGAAGTCACCGGACAGCCCCATCATCCTCGAAGCCTATGGTCCCGGCGCCTATGAGCCGGTGTTTTCGCTGTCGATCTATTTGCCTGCGCTGGGAGCCCGAAATCGCATCTCGGTCCGTCTTCATCCGGAAGAAAAATCGGAAGGAAAACTCTACGACGGTCTGCAGCAGGAATTGTCCGATCTGGAGCAGGCCGGCGGCCACGGCTTCACCCCCTTGCGGGATGGCCTCGCCCATCACCCGGAGGGCTGCGTCAGCATCGGCATCAATGGGACTCCCGATGCCGCCTGCTCGGGATTTCAGGTGAAGACCCCATGACACCAGACACGCTGCGCGATATGCGCGCCCTCGCCCGCCATGCCATGCGCCGGCGTATCTTGCACCGTAGGAAGCAGACCGGCTAGCATCGAGCGACAATCAGCTAAACGCAGCGGAGGAACCCCATGAAAGCCACCCACCGGTTCTGGCGATACCTCGTGATGCCCCTGTCTCTCGCCGGCATGTTGAGCATCAGTTCGGCGGCCGAACTCAATCCCGCCGCAGTCGCCTACAAGCTGCCGGATCAAATTCCCTGGGGCCCGGTCAATGCCGCGGGCGCGCAGAGCGCTGTCGTCGTCGGCGATCCGACCAAGCCCGGCTTCTACATGGTCTACAACAAGTGGACCAAGGGCAATCATTTCAGCCGGCCGCATTTCCATCCCAACGACCGTTACATTGTCGTGCTGCAGGGCACCTGGTGGGTCGGCACCGGCCCGAAATTCGATCCCGAGCACGGCACGACGGCGATGCCGGCGGGCAGCTTCGTCACGCATTTCGGCAAACAGGTGCATTGGGACGGCGCGAAGGATGAAGACGCCGTGTTGCTGATCATGGGCGAAGGACCCGCGACCGCGACCGAAGTC
>NZ_DATHOP010000145.1:0-36106 GCF_035484855.1 Bradyrhizobium sp.
GTTCCCACGCGTTACTCACCCGTCTGCCGCTGACGTATTGCTACGCCCGCTCGACTTGCATGTGTTAAGCCTGCCGCCAGCGTTCGCTCTGAGCCAGGATCAAACTCTCAAGTTGGACTTGAAACTTCAAACCGGCTGATCACAACGTTTGACGAGGTCCCACCATTTTTTGTCAGCCGAAGCCAACAAGCTGCCTGCGATTCACATCGCGGGCAACGATGGTGTAACCTATGTAAACGTGTACCGCCGAAGTCTTTCGTCCAGCCTCGAAACTTGAATACTTGCGTATCCAAACAATCGAGACTCGCAAGGACTCCGCCGTCCACGTTTCTCTTTCTTCATCTTCACTTGTCAAACAGCCCGGGGTCCGAAGGCCCCTCTCCCATCGCTGGGAGCCTCTCCTCCCCTCGGGGAGGTCGCGAAAGACCTCACTCGACGGCAAATGACAACCGATTGTCATCGGCTGTTGATTCACTCATCTTAGTGAGGAGCTTCACGGGCACGAAAACATGCCTTGGCCATGGGCCAAGACAGCGCCGCGCTCAGTGGGCGGTTTATAAGCCCGCCCGATCGGCATTGTCAACGGTTGTTGTCAACAAATCGTCGCATCGGGGGATAGTTTCTTGCACCGCGAAGAAGTCTCGATTTTTCAGGACTTCGCGCCGTACTTGAGCCACAATCCTGCGACGTTCTGACACCTAGGTAAGTAACTGAATCGTCGGATGCCAGTGGGGGCTGCCGACATTCGTTCTGCCGAGGGGAGGCGATTTCAATGTACCCGTCGCCTTTTCCTTACGGCCTGCAAACATTCGAGAGATCGGCAGACCAATAGTTGTTCGTGATCCGGCCGGCTCTTGGCCCCTTGTTCCCGAACATCCATGCGGCGTTGCCATGAACTCCCGGACCTGCGCTTTTAGAGGGTGGCGAGGGTCGGGGATGGGCGAAATATCTCGTCGAATGTTGATGGAATTTGGGGGGACGGTGGTTTGAGCCACAGGACGTCACGCGGGGGCGGCTACGGACGCGAGACCGGGATCATCGATCTTGGTCACGAGCCGCCGCTTTCCGTCGACGGGACCGAAGCCGCCGTCATCGACCGCCGCCGCGTCTCCGTACAATGGTTTAGCGGCACCATCCTGACCGGACTGTGCGGCGCGGCTCTTATCGGCGGCGCCGTTTTTGCTTCCCTCGACGGTGAAATGACCTTCGCCAAGGTGCCGGAACGGGTCGAGGGCGCATTGCGCGGCGCGTTCAGCGCCAACGACAAGACCGCCAGCCTGCGCAAGAGCGACCGGCTGCCGCCGCCGGGCGAATCGACGGCCTCGCGCAACGTCGTCAGGGTCTCCACCGTCGCCCGCGTCGGCAACCGCGACGTCATGCGGGTCCGTCCGTTCATTCGCATCGCCGGCAACCTGTCGATGACGACCAGCGATCTCAGCGCCAAGATCCCACCGTTCAACGCCCAGCGCATGCTGAGCGATGTCGGCGCCCCGCCTCCGGCCGCCGCCGACGATGCGGATGCCGCAGCCGATGCGGCCGAACCCGATGCCGAGGTCTCGTTCGTCACCAAGGACCTGGCGCCGGTGCTGCCGAAGGCGAAACTCGCCGCGGTGGTCGCGCTCGACGACATATTGATGCGGGTGCGCGATGCCTCGAACTGGCACGGCAGCAGCACCGGCGTGCGTTACGCAGCGCTTGCCAATGCCGCGGCCGATGTCAGCGGCGCGCAGCCGGAACTCAAACTGGCCTACGCCACCGAAGGCGGCGTCGCCGCCGACCCCTATGCCGGCTTCGAGACCCGCGTGGTGCCGGAAAACGTCACCCTGCTGCCGAAGACGAAGGATCAGGTCACCGGCGGCAATGCGTCGGGCGAGCGCGTCCACCTCGTCAAGAAGGGCGATACCGTCACCTCGGTGCTGCGCGACCAGGGCGCCACGCCGGAAGAAGCCAAGGCGATCGCCACCACTCTCGGCCCGCGCGGCCGTGACGGCGGACTGAAGGAAGGCGAGCGGCTGCGCATCCTGATGGCGCCGGCCGCGCCCGGCCAGCGGCTGCAGCCCTACCGGGTAATCGTCGCCAACGATTCCGCCGTCGAAGCCGTTTCCGCGCTGTCCGATCTCGGCAAATATGTCGCCGTCGACGTGCAGAGCATGAACACCGTCGCCGAGGCGCCCGACAACAGCGACGACGACGATGACGATGGTTCGGGCGTGCGGCTCTACCAGAGCATCTACGAGACGGCGCTGCGCAACAAGGTGCCGGCGAGCGTCATCGAGGACATGGTCCGGATCTACTCCTACGACGTCGATTTCCAGCGCAAGGTGCAGCCCGGCGATTCCTTCGACGTGTTCTATGCCGGCGAGGACGAAGCCACGATCAGCACCGAGAAGAACGAGGTGCTGTTCGCTTCGCTCACCGTCGGCGGCGAAACCAAGAAATATTATCGCTTCCAGACCCCCGACGACGCGGTGGTCGACTACTACGACGAGACCGGCAAGAGCGCGAAGAAGTTCCTGGTGCGCAAGCCGGTCAACAACGCCATCATGCGATCGGGCTTCGGCGCCCGCCGCCATCCGATCCTCGGCTTCGTCAAGATGCACACCGGCGTCGATTGGGCCGCGCCCTACGGCACGCCGATTTTTGCCTCCGGCAACGGCGTGGTCGAGAAGGCCGAACGCGAAGGCGGCTACGGCAATTACATCCGCCTCAAACACGCCAACGGCTATGAGACCGCCTACGGCCACATGTCGGCCTTTGCCAAGGGCATGGAGCCCGGCAAACGGGTGCGGCAGGGCCAGGTGATCGGCTTCGTCGGATCGACCGGCATGTCGACTGGCGCCCATGTCCACTACGAAATCCTGGTCAACGGCCGCTTCGTCGATCCGATGCGCATCAAGCTGCCACGCGGCCGCTCGCTCGACGGGGCGCTGCTGTCGGGCTTCGAGAAGGAACGCGACCGGCTCGATGCCATGATGAACAACCGCGGCAGCGCCGCGCGTATCTCGGACGCCACGGGATCTACCGGCGTGCGGCAGATCAGCAATCGCTAACGCCGCGGACCGACGAGCGTCGGCGCTTCGCCTCAGTTCAGCTTCCGCTTCGACACCGGCGCCTCGAATTGCGCGATCTCGGCGGTCTTTGGCGCCTTGCCGTTGAAGGTCAGCACGTTGCCTTTGGCCGAAATCGCGACGCGATCGCCGTCCTTGACCGAGCCTTCGAGGATCATCTCCGCCAGCGGATCCTGCAGGTTGCGCTGGATCACCCGCTTCAGGGGACGGGCGCCATAGGCGGGATCCCAGCCCTTGGCGGCGAGCCAGTCGCGCGCCGCCGCATCGAGCGTCAGCGTGATCTTGCGATCCTCCAGCAGCTTTTGCAGCCGGCCGAACTGGATCTCGACGATCCGGCCCATCTCGCTCTTCTGCAGGCGGTGGAACAGGATGATCTCGTCGACGCGGTTGAGGAATTCGGGGCGGAAATGCGCCCGCACCATTCCCATCACCTGCTCGCGCACCGCGGAGGTATCCTCGCCCTCCGGCTGGTTGACCAGATATTCCGATCCCAGATTCGAGGTCATGATGATCAGCGTGTTGCGGAAGTCGACGGTGCGGCCCTGGCCGTCGGTCAGCCGGCCGTCGTCGAGCACCTGCAGCAGCACGTTGAAGACGTCCGGATGCGCCTTCTCGATCTCGTCGAACAGCACCACCTGATAGGGCCGCCGCCGCACCGCTTCGGTCAGCGCGCCGCCCTCGTCATAGCCGACATAGCCCGGAGGGGCGCCGATCAGCCGCGACACCGAATGCTTCTCCATGTATTCGGACATGTCGAGCCGGACCATCGCGGTCTCGTCGTCGAACAGATATTCGGCGAGCGCTTTCGTCAGCTCGGTCTTGCCGACGCCGGTCGGCCCTAAGAACATGAACGAGCCCATCGGGCGGTTCGGATCCTGCAGGCCGGCGCGCGAACGGCGCACCGCGGTCGCCACCGCACGCACGGCTTCGGCCTGGCCGACCACGCGCTTGCCGAGCATGTCTTCCATGCGGAGCAGCTTGTCCTTTTCGCCCTCCAGCATCTTGTCGACGGGCACGCCGGTCCAGCGCGACACCACCTGCGCGATGTGGTTGGCGGTGACCGCCTCCTCCATCATCTCGCCGGAATTTTCCTTGGCTTCGATCTCGGCGAGCCTCTTCTCGAGCTCGGGGATCCGGCCATAGGCCAGTTCGCCGGCGCGCTGATACTCACCGCGGCGCTGGGCGTTGGCGAGTTCGACGCGGAGCGCATCGAGCTCGGCCTTCAGCTTCTGGGCGTTCGACAGCTTGTTCTTTTCCGCGCTCCAACGCGCGGTCAGAGCCACCGACTTCTCCTCGAGATCGGCGAGTTCCTTGTCCAGCGTCTGCAGGCGGGTTTTCGAGCCGAGGTCGCTTTCCTTCTTCAGCGCTTCCTGCTCGATCTTGAGCCGGACGATCTCCCGGTCCATCGAATCCAGTTCCTCCGGCTTGGAATCGACCTGCATCTTCAGCCGCGCCGCGGCCTCATCCACCAGGTCGATCGCCTTGTCGGGGAGGAAACGGTCGGTGATGTAGCGGTTCGACAGCGTTGCCGCCGCCACAATCGCGGAATCGGTGATGCGCACGCCGTGGTGCTGCTCGTATTTGTCCTTCAGCCCGCGCAGGATCGAAATGGTATCCTCGACGGTCGGCTCGGAGACGAAGATCGGCTGGAAGCGCCGCGCCAGTGCGGCGTCCTTTTCGACATGCTTGCGATACTCATCCAGCGTGGTCGCGCCGATGCAATGCAATTCGCCCCGCGCCAGCGCCGGCTTCAACAGGTTGGACGCATCCATCGCACCGTCGGCCTTGCCGGCGCCGATCAGCGTATGCATCTCGTCGATGAAGAGGATGATGCTTCCTTCGGCCCCGGTGACTTCCTGCAGCACGGCCTTGAGCCGCTCCTCGAACTCGCCGCGGTATTTGGCGCCGGCGATCAGCGCGCCGAGGTCGAGCGACAGCAGCTTCTTGTCCTTCAGGCTCTCCGGCACGTCGCCATTGACGATTCGCAGCGCCAGCCCCTCGACGATCGCGGTCTTGCCGACGCCGGGCTCGCCGATCAGCACCGGATTGTTCTTGGTGCGGCGCGACAGCACCTGGATGGTGCGGCGGATTTCCTCGTCGCGGCCGATCACCGGATCGAGCTTGCCGTCATGCGCCGCCTGGGTCAGGTCGCGGGAATATTTCTTCAGCGCGTCATAGGCGTTTTCGGCGGTCGCACTGTCGGCGGTGCGGCCCTTGCGGAGCGCCTCGATCGCCGCGTTGAGGTTTTGCGGCGAGACGCCGCCCTTGCTCAGGATCTTGCCGGCGTCGCTGCCCTTGTCGAGCGCCAACCCGAGCAGCAGCCGTTCGACGGTGACAAAACTGTCGCCGGCCTTTTCGGCCGCCTTTTCCGCCGCATCGAAGGCGCGCGCCAGTTCGGAGGCAAGATAGACCTGGCCGGCGCCGCTTCCGGAAACCTTTGGCAGCTTGTTGAGCGCCTCCTCGGTTGCCTTGAGGATGGCGCGCGAGTTGCCCCCGGCACGGTCGATCAGGCCGCTTGCCAGGCCTTCATTGTCGTCCAGCAGCACCTTCAGCATATGCAGCGTCGAAAACTGCTGGTGCCCTTCGCGCGTCGCAAGCGACTGCGCCGACTGGATGAAACCGCGCGCACGCTCGGTGTATTTTTCAATATTCATGGTTCTTCCCTCAGCCTGCCGCTCCGCCCATCAGGCACGGATACGGCATCTTCATTGGGGATCCGCGGGGCGCCGCATTGACATTCCTCAACCGGCCGCGGTCGTCGTCGCCGACATTTGCGCCGGCTTGAGGCAGATGTGGGAAGGACCTCGGCGAAACGGAAGAGGCGTTTTCACAAATTCGTGTGCGGTGGCCTCGGGGCGGGAAATCCCCTAATAAGCCGGATGTCCCTCGCCCAGCCCCCCAGGATCGCCGGCCTCTATCGCTATCCCGTCAAGGGCCTCTCCCCGGAACCCCTGCCCTCGGTCGCGCTCGAGCCGGGCCAGACCTTTCCGGCCGATCGCCGCTACGCCATCGAGAACGGCCCCAGCGGCTTCGACCCGGCCGCTCCGGCGTGGCTGTCAAAGGCGCACTATTTGATGCTGATGCGCAACGAGCGGCTGGCCGGGCTGCAAACGCATTACGAGGACCGCACCCACCTGCTCACCATCCGCGAGGGTGGCCGGGTGGTCGCCCGCGGCGACTTGGAGACCACGGAAGGCCGCGCCGCGATCGAAGCCTTCTTTGCGTCGAATTTTTCCCCCGAACTCAAGGGGGAGCCAAAGGTGCTGTCGGGCGGGAACCACAGCTTTTCGGACGTCGCCAAGAAGGTTGTCTCCGTCATCAATCTCGGCAGCCTCAGGGCCATCGAGAACCTCGTCGATGCGCCCGTTCATCCGCTGCGCTTCCGCGCCAACCTCTATGTCGAGGGATGGCCGGCCTGGCATGAGCTTGGACTGCTCGACCAGACGCTCGCGATCGGCGAGGCGCGGCTCAAAGTCGTGAAGCGGATCGTCCGCTGCGCCGCCGTCAACGTCAACCCCGACACCGCGGCGCGCGACCTCGAGATCCCGCCGGCGCTGATGCGCCGTCTCGGCCACGCCGACTGCGGGGTCTATGCCGAGGTCATCGCCGGGGGCGCCATTGCCACCGGCGATGACGTGGCGACCGAACGGTCGTAGCCGGGTGAAGCAACGGCGCCTGCCGGGCAGCAAGCCGCACCAACCCGTCTCCGAAACATCTTACTATTTCCGGTTGCACACGCTAGACTTGTGCCGCGCCGCGGTTGAGCGGAGATCGATAGTTCGGGAGCCGTCATGGCCATGATCATGGTTTCATATCGGCGTGCCGACGCCCAGGACATGGCCGGCCGCATCGCCGACTATCTGATCGCCAAATACGGCGAGAAGTCCGTATTCTTTGACGTCGACAGCATCCCGACCGGGGTCAACTATCACACCCGGATCGAGGGCGCGATTCTGAAGTGCGACGCGATGGTCGTCGTGATCGGGCTGGGCTGGCTCGGCAAGAATCTCGGCAAGAAGCCGCTGCGCATACACGATCCGGGCGATCCCGTGCGGGTCGAGATCGAAACCGCGCTGCAGCACAAGAAGGCGATCCTTCCGCTTCTGGTGAACGGGGCGAAAATGCCGGAAGAGACCGAACTGCCGGACACGCTACGCGAGTTTCATTCATACAACGCGGCCAAGGTCGATTCCGGCTCGGACTTCCGCATGCACATGCAACGCCTGATCGATTCCCTCAACGAAACGCTGGGAACAACGGGAGCCTCGGATGACCCATCGATACTGCCCAAGCCGACGCGCGCGCCGGCGCCCTCCTGGCTGTCGCGCTACTTGGTCTATGGCGCAGCAGCGCTGATCACCATCGCGGTAGGGCTCGGCGTCTTCTTTGAATGGAGGGAGCCTGTCGATCCCGCCACGCCGCCGAATGCGGCTTCGCCGGCGATCCCGCCCGAGATAACGGCGCGGGCCAAGCAACATGGCGGGTTCATTTTCCCGGACTCCGACCAGCGGCTGCTTGGCGAACAGGACCTCAAGGGTCTGTCTCTGCTCGAGCTGCGCATCGCACGAAACGAGATTTTCGCGCGGCGCGGGCGATTTTTCGTCGACCAGATATTGGCCAGTTATTTTTCGCAATTTTCCTGGTATCACCCGCGTCAGGTTGATGTAGACTTGAGCGCGCTTGAGACGACCAACGTCAACAGCATCGAGCTCGCGGAACGTCAGAAATGAGGGGTGCCTGCCTGGTTGCATTGTGGCTCGCATCTTTTCCCATCTCCGCCTCCGCCGATCCCAAACTCGACGCCCTGATCGCAGCCTACCCGGACAAGCTCGCCTCCTATACCGACACCGAACTGGTCTGGAAGGATGGATCGCGGATGCCGCTCGGCAACCCGCATCCGAACAAGCCGTTTGCCGAAATGCTCGACCGGGCCGACATTCGCGACCAGTTCGCGATTCCCTACCCGCTGGCGAGCGCGCCGTTCCAGGCGCCGGCGGCCGACGCGGACCCCGGCCGCATCCGCAACGACGGCTTTTTCCTGAAAATGTATGGCGACTGCCGCAAGGGAGAGGTGTCTGTCAACCTGCGCGCGGTTGCCTGGCTGCCGAACCACGGCGGCGGCACGGTTCGCGCGACCGCGATCAACGGCGTGGCCGATCAGCTGGAGAAGGTTTCGCGCGAGCTTGATCTGCTCCCCGCGCCGATGATCAAATATCTCGTCCCGATGTCCGGCATCTACTACTGCCGGCCGATCGCAGAGACGGGCCGGCTGTCGGTGCACGCCTATGGGGCGGCTATCGATATCAACGCCAAATTCGGCGATTATTGGCTTTGGGCGAAGCGTCTGGACGGGTCGATCGTCTGGCGCAACCAGATTCCGGAGAAAATCGTCGAGATTTTCGAACGCTACGGCTTCATCTGGGGCGGCCGCTGGTACCATTTCGACAGCCTGCATTTCGAGTATCGGCCTGAATTGATCGCTCTTGCCAAGCAAGGTTGGCCGCGCGATTAGGTCCTCTCTGTGGAGCGCAGGTGGCGAAGCAATCCAGTCTGCGTCAGGAGATTGCTTCGCGACACCTGTCACGGCACCCGGATCACGGCACCCGGACGATCGTCTGCGCGGTCAGCCGGTCGGCATGACGTAGGCGTAGATCCGGCCGCGCGACACCGGCGCTTCCCGGACCCGGTTGCCGTTGTTGCCGGAGATCATGATCGGATTACCCTCGGCGTCGATGCCGGTGATGATCCCGACATGTCCGCCGCCGCGGCGCCCCATCACGGCGATGGCGCCAACCTGCGGACCGGAGACCCGCTGGCCATAGCGCGCGAACGAACTTGCCATGTCGGAGCCGGTGCCGCGATAGCCTGATTGCTGCAGCACCATGTTCATGAATCGCGCGCACCACAGGCTGCCGCGGCCGGTCGGATTGCCGCCGATGTAGCGGCGGGCCGCGGCGACGATGTTCGGCGAACCGAAGCCGCCTGAGGTCGCCATGCCGCTGGAATAGCTGCTCGACGGAATACTGGCATTGGCGTCGGCCAGTCCCCGCGTCCGCATCTGCGCGACGCCGGCATCCCAGCGCGACAGGCGCGCGAGGTGCCGGTTCGCGAGATGCCGGTAATGACGGATGTGACGAGACGCGTAGTGCCGTCTGGGGTAACGGCTCACATGACGCGGGAAGGCGTGCCGCGTAGCGCCGTGGTGAGACCTTGCTGAAGCCGGGGAGACCGAGGCGACGACCGCCGCCGAACCCAATGCCAGCGCGACGACAAGGGGAGAGACCCTGCGAAGCAACCGGCAGAACGCAACCAACTGAATCATACTCAATCCTCTTTGACACACCCCCATTCCCATCGGCCGGGTGCGCCTTCGTTTTGGAAAGCGCACCGGGAGCCGACATCCGCGGCTCGTATGCAATTCCCGTTATGGCGAGAGCAAGACGCGATGCGGCGCTGCGGAAACGGTTTCGGGGTGATTCCGCGATGATTCCTTGACGAGGGAACCCTCTTCCCGCCTCATTGCAGCCGCGAGCATTAACTGCGATTTTCGGCAAGCCGCCAACGAGAAGGAAACTCAAATGCCTCACGCCGCAACGAGCGACAATGTCCGTCTCTATTTCGAGGAGGCGGGCGAGGGAATGCCGATCATCTTCCTGCACGAATTCGCGGCCGACCACACCAATTGGGAGCCGCAGATGCGATACTTCTCGCGCGGCCACCGCTGCATCGCCTATTCCGCCCGCGGTTATACGCCCTCGGATGTGCCGGCCTCGGCCGAGGTCTACACCTACAGGCATTTCTACACCGACGCGCTCGCGGTGCTCGATCATCTCGCAATCGCCAGGGCGCATTTCGTCGGCCTGTCGATGGGTTCCTATTCCTCGCTGCAGATCGGCCTCAACGCGCCCGAGCGCGCGCTGTCGATGACGCTGGCCGCGGTCGGCTCAGGCTCCGCCATCGAAAATCTCGAGGCCTTCCGCACCCATTGCCGAGCCAATGCCGAACAATACGAGGCGATCGGCTCGGTCGAGGTCGCGAAGGCGACGCGCGAGGCGCCGAGCCGGATCCCCTTCCTGCTGAAGGACCCGCGCGGCCACGCCGACTTTTACGCAGGCTTGGCGCGGCACGACGCCAGGGGCTCGGCCAACACCATGCGCAGTTTCCAGGGCGGCCGTGCCTCGATTTACACCCTGACCGACGCCATCAGGAAGATCCCGACGCCCGCACTGATCATCTGCGGCGATGAGGACGACGGCTGCATCGAGCCGAGCCTTTTCTTGAAGAAGCACCTGCCCGCGGCGGGACTGGCGTTTTTCCCGAAGACCGGCCATGTGCTCAATCTCGAGGAGCCGGCGCTGTTCAACGAAATGGTCGAGCGGTTCATTACGCTGGTCGAAGCCGGCCGCTGGCCGGTGCGCGATCCGAGATCGATGGCGGCGGGATAGGAATTCAATGCATCCAAGACGGCGGTGAACTCCCTCTCCCGCTTGCGGGGGAGGGCCGGGGTGGGGGTGCCTCCGCAGACGCCGGCGCTTGTGGAGACATTCCCCCACCCGCCGCGCTCTTCGAGCGCGTCGACCTCCCCCGCAAGCGGGAGAGGTGCAGCGCGCGCCCGGGGCACATGCGAACTTTACCTCGCCTTGCCCGCGCGGCTGAGCAGGAAGACGCCCTGCTCGCCGAACATGTTCCAGAACCACCAGGGCAGATTGACCCGCAGCGGCCGGCCGTAGAGATCGAGGGCTACCGCACGCTCCATCTTGACGTTGATCTCGTCGCAGAGCTGCACGAAATCCTTGATGGTGCAGAAATGGATGTTCGGCGTGTCGTACCAGGTCGCGGGCAGGTTTTCGGTGCGCGGCATGTGGCCGCCGACCAATAGCTGCAGCCGCATCCGCCAGAAGCCGAAATTCGGGAACGAGACGATGGCGCGCCGCCCGATCCGCAGCAGGTTCTCCAGCACCACTTTCGGCTGCCGCGTCGCCTGCAGCGTCTGCGACAGGATCACGTAGTCGAAGGCGTCGTCGGGATAGTTGACCAGATCGGTATCGGCGTCGCCCTGCACCACCGCGAGCCCCTTGGCGACGCAGCGGTTGACGCCCTCGCGCGACAGTTCGATGCCGCGGCCGTCGATGCCGCGGCTTTCCAATAGCTGCAGCAGGTCGCCGTCGCCGCAGCCGACGTCGAGCACCTTCGAGCCGCGCTCCACCATCTCGGCGAGCAGCAGATGATCGCCGCGATAATGCCCGGTGTCCGGCCGCGCCATGCCGTTCAGCGGCAGGACCTGTTGCTGCATGGTCATGCGGGCGGCCTCAAGCCACGCGCCTTGCCCGCCGATTGCAGGAAAGCACGCGAGATGTCGAAGAATTCGGGCACATCCAGCAGGAAGGCGTCATGCCCTCGGTCGGTCTCGATCTCGGCGAACGACACCCGCGCGCTGGAGGCATTGAGCGCATGCACCAACGCCCGCGACTCGGTCGTCGGAAACAGCCAGTCGCTGGTGAACGACACCACGCAGAACCTGGTTTGGATGCCGCGAAACGCCTGCGCCAGCACGCCATGATGGTCGGCGGCGATGTCGAAATAGTCCATCGCCCGCGTCAGATAGAGATAGCTGTTGGCGTCGAAGCGCTCGACGAACGACGAGCCCTGATAGCGCAGATAGCTCTCGACCTGGAAATCCGCATCGAACGAGAATGTCGGCAGGTCGCGATCCTGCATCCGCCGGCCGAATTTTCGGTGCAGGGCTGCGTCGGAGAGATAGGTGATGTGCCCCGCCATCCGCGCCACCCCGAGCCCGCGATGCGGATGGGTGCCTTCTTCGAAGTAGCGGCCGCCGCGCCAATCGGGATCGGCCATCACGGCCTGGCGGCCGAGTTCGTGGAATGCGATATTCTGCGCCGAATGCCGCGTGCTGCAGGCAACGGCCAGCGCTGAGAACACACGATTGGGATAAGCCGCGGTCCACTGCAATGCCTGCATGCCCCCCATCGAGCCACCGGTGACACACAGTAGCGTTTCGATGCCGAGCCGATCGAGCAGCATGGCCTGCGCCCGCACCATGTCCGGTATCGTGATCATCGGAAAATCCAGCCCCCACACTTTTCCCGTTGCGGGATTGGTCGAGGCCGGGCCGGTCGACCCCATGCAGCCGCCGATCACGTTCGAGCAGATGATGAAATATCTGTCGGTGTCGAGCGGGCGGCCAGCACCGACCATGATGTCCCACCAGCCCGATTTGCCGGTCAGCGGGTGCACGTTGGCGACATGCTGATCGAGGGTCAGGGCATGGCAGATCAGAACCGCATTGGAGCGATCGGCATTGAGTTCGCCATAGGTCTGGTAGGCGATCTGGAAGGGGGAGAGATCGATGCCGCAATCGAGCGGCAATGGCTGATTGGCGCCGAACGCCGCGACAAGCGAACTCGGATGATCCGCCTCGTGCGACCGCTCCTCGGCGTGGATCGCGGGACTAGGTACTGACTTTACGTTTACCATCTTGTTACCGACCTCCATATGGAGGTTCCTTGCGAAACCACCACGGAAATCAGGCCATAAAAAACCCGGCCTGAACGTAAGTTCGACCGGGATCACTTCTGTCCCCGGCCTGTTTAGCGAGTTGTTTAACGTGGCTGCAAGCCGGCCGGCTCAAATGACCACGGGACGGTTAAATACTAGTCACTGGGGCGCTTTTCGTCAAGGCGAGCCCATGGTTAACGGCGGGGCGCGCGGGCGATGGTCGGGATTGCCCGTGCTTCCGGACCCCGCGAGGGGCCCGCGCACTTGCGCCGTTTCGAACCATGAGACAGAACGGGCTTTCATCCTTCGAGACGCGGCGAAGACGCCGCTCCTCAGGATGAGGAGAGAGTATTTCGCCGGATCATCCACATGTCCCAACAGCCCCCCGCTCCGCCCTCGCTCGACGTGCTGCGCCAGGAGATCGACAGCATCGACGAGCAGGTCCACCGCCTGTTGATGGCGCGCGGCGACATCATCGACCGGCTGATCCAGGTCAAGCAGACCCAGGAGGTCGGCTCCGCGTTCCGTCCGGCACGCGAGGCCGCGATGATGCGGCGGCTGGTCGAACGCCATCGCGGCATCCTGCCGATCGACACCATCGAGAGCATCTGGCGGGTCATCATCTCGACCTTCACCTATGTGCAGGCGCCGTTCTCGGTGCATGCCGATGTCTCGGTCGGCGAATCCGCGATGCGGGATTCGGCGCGGTTTCATTTCGGCTTCGTGGTACCCTATGTTTCGCATTTCAGCGCCCAGGCCGCCGTCGAGGCGGCGGCGAAATCGAAGGGCGACCTGGCGCTGGTCCCGGCCGCCTCCAGCCGCACGCCGTGGTGGATTGCGCTGGAGGCCGCGGGCAGCCCGAAAATCATCGCGCGGCTGCCGTTCCTCGAACGCGCCGATCACCCGGCGGCGCTGCCGGTGTTCGTGGTGTCGCGCGTCTCCGACAGCGCCATGGTGACCGAGGTCGAGACCTGGAGCGTGCGGGTATCGGGCTGGAACGCCGAGACCGCGCGCGCGCTGTCGCCGCTGGCCGACATCGTCGCGGTGCCCGACACCGCCTTCGACGGCGCGGCACTCCTGGTGTCGATCGCGCGCCCCAACAGCCTGGACAAGATCAGGTCGGCCCTGATCGAGGCCGGCGCCTCGGTGCGCTCCGCGGCCCTCGTCGGCAGCCATGCAACGCGCTATACGGTGCCCCGCTAGTGCCCAGCTCTCGCATTCCCTGATTTTCCGGAGTTGAAGATGTCCCGCCCCGTGCCGAATCCCGGCATTCTCGAGATTGCGCCCTACACGCCCGGCAAGAGCCCGGTGCCGGAGCCGGGCCGCAAGGTGTTCAAGCTGTCGGCCAACGAAACTCCGTTCGGGCCTTCGCCGAAGGCGATTGCGGTCTACAAGGAAGCGGCGGCGCATCTGGAAGATTATCCGGAAGGCACCTCGCGGGTGCTGCGCGAAGCGATCGGCCGCACGTTTGGGCTCGATCCCGACCGCATCATCTGCGGCGCCGGCTCCGACGAGATCCTCAATCTGCTGGCGCACACCTATCTCAGCCATGGCGACGAGGCGATCTCCACCGCCCACGGTTTTCTGGTGTACCCGATCGCGACCAAGGCGAACGGCGGCATCAACGTGGTGGCGCCCGAGACCAACTTCACCGCCGACGTCGATGCGATCCTGAAAGGGGTATCGCCGCGCACCAAGCTGGTCTGGCTCGCCAACCCGAACAACCCGACCGGGACCTATTTGCCGTTCGACGAGGTCAAGCGGCTGCGCGCCGGATTGCCGGCGCATGTGCTACTGGTGCTCGATGCCGCCTATTCGGACTACGTCTCGCGCAACGATTACGAGCTCGGCATCGAGCTTGTGGCCACCACCGACAATACCGTGATGACGCACACCTTCTCCAAGATCCACGGGCTGGCCGCGCTTCGGATCGGCTGGATGTTCGGCCCAGCCCATATCGTCGATGCGGTCAATCGAATCCGCGGGCCCTTCAACGTCTCGACGCCGGCGATGCTGGCGGCGGTGGCCGCGATCGAGGATACCGCGCACCAACAGATGTCGAAGGCGCATACCGAGAAGTGGCGCAACTGGCTGACGCAGGAAATTACAAAACTCGGCCTCAAGGTGACGCCGAGCGTGGCGAATTTCGTGCTGGTCCATTTCCCGCTCGAGAAGGGCAAGACCTCGGCGGAGGCCGATGCGTTCCTGACCAGGCGGGGCCTGGTGCTGCGCGCGCTGAACAATTACGGACTGCCGCACAGCCTGCGCATGACCATCGGCACCGAGGAGGCCAATCGCCTCGTCGTCGAGGGCCTGCGCGACTTCATGGCGCAGACGTGAACGCCGCGCCGTCATTTCAAAAGATCGCGCTGATCGGCTTCGGCCTGATCGGCGGTTCGATCGCGCGCGCCGCGCGCGCGCAGGGGCTTGCGGGCGAGATCGTCACCACCGCGCGCTCGGAAAAAACCCGCGCCCGGGTCAGGGAGCTCGGCCTGGTCGATGCCGTGGTCGAGACCAATGCGGAAGCGGTGCGGGACGCCGATCTCGTGATCCTGGGCATTCCGGTCGGCGCCTGCGGCGCAGTCGCCGAAGAAATCGCGGGCCATCTCAAGCCGGGCGCGATCGTCTCCGATGTCGGCTCGGTCAAGGGCGCGGTGGTGCGCGAGATGGCGCCGCATCTGCCCGCGGGCATCCATTTCGTGCCGGCGCATCCGGTGGCCGGCACCGAGCATTCCGGCCCCGATTCCGGTTTCGCGGAGCTGTTCATCAACCGCTGGTGCATTTTGACCCCGCCCGAAGGAACCGATCCGGACGCGGTCGAGCGGCTGCGCGCGTTCTGGGCAGCGCTCGGCGCCCGGGTCGAGATCATGACGCCCGACCACCATGACCTCGTGCTCGCGATCACCAGCCATCTGCCGCATCTGATCGCCTACACCATCGTCGGCACCGCCGACGAGCTGGCGCAGGTCACCTCCTCCGAAGTCATCAAATTTTCCGCCGGCGGTTTTCGCGATTTTACCCGGATCGCGGCCTCCGATCCCATCATGTGGCGCGACGTGTTCCTCGCCAACAAGGAAGCGGTGCTGGAAATGCTCGGCACTTTCAACGAGGACCTCTCGAAACTGACCCGCGCCATCCGCCGCGGCGACGGCCAGGCGCTGTTCGACCATTTCACGCGCACCCGCGCCATCCGCCGCGGCATCGTCGAGATCGGCCAGGATTCGGCCGCCCCCGACTTCGGCCGCCCGCATGCGCAATTGGGGAAGAAGCCGGAGTGACCCTTTCGTCGTCCCGGCGAAGGCCGGGACGACGGTTGGGTGTGGCCGGAGGTCGCAGCTGAACATCATCATTGCGAGCCAACGGGTCGCGCGTACGCGCGCCCGATGATAAACTCAGCGAAGCAATCCATCTTTCTTGTTGCTGCATGGATTGCTTCGTCGCATGCGCCTTCGCCCGAAGGCGGGCTTCGGCGGACAAGAGTGCGCCTCGCAATGGCGGGAAGACACACCGACGGGAAGACACACCACCGCGATTTCGCCCCCAACCCTCACCCGGCGATCCTCGCGAGCCCCAGCCGGCCGAGCGAGCCGGCGCCGATCTGCATCATGATCCCGGCGAGCCACCACGAACCGATCAGCAATTCCCACGCGCCCAGCGGGGGCGCGTCGAACACGATGGCGTAGACCGATGCCAGCGCGGCGAGCGCGGCCAGAAATGTCCCCGTCGCGCTCAAGAGTTCGATGCCGTCGACACCAGGAAGGCCGACCCGCGCCGCAGCGCCGATACGGGTTGTGCCTGGCCTTGGAATATCGATCCCCAGATAAAATCCGGCGATGCCAACCAGGATCATCGCGGCGATGAACCCGATCGAATCGAATGGATCGATATTGGCTTTTGCCAGATAGGCGGCGACGAAGGTTCCGCCCATCGCGCCCGACATCGACAGGCCGATCCGTCCGACGACATGGGCGAGGCGGCTGAGCGGGTGACCGCTTTTGCTTCCCGGGCCGCGATCTCTTTCATTCAGCATGATGGTCTCCTTCGTTTTTGACTTCAGAACTGGAACCGCAGGCCGACGGTCGGATCGATCGAGGATCGCTGCAGGAAGCCGTTGGCCAGACCATTCGACACCTGCGACCACATGATGCCGGCATAGGCATCGAAGCGTTTTGCGAAGCGGTAATCGGCGACGAAGGAAACGGCATCGAGCTGTCCGCTGCACTGCGCCAGGCTGGCGTTCGCGCAGTGCGCCGCGTTCAGGGTCGCGGGCGTGCCGCCTTCAAAGCTGTTCTGTTCCTCGTGGTAATAGGCGACGCTGAGATCGAGGTCCGGCCTGACCGCATATTTCACGCCGCCCCAGGACACCTGGAGGATCTTGTCGGTGGTGAAGTTGGTGTTGTTGACCGTGCCGAGCGAATAACCGCCGACGATGAAATTGCCGGCCGCGAGCGGGTTTTGCGGGTTGGCGAACTGCATATGCTCATAGCCGCCATAGAATTTCACCGGCCCGTACACGTACTTTGCGAGCAGCATGACGCTGGTGTTGTCGGAGACGGTGCCTGCGACAAAACCGTTTCCGGGATTGATCAGCGAAGCCGGCAGCAGCGTGCCCGCCGGCAGCGGCGCCGAGACGATCGCATCCTCGACGTGGCTGACGATCGCATCCAGCGACAGGCCCAGATAATCCCCGCCGATCTGTCCCTGAAAGGCGTTGCCCGCGCCGCCGTTCAGACCGGATCGGAGCTGGGCTTCCACGGCGGTGCGGAACGGACCCACATTGACGGCGTATTTGAAGGAATTGTCGAAGATGCGATCCTCGGTATCGCCGGCGCCGCCGGTGGCGCCCTGAAAACCGATCAGCGAGAACGCGCCCGAATTGTTCATCGGATCATAATTGGCTACGCCATCGGACGTCAGCGCGTTCTGCCGGCCGTAGGTCAATGTTCCCCAGACTGGCGAACTGAGGCCGGCATAGGCCGCGACATTGAAAGCCTGGCCGTCCTTGGCCGAGTCGGCGAACGAATTCTGCGCGCCGATCGCCAGTCCGTTGTTTTGCACGATCGAGCCGAGCCCGTCCGAAAGCCTGCCCGACTGCGGGTTGAACCCGGTCTGCAGATTGAAGACGGCGGACAGCCCGTCGGTCAGCTCCTGGTTTCCCTTCAGCCCGATGAACGAGGAACTCAGCGCGTTCGGGCCGACGCCGAAGTAGGAGCCGTTGCTGTTCTTCGAGATCAGATAATTCAATCCGAGCCCTGCGGTGTTGCTCAGCGGGGCACCGTGATTTTGATAGGTCACGCCCATATCGACCAGGCCGTAGAGCGTCACGCCGTGCCAGGTCAGGCTGTCATCTGCCGGCGGCCTCTTGACCGCCTTGTAGGCCCGGGTGTCGGCAGCCATTGCATCCACCGCGGCAGCCGGCCGCGCCACGGCCGCGGGCGATCTTTCCCGCCGCGCCTCGAGCTTGCGCTGCCGCCTTTCGAGTTCGGCTATGCGCCTCGTCAATAGCTGATTCTGTTCGCGAAGCTGTTCGGATTGCGTCTTGATATCTGACAGTTCGCCCGCATGTGCCGCCACAGCCATCCCGAACACGGCCGTAACGCAAGTCATCCCCTTGAGTAGTTTCACTTGAACCTCCCGCCCGGGAGGAAGCCGATACGCCTCCCGCACATCGCACCCTGGTCAGGTGTGTGCGTGCTTCCTCCGACAGCGAGACTTGAGTTCGGGCGCGGATATTCGCGAACACGAGATGATTTCGCATCACGTTTTGCTCACGCTAAAATGTTGGAATTTTTTCTCAATCAGCTGAGCGCGCGAAAAGCCGCTGCGGCAGTGGGAGAACTTCGAACGCAAAAAAGATGGGCTCAGCCGAGGTATGGCCGAGCCCAGTCAGTTGGGGGCAACATGACGAGGGAGACGCGCGAATTATTCCAAAAGCGACGGCGGGAGATCCAGGATCGCGCTCTCTCCTCAATATGGCTTGACGCGGTGGGGACGACGGACGGGAAGCGGATGCGACATGGTCGCGCCACGCAGCTGCGCCATGGCGTCGGCGGGACCCGACGACCCGAGGCCGAGATCGCCATTGGGATGATAGAGATCGGCATTGGGATGATAGAAAGCGTAGGCGCCGGGCTCGTCGATGACGGGTTGGGCGAGTGCCGGCGCAGCGGTCGCCGCCGACAGAATGACGGCCGCGGCAAGAAGGGGGTGTCTGGTCATTGTCGTTCTCCACGGTGCTGACCGATCGCGCATCGGCGCGGGTCCTCTACTAGAGTAGCTCACGATGGCAGCTATTCCCGCGGAGAGGAGCCGTCGAGGAAATCCGCCCATCACGGTTTAGCGAGCGGAGATTCCCCGCTCGCAGGTGATGATGAAAACGGCGTGCTTGCCCCGGACGCTGCGCAGCACGAAGTGACGCGCTGCAGAGCCGGGGCCCATGGTTCATTCAATGCAAATGGGTCCCGGCTCTGCGGCGCAGCGCGAAGAACTCTGCACCGCGTCCGGGACACGGCATCAAAACAGCGGCGGCACCTGGCCGACCTTCAGCGGGCCGACATACACGGTGCCGTCGACGAAGCGCAGCGGAAAGGCGCGCGCCTTCTTGCCTTCCAGCACCGCCTCCTTGCCGAAATTGCGGTAGGCCATGACGACGCCGGCACCGGCGTTCTGCTTGACCGCCTTGCCGAGACCGGGAATCGCGCGGTCCAGCGCGCCGAAAAGATTGTTGAGGTCCTGCGTCTTGACGCCCGGCGCGACGCGATCGAGCGTCGCCTGCGGCACGCCCTCCTCCAACATCTTTTCGATGCCAAGTGCCGGAATGATCTTTTCGAAGCCGGCCAGGGTCATCTGCAACTCGCCGTCGAGCCGCCCTTGCGCGTTGATGCCGAGCGTGCCGGCGGCGACCGCGATGACATCGCCCTGCTGGATTCGCGATTGCACGATCTCGGCATGGCCGCCGGCGGCGGCGATTTCGCGAAACCGCTCGGGCCAGGGTTTTGGGGAAAAATCCTTCAAGCCGCTCAACATCACCCGCGCGTCGGCGTCGAACGGCTGGGCGAGCAGCGGATGCACCTCCTGCACGCTGCCGCCTTCGATTCTCAAGACGCTTTCGATCACGGGATGATCGACGCTTGAGCCTTCGGCGAGACGGCCATGAAGCTCGATATGCCGGGCTTGCGCCAGCGGCGCCGATACCGATCCGTTGAGGCGATCGATTTCGGGATCGTCGAACACGATCGAGGCCCGCTGCGGCACGGCGGGCAATCCCACCACGCTGGAGCGGGCGGTCTTCCAGTTCATCGACATCGCCGGCGCGCCTTGCGAATCGGAGATCGTCGCGGGCGCCGTGAATTCGGCGATCACAAGTTTCGGATCGTAGACCTGCGCCACCACCAGGATCTCGCCGAGCCTTGCCGTCAGCGGCGGCTGCGTCCCCGCGGTCTGCGAGACCAATGACACGCTGGCCCCGTCACAGCGTACCTCGAGCCGGAACGGGAAGCCCGCCACCGATCGCCGCGCGCAGTCGTAGACCCGTCCGGATTTGGCCTCCTGCGCACGCCAGGCGTCGGCTTTGACATCGACTTCCGAGGCCGCATAGAACCAGAACGCGCTCCATGCGATCGCGGCGATCAGGACCAGCACAGGCATGAAGAACAGGCGCCAAAGCGGGCGCCGGCGCGGCGCGAGGGTCAGTTCGGACATGCGGCGACCTTTGACCGGTGATTTTGTCAATTAAGCGATGCCGGCCGACACAATCAAGTCAACGCTGGTCAATTGACGCCTGCCGGTTAATCGAAGGCTTTGGTCGATGAATGCAGCGGACAGTGGATTTCCACTTCGCAACAAAACCATCTTCTGATAGCCGTGCGCGCGATGCCAGCGACCCGCCAGAGCCAATCGGAGCCAGCCGACCTGTGGGTGTTCGGCTATGGCTCGCTGATGTGGCGGCCGGGTTTTGAGTTCATCGAGCAGGTTCCGGCGCGGCTGATCGGCGAGCACCGGGCGCTGTGCGTCTATTCGTTCGACCATCGCGGCACGCCCGAGAAACCCGGCCTCGTGCTCGGGCTCGATCGCGGCGGCGCCTGCCGCGGCGTCGCGTTCCGCGTCGCTAGCCGGCTGCGCGGCGCCACCATCGACTATCTGCGCGGCCGCGAGCAGACCACCCATGTTTATCGCGAGGTGATGCGCTCGGTCTGGCTGGAGAACGAGGCGCGCCAGCGCGTCAGCGCACTGGCCTATGTGGTCGATCGCGGCCATGTGCAATATGCCGGCCGGCTGACGCTTTCCGAACAGCTGCGCTACGTCCAGCAGGGCCACGGCCGCTCCGGCAACAACCGCGACTATGTGCTGTCCACGGTGAAGTCGATCGAGGCGCAAGGATTCCGCGATGCGCAATTGCATCAGCTGGCGCTGATGCTGCACGAGGGATGAATCGTAGCCCGGATGGAGCGAAGCGTAATCCGGGGAAATAGCGTGCAACCGTCACCCCGGATTGCGCTTCGCTCCATCCGGGCTACGAACTCAGCGTTGAGTTGTCGAGCCACGCGTCTTCCTCAGCCGTTCTGCGTACCATCGGCGTAGCCGCCGCCGATCTGCGCGCCGGGTGCGAACAGGCCCTTGCCCGGCACGTGATTGATCTCGAGCCTGGTGCCGTCGGGATCCTCGAACAGCACGGAATAATAGCCGGGGGCAAAGCCGTCCTCGCGCGGTTCATGAACGATCTTGGCGCCAATCCTGACGAGGAAGTCATGGGCCGCATCGACGTCGCCGCGCTCGCGCGCGCGAAAACAGTGGTGATGCAGCCCCACCGAACCCTGGCGAAATCGCTGGCCTGCATATTCAGGAGCCGGGGCATGGACGCCAAAGCCGGTACGGCCTCCAACGCAATAGAACGTGTTTTCACTGTCGGCGACGACGCTAAGACCCAGGAACGGCAACAATTGTCCATAGAAGGCGCGCGCGGCCGCGAAGTTTCCAGCCGTGATGAACGTATGGGCGACACCGTTGATTTCCACTCGTCCGTCCTCCCCGCATCATGGCGCTTGTCATATTCAGTCAGCTCGATGACCGCCAGTATTCTTCCTTCTCCCCTTGTGGGAGAAGGGAAGAACGCGTTACGTCTCTGCCTTCGCCTTCCCCGGCACGCCGCCAAACAGTTGCGCCTGCTCGGCGCGCGCGGTTTCCACCAGCGGCCTCGTGGCATCCTCGATCACGGTCGAGACCCGCGTGATGAATTCGCGGCGCGACAGGCCGGGCGGCAGCGGATCGAGAAATTCGACCACCAGCGTGCCGGGATAGCGCATGAAGGTGCGGCGCGGCCAGAACAGGCCGGAATTCAGCGCCACCGGCAGGCAGCTGACGCCGCAATCGACATAGATCTGGGCGATGCCGGTCTTGTAGTCCGGCTTGGCGTCAACAGGCCTTCGCGTGCCTTCCGGGAAAATGATCAGTTGGCGGCCGCGCCGCACCGCCTCGCCGGCGCGCCGCGCCATCGCCAGCAACGAGCGGCCGCCGGCGGCGCGGTCGATGGCGATCATGCCGCATTTGACGAGGTACCAGCCGAACAGCGGGATCCAGGTCAGCTCGCGCTTGAGGATGAACAGCGGCTGCTCGAAGAACTGCAGCAGCGCAAAGGTTTCCCACATCGACTGGTGCTTGGAGGCGACGATCAGGGGCCCCTTCGGAATCTTTTCGAGCCCGCGATAGTCGACCCTGACGTTGCAGACGACGCCCAATAGCCAGATGCTGCTGCGCGCCCACAGGCCGGCGATGTTGATGATGGCGCGGCGCGGCATCACGAAAGTCGGGATCGCGACGAGCATCCAGAACACCAGCAAGAGATAGAACAGCACTTGATAGACCAGCGAACGCAGAAAGATCGAAACCATCTGCAATCCGATCAATTGGCTTGAGCCGTTGCCGGCCGCTGCGGCAGTGATCCGGTCGGCTGGTCGGCCGCCTCGGGCATCAGGTCGAGGCCTAAATCCGCCAGCCGCACGCGCAGCTCGGCGGCGACGTATTTGGCATATTCCGACAGCAACAGCCGGAACGTTGCGCCATTGGTCCACCACGGCTCGTCGCGCCATTTCTCGCCGACCACCGCGAACGGAACCAGCTTGATGTCGGGCATCGCATGCGACAATTCGACGATGGCGCGCGGCATGTGGTAGTTCGAGGTCACCACGATCAGCGACTTGAAGCCGCGCTCGTGGACCCAGCGCCGCGTCTCCGCGGCGTTGGAGCGGGTGTTGACGGCGGAGCGGTCGAGATCGACGCAGCAGCCGAGCAGCGACTGGTTGTCCGGCAGGGAGCGGGAAATATCGCTCGCCGCATTGGTCGGATGCACGCCGGAAATCAATAGTCGCTTGCCATAGCCGCCGGCCAGAAGTTCCATCGCGTCCGAGACCCGCGAGGAACCGCCGGTCAGCACCACGATGCCGTCGGCGTGGCTGGCCGGTTCGGCCTCGGCGCCGCGCAGCTGCGACAGGAATCCGACGAAGCCAAGCGCGGCGGCGACGAACACCACCGCGATGGCTGCGACCAATGCGGCGCGCAGCCGGCCGCGTGGCGCGGCAGCCGGCGCGGTCGGCGAGCTATCGTCGGGTAGCGAACTCATGCTGTAACAGTGCCCCTTCCCCGGTGCGAGTGTAGAACGTTTTCGGACCAAAAGGAGCCCGGTTCCAAAGGCTATTCGGCCGTCCGCGTCAGTCGATGTCGTCGAGCGTTGCAAACAGCGTTCGCCGCGAGGCCCAGGCGGTGATCGCCGCGATCAGGACGGCCTGGGCAGCGAGCGCCAGATAGCCGGACGGGCGCAGCGAAAACGTCCCCAACAGTGCTGCGAACTGGTCGCCGACCGGGGTGCCCGAGAACCAGCCGGCGATCGATTCGGAGAAGCCAAAGCCGAGCATCGCCACGCCGCCGCCGATCAGGCCGCCTTCCAGCCCGAGCCGCAGGAAATGCCGCTGGAAGCGGGCGGCGATGTAGCGATCGCCGGCGCCGACGAAGTGCAGCACTTCGACGATCGGCCGGTTGGCCGCCATCGCGCCGCGGGTGGCGAACGAGACCGAGATGATGGTGGCGATGATCACCAACACCAGGATGCCAATGCCGGCGAACACGGTCGCCCCGGTCATCGAGCGCATCCGCTCGATCCAGGCGCGGTGATCGTCGACGGTGGTCGATGGCGCCGCCTGCGTCACCGCCTTGCGCAAGCCGACAAGGTCGAGCGCGGTCCCCGGCTGGGCGCGGGCGACGATGACCCGCGGCACCGGCAAATCGTCGAGCGACAGCCCGCTGCCGAGCCAGGGTTCCAGCAGTTTTGCGGATTCGTCCTTGGTGAACGGCCTCGCCTCGAGGATGCCGGGCTGGGCGCGGATCGCCTCCGTCACCGCGGCGGCGTCGCGGTCGAGATCGCGCCCCGCCGTGGGGCGCACCTGGATGGTGATTTCGCTTGCGACCTCCGACTGCCACTCCGCCGCCGAGGCGCTGACCAGGAGCACCGCGCCGGTCGTGATCGAGGCCAGGAAGGTCATGATGGCGACGACGGCGACCAGCGCGCGGCCGGCGATCGAGGCGCGCGGCACGATCGGCGACAAATTGCGCGCGCGCGCCGGCAACCGCGGACGCTCGTTGCCGAGGTCCACCAGCGGGCCGTGCGGGTCGTCCATCCTGTTCATCGACATATTCTACTCATAGACATGCAGCCGTCCCTGATGCAGCACCAGCCGCCGCGCCTCGTACTGATCCATCAGCGCGATGTCGTGGGTGGCGATAATGACCGCGGTGCCCGACTTGTTCAACTCGATGAACAGCCGCAGCAGCCGCCGCCCCAGCGTCGGATCGACGTTGCCGGTCGGCTCGTCGGCCAGCAACAGCAGCGGGCGCGAGATCACCGCGCGCGCGATCGCCGCGCGCTGCTTCTCGCCGCCGGACAGAATCGGCGGCAGCGCGTCCATGCGCTCGCCCAACCCAACCCATTTCAGGAGGTCGATGACCTCCTTGCGATAGCTTGACTCCTCGCGGCCCATCACCCGGAACGGCAGCGCCACGTTCTCATAGGTGGTCATGTGGTCGAGCAGGCGAAAGTCCTGCAGCACGATGCCGATCCGTTTGCGCAAGTTTGCGATCTCGTCCTTAGCCAGCAGCGAGACGTCATTGCCGAACAAATTGACCAGGCCGCGGGTCGGCCGCAGCGACAGGAACAACAGTTTCAAGAGCGAGGTCTTGCCGGCGCCGGAGGGGCCGGTCAGGAACTGGAAAGAGTGGGCCGGAATCTGGAAACTGAGGTCGCGCAGAATCTCCGGACCCAATCCGTAGCGCAATCCGACATTTTCGAACCGAACCAAGCTCAGCTCCGGCTCATGGTGGGGGTCCGGCAAACCGGCCGAAACCCGCAACTCGCCGGTTTCGGCCTCAAGGCCTGCGAACCCGACAAATTGGTTTTGCTTCGGTTATGGTTTCCGATTCGTTAACGGTCGCCTTGTAGCATCTGGCCAAGGTCATTTGTGGAGATTGGGCTCCATGCATATCGTTTGCCCGCATTGTTCGACGTCCTATGCCATCAATCCGGCCACGCTGGGAGAGGCCGGCCGCACCGTGCGCTGTTCCCGCTGCAAGGAAGTCTGGCTGGCGCGGCCCGAGGATGCCGTCGAGATCGTGGCTGCCGCACCTGTGATGGCGGCGGCCAGCCAGCAGAGCGCGGCAACCGATGTCGCCGCGGGATGGACCACGCTCGCCCGCCAGGACGAGGGCGCCGGCCAGGACACCCCCGTCGTCGACAGCCCCTCGATTTCCAGCGACTGGCCGGACGAAGGCGAAATCGAATGGAGTTCGCGCGCCGAGGACGATGCCGAGGACGAACGCCGGCCGTCGCGGCTGCGCGGGATTTTCAGACTGCCCCGCATACCCTTCGTCACCGCCCCGATCGCCTGCGCCGCGATGGGTGCGCTGGTGCTGGCGCTGGTGATCTGGCGGGTCGACGTGGTGCGGCTGTTGCCGCAGACGGCCTCGTTCTACGGACTGGTCGGGCTCGACGTGAACCTGCGCGGGCTGATGTTCAAGGACGTCAAGATCTCCACCGAGACCGTGGAAGGCAAGCCAGTGCTGGTGATCGAGGGCGTGATCACGGGAGAAACCAGAAAGCCGGTGGAATTGCCGCGGCTGCGGTTTTCCGTGCGCGACGCCAAGGGTACCGAGATCTACGCCTGGAACGCGGTGCTGGAGCAATCCGTGCTGAAGCCGGGCGAACGGGCCTTCTTCAAGTCGAAGCTCGCCTCGCCGCCCCCGGAAGGGCGCAATATCGACATCCGCTTCTTCAACAAGCGCGATCTCGCCGTCGGCAGCGCATGAACGGCGCGGTCCGGTTCTGCTCGAACAAGATGAGTGCCCGATGGCGCGCATCCTGATCGCCGACGACGAAGACTCCATGCGCAAGCTGGTGGCGCGCGCCATCGCGATGGACGGCCACGACACCGTCACCGCCGAAGACGGCGCCGAGGCGCTGGAAATCCTCACCCGGGAACAAGGCGCCTTCGACCTGCTGCTGACCGACATCCAGATGCCCGTGATGGACGGCATCGCGCTGGCGCTGACGGCGGCGCGCGATTTTCCGCAACTGACGATCCTGCTGATGACGGGCTTTGCCGACCAGCGCGAGCGCGCCTCGGGGCTGAACGCGATCGTCCATGACGTCGTGACCAAGCCGTTTTCGGTCGCCGACATCCGCACCGCGGTGGCGGCGGCGCTATCGGCGAGGAAGCGGTAGCTGATTCGTAGCCCGGATGGAGCGAAGCGCAATCCGGGGGCGCAAACAAGGAATCCCGGATTACGCTTCGCTCCATCCGGGCTACAACCTCGCTCAACTCGTCATTGCCGGGCTTCCGCCTTCGCCAAGGCTTCGGCGGACTGGCACCGAGGACCCTGCGAAGCTTTAGCGTAGACGGGTGACCCGGCAATCCATCCTCGTCGAGTGACTCTCGCGAGGATGATGGATACGCGGGTCAAGCCCGCGTATGACGATCGTGCTTGTGGCAGCGGTATCGACCCCAACGCAACCCGCTCAATAATCCTTCAACAGCCGCTCGAGGTAATCGAGTTCGATCTGCGGGCGGGAGGGATCGGAGAGGCGGCGGCGCAGTTCTTCCAGGATCCGTCGCACCCGCTGCACGTCGATCTCGCCGGGGATCTTGACGGTGTAGTCGTCGCCGAATTCGCGGCCGTGCAGCGGACGTCCCAGCGGATCGGTCTGGTTGCCGCCGCTCTGTTGACGGCCCATGCGCGTGCCCGGGCCGTCGCCCTGGCCTTCGCCATCGCCCTGCATCGAATCGGCGAGGCTTTGGGCGCCCTTGCGCAGCGCGTCCAGCGCCTTGCCCTGCGAATCCACCGCGCCGTCGGCATTGCCTTCGCTCAACTTGGAGCCGGCGTCTCCCATCGCGCTGTCGGCCTGACCGAGGCCATCCTCATCGCCGTCCTGGTCGCCCTGTTCGGCCTGGTCGCCATCCTGATCGCTCTGCTGACCCTGCTCGCCCTTCTGGCCTTTCTGACCCGGACCCATGCCGCGCTTGGCGAGTTCCTGCTGCAATTTTTTCAACCGCTCGCGCAGACCCTGCTGATCCTGCTGCAGGTCGCCCATGCCCTGGTCGCCCTGCTGCTTGCCGCGGGCGCGATCGCGCCGCGAGTCCTGGCCCTGCTTGTAGGTCTTGTCGCGCAACTGCTGCTGCTTGCGGATCATATCCTGGAGTTCGTTCAGCGCCTGCTCCATGTCGCTGTCGCCGGACTGGCCGGGCTGCGCCATCTGCAGGTTTTCCAGCATCTCCTGCAATTGCTCAAGCAATTGCCTGGCGCCTTCCTTGTCGCCGGAGCGCGACAGCCGCTCCATGCGCTCGATCATGTTGTTGAGATCCTGCTGGCGCATCACGCGCGTGTTGGGATCGAGCGGTCGCGCCAGCGCCTGCGGATTGTTGCGGAACTGCTCGGCGAGCTGGCGCATGAAATTGTCGAGCGCGGCGCGCAAATTCTCGGTCAGCTTCTTGATCTCTTCGTCGCTGGCGCCGCGCTCCAGCGCCTGCTTGAGCGCGTCCTGGGCGGCCCGCAGCGCCTTGTCGACATCGGTGATGTCGCCGTCCTCGATGGTCACCGCAAGCGCCCAGAGGCTTGCGACCACCTCGCGCAGCGCATCGTCGGTGTGGGCGGCCTCGAGCTGCCTGGTGACGCTGTAGACGCCGAGATACTGGCCGGTCTCCGGCATGAACAATTCGGGGGCGATCATCAGCGCGTCGAGCGCGTCATGGACTTTCGAGTCCTGGTTGGCGTCGAGCGCAAGAATCCGGCGCTGCTCGATCAGCGCGCGCGCCAGCGGCTTGGTGAACAGCCGCTCCGGCAGCCGCATGTCGAACGGCTCGCTTTTGCCCTCGTTGCCGGCCTCGTCCTTGGCGGTCAGGGTCAAGGTAACGTCGGCCCCCGCATAGGGGTCTTCGCTCAGATCCTTCACGGTCTGGCCGACACCGTTACGGGTCCGCGCATTGGGCAGCACCAGCGGAAATTGCGGCGGGTCGAACAGCGGCCGCGGCGCGGCGGCGGCTTTCGGCGCATCGCCCGGCCGGGCCACGAAATGCGCCCTTGCTTCGGCGACGCCGTAGTCGTCCTCCAGCTTGTAGGACATCTGCAGCGAGCCGCGGGCCTGCCGCTCCGGATCCTTGGCGAGCGAGATGGTCGGGGCGCGGTCGGGAATCGCGGTGAACTGCCATTGCGGCTGGCCGGAGGGCGCACGCACATGCGCGGTGCCGTCGCCGGTAATGGTAAAATGCCGCTCGTTGGTGCCCTGCGGCGCCTGCTCCTTGGCCTGGGTTTCGCTCACGCCGCCGCCTGCCACCACATCGAGCGTGCCGCCGCTGGAGCGGACGATCAGCGTCGAGCCCGAAGGCACCGGCAACGGTCCGCTGGCGGGAACCGCGGCTTCCTTGCTCGCCGCCGACAGGATGATCGGCGGCTTGCCGGTATAGACCGGCGGCGTCACCCAGGCATCGACGCGGATGTTGGCCGGCGACAGCACCCCGTTCCAGTCGAACGCCGCTTCCGTGCGCAAGCCGCGCTCGTCGCCGGCGGCGACATAGGTCGCGACCAGCAGCACCACGATCAGCGCCCGCAGCGCCCAGGGATCGTGGATCGCCAGCCGCGGCGACGGCAGGCCGGCGCGGATGCGCTTGATCGAGGCCAGCGTGCGCTCGCGCTGCGCCTGCCACAATGCCTGCGCCACCGGGTCCTGCGTTTTCAGCGTATCGGTCAGCGCGGTCGCCGGGCGATGGCGGATGCCGGAGCCGCGGTCGAGCCGGCTCAAGCCATCCTCGCGGCTCGGCCAGCGGAATTTTAGCAGCGGAAAGGCCGCGCCCAGCGCCAGCGCGACGAACAGGAAAAGCCCGGCCGCGCGGGCCAAAAACGGCAGCGCCAGCCACAATCCGGCCCAGGACACCACCAGAAACAGTCCGATGACCGTCAACAGCCGCGCCAGATGCGGCCAGGTTCGCTCCCAGGCGATGGCATATTTCGCCCGCTGCAAGGCCTGCGTCAGCTTGAGCCGTGAGACGGCATCAGGGTCGCGCAGGGGCTCTGAGGGGTCGGTGGCGCCGCTCAATCAACTCTCTCCAAGTTGCCGAAGCAGTGCACAATAACACAACGGCAGCAGTGGGGCACCCGTCCTGCGGCGGTATCCCACACCGCAAACCACGCATAACACGAAGGCGTGACTGCGCGGCTGCGACCCCGTAGGGTCCGCCGCCGAAGCAACCGGAAACCTCAGAGGAAACACCATGGACCAGAAGACGCACGACAAGGGGCTGGAAATCCGCAAGGCGGTGTTGGGAGAAGCCTATGTCGCCAACGCCCTGAAGAACGCCGACGAGTTCAACAAGCCGTTCCAGGAGCTGGTCACCGAATATTGCTGGGGTGCGGTGTGGGGCCGCGAGCAGCTGCCAAAGAAGACCCGCAGCATGCTCAACCTCGCCATGATCTCGATCCTCAACCGGCCGCATGAATTGCGCGTCCACATCAAGGGCGCGCTCACCAACGGCGTGACCAAGGACGAAATCCGCGAAATCTTCATGCAGGTCGCGATCTATGCCGGCGTTCCCGCCGGCGTCGACAGTTTTAGGATTGCGCGCGAAGTGTTTTCCGAACTGGACAAGGGCTAAGGCGCCAAACCCGTCATTGCGAGCGCAGCGAAGCAATCCATAGCGCAGCAGCGGGAAGATGGATTGCTTCGCTACGCTCGCAATGACGTTTTGAAATAAGGGAAATGTCACCCTAAACGTCGGATCCATCGGCTTGGGAAAGCGTGTAGCCCGGATGAAGCGAAGCGCAATCCGGGGATCACTCAAGCCAGACTGAGTCCCGGATTTCGCTTCGCTCATCCGGGCTACATTCCGGCTCACCTCACAGCCACGGCGCTGCCCGGTCCATCGCGATCAGCTCTTCCACCTCGACGCGTGGCCGCACCACGGCGTATTGGTCGCCCTTGACCAGCACTTCCGGGATCAGCGCGCGGGTGTTGTAGGTGCCGGACTGCACCGCGCCATAGGCGCCGGCGGTCATGATCGCCAGCAGATCGCCGGCCTTCGGCTCCACCAGCTTGCGGTCGAGCGCGAGGTAGTCGCCACTTTCGCAGACCGGGCCGACCACGTCGGCGGTGATCGTCGCTGCATCCGCAACCGCCTGCCGCACCGGCAGGATGTCGTGATGGGCTTCGTACAGCGTCGGGCGGATCAGGTCGTTCATCGCAGCGTCGATGATGACAAAGTTCTTGCCGTCGCCGTGCTTCACATGGATGACACGGGCCACCAGAATGCCGGCATTGCCGACGATCAGCCGGCCCGGCTCGAACATCAGCGTGCAGCCGAGATTATGCGTGACGCGCTTGACCATGGCCGCATAGGCCGCCGGCGCCGGCGGCGCCTCGCGATCCCTGTAATAGGGAATGCCGAGCCCGCCGCCGAAATCGATATGCGAGATGGTGTGGCCGTCGGCGCGCAGCACGTGCACGAAGTCCGCCAGGATGCGATAGGCGATTTCAAGACGGCCGAGATCGGTGATCTGGCTGCCGATATGCATATCGACGCCGGTGATCTTGAGTCCCGGCAGCTTTGCGGCGCGTGCATAGACGGCGCGCGCATGCGCGATCGGAACGCCGAACTTGTTCTCGGACTTGCCGGTCGAGATCTTGGCATGCGTGCCGGCATCGACATCGGGATTGACGCGCACGGAGATGCTCGCGGTCTTGCCCGCCTCCACTGCGAGGCGCGACAGCAGTTCAAGCTCGTGCTCGGATTCGACGTTGATGCAGAGGATGTCGGCGGCAAGCGCGGCGCGCAGCTCGGGCTCGGTCTTGCCGACGCCGGAGAACAGGATCCTGCTTGCGGGGAATCCGGCGGCCAGCGCCCGCTTCAATTCGCCGCCGGAAACCACATCGGCGCCGGCGCCGAGCTTTGCCAAGGTGCGCAGTACCGACTGGTTGGAATTGGCCTTCATGGCGTAGCAGACCAGCGTCTTCTCGCCGGCAAAGGCCTCGGTGAAGACGCGATAGTGGCGCTCCAGGGTTGCGGTCGAATAGCAATAGAACGGCGTGCCGACCTTGTCCGCCAGCTCGATCAGATTCACCGCCTCGGCGTGCAGCACGCCGTTGCGATAGTCGAAATGGTTCATGGCAGCTCAGTCAGTTGCTGTTCAGGAGCGGGTCGAGGGGCATGGGTCTCTTGGTGCCCTTGGAGGCGGCCGGGGGCGCGTCGGCGCCGTAGGTCGGATTGAACACGGTCGGCTTGGCGGCGGCCTCCGCGTCGCTGTCGGCCGGCGCCGAGGCTGTCGGCTGCCGCGTGGTGTCGTGCGGCGGCAGGTCGAGGCCACTTTTGCGCCCGCAGCCTCCAAGCGCGAGCACGGCGGCGCTCAAGACGACGATGGCCCATCCCGACGATTTCGGGCTGTACTTGCTAATCACGACAAATCCCCAATGCGCGGCGCGCACCATACAAAGATTGCCCTACTCTGGCGAGAGCAGCGAAGCCATGAAATTGCAGCGAAATTCCAGTGCTCAGCCCAATTTTCGCTGCTTTTCCAGCCGTCTCAGCCAGGCCTTCGCCTGCGCCAGCACGTTCTTCGGCGCGGTTCCGCCATAGCTGGAGCGGCTTTTCACCGAGGCTTCGACCGAAAGCACACCCAAAGCCTCTTTGGTGATCCCAGGCTCGATCGCCTGCATCTCCTTCAGCGGCAATTCGTGCAGCGGCACGCCCGCTTTCGAGGCCGCGGCGACGATGCGGCCGGTGACGTGATGGGCGTCGCGGAACGGCATCTTCAAGCTCCGCACCAGCCAGTCTGCGAGGTCGGTCGCGGTGGCGTAGCCCTCGCCGGCGGCCTCCCGCATCCGCAGCTTCTCCGGCACGATATCCCTGACCATGCCGGTCATCGCCCGCACCGCCAGCGACAGCGCGGCGAAGGCTTCCATCGCGCCCTGCTTGTCCTCCTGCATGTCCTTTTGATAGGCGAGCGGCAGGCCTTTCATCACGATCAGGAGCCCGGTCAGCGCACCGATCACCCGGCCGGTCTTGGCGCGCACCAGTTCGGCCGCGTCCGGATTGCGCTTCTGCGGCATGATCGAGGAGCCGCTGGTGAACTTGTCGGAGAGCCGCACCAGGCCGACCAGCGGCGAGGTCCAGATCACGATCTCCTCGGCGAAGCGCGACAAATGCACGGCGGCGATCGCCGCTGCCGACAGCGTTTCCAGCACGAAGTCGCGGTCGGACACTGCATCGAGCGAGTTGGCCATCGGCCGGTCGAAGCCGAGCGCCTTTGCGGTGGCGTCGCGGTCGATCGGGAACGACGTGCCGGCGAGCGCCGCAGCCCCCAGCGGCGATTCGTTGAGCCGCCTGCGCGCATCGGCAAAGCGGCCGCGGTCGCGCGAGGCCATCTCGACATAGGCCAGCAGATGATGGCCGAAGGTCACGGGCTGCGCGGTCTGCAGATGGGTGAAGCCCGGCATCACGGTTGCGGCATGTTCGACCGCCCGCTCCGCCAGCGCCTGCTGGAACGCGGCCAGCGCCGCATCGGTCGCGTCAATGGTGTCGCGGACATAGAGCCGGAAATCGGTCGCCACCTGGTCGTTGCGCGAACGCGCGGTGTGCAATCGTCCCGCGGCGGGGCCGATCAGCTCGCCGAGCCTGCTCTCGACATTCATGTGAATGTCCTCGAGCGCGCGCTTGAAATCGAACGATCCCTTGCCGATCTCTGACAAAATCGTGTCTAGACCGCCGGCGATATTTTTCGCATCGTTTTTGCTGATGATGCCTTGCGCCGCGAGCATCGCGGCGTGCGCCTTGGACGCGGCGATGTCCTGGGCATACAGGTGCCGATCGACGTCGATGGAGACGTTGATTTCCTCCATGATCGCATCGGGACGCTCGGTGAAACGGCCGCCCCACATCTTGTTGCTCATGACTTGTCGCTCATGATTTGCCGCCCGTCATCGCATCGCGCCCGGAAATGCGTTCCAAGGTACTCGTCCCGGGCCTGCCGTTGTATAGGCTCTGCATAGCCGTATCTGATACAGGATGACAAACGATATGCCCGATCTGCCCTCGCCCCGCCCCCAGGCCACGCGCCGGATTCCGATTGCCATTGGCGCGGTCGTGATCGGGGCGGCGATCGGATTTGCCGGGGTTTTGGGGATCGGCGGGCTCAGGCGCAACGCCTCGGGCGATCCGGCCTGCCGCGCCGCGGTCAATCTGGCGAGCAAGATTGCACCGCTGGCGCATGGCGAGGTGGCGGCGCTGACCATGGCGGCCGAGCCGCTGCGGCTGCCGGACCTCGTCTTTTCGGATGCCGACGGAAAGCCCAAAAAGCTCTCGGACTGGCGCGGGCGCACGGTGCTGGTGAACCTGTGGGCGACCTGGTGCGTGCCCTGCCGCAAGGAAATGCCGGCGCTGGAGGGCCTGCAGACGAAGCTGGGCGGACCCAATTTCGAGGTGGTCGCGATCAATATCGACACCCGCGACCCCGAAAAGCCGAAGGCTTTCCTGCAAAACGCCCATCTGACCCGGCTCGGCTATTTCAGCGACGAAAAAGCCAAGGTTTTTCAGGATCTTAAAAGCGTGGGCCGGGCGCTGGGGATGCCGACCTCGGTGCTGGTGGACGGCCAGGGCTGCGAGATCGCCACCATCGAGGGGCCGGCGCAATGGGACAGCGACGATGCGGTCAAGCTGATCGAGGCGGCGGAGAAGCCGGTGGATTAGCAGGCCCGTCATTCCGGGGCTAATCGCGGCCGTCATTCCGGGGCGATGCGAAGCATCGAACCCGGAATCTCGAGATTCCCCGACGCGCAATTGCCCATCTGAGGTCCGGTCCTTCGGACCATCCCGGAATGACGGGGAGAGAAAATCAAGCCGTGATGTTGACGTTGCCGCCGATGCCGGCGCCGACATTGGCCAGCGAGCCGATGTTCTGCTGGTCCGCGCCGAGCAGCGTCTGAACCGCGGATTTATCCGCATCCATATTCGATTTCATGATGGCGGTAGCGATCTGCATCTGCACGTTGCCCGCCTGCATGGCCAATATGCCGCTGACCATCGCCATCATATCCATAACGCAACACCTTCCGTCCGCCGGGGACGCTACGGCAAAGCCGTTAAGCACCACTTTACGGCTGCCTCAGGCCGCGCGCATCGAGTCCGGGATCGGAACAATTTCGAGTGAGGCATGATCTCCCGGTCAAGAAGCGCGCCTAGATGGTTGGGAAAGCCAGTGTACAATTTGAGGAGATTTCCATGCCGCTGATCCGGGTTTCATTGCGCCGGGGCAAACCCGCCGCCTATCGCAAGGCGATTCTCGAGGGCCTCTACGAGGCGATGCGCGAGACCTTCGACGTCCCCGAAGGCGACCGCTTCATGGTCGTGACCGAACATGACGCGGACGATTTCGTCTACGATCCGAACTATCTCGGCATCAAGCGCAGCGACGATCTCGTGATCATTCAGCTCACGATCAGCAACACCCGTCCCCGGGCGCAGAAACAGAAACTCTACCGGCGCATCGTCGAGCGGCTCACGGAAAATCCCGGCCTGCGCGCCGAAGACATCTTCATCAATCTCGTCGAAGTGCTGCCCGAGAACTGGTCGTTCGGCCACGGCGTCGCGCAATATGTGAAGTGACGGATAGCCGTAGGGTGGGCAAAGCGAAGCGTGCCCACCAACTGAATTTACCGGATAGATGGTGGGCACGGCGCAGATGCGCCTTTGCCCACCCTACGATGTTACAATGCCGCGGGCCTACCGCGTCGGGACCGGCTTGTCGCCGCGATAGTCGTAGAAGCCGCGCTGGGTCTTGCGGCCGAGCCAGCCTGCCTCGACGTATTTTACCAGCAGCGGACACGGCCGGTATTTGGAGTCGGCGAGACCCTCATGCAGCACCTGCATGATCGAGAGACAGGTGTCGAGCCCGATGAAATCGGCGAGTTCCAGCGGCCCCATCGGATGGTGCGCGCCGAGCTTCATCGCGGCATCGATCGCCTCGACGTTGCCGACGCCCTCATACAGCGTGTAGATCGCCTCGTTGATCATCGGCAGCAGGATGCGGTTGACGATGAAGGCCGGGAAATCCTCCGACACCGCGATGTGCTTGCCGAGTTTGGTGACGAATTCCTTGGAGGCATCGAAGGTGGTGTCGTCGGTGGCGATGCCGCGGATCAGTTCGACCAGTTCCATCAGCGGCACCGGATTCATGAAATGAATGCCAATGAACTTTTCGGGCCGGTCGGTGGATGCGGCGAGCCGCGTGATCGAGATCGATGAGGTGTTGGAGGCGACGATCGCCTCCGGCTTCAGCACCGCGCAGAGATCGTGAAAGATCTTGCGCTTGACCTCTTCCTTTTCGACCGCGGTCTCGATCACCAGATCGCAGTCCGCGAGCCCGTCCATGGTTTCGCTGGAAACGATGCGGTCCAGCGCCTGCTTGCGGGCGTCCTCGGTAATGATCTTCTTGGAAACCTGGCGCGAAAGATTGCCGTTGATGGTCGCCATCGCGGATTTCAGCCGGTCGGCCGACAAATCGTTGAGCACCACGTCGAGCCCCGCCAGCGCCGCCACATGCGCGATGCCGTTGCCCATCTGGCCCGAGCCGATCACGCCGACCTTCTTGATCACTACCGCCATGGTTTCATCTCACCGGGGCTGCGCGCCGTCGTCGCGCCTGCCCGTCCCTTTGCAAAACGCCGGCCGGAATCCGTATCGTCCGGCTGGCTATCCATCGTCACTTCCCGAGCTTGCCGAGCGCTTCGGTCAATTCGGGAACCGCCTGATAGAGATCCGCCACCAGGCCGTAATCGGCGACCTGGAAGATCGGCGCGTCCTCGTCCTTGTTGATCGCGACGATCACCTTGGAATCCTTCATGCCGGCGAGATGCTGGATCGCGCCGGAGATGCCGGTGGCGACATAGAGTTCCGGCGCCACCACCTTGCCGGTCTGCCCGACCTGCCAGTCGTTCGGCGCGTATC
>NZ_DATHOP010000146.1:0-17440 GCF_035484855.1 Bradyrhizobium sp.
GATCGCCTACAACCTGATCCGCATCCCCAAACTGGCTGCAGCCTAGCCAACAGACCTCAAACTCCCCAATACGCCATCCCAACAACCGAACCCCAACAGAAAAAACGCCTCATTCTTTACGTTTTTCAGCGGACTGCTAGAGCGTTTTCGAGCGAAGTGGTCACCGGTTCGCGTGAAGAAAACGCGTCAAAACAAGAATCTAGAGCCCCGTTTCGATTCCATCGAAACGGGAAAAGCTCTAGGCCGCGTAGTATCCGCCGTCGACGACTTGGCATGCTCCCGTCATGAACGACGCCTTGTCGGAACACATCCAGACCACGGCTTCCGCGATTTCGTCGGGGACGCCCATGCGATTCATCGGCACCTTCGCCATCACGGCATCGAGGCGGGTCTGCACGACTTCCTCGGTCATCGGGGTCGTGATGTAACCGGGATTGACGCAGTTCACGCGGATGTTGTCCGGTGCGTATTCGATCGCCGCGGTTTTCGTCAGTCCCACCACGCCGTGTTTTGCCGCCACATAGTGCCCCGATGTCGCAAGACCGATCAGGCCTGCGATCGAGGCGGTGTTGACGATGGCTCCGCCGCCGCCTTGTTGCAGCATTTGTGCGATCTCGTGCTTCAGGCACAGGAAGACACCGGTGAGATTGATCGCCAGCATGGCGTCGAACGAGGCCTGGCTCAGTTCGTGCAGTCGCTGCCGTCCGGGACCGACGGAATTTCCCGCAACGCCGGCGTTGTTGAACGCGCAGTCGATCCGCCCATAGGCCGCCACCGTGCGCGCGACCATCGCGGCCACCTGATCCTCTCGCGTCACGTCGCCGCCGATCGCGATCGCCTGGCCACCGGCCGCGTTGATCAAGGCAACCGTCGCAGCCGCGCGCTCTTCGGTCCGGTCGGCCACCGCGACGCGCGCACCCTCGCGTGCCATCGCGAGCGCGGTGGCTCGCCCGATGCCCGATGCCCCGCCAGTCACCAGCGCCACCTTGCGGTCGAGAATGCCTGCCATGTGCTGTGTTCTCCTGCCTTGCAACAAGACCCTACGATCTCGCACGTTCTTGGCAAGAGGGAGCCGCGGATGTTGACAGGCTGGAACGGTAGGGCGGATTGAAACCCAACGGGTCCCCGCAAAGCGCGGCCCGATGGGCGTAATCCGCCGTCACAAGCCCCGAGCCGCGCGAGTCGCCACGGCATCCTAAAGTTCGGCATGTGGGACAGAGGAGCACATTCGTCTTACCGGTTGTGGAAGCTACGCCTTCGGCTCCAACCCGCCCTACAAGCTCTACGAACTCGCCTTGAAGTGAAGTAGGGCTACGAAGAGGCATCGTATCGTGACCGAAACCGCAGATGCTTCAGCTGAAACGCTCAGGCTTATGAGTATTATGGCTGCGGTCAATTGCGGTCTGGCGGCGCTAGGCGTCGCGATCGCTTATTATGTCTACTTCTACGTTCCACATTCGCTCGAAGTTCATTACACCGGGCGTTACGGCGAGGTCGTTTCAAGCGTTGCAACGTACATCAGCGTTTTCCCTGTCTTTCAGATTTTTGTGTTTGTGCTGTCGGTGATCGGCCGGTGGGGCGCCAACCGCCGACATTTTCCTGAGAGCTTAGAGCTGAGGAAGGGTTTGCAACGACCCGCTCCCATCGAGCGGGACAAGCTTTACGCGTTGGTGTCGTTGGTTGGTACGACTCTTGAATTGTTTGGATTGGTGGGCATGATTTCCAGAGCGGTGGTGCTTGCCACCCAGGTCGTCTGACTTGGAGCCCGTGGGATCGGTGGAGCGTCAGAGGCTGGGCATCCAGCCTCGCGAGCGATACCCATCAATCTCCGCAAGAGATGATGGGTTTCGCGAAGAACTCAACCCATCCTGCTGAAAAGCGAAATTGATCATGTGGCGGCCCTGCGAGCTCGGGTAGATTCTACTTTGCATGGGGTTGTTTTCGCGATTTTTTGTCCAGGCCCTGCTGTGCACCGCCGAGGGGCGCTAGGCGGGTCCGCCGCCGTAGCCCGGATGGAGCCATTGGGTAGAGCGAAGCGCCATCCGATGGCGCAATCCGGGACACGACATCAATCGTGGAAAGGCCCCGGATTTCGCTATCAGGTCACGCGTGCGCGCGACCCGATAGCTGCATCCGGGCTACAGAGTTACGAAAGTTCCTGCAGGTCCGCTCCCGCTTAGCGCTTCGCCGCCGGCGCATCCGTCTGCACCTTGCAGCTCGAGGCGGCGAGCGAGGCTTGCGCCTGCGGCATCAGGCCGGGCTCCGGCGCCAGCGCTTTCATGACGATCAGGCCGGTCGCGGTCGGGGAATCGATGATCAGCCGGTCGGCCGCCGTGACGTCCTCCTCCTCCGGCAAATCGTTGTGCTGGGCCTCGGTCATCAGGTCGAGCTCGATCACCTTCTTGCCGGCGGAGCGGTCGTTGATGGCGTAATAGGCGACGTCGTTGCGGGTATAGAACGACACCGAGGTATAGGCCTGGCTCACGGGAACCGTGAGTTTTATCGAGCCGCCTGAGAGGTCGTAGCGGCAGACCGCCAGCGCAAACGCAGGATCCATGAACGGCAGCGGTTCGTTGTTCGGATCCGCCAGCGGCAGCGGACTCACCGCGTTGAGCCTGGTGGTCGCAGCCAGCCGCGAATAGGCATCGTTGGTCGCAATCCGCGGCAACGCCAGCACGCTGACCAGGTGCACGATGCCACCGAGCAGCAGCCCTGCGAGGATCGTGAACAGCACGCGGATCATGGGCACCCCGCCGTCGTGATGGTGGGCATCGGCGCGTCGCGCTTCGAGCGCGTCGCTACGCCGACCGGCGTATCGTAGAGCCGCAGCATCAGCGCGTAGCGCTCGATGCCTCCGGTCGGCAGCCAGTTGCCGGCGCGCGAGCGCGACGCCACCCGGATCTCGAAGCCGCCATCGGCGCCGCGGATGATTTCCTGGCTAGTAAAACCGTAGCGCTGCAGCGAATTAGCGACCAGCCGTCCCTTCTGGTCGTACAGCGTCAGCGTCCAGAACCGCGCCGCCGGCGTGACGCCACTGACCACTACGTCGCAGCGCCCGTCGAGCGGCCGCTTGCGGTCGTCGGTGGTCGCCGAAAAGGCGACGCCGTCGCCGGTGCCGACCGGCAGCTCGCCACTGCGGGCGATGGTGGCGCGCGAATAGGGATCGACATCGGCGGTGCCGGTTTTCGGCCGCGCCGTCCAGGCGCCGATCGTCAGCGTGCCGAGATCGGTGCCGCGGGTGGCCGTCATCCAGGTGGCGCCGAGGCCGACGGCGGTGGCGATGATCAGCGCCAGCAGGGTGATGAAGATCAGCCGCACGTCAGTTCTTGCGCGGCGCCGAGGGTGCCGCGCTGCCCGGTGTTGCCGCCGCAAAACTGTCGGGGAACGGAACGGAGGTCGACGACACCGGGCGCACGGGTTTCGCCGGCTCGCCCGCGGTCCTGGCGGCGTCGTCGAGCATTTTCTCCACCTGCACCAAGATGTCGGCGCCGCGCTTGGTCAGGATCGGCGGCGGGCCCGGTTTGGTCTCGAGAACCCTTGCAGCGCCATTGGCGGCAATGGTCGAGGCCACCGGGGCAGGGGCTCTCGGGGTCGCCGGGTAACCCGCGATATCCTTGACCTCGACGCCCTGGTGGGCCGCCATCATGATGTCGTGCCAGGTTTGCGCCGGCAGCGAGCCGCCGGTCATGCGGTTGGTCGGCGAATAATCGTCGTTGCCGTACCAGACGGCGCAGGTGAAGTTGCCGGTATAGCCGACGAACCAGGCGTCGCGGTAGGCGTTGGTGGTGCCGGTCTTGCCGGCGGTCGGAATGCCCTCGAGCGCCGCGCGCCGCGCGGTGCCTTCGCTGACGACATGGCTCATCATGCCGACCATGTCGGAGGCGACCGAGGCCGGAATGGCCTGCAGCGGCTTCGGCCCGTCGCGGTCGTAGCGCCAGACCAGCTCGCCGGCGCCGGTGCGCACCTCCAGCACCGCATGCGGCGTGACCGATTTGCCCCTGTTGGGGAAGGTTGCATAGGCCACCGAGTGTTCGAGCACGGTGACTTCGTCGGCGCCGATCGGCAGCGACGGCGTATCCGGCAGCGGCGCCTTGATGCCGAAGCGGCGCGCCACCTCGACGATCTTGGCGCGGCCGGCTTTCGGGCCGCCCTTGCCGCCGATCGCAATCGACAGTTTCACCGGCACCACGTTGATCGAACGGGTGATCGCCTGCGTCAGCGTCACCGGGCCGGAATAGGAGTGGCCGTAATTCTGCGGACACCAGTTGCCGATGCAGACCGGGCCGTCGACCACGATCGAGTTCGGCGTAAAGCCGTTCATCAGCGCGGTCGAGTAGACATAGGGCTTGAACGACGAACCGGGCTGCCGGTAGGCGTCGACCGCGCGGTTGAACTGGCTCGCGCCATAGTCCCGCCCGCCCACCATGGCGCGGACGCCGCCGTCGAGATCGGCGACCACGGTGGCGGCTTGGGTGGCGTGATAGTCGCGGCCGAACTGGCGCAGCTGGTTTTCGATGGCTTCTTCGGCGGCGTGCTGGACGTTCATGTCGATCGCGGTGCGGACCACGAACACGCGCTCGGTGTAGGATTTCGGGAAGGTATCGACCAGCTTGCGCATCTCGTCGAACGCCCAGTCGAGATAGTAGTTCGGCGAATTCTCGTCGCGGCGGTCGACCGCGGTGGCCGGGTTGCGCCGGGCCCCGAACACCTGGCCCTCGGTCATGAAGCCGGCGTCGACGAGGTTGTCGAGCACCACGTTGGCGCGGGCGCGCGCCGCGGGCAGGTTGATGTGGGGGGCGTATTTGGTCGGCGCCTTGAACAGGCCGGCCAGCATCGCGGCCTCCGCCAGATTGACGTCGCGCACCGACTTGTTGAAGTAGAAATGCGCAGCGCCATCGACGCCGAAGGTGCCGCCGCCCATATAGGCGCGGTCGAGATAGAGTTTCAGTATTTCATTCTTGGTGAGACGCGTTTCCAGCCAGATCGCCAGGAACGCCTCGTTGACCTTGCGCTCGATCGTGCGCTCGTTGCTCAGAAACAGGTTCTTGGCGAGCTGCTGGGTGATCGAGGAGCCGCCCTGCCGCACGCCGCCGGCCTGCGCATTGGTCAGCAGCGCCCGAAAAGTGCCGGCGACGTCGATGCCGAAATGGTCGTAGAAGCGACGGTCTTCGGTCGCCAGCGTCGCCTTGATCAGATTGTCCGGAAAATCCTCCAACGGAATGGAATCGTTGTGCTTGATGCCGCGGCTGCCGATCGGATTGCCGTAGCGGTCGAGGAAGGTCACCGCGAGATCACTCTTCTTCAGCCAGTCGTCGTCGGCGGTCTCGCGAAACGCCGGCACGGCCAAGGCCAGCATCAGGATCAGGCCGCCGAGCCCGATGGTGGCAGCTTCCGAAAGAGGCTCGATGAAGACCCAGCGCTTCCAGCGGCCGACATAGAAGCGATCCATGAAGGTCGAATAGCGTTCGTAGAGCTCGCGCACGCCTTTGCCGGTTGAGAACAGCGTGGAGTCGATGCGCGCGTCGAAATCCAGCATCCAGTGCCGGATTTTCTGCTTCCATTTCGCTGGCATGATATTGCGCACCGATGCCTTCGGTCAGTTGGAAAACGCTTTCGAGCACCCGGCCGGGCGCGGTCGAGACGTCTTGCGGGATGGTTGCGGCAAACCCAAGGCGCTTTTTTGGGCCCTCGGGGACTCCGTATCTATCTAGCCGAGCGGGGGATATAAACCAATGGTCCGCCTCAGGGTTTTCATAGGCAGGGATAACGCTGTCCCGCCGTTCAGGGGGTCGCCGGATCGCCCCGGCTTGCACCCTGACCACTGCGGCTCCTAGAAGAGCCCGGAGCCTGTCCGATCGAATCGATTGAAGCCATGACCGCGCGCCCCAAACTGCCCTCGAACCAGGAGGGATTCTTCTGGAAAACCAAGACGTTGGAAGAAATGTCCAACGCCGAATGGGAAAGCCTGTGCGACGGCTGCGCGCGCTGCTGCCTGGAAAAGCTCGAGGATGAGGATACCGGCAAGATCTATTTCACCCATGTTTCCTGCAAGCTGCTGGATGCCGGGCTGTGCGCCTGCAAGGATTATACGAACCGCTCCGCACAAGTTCCCGATTGCGTGCGGCTGACGCCTGAAAACGTCCGCACCCTGAACTGGCTGCCGCCGAGCTGCGGCTATCGGCTGGTGGCCGAGGGTCGCGATCTCTATTGGTGGCACCCGGTCATATCGGGCGATCCCAACACCGTGCATGAAGCCGGCGTTTCCGTGCGCGGCAGGGTGCTGGGAACCGAGGACGAGATCGCGGACGCCGACCTCGAAGACCACATCGTGCGATGGCCACAGCTGCTGCCCAAGCGCGCGCGGTTGAAGAAGCGGCCACAATCCTGAAGTTGAATGGCAACGGCGATATCCCGGGTTCTGATCAAATCAGAGCATCGCGCTCGATGTTTTTGTTTTACCTGATATTTCCGGGGAACACCGGGCGTCCGCTTCGCTCGAAAGCGCTTTAGCTGATCACGCGAATGCGATTGGCGGTCGGTGGGACGCACCCATGCGCGTAACCCGCTGCCGCAGAGGGGATTTGTCGCTTAAATTGCAGGTGAACCAGCGATTCCTCGCATCCCCTCGCGCTACGCCGATCAAAATATTCCCCATGAACAAGTTCGAACGGCACAGCCGTCACCCGGCCGATCAACGAGCCTTGCCCCGAGCCATCGCGCGCGACCTGCCGCGGATGCCGGGCGAGGTGATCGAACTCGCCGACGCGCCGTCGCTCGCCCCCAAGGCGCCGCTGACGCCGGGCGAGGTTCGCACCATCCTGATGAGCCTGCTGCTGACCATGTTCCTGGCAGCTCTCGACCAGACCATCGTGGCGACTGCGCTGCCGACCATCGGCCGGCAGTTCCGCGATGTCTCCAGCCTGTCCTGGGTGATCACGGCCTATCTGCTGGCCTCGACCGCGGTTGCGCCGGTGTTCGGCACGCTCAGCGACATCTACGGGCGCCGCGCCATGATCATCACCGCGCTCAGCCTGTTCATCGCGGGCTCGATCCTGTGCGCACTGGCGCCGAACATGCCGGTCCTGATCCTGGCGCGCGGGCTGCAGGGGCTCGGCGGCGGCGGCATCATGCCGGTGGTCCAGACCGTGATTTCCGACGTGGTGACGCCGCGCGAGCGCGGCCAGTACCAGGCCTATTTCAGCGGCGTCTGGGTCGCCGCCGGCATCGGCGGGCCGGTTCTGGGGGGCTTCTTCGCCGAACACCTGCACTGGTCGATGATCTTCTGGATCAACGTGCCGCTCGCGCTCGCGGCCCTTGCGATGCTGCTGCCCAAGATGGGCAAGATCCCGGTCTACCACCGCCTGCGCAAGGTCGACTGGCTGGGGGGCGTGCTGCTGATGGCCTCGGCTGTCGTCTTCATGCTGGTGCTGACCTGGGGCGGCAACCGTTTTCTCTGGCTGTCGCCGACCATCATGGCGATGGTCGGCGCCGCGGTTGCGCTGATGCTGGCCTTCGTCTGGCATGCCCGGAATGCCGATGAACCTTTCCTGCCGCTCTCGCTGATGGGCGGCACGGTCGTACCCTACGCGATGGCCGCCGGCGGCTGTGCGCTGGGGGCGATGATGGGACTGACGGTCCACCTGCCGCTTTATTACGAGGTGGTCTACCACCTCAGCGCCAGCGAAGCGGGGCTCGGGCTAATTCCCTTGGCGGCGATCTCGACCTGCGGCGCGGCGGTCGCCGGCCGCACCATGGCGCGCGCCAGGCACTACAAGCGGGTCGCGATCATAGGAACCATATTCGCGGCGGTCTCGGGCTGCGCGCTGGCGCTGACGACGCCGTCGCTGTGGGGACTGTTGTTTCTGCTGTCCGCCTTCTCGCTCGGCCTTGGCACGGTATTTCCGGTCAGCGTCGTCTCGTCGCAGAATTCGGTGACGCGCGCCCAGGTCGGCACCATCACCGGCGCGATGAATTTCTTCCGCGCGCTGATGGCTTCCTTCACGGTGGCCGCGTTTGCCGCGATCATCCTGATGGCGCTGGGCGCGGATATTTCGCTGGCCGGCGAACATCGCGGACCGGTCGGTTCGATTCCGGCCGCCGACATGATCCTGGCCTTCCGCTACGTGTTCGGCGCCGCCGCCGCGATGCTCGCCGTGGCCGCGGTGTGCATGATCCTGATGGAGGAACGGGTGCTGACCGGCCCCTCGACGCCGGTGGAGATGGCGGAGTAGGGCAGGTAACTCAGCCGAAGCTGGCTCCGGGCCGTGAATTGATCTAACAGCGGCGCAAGGCAGTCAGACATCGATTCCGAAGGAGCCGGCCCATGAGCAAACCCACCGTCGAGCAAGCCAGGATGGGCACCGAGGCCATCGCCTTCTGCATCGCGCGGACCCTGATCGAGCGCGATCCCTCGCTGAAGGCGCCGATGCGCGCCAATTTGCGCAAGATGTGGGAGCTTCTGGAAGAGCGCGAGGACCATGGCGCCGCCGACATGGTCGACACCATGATCAAGGCGCTCAACGATCCCGCGTTTTTCAAGCCGTGATTTGCTTAAACGGCCGCCTGCAGCCTTGTGTCGATCTCTTCCCGCAGCAACGTGAAGTCGATCGGCTTGGTCAGTAATCCGCTCGCGCCGCTTTCGATCGCCTTGCGCTTGGTTTCGGCATCGCCGTAGGCGGTGATCATGATGACGGGAACCTCGGGCCTGATCTCCTTGACCCTTGGCAGCATCTCCAGCCCCGTCATGCCGGGCATGTTGATGTCGGAGAGGATCAGGATCAGCGACTGCTCGATGGTGGAGGCAATCCGCGCCAGCGCGTCGGCCGCCGAAATGGCAAAATCCATCACGAAGCGCTGCGCGCGCAGATCGCGCCGGAATTGCTGACGAAACAGCGCCTCGACATCGGGTTCGTCATCCACCACAAGAACCAAAACGCTCACGTCTAACCTCTGGATTTATTTGAAACATTGCCTGTTCGCGGCAAAACGATGGTAAATTCGGTAAATTCGCCGGGCTCCGTCAACACGTCGATGGTGCCACCGTGTTGTTTCACGATGATGTCATGGCTCATCGAGAGGCCGAGCCCGGTTCCTTCGCCCGCCGGCTTGGTTGTAAAAAACGGGTTGAACATCTTTTCCTTCACCTCGTCGGGAATGCCGGTGCCGTTGTCGCGGATCCGGATTTCGACGGTGTCGCCGAGATTTTTCGTGGTCGCGCGAACGATTGGCTCAAAGCTTGAGCCGCCATTCTCGTTCTTGCGCTTGGTGACGGCATAGAATCCGTTGGAGATCAAATTCAGGAAGACGCGGGTGATTTCCTGCGGGAACACCTCGATGGTACCGGCTTTTTCATCGAAGTCGCGCTGCAGGGTCACATTGAATTGCGGCTTTTCGGCGCGGGCGCCGTGATAGGCGAGGTTGAGGCTTTCGTCGACCAGCGCGTTGATGTCGGCGGGCCGATGCTCGCCCGATCCTTCGCGCGAATGCAACAGCATGTTTTTGACGATGGAATCGGCGCGTTTGCCGTGCTGCACCACCTTTTGCAGGTTGTCCTTCAGGGTATGGGTAATTTCGCCGACTTCCTCCCGGGTCTTGTCGTCGAGCGGAGCCGGCGCGAGCACGTCGTTTAACTCGTCGGTCAACTCGGCCGAAAGTGCTGCAAAATTGTTGACGAAATTCAGCGGGTTCTTGATCTCGTGGGCGATGCCGGCGGTGAGCTGGCCGAGCGAGGCCAGCTTTTCGGTTTGCACCAGCCGATCCTGCGCGGTGCGCAGGTCGTTGAGTGAATTGGTCAGATCGTCCGTGCGCTGGCGCAGCTCATTGAGAAGGCGGGCATTCTCGATGGCAATCACGGCCTGGGCCGCGAAATTCCGCACCAGCTCAATCTGCTTGCCGGTGAAGGGCCGGACTTCCTGCCGATAGATGCCGATCGTTCCGATCAGTTCGTTTTCCTTGAGCATAGGCACCTGCAGGAGCGTCCGAGCGCCCCCGAGTTCTGCTACGCCGACGATTCCCGGATTGCGTTGAAGGTAGGATTGGTCCGTCAGAACATCCGCGACCTGACTCGGCTCCCTGGTTATGACGACCTTGCCCAAGGGAATCATCGGGTCGGCAGGGATGGTATTCTTGCCCAGGAACTCGCCATACGCGGGCGGCAGATTCCACCTTCCAACGGCGCGAAACTCGTTTTTCTCAGTCTCATAAAAAAACAGCATCGCAAATTTCGCCTCGCAGAGGCGCACCGCGTTCTCCAGCAAGGCCTCGAAAACCGGCTCCAGGTCGCCAGGTGAAGCGCTGATGACCTTGAGCACGTCGGCGGTCGCGGTTTGCTGCTGCAGCGATTCAGTGAGGTCGCGCGTTCTCGCCTGCACCTCGTCGAACAGGCGGACATTGCCGATGGCGATCACGGCCTGATCGGCAAACGTCTGCAACAGGCCGATCTGCTTGTCGCTGAACGGCTCCACCTCGGTGCGGCGAAGCACGATGGCGCCGATGCTTTCGTTTTCGCGCAGCAGCGGTACGCTCAGAACGGTGCGAACACTGGTATGGCGTGCCAATTCCTGGGAATCGGGGAACGGTTCGCCTTCGTTTGCATGAAGATCACGCACATGGACCGGCTTACGATCGACAACGGCGCGGCCGGAGGCCCATTGACGGTTGATTGGCATTCGCTCCCAAGCGACAGGGATTGATCCGTGCTGCGCCTTGAACAGGAGGTCGTCGCCATCCCTCAATGTTACAAGGGCGTCATCGGCCTCGCAAAGTTCGCAGGCACTTTCCACAATGGCCTTGAGGACCGGCCCGACATCGGTCGGCGAAGAGGCGATCACTCTCAGGATATTGCTGCTCCCGGTCTGGTAGGTCAGCGCTTCCGTGAGGTCGCGGGTCTTGGCCTGCACCTCGTCGAACAGGCGGACGTTCTCGATGGCGATCACCGCCTGATCGGCAAAGGTCTGGACGAGTTCGACCTGTTTTTCGCTGAACGGCCGCACCTGCTCGCGCACCAGGATGAAAACGCCGATCAGTTCTCCGTCGCGCGTCAACGGGACACTCAGTCTGGTCCGCGCTGGATTGGGATCACCCCTGAGATCATAATCGGGCTCAGCCAGTACATCATGGATGTGGGATGTCTTGCGGGTCAGCAAAGTTCGACCCATCGATCCGCCATCCCCGGGTGTAAACGAGATTCCCTCGAGAAATGCCTTCTTCCGCACTGTCAGCCCGAAGCTTGCAGTCAGGACGAAACGGTCTCCCCGCGGATGCCAAATGGTTCCCGCGTCGGCGTTGCACAGGCGAGCCGCGGACTCGACCAGCGTATCGAGCACAGTCTGCAGATCGAACGCGGAGCGGCTGATCACCTTGAGCACGTCGGCGGTCGCGGTCTGCTGCTGCAGCGATTCCGTAAGGTCGCGAGTCCTGGCCTGCACCTCGTCGAACAGGCGGACGTTGCCGATGGCAATGACTGCCTGGTCGGCGAAGGTTTGCAGCAAAGCGATTTGCTTGTCGATGAACGGGTTGACCTCGGTGCGGCGGAGCAGGATCGTCCCGATGCTCTCGCCCTCGCGCAGCAAGGGTACGCTCAGGCACGTCCGGGTCCCAAGAGGACGAGAAATCTCCTGGGACTCCGGAAATCCGTCGCCTTCTGCGGAAAGCACGTCGCGCAGGTGCACTGGCACCTTGTCGATGACAGCGCGGCCGCTGATGAAATTCGGGTTGATGGCCCGTCTTTGCAGGCCCACCGGTATCGATCCACGATGCGCGGCAAAGACCAGATCACCGCCGTCACGCAATTGCACGATGGCGTCGTCGGCTTCGCAAAGCTCGCAGGCACTTTCCACGATGGCCTCGAGAACCGGCCCGACATCGGTCGGCGAGGATGCGATCACTCTCAGGATGTTGCTGCTGCCGGTCTGATAGGTCAGCGCCTCCGTGAGATCGCGGGTCTTGGCCTGCACCTCGTCGAACAGGCGGACGTTGCCGATGGCAATGACCGCCTGGTCGGCGAAGGTTTGCAGCAAGGCGATTTGCTTGTCGCCGAACGGAGCCACCTCGGTGCGGCGGAGCAGGATCGTTCCGATGCTCTCGCCCTCGCGCAGCAACGGTACGCCGAGAAGTGTCCGGGTCCCGAGCCGGCGAGACATCTCCTGGGCTTCCGGAAATTCGTCGCCCTCGGCGGAAAGAACGTCACCCAGGTGCACCGGCGCCTTGTCGACGACAGCGCGTCCGCTGACGAAATTCCGGGTGATCGTGCGCCGTTGCAGGCCCACCGGTATCGATCCACGATGCGCTGCATGGCGAAGCTCGTCGCCCTCGCGCAGCTGTACCTCGGCGTCGTCGGCCTCGCACAGCTCGCAGGCGCTTTCCACAATGGCCTCGAGAACCGGTCCGACATCGGTCGGCGAGGAGGCGATCACCTTGAGGATATTGCTGCTGCCGGTCTGGTAGGTCAGCGCCTCGGTCAGGTCGCGGGTCCTGGCCTGCACCTCGTCGAACAGCCGCACGTTCTCGATCGCGATCACGGCCTGGTCGGCGAAAGTCTCGACCAAAGCTATTTGCTTATCCGTGAACTGCCGGACCTCATTGTGGTAAACCAATATCACGCCCAGCAGGTCATCGCCTTTAAGCATGGGGACACCGAGAACGGTGCGGAACGGCTCGACATCTTTCGCCCCGTAGGTGTGCTCAGGATCGGCGAAGACATCTCGAACGTGGATGGTCCGATGTTCCAGCGCGGCACGCGCGGCGACGCTATGGCGACCCGGGCGAATCGGATTCCGCTCAAGCCAATCCCTGAGATGATCGGGAGCATTGAACGCCGCCGACACCCGAAGCAACTCGCCGTCGAAGCGAAAAATAAGAGCCCTGTCGGATCCGCAGAGGTTGACCGAGTTTTCGGCGACCGTTTCAAACACCGGGTTGAGGTCGAACGCCGAACGACTGATGACCTCGAGCACGTTCGCGGTCGCGGTCTGCTGTTGCAGTGATTCCGTGAGATCGCGGGTTTTGGCCTGCACCTCGTCGAACAGGCGGGCGTTCTCGATGGCGATCACGGCCTGGTCGGCGAAGGTTTGCAGCAGTTCGACCTGGCGCGGGGGGAACGGACCTGCCTGAGAACGTGCGATCACCATCACACCGGTCACGACGCCGTCGCGTGTCATCGGTACCGCCAGTGTGGAACGAAGCGCGCCGACGCTTGAATCCTCGCCAGCGGCGTTCCGAATGGTCTCCCTGACCTTGGGATCGAAATCCGGATCGGCGAAGAAATCGGTAACGCTCTGCACCTCTCCGGTCAGGATCACGCGCTCCGCGGCGGTGCCACGTCCGGCGCGGATCGGGCGTCCCTTGAACAGGTCCGTCGCCTGCGCGACGCCTTCGCCGGCGATCGCCTTGCATTCGAAGGCCTCATCGCCCCTGAGGTAGAGCAGGCCCAGGCTCGCGCCGCAGAGTTTGTAGGCCGACTCGACCAGGGTATCGAGCACGGTCTGCAGATCGAACACCGAGCGGCTGATCACCTTGAGCACGTCGGCGGTCGCGGTCTGCTGCTGCAGGGCCTCGGAGAGATCGCGGGTCTTTGCCTGCACTTCGTCGAACAGCCGCACGTTCTCGATCGCGATCACGGCCTGGTCGGCGAAGGTTCGCAACAACTGGACATGATGATCGGCGAACGCGCCGGGCTGAACGCGCGTCACCGTAATGAAGCCGATCGACACGCCGTCGTTCATCAGCGGAGTGAACAACATGCTGCGGTAGCCGCGCGCGCGCGCGATGTCCAGAAGCTCGTCGGACAGGGCTTCGGTGTCGGGGATTTGCGTGACTTCGCCGGCTTGCGCCATTTTGAACGGCGGGAAATCGGCAACGGGCCGCGGGAAGGTGGCCTGCAACACTTCATCGGCGGCGGGTGTTGTTGGCGTGAATGCCTTCAGGTGAGCGACGCCATCGATGAAGCGGAACACGGTGCTGGAGAATCCGCCGATCAGCCGGTTGGCGCTGGTCGCAATCGCATCGAACACCGGTTGCACGTCGGACGGCGAAGATGCGATGACCTTGAGGATGTCGGCGGTCGCGGTCTGCCGCTCCAGCGCCTCGCGCGTCTCGTTGAACAGCCGGACGTTTTCGATGGCGATTACGGCCTGGTCGGCGAAGGTTTGCAGCAGCTGGACGTGATGGGGTGCAAAGGAGCCCGTCTCGACCCGCGAGATGGCGATCATGCCGATGACCATCCCGCTGCTTATCAGGGGACAGAACATGTTGCTGCGGAAGCCGCGCGCTCGCGCAATCTTGGCCGTGACTTCCTCGGCCATTTCCGTGTCGGCGATCTGGACGGTTTCACCCTTCAGCACCTTTTGGAACGGTGCCGAGTCGAAGGCGAGAGGCAGGGGAAACATGCTTTTCAGGACTTCGTCGGCCGTCGGGTTGGTCGGCGTAAATGCCGCAAGGTGACGGCTGCCGTCGAAAAAGCGGAACACCGCGGTCGAGAAGCCGCCAAGCAGCCGATTGGCGCTGGCCGCAATCGCTTCGAACACCGGCTGCACGTCGGATGGCGAACTGGCGATCACCTTCAGGATGTCGGCGGTCGCGGTCTGCCGCTCCAGCGCCTCGCGCGTCTCGTTGAACAGCCGGACGTTTTCAATCGCAATCACCGCCTGGTCGGCGAAGGTCTGCAGCAGCAGGAGCTGCTGATCGCCGTAGGCGGCAGGCTCGGCCCAGCCCACCGTGATCGCCCCGATCGGCTCACCCTTGCGCAGCATCGGGACGGTGACCTGGCTGCGCGTTCCCAGCGCCTCGATCATCTGCCGCGAAAGCGGCGGCGCGGATTGGTCGGATTCGATGTCGGTGACGAAGTAGGGCTGGCGTGACCGAATCGCCAGTCCCGCGGTAGTGTCGTCGGCCGCCGGTCTCGGAAACACCTCCTGCACCTTGCTCAGGCCCGGCGTGCTCAGATTGTGCCCGGCGACCATGTGAATGATGCCATCGTCGTAGCGATAGACCCGCCCCATGCGCGCCCCGCACAATCGCACGGCGCGCTCGACGATCACGTCGAACACTGGCTGCACGTCGGAAGGCGAAGAGGCGATCACCTTGAGGATGTCGGCGGTGGCGGTCTGCCGCTCCAGCGCCTCCTTGGTCTCGTTGAACAGCCGGGTATTTTCGATCGCAATCAGCGCCTGGTCGCGGAAGGATTCCGCCAGCGCGATATCGCTCTCACCGAAGATAGCCGGTCGATTTCCGCCAATCACAAGCACGCCGATGCATTCGTCATTGCGCAGCAGCGGCAGATACAGCGCCGAAGTCAGGCCGTACAACTCGTGGACATGGCGCTCGTAGTCGGGCAGATCAATCACCGACCAATCCGGCAGATGCAGGTTTTTCCCGCTGAGGATGGCGCGCGACGGGAAGTTGGCGTCGGGGTCGATGGGCACCTTCCCGGGATTGAGGATCGGGATTAGCCCTTCCGGCCCCGCCACGGACGCCGGCCAAAATGCGGCGGAATCGCATAGCACGATGAATCCCATCTCGCGGTCAAGCAGCCGTTTCGCAGTCAGCACGATGGCGTCGAACACCGGCTGCACGTCGGTCGGCGACCGGCTGATGACGCGCAAGATATCCGAGGTCGCGGTCTGCCGAGCCAGCGCCTCCTGGGTCTCGTTGAACAGCCGCGAATTCTGGATGGCGATTACGGCCTGGTCGGCGAACGTCTTGAGCAGTCCAAGTTCCTTGGGGGTGAGCCCTGTATTCGGATCGCGCACGACCGAAATCATCCCAATGCCCTGGCCTTCCCAAATCATCGGGGTGATCACGAGCGAGAAGTTGCCTACGGCCTGCACGACCCGGCGCAGGCTGGGCGGTATGTCCTCACCATTCAATGCGTCGGGAACAAAAATCTGCCGCTGCTCGCCGATGACGAGGGGAGCCATCGTCTCCTTGATCGGTAGCGGGTACACATGGTCAAGCGCCTCACTCCCGACCCCGTGGCGCGCGGCGAGGTGCAGCAACCCGTCGCCGGGGGCGAGGAAGATCGCAGACTGCCTGCAATCGAATAGCCGTTCGGTGCTGTCGAGAATGCGCTCGAACACCGGTTGCCTGTCGGCCATAGAGCTGCCGATCGCCTGCAGCACTTCGGAGGTTGCGGTCTGGTGCTTCAATGCTTCCTGGGTCTCGTTGAACAGCCGCACGTTCTCGATGGCGATGACGGCCTGGTCAGCAAAGGTTTGCAACAACTGGATGTGATGGTCAGCGAATTGACCAGGCTCTGCTCGCGTGACGTTGATCACTCCTATGGCCTGACCGCCGCGCAGCATCGGGACGCGGAGAATGCTGCGAAAGCCGCGCATCCGCGCGACGTCCCGAAAACCCGGCAGAGTGGCCCATTCGACCTCAGTGTCACCGACCAGGACGATCTCGCCCTCGCGGAGCCGGCCGCCCCAGGGAAGCGTGGACAGCACTCTGGGATAGGAGGCTTGCAGGTTTGCATCTCCTGCGGGGTTGGTCGGGGTGAACGCCATCAGGTGCAGCGTGTCGTCGGTCAGGATGTGTACCGCGGTCGACAGGCCGCCCAGCAGCGCATTGGCGCTGGAGGCAATGGCACTGAATACCGGCTGCACGTCCGAGGGCGAAGAGGCGATCACCTTGAGGATGTCGGCGGTCGCGGTCTGCCGCTCCAGCGCCTCCCTGGTCTCGTTGAACAGGCGCACGTTTTCGATGGCGATGACGGCCTGGTCGGCAAACGTCTGCAGCAGCGCGACCTGTTGGTCGCCGTAGGCGGCAGGCTCGGCCCAGCCCACCGTGATCGCCCCGATCGGCTCAGCCTTGCGCAGCATCGGGACGGTGACCTGGCTGCGCGTTCCCAGCGCTTCGATCATCTGCCGCGACAGCGGCGGCGCGGATTGGTCGGATTCGATGTCGGTGACGAAGTAGGGCTGGCGTGACCGGATCGCCAGTCCCGCGGTGGTGTCGTCGGCCGCCGGTCTTGGAAACACCTCCTGCACCTTGCTCAGGCCCGGTGTGCTCAGATTGTGCCCGGCGACCATGTGAATCATGCCATCGTCGTAGCGATAAACCCGCCCCATCCGCGCCCCGCACAATCGCACGGCGCGTTCGACGATCACGTCGAACACCGGCTGCACGTCGGATGGCGAAGAGGCGATCGCCTTGAGGATGTCGGCGGTCGCGGTCTGCCGCTCCAGCGCTTCCCGGGTTTCGTTGAACAGCCGCGAATTCTGGATGGCGATCACGGCCTGGTCGGCGAACGTCTTGAGCAGTCCAAGTTCCTTGGGGGTGAGCGCTGTATTCGGATCGCGCACGACCGAAATCATCCCAATGCCCTGGCTTTCCCAAATCATCGGGGTCATCACGACCGAGAAGTTGCCTACGGCCTGCACGACCCGGCGCAGGCTGGGCGGTATGTCCTCACCATTCAATGCGTCGGGAACAAAAATCTGCC
>NZ_DATHOP010000147.1:0-12608 GCF_035484855.1 Bradyrhizobium sp.
TTCTGGCCGGGCTGAAGAAGATGCGCGGCGATCATCCCCGGCAGGAAATGGCGACCGCGCTCGCGGGCTTTATTCCGAAGCGGCTGGCGCGCACCGTCGCGGACACAGCCGGTGGTCCGGAACGGATCGCCGATTTCTCCGATGCGCTGCTGGCGAAGGTGACCGCGGCCGTCAAACAGTGGCGTGTCAGGCCGAACGGGACCGAAGGCTATCGCACCGCGGAAGTCACCCTCGGCGGCGTCGACACCACGGAGCTTTCGTCGAAGACATTCGAATCCAGGTCCGTGCCCGGGCTTTATTTCATTGGCGAAGTCGTCGACGTCACCGGCCATCTCGGCGGCTTCAATTTTCAATGGGCGTGGTCGTCGGGATACGCGGCGGGGCATCACGTCTGAAGATTGGCTCAGGACCGTGCTACAAACATCCGTGATCATTTTGGACGGGATTGATCGGACCGGTTGTCCGCCATAATATGGGGATCGCGGTGCAAGCCGCTCCCGGGCCCGCGGGAAGGGTTGAACCCACTTGCAGCTTATGAATAGAGCATAGAGCCTTTGTGCAGCCGGTATTGCGGGCCGTCGGCGATTTCAAGCACGGAGGTTTTGCAATGAACCGATCGCCCGATCGTTTGAATCTCGAGCATCTCAAGAAACAAGCCAAGGAACTGATCCGCCTTTATCGGAGCCGCGACGCCCAGGCGATCGCGAGATTTCGCCAGTCACTTTCCGTCGCCGCAGGCCGCAGCGATGAGGAGATCGCCGCGCTGGGGCTTCGCCTGCATGACGCCCAATCGGCCGTGGCGCGCGACCACGGCTTTGCATCCTGGACGGATTTGAAGCGCTACGTCGAGGTGCAATCGACCTCCCACATGGAGAACGCGGCCCGTGTGCTGCGCTGGCTTGGGCTGGTCTATGCCGGTGACGTTGACGGCACGGTCGATCGCGCGAACCCGCGCGTCGCGGCGCGGGTCTTGGCGGAAAATCCTCAACTTGCGGAAGGCAGCCCATATCTGGCCTGCGCCGTCGGCGATGAGGATGCTTTGCGGCGGGCGACGAGAGCCGAGCCCGATTGGATCAATCGACCGGGCGGCCCACTGAAATTGCCGCCGCTCGTGGCCATCACCCAATCCAGCCTGCTGCAAGTAGCTGAGTTTCGCGATCGCCTGCATCGGTGCGCGCAATTCCTGCTCTCCTGCGGTGCCGATCCCAACCAGCGCATTTTCAGCCGCTGGGAGCCGGCGTCGCTGAGCGAGCCCGACGATCGCTATCCCTTGTCCGCGCTTTACGGCGCCGCTGGAAGCAATCACGATGTCGCGCTGACAAAACTCCTGCTCGATGCCGGCGCCGATCCGGATGACGGTGAATCGCTGTACCATTCGCTGGAGAGCCTCCCCTGTGCCCGCCTGCTGCTGGAGCGCGGAGCCGGGATCGAGGGCACCAATGCCATCTACCGGTCGCTCGATTTGGAGAACCCCGCCGCGCTGAAACTCCTGCTCGAGCATGGCGGCAATCCGAACGAGCCTGCGCGGAATTCGCCATTGGCTGACTGGGGCTCGCCGCTGTTGTGGGCGATCCGGCGGCGGCGATCCCGCGAACATGTCGAGGCGCTGCTGAATGCCGGCGCCGATCCGTCGGCCGCGACGCCGGACGGAATCACGGGTTACCGGCTGGCGCTGCAATTCGGACTAAGCGAGGTCGCCGAACTCTTGCGTGGGAAAGTTGAAGTCGAATCGATCCCGGAAGAGGAACAGTTCATCGCCGCTTGCGCGCGCGGCGACGAGGCGGAGGCCCGCCGCGTCGGCTCGAGGCGGCCTGATCTGCCCGCGAGTCTCACCGAGAGGCAGCTGCGGCTGTTGCCGGACATGACGGCGGCAGGCGCCGACGAGAGCGCAAGGCTGATGGTGAGACTGGGCTGGCCCATCGCCGTGCGTGGCGGCGACTGGAGCGCGTCCGCGCTCAATCATGCGGTGTTTCGCGGCAACGCCGGATTGACGCGATTCCTGCTCGAGCACGGCGCCCGCTGGACCGAGGAACACGGCTACGGCGACAACGCCTGCGGCACGCTGTCATGGGCCTCCTGCAACGAGCCGGTCGAGGGCGGCGACTGGGTCGGCTGCGCGCGGGCGCTGCTCGATCACGGCATGCCGCGGGCAATCCCGGACCAGGAGAATCCCGAATGCGTGCTCGTCGCCGGACGCAGCAAGAGGTTCTCCGACGAGGTCAGCGAAGTGCTGCTGAAATCGGACGCCGCGCCGTGAGTGGATGACGTCGGATAGACTTCAGTTTCGAGGGGCCAACTCGAAACTGAGCACTGGTCTGTTTTGGCGAACGGGAGCAGTATGCCTCTTTATAAAGCGGCATTTTATGCCGGATGATGGGAGGGGGATATGAGAACGATCGTTACTGCATCGATAGCTCTGACTCTCGTGGTTGCTGCGGGCTGCCTTTGCAGCGCACAAGTAATAACCCACCGAGAACCGACGGAAGGCCAACTAAGAACCGGCGCAACCGTGTTTGTGGATGACGGCACGTGTGGGAAGGGAAAGATCAAGTTGATAACCGCCACCGGCGGCAACGGTAATGAACGAGCGGGCCTTCCCCAGCGCACCCGAACCTGTGTTGCACGTCCGTTGAACGCCGGACCAGTAATCGATTAATGGCAGAAGGGGTCTCGCCTTGAAAACGCCTTTGACCCAACTGGCCGCGTTGATCTTGCTTGCCGCCGCGAGCGATACCTGCCGCGCTCAGGTCGTCGTCAAGCAGGAACCTCTGGACATGAGAAACGGGACCTCGGTTCTCGTCGATGATGGCACCTGCGGGAAGGGCAGGATCAAGATGGTAACCGTAACGCACGGTAACCCCATGCCCGGGGTTCCGCTGCGCGACACAAAATGCATTCGGCGATGATGGAGAAGCCCGGGGCTGCCCCTTTTTATTAATTGCGAGGGCAATTGCACAAATCGGGAGGAGGCAAAGATGAAGTGGATTGTCGCAACAGCGGCCGTGGCCATGTCGCTTGCCGCAAGCGGGTCTTGCAATGCGCAGACGGTGCTCAAACGGGAGCCCATGATGATGAATAGAGGCACGGTTGTTCTTGTTGATGATGGAAGCTGCCCCAAGGGCCAAATCAAGCAAGTTACCGCGCAAGCTGCCGTAGGCAGCGTCGATGCCCCCTACGGCTCTCCCACGAGAAAATGCATTCGGAGATGACGGAGAGACCCCGGCTGGGCGCTTGAATTACGATCGCGCATTCGGGCACTCACCGACCGAAGGAACCAGATGTTCGTTTCGTTGACACGCCTGCATATCGCATCGCGGCGCTTCTATCCGTTGGCATTTTTGCAAAGCCTGCGGATGGCGTCGGATGCGGCGCGAACGCCGAGATTTCGGACCGGACGGTTGCTTCGTGCAGAACGCAGAACGCTTCGGACCATCACGGGCTAGGACGATGATGCCGCGATGAAAGTCTACCGCAATGCCGGGCTCCACTTGGCGTTGATGCCGAAATTGATGTGATGGTGCGATGAAGCGGCCATCGCCCATTGGACCGAGGGCGATAACGAGCCGCTGCTGGATTGGTTGGACGCCCACCGGCGACTCCAGGATAGTGGACGGCCCTCAAAGGTGAAGCATCCCACCGCAGATCAGCTTGCCTTCCTGATCGCGCCGCTCGGCAAGGTTACGAGAACGAACGAGCTACCTCTCGACATTTTTGCCCGCCGCCGAGCCGTGATCTGAAAGATTCGACGTCAGCTCACGCGTGTGCCGCTCGTCGAGTGTTGCAGCATTCCATGCTTCTGTTCCAGCCCCCCGTTCTTGCGGAAGCGATGCCGCGCCCTCGGAGACATGCCGACGGGCGCTGAGAATGTCCGGAGTTGGGGACGGACCGGAAGTGGCCGGCCCATGCTCAGAATGGAGTCTGGCTTGCACGCCTTAGGTTGCCTTGCCCGTCATGGCTAGCTGGGCAAATAGAGGATAGTCGGAATCCACGATGTTCGTCAGAAGAAGCATTTCGCTGATGCTGAACCATTTCAGCTCCGTGTGCTCGTCGCTGACGTTGGCCGGGTCGCCGCCGTGCCAACCTGTTACGGCATAAACATGGTGCAGCGCATCTCCATGGATTTCAGGCTGCGACTCTCTGACTGTTGTAATTAGTCTAAACTGAGCTGGCGTTACCCCAACTTCTTCTTGAACTTCACGGATAAGCGCCTCATCAAGGCTCTCGCCGTCCTCAACGCGTCCGCCGATTGTATCCCAATGGCGCGGCCAAACTTTTTTCGAGGGCGCACGCAGGCCGAGAAGCACTTTTCCATCCGGGCTGATGAACAGTGCTCCGACAGTTCTGGCGATTTGATCTTGCATCGCGAACAATCTCTCGCGACTGGCGAACGGGTATATGGCCTAGTAGAGCCAATATCGATCCGTCGCACAATCATCGATTTCGCGACATCGCGGCGGGCGGATCACTTTCGAAATTGGCATCGAACGGACATGGCGCGTCGCCGGGCGCTCAGTGCCGGGACGATCTGGCCGGGGTCGGCGAGGGTGCGGGCGTCGTTTGCGCGGCGGGCGCCGCCTCTGGCGCGGGTGCCACGTAATAGGGGTTATTGATGCACAACCCGGCCGCGCCCCCCAAGGTCCCTTCCTTGCACTGCGCCATTGTCGTGAAAAAGCATTCGATGCGGCTGCCTTGCCCATCGTTTACTTCCTTGCAAACGGGATATTTCGGATCGTACCTTTGAGCCCATGCCGGCGATGCGGCGAAGATCATTGCTATCCCGAGGACTAACCAAGCTGGCCCGTGCATCATACCCCCCTTCGGAGCTTGCAGGTTTTACCGAACACAGTTAGCGGCCTCGGAACAAGTTACAAAACGACAACAATTGTTGGATGCGCTACTCATCGGGTATATTCGACGCGCGGATTTTACCGTGATGGGCGTAAGTGGGACACCACTTCCTCTGCAGCTCGGACAGGGCTGATAGGGCGGCCCGACGAGATTTTCGAACGGAGCGCGTCACTTCCGCTTGTGGCATTTTTGGCCGTGCAGCAATGCCCGACTCGAGTCCGGAATGCGCACCACGGCGGATGTGCGTCGACCACTCTGAATTGACGGGTTCGCGCCCTGGCTATGTGCCGGTGCGTCGCTTGTCGTCCGCGATCGGGTCGGCGCGCAGATTCTGGAAGAACTTGTCGACCTCGCTCGACAGCGTTTCCGCCGTGGCGTTGAGATCGGTGGATGCCGTCAGTACCGATGACGCCGCCTTGTTGGTCTCGCCGATGGCATCGCGGAGCGAACCGATATTGGCGACCAGGGTTTCATTGCCCTGGGCTGCCGATTGCGCATTCGCCGAGATTTCGCGGGTCGCGGCGTCCTGCTGGCCGACGGCGCCGGCAATATTCGAGGTGACCTCATTGATGCCATGCACGGCCTGGCCGATTTCGCGCACCGCGTCGACCGCATTCCTGGTCGAGGTCTGGATCAGGCCGACGTTCTGGCCGATTTCCGACGTCGCTTTGGCGGTCTGTTCGGCCAGCGCCTTGACCTCGTGGGCGACCACCGCGAAGCCGCGACCGGCATCGCCGGCGCGCGCCGCCTCGATCGTGGCATTGAGCGCCAAGAGATTGGTCTGCTCGGCGATGGTCTGGATCAGATTGAGCACGCCGTCGATGCGCGCCGTCGCCGCCGCGAGACTCTCGATTTCGGCGACCGATTTCTCGGTGCGCAAGCCGGCCTGTTCGACCGCGCCGGCGGATTGGCGGACCTGCCGGCCGATCTCCTCGACCGAAGCCGACAGTTCCTCGGCGGCGCTCGCCACCGCATAGACGTTGCCGGAGGCCTGCTCGGTGGCGCTGGCGGCGGCCACGGCGCGCTCGCTTGCATCCGACGTCACTCTGGAGATGGATTGCGCGGTCTCGCGCATCGCCGAGGCATTGGCGGTGACCGCGTGCAGCACGCTGCCGATCGCGCCGCGGAAGGCTTCCACCGAGCTTTCGACGTGCCGCGCCCGTTCCTCGCGGGCCTCGGAGTCGCGCAAGACCTGCGAATTGAGGTTGCGGTTGCGGTTCATCGCCTCCTGGAAAATCCGGATTGCGCGGGCCAGCGCGCCGATCTCGTCGCCGCGATCGGTATGCGGAACCTCGACCTTCTCGTCGCCCTCGGCGACCTGCTTGATGGTCGTGGTGATGGTGGAAAGTGGTCGCGCCACCGAGCGGAAGATGAACACGACACCGATGACGACCATGACCAGCGCCAGCCCGCCGAGGCCGGTCAGCACCAGGGCCATCACGCGGTTGACTTCGCCCTGGTGCGCGATCTGCTTGCCGCGTTCGGCATAGACCTTGGAAAGCGCTTCCAGGTCCGCGTTGAGGGCGGAGCGCACCGCGCGGTTGGCATCGTTGTCGCCCCATTCGCGGCCCGCGGCGGCGTTGATCTCGATGCCGCGGCGAACCAGTTCCTTGCGGAATTCGATGAACTGCTCGATGCGTTTCTTGAAGACGGCAAACTGCTCGGCGTCGTCGGCCTGGACGATGGCTTCCCAGCTCTTGACCACGCCGAGGATCTTGTCGTTGAACTTCAACAGCCCTTCGCCGTATTTCTTCACGTCGGCGGGCTCGCTCGACATGTAGACGCCGCGCGATTCCATTACCACCGCATAGACCAGCGAATTGACGCGCTCGACGTTGAGGGCTGCGCGGTTGGCGGTCTCGATCGCTCCGGTCAGATCGGCGCTGCGTCTGGTGTTGAAGTCGGACAGAAGCGCGATCGTCGCGATCAGGACCCCGAACAGGGCGAACATCGAATATAGTTTGGCGGCGAGCGATAGCTGCGACGGGCGCGCAAGGTTCACTGTTTCAGGCATAAATTAAGCCGCTCCGGAGAGGCCGGACAGCGAGCGTCGGCCGCCCAAAAACCATGCGGGGTCTTAGTGTAAAAGTTCTTAATTTCACGCCATAATTGTAAGATATTACCGTCGCGGGCGGCGCGCCAGCAGCCATTTCCCGGCAGATGAGCTGTCGCGAATTGCAGAATTCAATATCATTATCAAATAATTACGGAAATCCGCGGCGACGCGGGCCGGAATTGGCCTGGCGCTGCATACGAGCCTGCCGGCTGATAGTATCGCGATGCCGTCGCCCCGACGGTCTGGAGCCGCCATGGCCTATCGTCACACCATCGACGCCACGAGCCATGTCTTCGATGACTTGCGCGATCTGTTGGCGAAGGCGACGCCGCCGCGCTCCGGCGACCGGCTGGCGGGGATATCGGCCGAGAGCGCCGAGCAGATGATTGCCGCGCGCATCGCGCTGTCGGATGTTCCCCTCAAACAATTCCTGCAGGAAACCGTCATCGCTTACGAAGACGACGAGATCACCCGTCTGATCGTCGACAGCCACGATGGGCCGGCCTTTTCAGGCATTTCGTCGCTGACCGTCGGCGGCTTCCGCGACTGGTTGCTCTCGGATGCGGCAAACAGGGAAGTCCTGAGCACGGTGTCGCGCGGCATCACGCCCGAAATGGCCGCCGCAGTGTCAAAACTGATGCGCAACCAGGATCTCATCCTGGTGGCGAAAAAATGCCAGGTGACAACGGCCTTCCGCAACACCATCGGCCTGCGCGGCCGGATGAGCGCGCGGCTGCAGCCCAACCATCCCTTCGACGATCTCAAGGGCATCACCGCCTCGATCCTCGACGGGTTGATGCTGGGATCGGGCGATGCCTGCATCGGCATCAATCCGGCGAGCGACGACCCGGCCGTGATCGGCGGGTTGTTGCGTCTGCTCGACGAGATCATCGCGCGGTTGGCGATCCCGACGCAGGCCTGCGTCCTGACCCATGTGACGACCACGCTCGGCTTGATTGAGCAGGGCCTGCCGGTCGACCTGGTATTCCAGTCGATTGCGGGCACGGAGGCCGCCAACCGGAGTTTTGGCGTCGATCTGTCGCTGCTCGAACAGGCGCATCAGGCGGGACGCTCGCTGCGGCGGGGCACCGTTGGCGAAAATGTGATGTATTTCGAAACCGGGCAGGGCTCGGCGCTGTCGGCCAATGCCCATCACGGCGTCGACCAGCAGACCTGCGAGGCGCGCGCCTATGGCGTTGCGCGGGCCTTCGATCCGCTATTGGTCAACAGCGTGGTCGGCTTCATCGGCCCGGAATATCTCTATGACGGCAAGGAAATCATCCGCGCCGGCCTGGAGGATCACTTTTGCGGCAAGCTGCTCGGCCTGCCGCTCGGCGTCGATGTCTGCTACACCAACCATGCCGAGGCCGACCAGGACGACATGGACAATCTGTTGACGCTGCTGGCGGCAGCCGGCGTGACCTTCATCATGGGGGTGCCGGGGGCGGACGACGTCATGCTGAACTACCAATCGACCTCGTTCCACGATGCGCTCTACATCCGCGACCTGTTCGGCCTGAAGCGGGCGCCGGAATTCGACGATTGGCTGGTGGGTGCCGGCCTTGCCGATGCCGCCTTCCGGCTGGCCGGCAATTCCGGGCAATTACCCGATTTTGCGCTGCAACTCATTGCCGAGAACGCCTCTGTTGTCTGAACCCAAGCAACTTTTGGAGCGTCTCAGCATTAGAAGCACTGCCACAATGTTGAGGAATTTATGGCCCAGCCTTGACGGGCTAGCATGAAGGCCGTGTAAAGGAAGTTCGATGAGGGCTGAGGCAAATAAGACGATGCGGCGCATTCTCTGCGTCTTCCCGCGCTATACGTCGGCTTTCGGGACGTTCGAATACGCCTACCCCCTGACCGACGGCGTCAGTGCCTTCATGCCGCCGCAGGGACTATTGCTGATTGCCGCCTATCTGCCGGCGAACTGGCAGGTCCGTTTCGTCGACGAAAACCTGCGCCCGGCCACCCGGGAAGATTTCGAATGGGCGGAGGCCGTGTTCGTCAGCGGCATGCACATCCAGCGCCAGCAGATGAACGATATCTGCCATCGCGCGCACGGCTTCGATCTTGCGGTCGCGATCGGCGGCCCCTCGGTCAGCGCCTGCCCGCACTACTACCCCGCGTTCGACTATCTCCATGTCGGCGAACTCGGCGATGCGACCAATGAATTGATCGCGCGGCTGGCGGCCGACCCGTCGCGGCCCGCGCAACAGGTGGTGCTGAAGACCGTCGATCGCCTGGCGATGACCGAGTTTCCGATTCCGGCCTACGAACTCGCCGAGATCAAGAAATATTTCCTGGGCAGCATCCAGTATTCCAGCGGTTGTCCCTACCAGTGCGAATTCTGCGACATCCCGGGCCTGTACGGCCGCAATCCGCGCCTGAAGTCGCCGCAGCAGATCATCGCCGAACTCGACAGATTGCGCGAATGCGGAATGACCGACACGGTGTATTTCGTCGACGACAATTTCATCGGCAACCGCAAGGCGGCGCTCGATCTGTTGCCGCATCTGATCGAGTGGCAGAAGCGAACCGGTTACGTCACGCGACTGGCCTGCGAGGCAACGCTCAACATCGCCAAGCGGCCGGAAATTCTCGAAAAGATGCGCGAGGCCTTTTTCGTCACCATCTTCTGCGGCATCGAAACGCCCGATCCCGACGCGCTGAAGGCGATGCAGAAGGACCACAACATGATGGTCCCGATCATGGAAGGCATCCACACCATCAACTCCTACGGAATGGAGGTGGTGTCGGGAATCATCATGGGGCTCGACACCGACAAGCCCGACACCGCGGATGCACTGCTGGCCTTCGTCGAGCAGTCCAAAATCCCGCTATTGACCATCAATCTCCTGCAGGCGCTGCCGCAGACGCCGCTGTGGGACCGGCTTGAACGCGAGAACCGGCTCAATCACGACGACAGCCGCGAATCCAACGTGGAATTCCTGCTGCCCTACGATCAGGTCGTCAGCGCCTGGCGCAAATGCATGGAGCTTGCCTACCAGCCGGAGAAGCTCTACGCGCGCTACCAGTATCAATGCGACTATACCTATGCCAACCGGCTGAAAATGCCGGTCAGTCCCGAGATGAAGAGCTGGGCCAATATCAGGCGCGGGCTGATCATGCTGCGCAACCTGTTCTGGAAAGTCGGCGTGCTCGGCGATTACCGGAAGGTGTTCTGGAAATTCGCGCTCGGCCGGCTGAAGCGCGGCGACATCGAGGGGCTGATCGGCGCGGCGATGATCGGGCACCACCTGATCATGTTCGCGCGCGCGGCCTCGGTCGGCCAGCAGAATGCGTCCAACTATTCGATCCGGCTGCGCGAGGCTTCCGTCCCTGCCGAATGAACCGAACACGCCGGCGCCGCCGCGCCGCTCGCTGGCGGATTTGCGCCATCTCACGCCGGCGCGCGTCGGCCTTGGCCGCGTCGGCGCCAGTCTGCCGACCAAGGCGCTGCTCGACTTCACGCTCGACCATGCCCGCGCCCGCGACGCCGTTCACGCCGCCTTCGACGCGCCGGCGATCGTCTCAAGCCTCACCGAACTCGGCCTCGATGCGATTGAAGTCTCGAGCCTCGCGCGCGAGCGCGGCGATTATCTCCGGCGTCCCGATCTCGGGCGAAGGCTCGATCAGGCCTCAAAACAGCTGTTGGCGAGCCGCCATGCACCGCGTCCGCTGGCGATCGTCATTGGCGACGGCCTGTCGCCATCGGCGGTCAACGCGCATGCGGTTCGGCTGATCCAGCGCCTGTTGCCGCAACTTGCCGACGACGGCATCGAATGGGGTCGCACCGTGGTTGCGACCGGCGCGCGCGTGGCGCTGGGCGACGAGATCGGCGCCATCCTCGGCGCGCAAATGATCGTGATGCTGATCGGCGAGCGGCCGGGCCTGTCGGCCTCGGACAGCCTCGGGGCCTATCTGACCTACGCCCCGAGGGTCGGCCGCAGCGATGCCGAACGCAATTGCATCTCCAACATCCACGGCGCCGGGCTCGGTTATGATGAAGCCGCTTTCCGGATCGCCTGGCTCATTCGCGAGGGCCTGGCGCGGCAGTTGACCGGCGTGGCGCTGAAGGACGAAAGCGGCGAGCGACTGCCGCGGCAAATCACCGTGAATTCAAGCTGAATGCCGCAAATCCAGGACCCTCGGGCACTGATCGCGATCCGGCGCGTCGATTTGCGCGAGGCAAGCGCGCTTGCGAGACGCAGCAAAGACCTGCTACACCGGGCTCGCGAAATTTATCTTATGTTTTCAAGGGCTAGCGTCGATCATCGAGGCCCGTTCGAGGCCGCATTCGCGCCCCGGAATTTAAGCTATAGCGTTTGAGCCGATTGAGAGGACTGGACAAGGCATGCTCGAAAAGAACAGCGACAGTGAAGTCCATGTCGAGAAGGTTGAGCAGCGGCCGATGGGCAGCATCGCCTTCGGACTGGAGCGACTGGGGCTGATCGCGGTCCAGGCGCCGATCCTGTCCTGCATCGTTCTCGTCGGCCTGTTCATCGGCGCCCTGTTCGGCATCGATCGTATCAAGATCGACGACTCGCTCAGTCAGCTGTTCCGCTCTAACTCCAAGGAATACCGGCAGTACGAGGCGGAGACCAAGCGCTTTCCCGCGGTCGAATACGATGTGCTGGTCGTGGTCGAAGGCAAGACGCTGCTTGAGCGCCAAAACCTCGAAAAGCTGCGCGACCTCGTCACCGACCTGCAGCTGGTCGAGGGCACGCGCGGCCTGATTTCGCTGTTCTCGGCGCGCCAGGCGCCGGCGCCTGGCAAGCTGCCGGCGGCGCTGTTCCCGGCCGAACTGCCTGAGGGCGCCGACTACGACAAGTTCATCGAGACCGTCAAATCCAACGAGATCATCCGCGGCAAGCTGTTGTCCGAGGACGGCACGCTGGCGCTGATCGTGCTGTCGCTCGAGCCCGAAGTTGTTGCCAGCAAGGGGCTCAGCAAGACCGTCGGCGATATCAGAAAGATGATGGCCGACGATCTCAAGGGCAGTGGGCTCACCGCGGAATTATCAGGCGTGCCCGTCATGCAGCTCGAGATCCGCAACGCGGTCGAGCGCGACGGATTGACCTATAACATCCTCGGCATCCTCGCCGGCTGCATCATCGCGATCATCTTTTTCCGCAAGATATCGTTCATGATCGTCGCCGCGTTCCCGCCGATGATCGCGATATTGCTGGCGCTTGGCGGCCTCGGCTGGGCCAATTTCAACCTCAACATGTTCCTGAACGTGATGACGCCGCTGATCATGGTCATCAGTTTCTCCGACTCGATGCAGCTGACCTTCGCGGCGCGCGACCGCCTGATCGCGGGCCAGGACAAATACACCGCGTTCAAGAACGCCATCATGGTGGTCGGGCCGGCCTGCGTGCTCACCCATGGCACTGCCGGCATCTCGTTCATCGCCCTGCAATTCTCGGATTCCGACCTGATCCGCAAATTCGGCGAGGCGGGCCTTGCCGCCACCATCATCGCGTTGATCGCGGTGCTGTCGCTGGTGCCGGTATTCGGCGTGCTGCTGGTGCGCAACGAAAAGACCTTCGCCACCAAGTTCCAGGGCGCCGACGCCGGCGTGCAGGCACTGCGCAATTTCTGTTACTGGATCGCGGTGCGCATGGTCAGCCGGCCCGGCCTCTACAGCCTGATCGCGGTGATCTTGGTCGGCGGTCTCGCCGTGGTGTATGCCAACCTCGAG
>NZ_DATHOP010000148.1:0-3449 GCF_035484855.1 Bradyrhizobium sp.
GTCGTGATCGCCACGACATTTCTCCTGCTCGCGCTCGCCAAGCTCCGTCAGACCGGCCGCGGCGCCTGGTGGCTCGCCATCGGGCTCGCCTTCGGCGTCGGCATGTTCTCCAAATACACCACGATCTTTTTCGCCCCGAGCATCCTGATTTGGCTGTTGCTGGTGCCAGAGCAGCGCAAATGGCTCGTGACGCCCTGGCCGTGGATTTCCGGCGTCATCGCGCTTGCCGTATTTTCGCCGACGCTGATCTGGAATGCGCAGCACCATTGGACCTCGGTGCTCTACCAGTACAATCGTCTGGTCGTGCACGAATGGTCGCTGCGCTATTTCGGCGAATTTCTCGCCGCGCAGATCGGCATGGCGACACCATTCGTATTTGTGCTGGGCGCCATGGGCCTCGTCGGTCTGTTGCGCGGGCAGGGCGGTTCGTTCAGCGCGCGCGTGCTGATCAACGCGATGATCTGGCCGATCCTTCTCTATTTCGTCTGGCACACTTTCCACGGCCGCGTCGAAGGCAATTGGCCCGAGCCGATCTTCGTGCCCTTCGTCATTGCGGCCGCCGTCGCGGTCGAGCGGATCAAATGGGAAGGCGTCTGGGCCACGGTCGAGAGGATCTCACAGCGGCTCGCCGTGCCGGTCGGACTTGGGATTGCCGCGGTCATCTATGCGCAGGGCGTGTTCGGAATCGCTCCGCTCGGCATGGAGGATCCCACCGCGTCGAAATTGGGCGCCGGCTGGAAGGAGCTCGGTGTGCAGATGGACGAGGCGCGCAAACGCATGGGCGCGCCCATTATCCTTGTCTACGATTATGGCCTCGCGGGCTGGCTGTCCTTTTACCTGCCCTCGCATGCGCCCGTGGAGCAGATCAATCTGCGCATGCGCTATGTGAATGCCCCCGAGCCGGACCCGGCGCTGTTCGACGGCCCGATCATGTATACCTGCACGGTTCCCTGCGCCGACATTCCGACGCTGCAAAAGCGCTTCAGCAAGGTCGAGCTTGTCGACCACCTGACCCGCAGCCGACATGGCGTTCTGCTGCAGGATTATGACATCTACCGGCTGACCGGCCCGATCGGCCCGCCGCTTGATCCGCCTTAACAAGATCGCGTGTTAACCCGTCGCGCGCGCGATGGATTTGCGCTTGAGGTCGCTCCCATTGACTCCGCCTGTGGAGGATGTAACGCCAAGGCGGCCGGCGAAGGGCTGGGCAGAGGAGGTGGATGCCGGTGGTTTTGGATGCGCGCGTCAGTCCGCGGCTTTCCATCGTCGCGCCCTGCTATAACGAGGAAGCGGGGCTCGAGGAGTTCTATCGCCGCATGACTGTGGCGGCGCAGGCGACCGCCGGTTCCGACTACGAATTCGTCCTCCTCAACGACGGCTCGAGCGATCGCACCTGGGCGATCATGACCGACCTGGTGCGGCGCGATCCGCATGTCGTCGCCGTCAATCTCGCCCGCCGCCACGGCCATCAGCTTGCGATCACTGCCGGCCTTTACACCTGCCGGGGCGAGCGTATCCTGATGATCGACGCCGATTTGCAGGACCCACCGGAACTCCTTGCCGACATGTGGCGCCTGATGGACAGCGCCGAAGCCGATGTCGTCTATGGCGTGCGCCGCCAGCGCGAGGGCGAGACCATGCTCAAGCGCGGCACTGCGGCTTTGTTCTATCGGCTGATGCAGCGCATCGGCCATGCCGACCTGCCGGCCGATGCCGGCGATTTCCGGCTGATGACCCGGCGCGTGCTCGACATTCTCAATTCGATGCCGGAGCAGCATCGCTTCATCCGCGGCATGGTGAGCTGGATCGGGCTGCGCCAATTGCCGATCCAATACGATCGCGCCGCGCGCACCACCGGCGCCAGCAACTATCCGCTCGCGCGGATGATCGGGCTAGTCGGCTGATTCAGCTAGATCGAAGGGTATAGGTACTTGAGTTTGACTCGAGCGGATTGGGTTGTGAATTGCCAGTCTGCCTTTGTGTGATTGGCATTTCGGTCGTGTTCCCAAGCGGCGATTTCCTCGATGAGGGTCTGTTTGTCTGGGATGCGGCGATCGAGACACTGAGCGGAGAGGACACCGAGTTCGGATTCCGCGAGATCGAGCCAACTGCCGTGCTTAGGCGTGTAGTGCCATTCGAAGCGCTCGACCAGCCGTCTGGCTTCGGCGGCCGGAAAGGCTTCGTAGAGTGACGCCCTGCTGTGGATGTTGAGATTGTCCTGGACCAGCACGATGGTCTTGGCGTACGGGAAGTGGCGATCGGCCAGATCTTTCAAGACGTGAGCGTAGTCGACGGCGGTGTGGCGGTCCGTCACCTCGACGTGGCGCCAGCCTTCGAGCGGCGCGAACAGCATGAACAGGTTGGCGGTGCCGTTGCGCTCGTACTCGTAGTCGATGCGGGCTGCACGTCCTCGTTTCATCGGGATTGGCGTGCGCGTCTCGGCAATGAGTTGCTTCGAGGTCTCGTCCAGGCACACCAGCGGGTAATCGGCATTGTGCGGCCGAGTGTAGACGGCCAGCACATCTTCCATGGCGGCTACGAAGGCGCTGTTGGCCTTCGGCGGGATGACCCAGCATTGCCTGCGATGCGGCTTGAGACAGTTTTTTTGAGTGTGCGTCCTATCGTTGAGTCGCTTGCGCGCTCGACAATGCCGAGTTCCACGACCTTGCTCTCCAGCAGGCGCAACGTCCAGCGGGCGCGCCCCTTCGGCGGCTCGGAGCACGCCAGGGCGATCAGCTTGGCTTCCTTCTCGCCGTCGAAAATCGCAGCGACGGGCGGTGTCATGCGCCGCTTGCGGCTCAACACCGCTTCGAAGCCCTCTTCCACCAGTTGCTTGCGTACCCGGTAGATCATGGACGCACTGGTGTCCAAGGCCTGGATGATCCGGCTGTCGCTCCAGCCTTCGCCGGCCTCCGAGACATCGGCCTTCAACAGAATGCGCGCCTTCAACAGCCGCTTCGCCGGGCTCTTTCCTTTGCGGATCAGCGCTTGCAAATGCTCGCGTTCCCCCGCGCTCAACCGCACTACATACTTCTTTACCGAAATGTCCTTTCCCGCCATGCCCGCCTCCGTCGCCAAATCGCGACCGAAGCGAATCATCTATTCCTTTCAAATTAGTTGAAGCGGGCGACTAGTACCAGAAGGTGCTGATGCGAAAAACGTATGGCGCTGGATATCCGGACACGCTCCCAGCCTTGCTAACATGGTCGCAAAGGAACGCTTCAGCGTCGGCAGTGACCGACGCTACGTCGACGCTGACTCGGCACGCTTTGCAGGACCGCGTCCTGCGCGTGGCGGGCGGGCTACGTAAGGCCGGCATCGGCGCCGGCTCCCGCGTCGCGCTTTGGTTGCCGAACGGCGCCGACTATCTGGCTGCCATCTTCGCTTGCGCTCGGCTTGGCGCGCTAGCCGTCCATATCAACACGCGCTTTCGTGCAGCCGAGGTTGGC
>NZ_DATHOP010000149.1:0-5557 GCF_035484855.1 Bradyrhizobium sp.
ACGTTGCCATTAGCGTCGGTGTTCCACACCGTATATTGACCGATGGCCGCGTACTTCAAAGCTATCTCATACCCGGTTGACGTCTGCTCCGCGCCGATCGGTGTCCAAGGAAACTCACCCGCCGTGAGAGGTGCGCCGCCATACGTCAGCTCGGGACTGGTCCAGGTGCTGTTGCTCTCGAGGAAATAATTATTTCCGACCTGGACCAGGCTGGTCGATCCAGCGGTCTCGATCGTCGTGGTGGGAAGCGTGCCGACGAAGCCATGCTGGTTGCCGCTGGCGTCGTCGTAATATCCCGAGATCATGCCGGTCGCATTGATGCCCAGGATGTCGGTTTCAGTGGCTCCGGGAACGTCGACGGGCGTGATGACGCCGCCATTGTCGACGAAGCCATGGATGTTGCCGCCGCCATCGGCATAGTATCCGACGACTTCGCCGGCGGCGTTGACGGCCGAAACGCCTGTACTGGTGGCGCCCGCGATGTTGATCTTGGTGATGACGCCGTTGTTGTCGACAAACCCCCAATTGTTGTTGGAGAAATCCTGATAGTTTCCGACGATCTCGCCGCCATCGCTGATGCCGACCACACTGGTGGCGTAAGCTCCGGGTACATCGATTGACGTGAAGCTGCCATTGTTGTCGACGAATCCATGGCCGATCAACCCCGCGTTGGTATTGCCTCCGATTTCATAGTTTCCGACGATCGTGCCGGCTGAATTAATGCCGGCAAGAGTGGTGATATTGGCTCCGGGAAAGGAGATCAGTGTAATGACGCCATTATTGTTGAGGAACCCTTGCCACCCGGGTTGGTTGCCATTGTTGATCACGTAGTCGGCATAGTCGCCGTAAACCACGCCGGCGTTGGTAACGCCGTCCACGTCGGTGCTGATAGCAATTGGAACGGTGGGGGGGGCAGTCTCTGCGATGCCGTAGTCGAACGTCGTAAAGACGCCGCCGTTGTCGACGAAGCCATAATTGTGGTTCAGATAGGTATAGTCTCCGTAGAGGATCCCGCTTGCGGTAATACCAACGCTGGTGTTGGTTGAGCCGGGGGGGTCCAAGGTGATGCCATTGCCATTGCTATTGTCCAACGCAATGAAGCCGTGGAAGGTCCCGTCGCCATCGCCGTCGACATTGCCGTAACTCCCGACCGCGTCGCCCGCGGCGTCCAGGCCGTCGACGGAAATGTATTGATAGGTTCCGGCCGCGGCGGGAACGTCGACTTTTGTGAAAGTGTAGTTTGTCATGGCGGCTGGACCTTTTTGAAGCTCTCGTTGGTCTTGCCGGTTGGTGACGGCCGAATTCTCCCGGGTTCAGCGGGGGTTGGCGGTTGGAGCATTAAATTTGTGAAATATTTCTGCCGAGCAACAATCCGGTAACTTTCGCCCGGGGTGCCGATTCGGCCCTTAACGTTCTCGGTTCACCGGTGTTCGTTTCAAGATGTCGGCCACGAAAGCATCGAGATCGCCGCCTTCGAACAGGAAACCGGGCAGCCCGGCGGCTTCCGCCGCCTCGATGTCGGTCGGCCGGTCGCCGATGACGAAGCTGCCCTCGTGCCGCACCGGCCAGTGGGCCATCAGGTCGAGGATCATGCCGGGGCTCGGCTTGCGCCAGTGATGGTCCTCGAGATAGCCGGCGACCGATCCGTCGGGATGGTGCGGGCAATACCTGACGTCGTCGATGACAGCGCCCTGGCTGGCGAGTTCGGCCAACATCCAGTCGTGCAGCGCGGTGAGTTGATCCTCGGTGAAGTAACCGCGCGCCACGCCGGATTGATTGGTGAAGAAGAACACGAGATAGCCGGCGTCGTTGAGCCGGCGGATCGCTTTCGCCGCATTGGGCATCCAGCGGATGCGGTCCTGCGTGCCCATGTAACCGTCGTCATGATTGACGACGCCGTCGCGATCGAGGAAGGCGGCGGGCCGAGGAGGGACGCGGGCGGAAACGACCCCGCTCATTTCTTCGCGGTCTCGCGCATCATGGTCTGCTCGATCTCGTCGCAGATGCCGTGCGCCACCGCGAGGTAAATCTGCTGGATGATCGGGGTGTCGTCGGTGGGCGCGACCACGAGATGATCGCAGAGCGCGCCGAGCGTTTTGCCATTCAGGCCGGTGAAGCCGACGGTGATGAGCCCATGCTCGCGCGCGGTGCGCAACGCGGACAAAATGTTCGGCGAACGGCCCGAGGTCGATAGCGCCAGCAGCACGTCGCCGCGCCGGCCGAGGCCCGCGACCTGGCGTGCGAACACCTGCTCGAAACCATAGTCGTTGGCGATCGCCGTCAGCGCCGAGGTGTCGGTGGTCAGCGCGATCGCGGCGTAAGCCGGCCGGTCCTGCTTGTAGCGGCCGACGATTTCGGCGGCGATGTGCTGGGCATCGGCGGCGCTGCCGCCATTGCCGACGATCAGGAGTTTCCTGTCCGCACGCAGCGCCGCGATGATGATTTCGGCGATTTTCCGCGCGGCGGCGAGCAGGGTCACATCCCGCGTGGCGCGCTCAAGGGCGGCGAGCGAAAGTTTCAGATGGGTTGCGATGGGGTCCAACACTTAACCGTCCGGCTTGCCAGTGGCGTCCTTGGTAATGACCGCGCCGGGGCAGCGCAAGCATGCGGGCTCAATGCGCGAGGCGGGCCGCGGCTTCGTTCAGCACGCGCTCGGCGATATCGGCCACATCGGAGGCCGGAATGTCGCGCATGCAGCGATGGTCATTCATGGTGCAGACCGGGCGATGGCAGGGCTGGCAGGGCACCACGGTTTTGGTCTGCACCGTCGCCGCCAGCCCGTTCAGCGGCGCCCAGTGGTAGGGGCTGGTGGGGCCGAAAATGCCCATGGTCGGCGTGCCCAGGGCGGCCGCGATATGCATCAAGCCGGAATCGTTCGAAATCGCCACACTGGCCGCGGCGACCGCGAGGATGCCGTTGCGCAGATCTGATCCCGTGAGGTCGCGGACCCCGGGGCCGCCTCTGGCTACGATTTCGGCAGCCAGCGCCTTTTCGCCGGGGCCACCGACCACCCAGACGTCGAACCCCCGTTCGGCCAAAAGCCGCGCGGCCTCCGGATACCAGGTCCAGCGCTTGGAGGCGCCGACCGAGCCCGGCGCCAGCGCCACGGCGCGGCCGGCACCCAGCCCGTTGGCTTGCCGCCAGCGGCCGACTTCCTCGCCCGGAACTCGGAGTTGCGGCACCGGCCATTCCGGCGGCAACGGGGCGCCGTCCGGCAGCGCCAGCGCGGCATTCTTGTCGATGAAGCGGGGCAGGGCCCTCTCGCCCCAGCGCCATCTATTGATGAGCCCGAACCTGGCCTCGCCTACAAAACCCACCCGTTCCGGGATGCCGGCGAGCGCCGGCGCGATCGCCGATTTCCAGGTGCGGGGCAGCACCAGCGCGGTGCCGTAGCCCCTGGCCTTGAGCTGCGCCGCTAGCCCCCATTGCCTGGCCACTGCCAGACGGCTGCGGGGCAGGTCCCAGACGATCCCGGCGCGCACGCCGGGCATGTAATCGACCAGCGGCGCGCACAGGGTGGTAGCCAGCAGATCGACCGGCCGGTTGGGCCAGCGTTGCTTCAGCACCCGCACCACGCTATGGCCGCGGACGAAGTCGCCGATCCACATATAGGGCACGATCAGGATCGGGCGGGTGTCCGCCGCGTTCTCTATCGTTATATCTTTCGAATCTCTGTTCATTCTTTTGATGGGCGGCTCATTTCCTGCCAGTCGGTAACTGCTCCCCGACGCCGGGTAAAGGCACCAAACGGCCGCTGCAGTCTTCACCACGCCGGACAACCCAAGTTGCCTGCCGCCCGGGACTGGGGCAAAGCTGGCATTCCAGATCAAGGGCAGGGACCGCAATGTTGCTGGTGACCGGGGGCGCCGGTTTTATCGGATCGAACGTCGTGGCCGCGTTGAACGACGCCGGCCGGTCCGACGTGGCGGTATGCGATGTGCTCGGCCATGATGGCAAATGGCGCAATCTCGCCAAGCGGCAGCTCGCGGACATCGTGCCGCCGGCGGAGTTGCCGGACTGGCTGAACGGCCGCCGCCTCGACGCCGTTATCCATCTCGGGGCGATTTCGGAAACCACCGCAACCGACGGCGATCTCGTGATCGAAACCAATTTCCGGCTGTCGATGCGGTTGCTGGACTGGTGCACGTCCCACCCCACGCCCTTCATTTACGCCTCATCGGCGTCGACCTATGGCGATGGCGCGCGGGGTTTTCACGATGACCCTTCACTTGCCGCGCTGAAGGCGCTGCGGCCGATGAATCTCTACGGCTGGAGCAAGCATCTGTTCGACATGGCACTCGCGGAGCGCGTGGCGAGAGGCGACAAACTGCCGCCGCAATGGGCGGGCCTGAAATTCTTCAACGTGTTCGGTCCCAACGAATATCACAAGGGCACGATGATGAGCGTGCTGGCGCGCCGCTTCGACGATATCAAGTCCGGCCGGCCGGTGCAGCTGTTCAAATCGCATCGCGACAGGATCGCCGACGGCGACCAGCGGCGCGATTTCATCTATGTCGACGATGCGGTGCGGGTGATGATGTGGCTGTTGGCGACGCCTGAGGTCAGCGGCCTCTTCAACGTCGGCACCGGAAAGGCGCGCAGTTTCAGGGATATGATGCTGGCGGCCTACGCCGCGCTCGGCACCGCTCCGAAAATCCAGTATATCGACATGCCCGAGACGATCCGCGGCAGCTACCAGTATTTCACGCAAAGCGATGGCGCTTCCCTGCTGCGCGCCGGTTACAATGGCGGCTTCACCGCGCTGGAAGAGGCGGTAGGGACCTACGTCAAGGGTTTTCTCGATTCCGCCGATCGTTTCCGCTAGCTGCCGAACAGAGTGCGAGAATAAATGTTCGATTTTGACGCTTTGTCGCATGCGATGGTCCGCCAGACGGTGCTCTGTGTCGGCGACCTGATGCTCGACGAATTTGTCTATGGCGAGGTGTCGCGGATTTCGCCGGAAGCGCCCGCGCCGGTGATTGCCGTGCAGCGCAGCGAGACCAATATCGGCGGCGCCGGCAATGTCGCGCGTAACATCGCTTCGCTCGGCGGGCGCTGCATTTTCGTCGGCCTCGTCGGCAAGGACGAGGCGGGCGCGAATCTGAAAGCGGGACTGGCGCAGCACGCCGGCATCGAATGCGTGCTGGTCTCCGACGAGGGGCGGCCGACGACGCGGAAAATGCGCTTCGTCTCCGAGCATTTTTCAACCCATATGCTGCGCGCAGACTGGGAGCGTGCGGCGCCGGCCGCAAGCGATGTCGAGCAGAAGCTGATCGAGGCCATCCTGCCGCAACTCGCCCGCGCCGATATCGTGCTGCTGTCGGATTACGCCAAGGGCGTGCTGACCGCGCGCGTGATCCGCAACGTGATCGATGCGGCGAAGAAAGCCGGCAAGCGCGTGATCGTCGACCCCAAGAGCGCCAATTTCGCGATCTATCGCGGCGCGACCCTGCTCACGCCGAACCGCAAGGAATTTTCTGAAGCGACCCGCAGCCGCGTCGATTCCGACCAGACCATCGCTGAAGCCGCGCGCGACGCCATGATGCTGGCCGATTGC
>NZ_DATHOP010000150.1:0-5099 GCF_035484855.1 Bradyrhizobium sp.
ACGTTGCCATTAGCGTCGGTGTTCCACACCGTATATTGACCGATGGCCGCGTACTTCAAAGCTATCTCATACCCGGTTGACGTCTGCTCCGCGCCGATCGGTGTCCAAGGAAACTCACCCGCCGTGAGAGGTGCGCCGCCAAACATCACCTCAGGACCAGTCCCCGTGCTGTTGCTATCGAGGAAATAATTGGTACCGACCTGGACCAGATTGGTCGATCCAGACGACTCGATCACTGTGGTGGTGGCGGGAATGCCGATCACGCCGTCGCCGTTCAGATCCTGATGAAAGCTCGTTTCGTAGGCTTCCAGCGCCTCGCTGGTCCCGGACAAGTTGCCACTCGGGTCGTAGGTCACGTTACCGCTGCTGTCGGTGTTCCACACGGTATATTGACCGATGGCCGCGTACTTCAAAGCGATCTCATACCCGGTTGACGTCTGCTCCGTGCCGATCGGTGTCCATGCGAACTCACCCACTGTAAGTGGCGCGCCGCCAAACATCACCTCAGGACCAGTCCCGGTAGTGTGGCTATCGAGGAAGTAATGATTTCCAACCTGGACCAGAGTGGTAGCGCCGAACGATTCAATCGTCGTAGACATCTGGATATCAAACAGTTGCACGGTCGTCGTGTTGCCCGCGGCATCGGTGACCTTGAATACGAAAGAATCCGTCGTGGCGGTACTGCCGTTCTCCTGGTAGCCGATGAGACCGTTGTCGATGTCGGCCTGGGTGAAGGTCGAGGTGGCCGACCCGTTCTTGAGCAGGGTGCCGTAGACCGGCGTGGTGATCACCGTATAGATTTCCTGCGCATGGCTGCTGCCAGCGTCGTCGAACCTGAGCAGGCTCGACGTAATGACGCCGCTGCCGCCGAGCGGAACCGTCAACGAAACGTCATCGACCAGCGACGGCGACGTCACGGCGGCCACGGCAGCGTCGACCTGGACCAGACCTGAGCCACTGACGGCCGAATTGGATATCGGCAGCGCGGTCTCCTCCATGACCTGCTCGACTTGGGCCGGGGTCAGGTTGGGGTTTTCCGACAACAGCAGCGCGGCAACGCCGGCGAGGCTCGCCGACGCGGCGGAGGTACCGTAAAAATCGCTCAGGCCTCCCGAAACCGTCGTCGCAATATCGTCCACGCCCGAAACCGCGACCGGACTGAGCATGTCGGGCGAAGAGAGCGCCGTGCCATTGTTCGCAAACAGAAGCTCCGTCCCTGCGCCTGACGATGAAAAGCTCTCGCTTGTTGGGGTGAAGCCGAAGGCCGGCGTACGGGCCGAACTCACGGCGCCGGCGGCGATAGCGCCCGGGGTCATCGCATGGCCGAAGACGGTGCCGGCATTGGCGCCGCTGATGGTTGCCGGCAGGCCATCGCCCTCCGTGATTTCCTTGATCAGGCCGGGGTTCGGTCCGGACAGATTTACGACCGCAATCTGATAGGTTCCGGTGGCGGTGAAATCGTACTCGATCCACGGGTTGTTCGGTTCACCGCTTGTCCGGTTGGTGGCGGTACCGACGAGGCTCCCGTTCTGGAAAACCAGAATCTCGAGGTCCGAAGTCGCCGCGCCGTAGGCCTGATTCCACTCGAGCAGCAAGGGAACATCGTAACCCGTCCCTTCGGTATTGATGCTGATGGTCTGGACGAGGCTCCCGCCAAAACTCTCTGCGTCCGTGAGCGTCCGGCCGTCGAACGTCCCGGATATCGGCGTCCAAGCCGCCTGATAACCATTGCTGGCATCATTACCGGCCGCCGAAACATAGGTGACGCCTTCGGCTTCGACGGTCTGGATTGCCTGCGCCACGATCCCGTTCTGGAAGAACGGCTCGTCGAAATAGCTGACGTCGTCACAGATGACTTTGCAGCCGGCGGCAGCGAGCGCCAGAATGCCGTTGGCAAAGTCCTGCTCGCTGTTGAAGGCTGTGTAGAACGCGAGGCTCGCGCCCGGGGCGATGTCGTGCACGATCTGCATCATCGCGCGGCCCTCGTCGGTGCCGCCCGAAGAGAGGTCTTCGAGGACTTGAATGTTGGAAGCGGACGGCAATGCCCCGTCGGCTTCGTCCGCGGCCGCGCCGCCAAGATCGTTGAAGCTGTCGGAGATCACCCCGACTTTGATCCCCGAGCCGTTGACGCTCAGTCCGCTCTCGTCGAGGGCCTGCTGCACCTGCGCCGCGGTGGCGCCACCGGAGCCGACACCAACCTCGGTGATCGGCCCGGAGGAGATGTCTGCCGAATTCACCAGTTCCGCCAAACCGTTCGCGCCTGGTGCGACGGGATCTCCGGCAATCATCGTCATCGCAGGTCCGCCGCCGTTGGCGGACGAGGCCACGTTCAACGCTGCGTGAAATATCGGAAAGTCGGTCTGCGCGGGCGTCTGGAACGCAGGGACATCAACAAGGCTGCCGACATCAACATGAGCGGCCGGGAAGGCGGCGATCTCTGGGCTGGCGAAAAGCGACGGCCCCGGCAAAGGCGCGGCCCACGGATAGGGAGAATCCGCTGAAACCTCGCCGCCCCCGTCCTCGGCTGCCGTATCCCAGCCGTTGTGGGCGAGTTGATACGTGAAGCCGGAGTCTGGCGCGTCCTCGGAGGAGCGGGTTTCGGGCAGGCCCATATCGAGCGAAATGGGCATCGTTATCAAAGCGGATGAATGGGCGTCCCCAGTTGAATTTCCACCATTGTGATCGTCGGTCGCAATCCAGGGATCCGGGTAAATCTCGGCAACAGCGGCGTTGAGAACGCTATCCGGCGGCAATTGCGGGTCCGGGACAGACTTGGATCTCATCGCTTAGCCCATGGTTCCCATCAAGAATTTCGCGCTGTTCAAATCGTATCCAGATGTTTCCGTGGCCCGCGCCCTTGGAGGGTGGGAAGGCTAGTCGCGACATCTTCGAATCGCTGGTATCACGCATTTATCCGATGTCGATACAGTGTTTCCATCCCGTTAATTTGCGGTTTCGAACCGTGGCGCAATTTGCAGCAGTGCCGTCTTGGCGGGTTCCCGAATGCAAGAAAACTCCAGCCATCTGCCGTTGCCGCAACCTGCAGGCATCAGCACCGGGATTGCGGATACATTGGGACGCTGCTGGTCGCGCGCCGGCATGTCCGTGATCGCCTATTGAATTTACCACCAATCTGGCCGATCAAACCAGAGTTCCTTCGCTCTCCCGTCTGGAGTTTGTCCGAAATGCCCTCGCCGCGCGCCTCGCAGGCCCTGTCCCGCTTCACCGTGCTCGATCTCCCCCGTGTCCGCTCGGGGCCGACCTGCGTGCGCCAGCTTGCGGACTGGGGCGCCAACGTCATCAAGATCGATGCGCTGCTGGAGGATGCGGCGGCCGAACAGCCGGGAGGTCCGCGCCATGGTTCCGACTTCCAGAACCTGCACCGCAACAAGCGGGCGATGACGCTCAATCTGAAAGACCCCAGAGGTCTCGACGTGTTCCGGCGGCTGGCGGAGAAGGCCGACGTGGTGGTCGAGAATTTTCGGCCCGACGTCAAGACCAAGCTCGGCATCGACTACGAGAGCGTACGGAAAATCAATCCGCGCATCGTCTATGGCAGCATCTCCGCTTCGGCCAGGACGGCCCCTATCACAAGCGTCCCGGCTTCGATCAGATCGCGCAAGGCGTGGGCGGGCTGATGTCGATCACCGGCGCGCCAGGCGAGGGGCCGATGCGGGTCGGCATCCCGGTGGCGGACCTGACGGGCGGATTGTTCTGCGCGCTCGGCATTCTCACCGCGCTATTGGAGCGCGAGGTTTCCGGCGAAGGCCAGTGGGTGCAGACCTCGCTGTTGCAGGCGCAAATCTTCATGCTGGATTTCCAGGCCGCACGCTGGCTGATGGAAAAGGACGTCGCCAAACAGGCCGGCAACAACCATCCGACCAGCATTCCGACCGGCGTGTTCAAGACCTCCGACGGCTACATCAATATCGCCACCACGGGCGGGCGGATCTGGGAACGCTGCGCGCAGGCGATCGGCGCACCCGAACTCATGGCCAATCCCGATTACGCCACCGCGCAGGCGCGGTCGAAAAATCGCGACGCGCTCAATGCGGTGATCAACAAGCTCACGATCCGGAAATCGACGGAGACCTGGGTCAACAAACTCAACGCCGCCGGCGTGCCGTGCGGCCCGATCTATTCGATCGACCAGATGTTCGAGGACGCGCAAGTCAAGCATCTCGGCATCGCGCAGGACGTGCCGAACGCCGCGCGCCATCCGCCTGGTCGGCCAGCCGGTCACATTGTCGCGAACGCCGAGCAAGATGGCGGCGCGACCGCCGGAGTTGGCGAACGACGAGGTCTTGGCCGAGTTCGGTTTTGACGCGGGAGAGATCGCGGAGTTAAGGCAAGCCAAGGTCGTGTGAGGGGCGCATCGCGCGGGCGGAATGACGAATTGTGTTCCGCCAATTCGATCAGCTGTCGGCGTAAAGGAGGCGATGGGCAATTGCGAATATGCCTTCGCGGGCCGCTTCCGCGACGCGCCGCTCTCGCGCCAGGCAATGTCAGGCGCGCTGATCGGCACCGAGGAAACGAAGAACGGCAAGCGGGTCGCGCGCACGCCGGGCATCTGCGAACTGCTTGGGCGCCGTTTGCGCCGCATGATCTACGGCGGACGGCGGCGACGATGTGCGGTGAACTGGGTCTGTCTGAGGCCGGTATCTCGCTGTGCCTCGACCGTCAGGCGAACAAGGACGAGAACGGCAAGCCGCTGCCAGCGGTCACCCGCAAGATCTACAACCTCTCTACGCGCGTCCGGGTAGCGAAGAAACGCGAGGTACTCGATGCGTGGGCTGTCGAGCTTCGGCGGATCATCGGCGAGCCTGCAACCGAACGGCGTCTTGCCGCCTGACAGTCATCACCCACCATCGTGGAAGAGAACGTTCGGGCAACGCCATTAACCCGCCGTGGTTTATGGCGTTGCCGCTAATGTTCTGAATTTACTTCTGCTTTCGGCAGGATTCTGTTGTAAAACTTAGCTGGTTTCGATTGCAGCGCCTCATTTTGAGTTTTTGCGGTTTTCTGGTTAGAGCTCTCCCGGTGTGTGGGCTGTGGTGTGTGTAGACGCTATCAACGCTTGACGGGGTGGCTATGCGAAG
>NZ_DATHOP010000151.1:0-7523 GCF_035484855.1 Bradyrhizobium sp.
GCGATCACGCCAGGAATTGCTCGGCGAAAATCCGTTCTTCCAGGCTGCTGCCCGGATCGAACAGCAAGGTCAGCTGATGCTTGCGGCAAGCGGCGATATGCACTTCGCGGATATCGCGCACTTCCTTCTGATCGGCGACAACCGCAACCGGGCGCTTGGCGGCCTCCAGCACGCTGAAACTGACCTTGGCATTGTCCGGCAGAATCGCGCCGCGCCAGCGGCGCGGGCGAAACGGGCTGATCGGGGTGAGCGCCAGCAACGGGGCGTTGATCGGGATGATCGGCCCCTGCACCGAAAGATTGTAGGCGGTCGATCCGGCCGGCGTCGCCACCAGCACGCCGTCGGCGATCAATTCTGCCATGCGCTCGCGCTCGTCGATCAGGATCCGCAGGCGCGCCGCCTGGTAGGTCTGGCGGAACAGCGAGACTTCGTTGATGGCGTGGTGGAGATGCACCACGCCATGGACGTCGGTGGCGCGCATCAAAAGCGGATGGATCACCGATTCCCTGGCCGCCGCCAGCCGGGCGTGCAGATCGAGGGTGGAGTACTCGTTCATCAGGAAGCCGACGGTGCCGCGATGCATGCCGTAGATCGGCGTGCCCGTGCGCATGTGCTGGTGCAGCGTCTGCAGCATCAAGCCGTCACCGCCCAGCGCCACCACGACATCGGCCTGTTTCGGGTCGCGATCGCCGTAGAGTTCGACCAGCTGTCCAAGCGCCTGCTGGGCTTCCGCACCCGCGCTCGCGACGAAGGCAATGCGGTCATATCGCCTGGGGCTGGTCATGGGATTGCGGCTCATGTGGCGCGACAGCGGGATCGAGGGCGCGCGGGGTCGTCTATACGACCTTGGCGGTGGTTGTCGAGAGAAGGCCGCCGCGCTGGTTAAGTCACCGGATCGTGCGATGAGCGTAACCCCGAAGCCGGCTATGCCTGTCGCGCTTGCCAACGATGCAGGGCTGTCGCAATTTTAGACTATGAGCCTGCTCCCGCTCGGGACATCCGGGGCGGATTGCGGGACGCAGGGAGAAGAAAACGCATGGCCATCCGCTTTGCCGCCGCGCCGCGCCTCACCTGTCTCGCGGTCGCGCTGCTTGCCTTCTCGCTCGTGAACGGGGCGCGCGCCGATGATGAGCCGGCGCCTGCGGATCACCCGATCGCGGCACCTTCCGGCCAGAAATTGGGCGGCCCGGGCGGACGCGGCGCCACGCCGGCTTCGCCGGCCGCGGCCGAGCAGCATCGCCTGCCGCCGGATTCCACCACCAAACAGACGCTGGCGCTTCCGGGACGCACGCTCGCCTTCTCGGCGACCGCCGGTTCGATCCGCCTGTTCGACGACAAGGGCGAGCCGCAGGCCGATATCGCCTACACCGCCTATCAGCTCGACGGCGCCGATCCGGCCACCCGTCCGGTGACCTTCCTGTTCAATGGCGGGCCGGGCGCGGCTTCGGCCTATTTGCAGCTCGGCGCCGTCGGACCTTGGCGGCTGTCGATCGACGGCGATGCGGCGATCCCTTCGGCATCGCCCGACCTGCGGCCCAATGCCGAGACCTGGCTCGACTTCACCGACCTCGTCTTCATCGACCCCGTCGGTACCGGCTATAGCCGCTTCGTCGCGTCAGGCGAGGAGGTGCGCAAGCGGTTTTTCTCGGTCGACGGCGACGTCTCCTCGCTGGCGCTGACGATCCGTCGCATCCTGGAAAAATCCGGCCGGCTGCTGTCGCCGAAATATGTCGCCGGCGAAAGCTATGGCGGCATGCGCGGACCGAAGATCGTCCGCAATCTGCAGGTCGAGCAGGGCGTCGGCGTCAAGGGCCTGATCCTGGTCTCACCGGTGTTGGACTTCCGCGAATTTTCAGGCTCCAGCATCCTGCAATATGTCTGGAGTCTGCCGACCATGGCGGCGGTGGCGCGCGAGAAGAGGGGCCCGGTGACCCGCGCCGACATGGCCGACGTCGAAACTTATGCGCGCGGCGAGTTCACGGCCGATCTCCTCAAAGGCGAGGTGGATGCGGAGGCCACCACGCGACTTTCCGATAAGGTGTCGGCACTCACGGGAATCGACCGGGCCGTGAGCCGGAGGCTCGCCGGGCGTTTCGACGCCATCGAGTTCCGCAGGGAATTCGACCGCAAGGACGGCAAGGTGACCGGACGCTACGACGGCTCCGTGCTGGGCCTCGATCCCTATCCGGACTCCAGCTTCTACCATTTCAACGATCCCTCCGGCGAGACGCTGACCGCGCCGCTGACGAGTGCTGCGGTCGACCTCACCACGCGAAAGCTCAACTGGCGGCCGGACGGCTCCTACCAGGTGCTCAACGGCGCGGTCGAAAGGGCCTGGGATTTCGGCCACGGCCTCAATCCTCCCGAATCGATTTCGCAACTGCGCGAGGCGCTCGCGCTCGACCCGAAACTGAAGCTTCTGGTGGGGCAGGGGCTGTTCGATCTGGCCACGCCGTATTTCGGCACGCAGATCCTGCTCGACCAGATGCCGGCCTTCGCGACGCCGCCGCGCGTCAAACTCGTGGTCTATCCCGGCGGGCACATGTTCTATTCGCGCGACGGCTCGCGCCAGGCGTTCCGCGCCGAGGTCGAGGCGCTGATGAAGTAGGGACTATCAAAACAAAACCGGCGCGAGCCGAGGCCGCGCCGGTTCGATTTAGCGGTTCTGAGAACTCAGTAGACGAGACCGGTGCCGGGCGGCTGTTCCAGCGCAGCCGCAAGCGAGCGGTATTCCTCGCTGTCCTTGCCCGCGAGCGCCGCGATCCGGGTCAGATGATATTCGGCCTGCTCGCGATTGCCCTGTTCGATCTGCCACAGCCCGTAATACTGCCAGGTCTTGACGTGGTTGGGATCGTCCTTCAACGCGCGCTCGTACCAGACTTGCGAAAGCTTGTAGTCGCCGAGCTTGCGATAGGAATAGCCGATCAGATTGGCGACGGCTGCGGTGTCGTCATGGCCGAGCGCCTTTAACTGCTCGATCGCAGCGGCATAGTCGTTGCGGTCATAGATGGTGGAATAGGCCGCACGATAACCGTTCGCGAACGCCGCGTATTCGCGGTTCAGCTTCAACTCGCTGCTCTTTTTCTTGGTCTTCTTGGCGTCGGATTTGGTGGAAGCGGGCGGCGAAGGCGCCTGCTCGTCGGACGCAGCCTTGGCCCTGGTGATCAAGGGTGCGGCGACCAGCGCCATCGAAAACATTGCCAGCGTCAAAAGCCGGATCGCAAATTTGTTCATGCATCGCTCCTGTTGACGGTGAGAGGATCCAAATTCCTCGCTGTTCGTGCTGGCGAGGGCGGCGATCCGGGTCAAATGCCGAAGGCGATCCTACACCCAAGCCTGCCGATTTGAACACCCGGAGCCTCGGAACATTCCCGGGCGCCCCCGCTCATTTGGAGGAATTTCAGCCCTGCGCGGCCCCGGGCCCCCTTGGGAACCAAAGCTGGAACATGGCCAAGCTGTCATGGAGATGAACGAAGTCCGTCGCTGCGCTTCACGGCAGGTTCAGCGCGGGGCATCTAGGCTCGCCAGCATGATCCACGGCCCCGGCCATCCGACCGGCCACCCGTGATCCCCTTAGGAGGACACCATCATGTTGAAGACGATTTCCGCAGCACTGCTCGCCGTTTCCGTTCTTGCCGCGCCTGCGTTTGCGGCCGGCCAAAGCAAGACCGGGCAGGCACCGGTCATCAAGGCCGAGCAGGTGAAGCTGAAACCCAGCGTGCGTAACGCCAACGCCCGGATGGACCATCATCGCCGGCACCACCATCACCACAAGCACATGGGCGCGCTCAAGACGCACAAGACCTCGAAGGTCGCGATCAAGCACGCCGGCCCCGCTCCCAAGCGCGGCTGACACTGATCCGCGGGAGTGTTTCCACCCATCTTACCCCGCCGCTCCCGACGGATTCAGTCCCGGCCCGCGCCATTGCTTCCCCAATGGTTGCGGGCCGGAGTTGCTTTTCGTCAAATTTGCGCCTTGATGGATTCATCGATATGCGAATTCCATTTCGGCGGCGGACGTTCTAGGATTCGCTTTGACGGTCAACGCCGGTACCTGCGAGTTCCAGTTGGGGATATCAGCAAAGCATCTGGCGATCCTGCTGCTGCCGATCGCGCTTGCCGCCTGCGCCAGCAATGACGACGGCCGCGAGTCCTCCATCAGCATCGACAACGGCACCGCCAACCAGCCGTTTCCCGAAAATTATCGCGCGGAATTGCTGGCGTTCATGAAGACCTATCTCAACAATCCCGTCGGCGTCCATGACGGCGCCATGGCCGAGCCGGTGCAACGCACGGTCGGCGGGCGGGTGCGCTATGTCAGCTGCCTGCGCTACACGCCGCGCGAATCCGACGGCAGCTATCTGAACTTGCGCGAACGCGCGATCGTCTATGTCAATGGCCGGCTCGACCGCGTGGTCGAGAAGCCGGGCGAAATCTGCGCCGGCGCCACCTACGCGCCGTTTCCGGATCTGGAGCATATGACGCGATAGCGGCTGCGCCGCGCGCAGGCTCGTACCCCGATGCTCTCGCGCAGAGCAAAGCAGCGGCGCCGCAAATCGCAATACATCCTCGCGATCAAACACGCGCCGAAATCGCGCATGTCAAACCCGCAAACACGCTCGCGTCGATTTTCTTTCGACACAATTTATCACAACGCTGCGATTCGCGCAGTATTGAACATTGCGGCACGAACATTGCTTTACATGAAACGGGGGTAGGTTTGACATTCAGGAGCGTGGCACATGAAACGCATCGTGTTTGGTCTGATCTTAAGCGTGGTGGTTGCTTGCCTCGTCGGCAGCGTAAGAGCGCGTGACCTCGACGGCCGATACGCCAATTCACCGCTCAAGCCGTGGTTCGATCATCTTGCCAGCGGCAAGGGACTCTGTTGCTCGATGGCCGATGGTGAAAGCGTCGCCGACCCGGATTGGGAATCCAAGGACGGCCACTACCGCGTCCGGCTCGAAAGCAACTGGGTCGATGTTCCCGACGACGCCGTCATCACCGAACCAAACCGGGCGGGACGCACGATGGTTTGGCCGATCCGGTTCGACAACCAGATCTCGATCCGGTGTTTCATGCCCGGCAGCATGACCTGACCGCTGCCGGCGCGTCTGGAGATGGGGCGCTCTCCCGCAAGGCGGGAGGCTGAAGCCGCGCGCTCACCATATCAGCGCAATCGGCGCGGGGCTGAATGCTGCGCGTGCCGGAACCCGATGGTGGCTTGCGCGGGCGGGGATGGACCCCGATCACTTTTCAGCGAGCTTTGAGCCTGATCCCAGGCCGCGTCGACCAAAGCACAGCGGGAAGCCTGCGCTTTCCGGGCAAAAAGATCGCCCGGCGGTGGAACAAAACGCCGTTGTTGCCGCGCCGTCACAGTTGCGAACCATCACAGCTCCGGCATTGCCGCGAAGCAACCAAATTGACGCCACGTTGTTTGATTTCATGTCGTAACGACAATAACGGGGATCAAGTTATGAAAAGAATTTTGCTTGGCACGGCTGCGCTGATCGCGCTCGCGGCGCCTGCGTTTGCGGCTGACATGCCGGCGCGCACCTACAGCAAGGCTCCCGCCTATACCGCGCCCGAACCGGTCTACAACTGGACCGGCTTCTATATCGGCGGCAACCTCGGCGGTGCGTTCGCGGGCAACAACAGCCTCGAGAGCAGCGGCGGCCGCTTCATGGGCGGCGTGCAGGGCGGCTTCGATTATCAGTTCGCGCCCAACTGGCTGATCGGTGTGGAAGCGCAATACGACTGGCTCAGCAACAACAACAATAACGGTGTGCTGTTTCCGGCCGGCACGCTCGTGACCGGGAATACCGATCAGATCGGCTCTGTCACCGGCCGGGTCGGCTACACTTGGGGTCCGGGGCTGCTCTACGCCAAGGGCGGCTACGCCTGGCGCGACAATCCCAATATCGGCGTGTCCTTCGCCGGCGCGCCGGTGCCGTTCACGACCGACGGCAACCACACGAACGGCTACACCGTCGGCGGCGGCTTCGAATACATGTTCGCGCCGAACTGGTCGGCCAAGGCCGAGTACCAGTATTACAATTTCGGCAATACCACCTTTACCAGCGGGCCCGCCGAGATCATCGGCTCCCGCTTCCGCAACGACGAGCACACCGTCAAGGTCGGCATCAACTACCGCTTCGGCTGGGGTGGCCCGGTGGTCGCGCGCTACTGAGGTCTCGAGACATTACGAGAGGGCCGGCCTCGCGCCGGCCCTTTTTGTTGTGCCGCCGCATTCGCCGGAGACCGGTTTCTGTTTGAAGCAGAACCAAGGTTTTAGCCCCCTGTCTTGACGTGTTTTCTTCACGCCAGAGTCCCGTTTCGATGGAATCGAAACGGGAGTCTTTGATGTGACGCGTTTTCTTAACGCGAACCGGGGACCACTTCGCTCGAAAACGCGCTGGCCGGTATCCACTTCGCTCGAAAACGCTCTAAGATGCCGCCGATGGATCGGCCCGGACGCGAAAACCAGAGACCTGCCTATCGCGCTGATATCGACGGCCTGCGGGCGATTTCCATTCTGCTGGTGCTCGGATATCACGCCGACCTCGGGCCATTCCCCGGCGGTTTCGTCGGCGTCGACGTCTTCTTCGTGATTTCCGGCTTCCTGATCACCGGCATCCTTCTCAGGGAAATCGAAGCCGGCCATTTTTCGCCGGCGGGATTTTACGCGCGCCGGATCCGGCGGATCTTTCCGGCGCTGATCGTGGTGCTCGCGGCCACCGTCCTGATCGGCTGGGTCGTGCTGCTGCCGGACGGATTTGCCCTGCTCGGCAAGAGCGTCGCGGCCGGCGTTCTCTTCGTATCCAACCTGTTTCAGCTCACCCAGGTCGGCTATTTCGCGCCCGATGCGGCCGAAAATCCGCTGGTCCATCTCTGGTCGCTCGGCATCGAGGAGCAATTCTATATTTTCTGGCCGCCGCTGCTGTGGCTGCTCTCCAGATCGAAGCGGCGAGGGTTTTGGATGGCGGTGGTGGCGGCGATCTCGTTCGGCGTCAGCCTGATGATCTTCGTCGGCTCCCGGGACATCGCGTTCTATTCGCCGATTTCGCGGGCGTGGGAATTGCTGGCCGGCGGCATGATCGCCAACCGCTTCGTCAGCGATCCCAAGGCCGAACGGGGAGGCTCGGTTGCGCGCGACAATTGGTGCGGCAGCATCGGCCTGTTGGCGATCCTGGGTGCCGCCATCGGGCTCAACAAGGACAGCCTGTTTCCGGGCGCCTATGCGCTCGCGCCCGTGCTCGGCGCGGGCTTGCTGATCGTCTCGCCGAATTCCTGGGTGAACCGGACCCTGCTGTCGAACCGGGCAATGGTCGGGATCGGATTGATCAGCTATCCGCTCTACCTCTGGCACTGGCCGCTATTGTCGTATCTCGCGATCATCCGAAACAATGATCCGACCATGCTGGAGGTGTGGGCGACCCTGATCGTTGCCTTCGCACTCGCCTGGCTGACCTGGCGCTTCGTCGAAATTCCGCTTCGCCGCCGGCCGCAGGTGGTGCCGAAAT
>NZ_DATHOP010000152.1:0-33732 GCF_035484855.1 Bradyrhizobium sp.
ATCTCGGAGCGCCCGTCGAACGCGGCCTCGGCGGCAATCTGCGACAGCGTCGGCACCGAAATGGCGAGATTTTGCTGCAGCCGCTCGATCGGCCGCACCAGCGGTTCCGGCACCAGCATCCAGCCGACCCGCCAGCCGGTCATGCAGAAATATTTCGAGAACGAATTGATGACGAGCGCATGCGGCGAAAGCTCCGCCGCCGTCACCGCCGGGAAAGCATAGTCGAGGCCATGGTAGATTTCGTCGGAAATGAAACGGATGCCCGCGCCTTCCGCCGCCGCGATCAGGCCGGTGAGCGCTTCCCTCGACATCATGGTGCCCGTGGGATTGGCCGGGCTTCCGACCAGCACGCCCTTGAGCGGCGTCTTGCGATGGGCGGCGAGCAAGGCGTCCCCGCTCAGCGCATGACGGGTTTCGCTTGAGGTCTCGATCAGCACCGGCTCGCAGCCGAGCGCGGTGAGAATATGGCGGTATGGCGGATACCCGGGTACCGTGACCGCCACCCGGTCGCCCGGCTCGAACATGGCCAGAAAGGCCAGAATGAACGCGCCCGACGAGCCCGTGGTGACCACGATCCGTTCCGAATCGACGGCGCAGCCGTAAGTCTCGCGGTAATGCCCCGCGATGCGCTCGCGCAGCGAGGGAATGCCGAGCGCCGAGGTGTAGTCGATCCGCGCGCCGTCAAGCGCCGCATGCGCGGCCGAGATCGCCGCCTTCGGCGCCGGCGCCCAGGGTTGCCCGACCTCCATGTGGATGACATGGCCGCCGGACGCCTCGATGCGCGCCGCGGCCGCCATCACGTCCATGACCATGAACGGCGGAACATCGCTGCGCCCGGACGCGGTCAGCAGGCTCCTCGCCCGGTCCCTAAGTGTCGCTTCAAGCATCGATATCTGCTATTTCAGCTCGCGCCCCAGACTAGCCGCATTCCACGGTTTGTTAGGACATATCCCGTATCCGGCCCGCCGCCAATCGCCAAAGACCGCCATGCCGCTCCGCCCGACGCCCCGCAGGAAAGCCTCGAAACTGACCGCTGTCACCACCGCGGTCGCGCTCGCTTTTGCGCCGATGTCGTCGGCGCTGGCGGAGCAGGAAAAAGGACCGTCGACGGTCCGGGATACCGAGACCGAGCAACTGCTGCGCGAATACACCAGGCCGATCCTGCGGGTCGCGGGCCTGGAAAAGCAGAATATCCAGATCGTGATCATCAACGACGACGCCTTCAACGCTTTCGTCGCCGATGGCCACCGTATTTTCGTGAATTACGGCGCCATCATGCAGTCGGAAACCCCGAACCAGTTGATCGGGGTTCTGGCGCATGAAACCGGCCATTTGGCTGGCGGCCATCTCGCCAAGATGCGCGAGCAAATGGCGCAGGCGCAGACCCAGATGATCATCGCCATGCTGCTCGGGGCCGGCGCGCTGGTAGCGGGCGCGCGAAGCGGCAACAGCAACAGCGGTCTGGCCAATGCCGGCGCGGCCGCGATCGCCGGGCCGCAGTCCATGATCCAGCGCACCCTGATTTCCTATGTGCGCCAGCAGGAGGAACAGGCCGACCGCGCCGGCGTGAAATTCCTGACCGCGACCGGACAATCCGCCAAGGGCATGTACGATACCTTCAAGCGGTTCGCCAATGACAGCCTGTTCGCCGCGCACGGCGCCGATCCCTATCTGCAGTCGCATCCGATGCCGGCCGACCGCGTCGCGGCGCTGGAGGAACTGGCGCGGTCGAGCCCCTATTGGGACAAGAAGGACGATCCGGCCCTGCAAATGCGCCACGACATGGTGCGGGCCAAGATCTCCGCCTTCATGGAGCGGCAGGACACGGTCTATCGGCGCTATCCGATGTCGAACGACAGCCTGCCCGCGCGCTACGCGCACGCGATCACGACCTATCTTCACGGCGACCTGCGCTCCGCGCTGACCCAGATCGACGGGCTGATCCAGCTGCAGCCCAACAATCCCTATTTTTACGAATTGCGCGGCCAGGCGCTCCTGGAAGGCGGCAAGCCCCTTGAGGCCATCGCGCCCCTGCGCAAGGCGGTGGCGCTCGCCAATAACGCACCCCTCATCGAGATGTTACTGGGGCAGGCGCTCGTGGCGACCGAGAATAAGGCCTATAGTGAGGAAGCAATCAGGATTCTGCGTGCGGCAGTGGCGCGCGAGACCGAGGCGCCCATCGGTTATTCGCAGCTGGCGATGGCGTATGGCCGGAAGGGAGATTACGCGGAGGCCGATCTGGCCTCGGCCCAGGCCGCCTATCTTCGCGGCGACAACAAGACCGCACGCGAACTGGCCGCGCGTGCGAAAACCCGTTTCGCCGTCGGCACGCCCGGATGGGTCAGGGCCGACGACATCGTCGTCGCCAAGCCGCCGCCGAAGAGCAACTAGAGAAAAATCAAGCCGGCCTCCGTTGTTCGGAAAGCCGGATTTCACCAAGGGGATTTGCCAATGTCTTCGTTCCGTTTGATCGCCTCCGCCCTCTTCGCGCTCGCGCTGTGCGGCATGCCGGCCGCATCGGCGCAGAGCTTTTCCGACAGCCAGCGCGGGGACATCGAGACCATCGTCAGGAATTACCTGATCGCGCATCCCGAGGTGCTGGAAGAGGCGATGACCGAATTAAGCAAGCGGCAGGCCGCCGCCGAGACCGAGAAGCACGAGGCGAGCATCGCCACCAATGCGGAGGCGATCTTCAACTCGCCGCGCGGCGTCGTACTCGGCAACAAGGACGGCGACGTTACCTTCGTCGAATTCTTCGACTACAATTGCGGCTACTGCAAACGCGCCATGGCCGACATGCTCGATCTCCTGAAGACCGACCCCAAACTCAAGGTCGTGCTGAAGGAATTCCCGGTGCTGAGTGAGGGTTCGGTGGAAGCCGCCAAGGTCGCGGTCGCCGTGCGCATGCAGGATCCCTCGGGCAAGAAGTATCTCGATTTCCACCAGAAGCTGCTCGGCGGCCGGGGGCCTGCGGACAAGGCGCGGGCGATGGCCGCGGCCAAGGACGCCGGCCTCGACACCGCGAAAATCGAGAAGGATCTCGCCAGCCCTGAAGTGAAAGCCACCATTGAGGAGAACTTCAAGCTCGCCGAGGCGATGGGCATGAACGGCACGCCGAGCTACGTGATCGGCAAGCAGGTGGTGGTCGGCGCGGTCGGCCTCGACGGGCTGAAGGAGAAGATCGGCATCGCCCGCTGCGGCAAGGCGACCTGCTGAGCCGCCAACGCACCTGCCGATTCGCTGAAATCGAAAGGCCGGCTGTTCAGCCGGCCTTTTTTTCAGGCAGTTTTGATTCGAAACCGTTCATCGCACATTCAGAAAAACAAACGCGATGGAACCGCCGATATCGCGGAACATCGCGCATCTCCTTTCGTTGTCGACACGGGCAATGAAAAAACACGTGAGGAGATTTTCGATGATTAATCGTTTTATGATTTCGGCAGCAGCGGTAGCGCTGATCGCCGGAACCGGGTTCGCCAACGCGCAGGGAACCGGAATGAGTCGCGAAGCCCCGTCGGCGGGTTCCACCGTTCAACAGAGCGCGCCGTCGGCCGATCATGCCGGGACCTCGGCCGGTCCGGCCAATCGCGACGCCACTGAGCCGGCCAGGCCCTCGCCCGGCATGAAGGCGACGCAGTCCGAGCAGAAGCCACCGGCGGCCGGCAAGAACCAGCGCGCCGAGGACAATATGCCGGGCCAGAAGTCCAAGAGCATGAGCTCGGACAACGACAACGCCAAGGGCGCGAGCAAGGACATGAAGGCCGAAGGCCGTGACGACCGCAACGGCAACATGAAGGCCGAAGGCCGCGAAGATCGCAACGGCAGCATGAAGGCCGAAGGCCGCGAGGAGAACCGGTCGCAGACCACCACCGGACAGGCCGGCGCCGGCGCCAAGCTTTCCACCGAGCAGCGCACCAGGATCACCACGGTGATCAGGGATCAGCACGTTGCGCCCGTCAACAACATCAACTTCTCGATTGCGGTCGGCACCCGCGTTCCCCGCGACGTGTCGTTCCACCCGCTCCCGGTCGAAGTCGTGACGGTGTATCCGGAGTGGCGCGGCTACGAGTTCTTCCTGGTCCGCGACCAGATCATCGTGGTGGATCCGCGGACGCTCGAGATCGTGGCGGTGCTGGAAGCCTAACTCCGTAACGCGGCAGCACCATCGGGGCGGGCAGCGATGCCCGCCCCGTTTTTGAATCCGCTACGGGCTTCGCGACGGCCCGAAAGACCCGGGCCGCGATCGCCGACACTGGCCGCGGCCGGCCATCCTTTAACCTTGGTTAACGAGCGGTTTCCGCAGGTTCCGCGCCGCTTTTTAACAATCGGATGAGGCATTTGAGGACGGCCAAGGCTGCCCTAAAGGCTTCCCCTTGGGCCTGTTGTTACCTATAACCCGGCCACCTCTGCCACATTTTCCGGGATCTGGATGGCCAACAGTCTTGCCGAGACGATTTACGTGCTCAACGGCCCGAACCTCAATCTGTTGGGGACCCGCGAGCCCGAGACCTACGGCCATGCGACGCTCGCCGACGTCGAGAAGCTGTGCTCCGAGACGGCCGCGCAGTTCGGGCTGAAGGCCGATTGCCGGCAGTCCAATCGTGAAGGCGAGTTGATCGATTTCATCCATGAGGCCCATGCCCGCAAGGCCGCCGGGATCATCCTCAATGCCGGCGCCTATTCCCACACCTCGATCGCGCTGCATGACGCGCTGGCGGCGGTGAAAATCCCCGCAGTCGAGGTGCACATCAGCAATATCCACGCCCGCGAGACTTTCCGTCATCAGTCCTTCACCGCCCGCGCCGCCTTCGCAATGCTGTGCGGTTTTGGCATCGATGGATACCGGCTCGCGATATCAGGCCTTGCCGCCAGGATCGGCATCAAGGCGAACGCCTGACGTTTTCCGCCGCCACCCCTTGAAGAGAGTTCCGGATCAAAGACCATGGCGCGCCAGCCTGACGACAAGACAGCCGCAAAATCAGCAAGCAACGACAGTGCGCTGATCCGCGAACTCGCACTTCTGCTCGACGAGACCAATCTCAGCGAGATCGAGATCGAACGCGCCGGCTTGCGGGTGAGGGTGGCGCGCAACATCCAGATCGCCGCCGCGGTGCCGCCGAGCTATCAACCCCCGGCTGCCGTATCGGCGGGCGCGGCGGTGACCCCGGCCGATGTCGCCGATATGGCCAAACATCCGGGCGTAGTGCCCTCCCCGATGGTCGGCACCGCTTATTGGGCATCCGAGCCCGGCGCCAAGCCGTTCATCGAGATCGGTGCCAAGGTGTCGATCGGCCAGACGCTCCTGATCATCGAGGCGATGAAGACGATGAACCAGATTCCATCGCCGCGCGCGGGCACCGTGACGCAGATCCTGGTCGAGGACGGCCAACCCGTCGAGTTCGGCGAACCTCTGGTGATTATTGAGTAGCAACCACGACGTCATCCTGAGGTGCGAGCCGCCTTCGGCGAGCCTCGAAGGATGACCTGGCGACGGTGCATGTAGCCCATCCTTCGAGGCGCGCAAGAAAGAGCGCGCTCCTCAGGATGACGGAGCAAAGCAACAACGATGTTCGACAAGATTCTCATAGCCAATCGCGGCGAGATTGCCCTGCGCATCCTGCGCGCATGCAAGGAGCTCGGCATCTCGACGGTGGCGGTGCATTCCACCGCCGACGCCGACGCCATGCATGTGCGGCTCGCCGACGAAAGCGTCTGCATCGGGCCGCCGCCCTCGAAGGACAGTTACCTCAACGTGCCGGCGCTGCTGTCGGCCTGCGAGATCACCGGCGCGGACGCGGTCCATCCCGGCTACGGCTTTCTGTCGGAAAACGCCCGCTTCGCCGAAATCCTGGCCGACCACAATTTGCATTTCATCGGCCCGAAGGCCGAGCACATCCGCCTGATGGGCGACAAGATCGAAGCCAAGAAGACCGCCCAGAAACTCGGCATCCCCGTGGTGCCCGGCTCCGACGGCGCGGTCGGGGCCGACGACGACGCGATGGCGATCGCGGAGGCAATCGGCTTTCCGGTGCTAGTCAAGGCCGCCTCCGGCGGCGGCGGGCGCGGCATGAAGGTCGCGCAGACACCTGACGATCTGATGCTGGCGTTGTCGACGGCCGCCAACGAGGCGAGGTCGGCGTTCGGCGACGCCTCGGTCTATCTGGAAAAATACCTGCAGAAGCCGCGCCACATCGAAATCCAGGTGCTCGGCGACGGCCGCGGCGGCGCGATCCATCTCGGCGAACGCGACTGCTCGCTGCAGCGCCGCCACCAGAAGGTCTGGGAGGAAGGCCCCTCGCCCGCGCTCGATGCCGCGGCGCGGGCGAAAATCGGCGCCACCGTCGCCAAGGCGATGCAGCAAATGAAATATCTCGGCGTCGGCACCGTAGAGTTCCTCTACGAGGACGGCGAATTCTATTTCATCGAAATGAACACCCGCATCCAGGTCGAGCATCCCGTCACCGAAATGATCACCGGGATCGACCTCGTGCTGGAGCAGATCCGCATCGCCGCCGGCGGCGACCTGCCGGTGACGCAGGAGGAAGTCGTCATCAACGGCCACTCCATCGAATGCCGCGTCAACGCCGAAAACCCCGTCACCTTCCGCCCCTCGCCCGGCAAGATCCTGCAATACCATCCGCCCGGCGGTCTCGGTGTCCGGATCGATTCGGCGGTCTACCAGGGCTATGTCATCCCGCCTTATTACGATTCGCTGGTCGGCAAGCTGATCGTCCAGGGCAAGACCCGCCAGGAGTGCCTGATGCGGCTGCGCCGGGCGCTCGATGAGATGGTGGTGGAAGGCATCGAGACCACGCTGCCGCTGTTCCGGGCGCTGGTCCGGGAGCCCGCCATCATCGACGGCGACTATCACATCCACTGGCTCGAACAATATCTCGCCGGCCAGCCGGCCGACTGAGCCGCGGTTCGGTCCCTTGGAAATTCAGCCATGGGCCCTGGAACCAATTGCTCCGTCAGGCGTTTCGGTGCGTGGGGACCCTGCCGTCCGGGGGAATTAGTTGGAATCGGTTACGCGAGATCGTTGTGACGCCTGACGCAATGCGCCGGCGCGCCATCGGCCAATTCCTGCTGCTTGCGGCGGGATTTTTGGTGCTGGTGGCGATCAGCGCCACCTCGGTGATCCTCGTCGACGAGGCACGCGAAGACAATGGCTGGGTGGTGCATACCATCGAGGTCGAGAACCAGCTCTCGACCCTGCTGTTGCAAATCCGTCGCGCCGAAAGCTCCGCGCGCGGCTATCTCCTGACATCAGATCCGCGCTTTCTCACCGAGCATGAAGCTGCGGTTGCGACCATCCTTCCCGACGTCGACAAACTCGCCAAATTGACCGGCGACAATCCGATCCAGATCGAGAACAGCCGGCAACTGCGTTCCCCGGTCGAGGCGCGCCTCGCCGAATTCGCCAAGACGATCGATTTCGTCAAGCGCAACGACGTCGCCGGCGGCATCGCGATGCTGCGCGAGGCCAGCGCCAGCGATTCGGTCCAGCGCATCAACGAGATCGCCGGCACGATGCGGACGGAAGAAGACCGGCTGTTCGCATTGCGCACCGCGACCGCGGATCGCACCCAGCGGCTTGCCTCAGTGGTGACGGTCGTGGGTTCGGCGCTGGTGATCGCGCTTGCCGGCATCTCGATCTTCCTGGTGCGACGCTCGGCGCGGGCGCGCGACGAGGCCGAGGGCCTGCTGCGCGACAACAACATCAACCTGGAGGCCACCGTCGACGAGCGCACCGCCGACCTGCGCGAGGCCAACAACGAGATCCAGCGCTTTGCCTATATCGTCAGCCACGATTTGCGCTCGCCGCTGGTCAACATCATGGGATTCACCAGCGAGCTGGAGGAATTGCGCGCCGATATTTTCAGGCGAATCGCAGCGCTGGGCCGCGCCGCGGCCTCCGCTTCGCCGTTGCCGGTGGCGGCGGCAGACACCGAACCGGCCCTCGAGGGCGAAGACCGGCAGTTGTCGCAGGATTTCGCCGAGGCGCTCGGCTTCATCAAATCCTCGATCGCCAAGATGGACCGCCTGATCACGGCGATCCTCAACCTCACCCGCGAGGGACGCCGGGAATTCGAGCCGGTCAAGATCGACACTCGCGAACTGATCGAGGCCATCGTCACCACGGTCGCCCATCAGGCCTCGGAGGCGCAGGCCGAGATTCGCATCGAGCCGCTCCCCGAGATCGTCTCCGACCGCCTGGCGCTGGAACAGATATTCTCCAACCTGATCGACAACGCGCTGAAATACCTCAAGCCCGGGGTGCCCGGCGATATCTCGGTGCGGGGACGGACAAAGCTCGGTTTTGCGATTTTCGAGGTCGCCGACAACGGACGTGGTATCGATCCCAAGGACCATCAGCGTATCTTCGATCTCTTCCGCCGCGCCGGCCCGCAGGATAAACCCGGACAGGGCATTGGATTGGCCCATGTCCGCGCGCTGGTGCGGCGGTTGGGGGGTACCATGTCGGTGCAATCGGAACTCAACCATGGCAGCACCTTCACGATCACGCTGCCCATCGCCTGGGCAGCCAGTAACCGGAACAGGGATCTATGAATAAGCCAGTCACCATCATCATGATCGAGGACGACGAGGGCCACGCCCGCCTGATCGAGCGCAACATCCGCCGCTCCGGGGTCAACAACGACATCGTGCCGTTCACCAACGGTACAGATGCGGTGAACTATCTGTTCGGCAAGGATGGCGCCGGCCTCGATCACAAGGGCGAGGCGCTGTTGATCCTGCTCGATCTCAACCTGCCCGACATGACCGGCATCGAGATCTTGCGCCGGGTCAAGGAGAGCAAATATCTCAAATGCGCGCCGGTCGTGGTGCTGACCACGACCGACGATTCCCAGGAAATCAAGCGCTGCTACGAACTCGGCTGCAACGTCTACATCACCAAACCCGTCAATTACGAGAGTTTCGCCAACGCCATCCGCCAGCTCGGACTGTTCTTCTCCGTGATCCAGGTCCCGCCCGCCACCACATGACACAAGCCACGCCCACATTGTTGTATATCGACGACGACCACGCCCTCGCCCGGCTGGTCGATCGCGGCATGACGCGGCTCGGCTTCAAGGTCGTGCATGCGCCTGATGGCAGCAACGGGCTCGACCGCCTCGCGCAAGGCGGCATCGACGTGATCGCGCTCGACCAATACATGCCCGGCCTCGATGGACTGGAGACGCTGGAGCGGATCCTCGCGATCCCGAACGCGCCGCCGGTAGTGTTCGTCTCTGCCGCGCAGGATTCCAAGATCGCCGTCACCGCGCTGAAGGCCGGCGCGGCCGACTATCTGGTCAAGGACGTGCACGGCGAGTTCATCCCGCTCTTGCAGGTTGCGGTCGACGGCGCGCTGCGCCAGGCCGCGATCCGGAAGGCTCGCGACGATGCCGAGGCCGAGGTCCACGCCTCGCGCGACCGCTACGCGGCGCTCGCCGCCGAGCGCGAGGTGCTGCTGCGCGAGGTCAACCACCGCGTCGGCAACAGCTTGCAGATCATCGCCTCGCTGTTGCATCTGCAGGCCAATTCGAGCACGGAGGACGACGTCAAGGCGGCGCTGACCAACGCCATGGGCCGCGTCGCCGCGGTGGCGCAGGTGCATCGCCGGCTCTACACCTCGCACGACCTCAAGAGCGTGCTGCTCAACCAATATCTCGACGCGCTGCTGGAGGATCTCAGAAGGTCCGCCGAGGGCAACCGGATGTCGCGGCTGACGTTGCGATGCGAGCCGGTCGAGATCGATCCCGACCGCGCGGTCGCGATCGGTATCATCGTCAACGAGCTGGTGATGAACGCGGTCAAATACGCCTATCCGGACGGCGCCGGCCCCATTCACGTCGACCTCAAGGCGCAAGGCGACGATCTGCTGCTGTCGATCGCCGACGATGGCGTCGGCCTCAACGTCAAGACCGACCCGCGCTCCACCGGCATGGGCCAGCGCATCGTCAGCGCCATGGCCGCCAAGCTCGAGGCCACCGTCGAGCGCGATCCGGCGCACGCGGGAACGCGGATCGTGCTGAGGTTTCGCCGCGCCGGCAAGCCCGCGGCAAAACCGGGATGCGCCGCGGCGAGCTAGCCGCGGGCTGAGCTAGTTATGGTAAAGTTCAGGCTTGGCGCAACCTGAGGCCTTGCGCCGCTCTCCAATTATAAGCGGAATGGGACGAATCGATTACGTTGGACGGATACCTGGAACTGGTCGGCATTTTCCGGCAGGAGTTAATCGAAACACCGATTCAGGCAACGGCGGAATCGTGGGGCGAACGGCCCAGAAGAGCGGTGATATCCGCCGCCGGGATGGCCCTGCTGAAGAGGTAGCCTTGTCCCTCCGTGCATCCGTTGGCCTTGAGATAGGCCAACTGTCCGGCGTCCTCGACGCCTTCGGCAGTGGTTGTCAAGCCAAATCCTTTTGCAAGGCCAAGGATCGCGCGGACGATCACCTGGCTGTCTTCGCTCTTGTCGAGGCGCGAGACAAAGCTGCGATCAATCTTGATCTTGTCGAGGTGAAATGAGAGCAGCTGGCTCAGAGTGGCGTAGCCCGTTCCGAAGTCATCGAGAGCGATGCGCACCCCGCCCTCGCGAAGCTGATCGATCACGATCTGCGCAACACCGATGTTCTCGACAAGGGCGCTCTCCGTGATTTCGATTTCCAGGCGTCGGGGGCTAAATCCGGTTTGCGCGAGGATCGACAGAAGTCGCAGTCCAAGCGTCGGATCGCGCAACTGAATCGGCGAGACGTTGAAGGCGAGTACCAGGCCCGGGGGCCATGAAACGGCATCAACGCAGGCACGCCGGAAGAGTCGATCCCCGAGCGCGTTGATGAGGCCGGTTTCCTCCGCAATGGGAATAAACACATCGGGAGCAATGAACCCCAAATCGCCGTTTTCCCAACGCGCCAGTGCTTCAAACCCGATAATACGATTACCGCTGAGAGAGACCAAAGGCTGGTAGTGCGGCACGATGCCGTCGGAGACGATTGCGAGTCGAAGCTCTCGCTCGATCTGGATTCGCCGCTCGACGTGCATGTCCATCTCAGGTTCGAAAAATCGAACCGATGACCTTCCGGCGGCCTTGGCGCGATAGAGTGCACGATCTGCACGCCTTACCAACTCGTCGGCATGAACGCCGTCATTTGGAGCTATCGCGATGCCAATTCCAACACCGAACTCTGCTGTCACATTCTCGATGACAAAGGGCTCGGCGACGGCAGCCGAAATGCGTCGCGCCAAATTTGTGGGATCATCGAGGGACCCAATCTTGGGCATGATGATCGTGAACTCGTCCCCTCCAACCCTGGCGAGAAATGCATCCGCCCGCACAATGACCGAAACCCGGCGAGCAAACTCGCTCAACGCTTTGTCTCCCACAGCGTGGCCATGGGTGTCATTGACTGTCTTGAAACCATCGAGGTCGAGCATGAGAACGGCCGCCTGATGCGCCGCAGTTGCCGCGCTCAGGCATTGTTCAAGCTTTTCCTCGAAGAAGCGGCGGTTCGGCAGCCCGGTCAACGGATCATGGCGGGCAAGATTGCGTGCCTCGGTTTCCGCGGCGATGCGTGATTTGATTTCCCTTGAAAGGTCGCGATAGCGCCGCAATGCGTAAACCGTCAAGGCGATGCTCATCACGACCACGACGAAGATGATGTCGTCGAGTTCCCATTCAGCGTAGTCGATGCCGAGCTGAAACAGCTTGGGAGCAAGATCAAAGATGTGTGCGACAACGTAGGACAGAATTGCCGCCCCGAAAAGGACGACGGCGTCTCTCGCTTCGGGACGTCCCCAATCAAACCAGTTCGCCGGAATGGTGCGTGATAGTTTCAACTTCATGATAATGGAACCTTCGCCGACAGGCGCAGTTCCGTCGGAAGCTTCACTCACTGTCAAAGAGGTTAATTAAACGGCCGACGTCGCCGACGGATTGTCGGAACTTCACGATGAGTTCCCCCAAATCGATACGTTCTGTGTTCCAAACTTCAACGCCCTCGGCTCGCGCCGGGACCGTTTCTTTGCAGCGGCGATGTTCAGTGAGCCTGCGTTGAGTTCGTCTCGACTGCTACGCATCGGACGTATTCGCATTCGCGACACATGAAAGTGTGGAGGTCGAAATCAGGCGGTTCGTGCGTGACGCGACCGAGTATCATCGGCGCTCGACACTCAGGGCACGGGCTACCCTTGATTTCATCGGCTGTCGCACATGAGGTCAGCGTGCCACTCCGACTCCGTCAGATCAGCGCCGCTGCTCAATATTGCTCAGTAACCGGTGTGCACTTGTCCAAGAAATGCCCCGCACGGAAGGCGCTGGGCTCCCGTGCGGGGTTGAGAAAGTTGGTAGTCAGTTTCGGCGCCATGCCATGTACGCGCATGCAATCTAGCAATGTGGCGGCAAGCTGTCTGGTCAAAGTTGCTCATCGGGCGGCCGCAAAGTGCGGAGCAGCAGGCTTAAGTAACGCACGCGCTCAGCCGCACGACCTGCGCTTCCCCCGAAAGCGACCATTGGGCGAACATGCCCTGCAACTGAACGTCCGTTCATAATTCTTTTGTTGGCGACAAAAGACGCATTTGTTACCTTTCGCTGCCTGCCGCATCAGGTGTCAGGCACCAAGGAGGGATCAATGAAGAAATTTTCTTTCGCCTTGGCCGCGTTGGCGGCTATCGCATTCGCAATGCCGTCAATCGCAAGCGCAGAAGATGCAAAGCCCATGGCAAAGCACCATCACCACCATCATCATCACCACGGGATGAAGAAGATGGAAAAGATGGACAAGAAGATGTAACGCCAAAATGGCCCCTTAATCGGGGCCATTTTCTTATCCGAACCGCAACTGCCACAATCAAATCGAGCCAGCATCTTCTTTCGCCTGCCAGCCCCATTCAGGTTATTTCATGCGCCGTGCTGACCGAGCGGGGCGCGCGATGGGCCGCGATGACCGGTTTTCCACAAAATACCCGTCGCGCCGGCGCCGGTAATCTGCGGCTATGCCTCGACTGGAGCGAGCGGCGGTTTCATTTCGCCGGCCGCCTGCCAAGCGCCGTCCTTGGCCATCTGCTTGAAACCCGGTGCCTGGAACGTGGCGACGAGCGCTCGCTGATCGTGACCCGGCTCGGCAAGGCATGGTTCGACAAGTTAGGACTCGATGCGGACGCGTCTTCGGTTGAGCGCCGTGCCCCGGCCCTGCTAGTCTCCGGCGCATGACCTCCCGCGACTCCGCCTCGTCCGAGATCACGCCCGAAGTGCTGCTGCGTGCCTATGCCTGCGGCATCTTCCCGATGGCCGAAAGCGCCGACGATCCGACGCTGTTCTGGGTCGAGCCGGAAATGCGCGGGGTGATCCCGCTCGACGGCTTTCGCGTGGCCTCGCGGCTGAAGCGTACCGTGCGCTCGGATACCTTTACCGTCACCGTCGACACCGCTTTCAAGGCGGTCATCGCGGGCTGCGCGACGCCGCAGGCCGGCCGCGACGACACCTGGATCAACAAGCGCATCCGCGATCTCTATGTGGGCTTGCACGAACTCGGTCACGCCCACAGCGTCGAGGCCTGGCAGAATGACGACCTCGTCGGCGGGCTCTACGGCGTCAGCCTGGGTCGCGCCTTCTTCGGCGAGAGCATGTTTCATCGCGCCCGCGACGCCTCGAAGGTGGCGCTGGTGCATCTGGTGGCGCGGCTGATCGCCGGTGGATTCGAGCTGCTCGACACGCAATATGTCACCGAGCATTTGCGCAGTTTCGGCGCGGTCGAAATCTCGCGCCGCCGCTATACGGCGCTGCTCGACAGGGCGATCAAGGGCGAGGCGGATTTCTACAAGCTGCCCGCCGATCGGCCAGTCGGCGGCGAAGAGGCGCTTCGGATCATTACCGAGCGCGGTTAGCCCGCATCAGTTCCGCGGCCCGAAAATCCCGCCAAACAACCCCCCCGGTTGCTGCGGTGGCGGGGGCGGCGGCGGTTGCTGCTGCTGGGTCTGCTGCTGCGGGAGCGGCGGCGGACGCGGGGGCAGCTTCGGTGCAGCGCGCTTCTGCACCGGCGGGGGCGGTGGGGCTACGGGTTTCGCAGGTTCGGGGGCGGCGCTGACGATGGTGGTGTCGGGCACTTTGCAGTCGGTCAACCAGATGTCGTAGATCGGATGCTCGACGCCGTGCAGGCCGGGGCTCGCCGCGAACATCCACCCCGAAAAAATCCGCTTCACCTCGCCCTGCAGCGTGATCTCGTCGACCTCGACGAAGGCATCGGTGTTGGCGGCTTCCGTGGCGGGGCGCGTATAGCAGGCATCGGTCTTGACCCGCAGCGCGCCGAACTGGACGGTCTCGCCGATATCCTCGTCGAAATTGATGATGCGCCCGGTGATCTTGTCGAGCCCGGAAAAGCTCGCCTTCTTGTTGACGATCTTCTGCGCCGGCGGCTCGGTGACGACCTCGTCGCCGGGCTGCAAGGTGGCCGGCGATCCCGGCACGCTCTTGGACTGGCGTTGGCCAGGCGGCAATCCCGGCGGCGGATTGGGACCGGGCGGCGCGACCGCAACGCCCTGGCCGGGCTGCGGCGGCGCGACCGCGATACCCGGGGGGACATTCTGCGGGATCACGGTGACGCCGGGCGGCGGCGCCAGCGGCTGCGACTGCACCGCGCCGGGCGGCGGTACGCCCTGCCCCGGCAGCGGACGGTTCGGCGCCGGCAGCACCCGGCCCTGCGGCAATTCCGGCACCTCTTCCTCGTCGTCGGATGGCTGCTGGTTGCCGCGCGGAATGGCGCCGGGGGGGCGCGGCGGGGGGTCGGAAAAGATATTGCCGATCTGCGCGCGTGCGGGCGGCGCAAGCGGGATCGCTGTGGCGGCGAACAGGGCCGCAAGACCGGTTAGCGTAATGGTTCGAAGCATCTCGCGGCTTTAACAGGCGAATCGGGCTCGCGACATAGGACAGAAATAACCGCCGCTCGCAGGGCTCCCGGTTAACACGGCGAATACGGCGGGGAAAGGGCGGTTTGCCGGCAGCGGAACCCCTCTGGTCAGCCGCCGCCCCAGATGGAATAGTGGCTTCCGACCCCTGCGCGCCCGCGCGCCGAACCAGCAAAAATCCGGAAAACAACCGGACCCCGACCGAGGAAACCAGCTCCATGACCGACCGAATTCGTCTGGACGGCAAGGTCGCCGTCGTCACCGGCGCGGCCGGCGTCATCGGAGCGGCGACGATCCGGCTGCTCGCGGAACGCGGCGCGCGGATCGTGGCCGTCGACCGCAGGCAGGACGACCTCAAGACCGCGGTCAGGGATCTGCCGGCTTCGGCGCAAGCGCTGCCGATTGCGGCCGATGTCACCAGCGAGGACGAGGTCGCCGATTACGTGCGCGCGGCCGTCGACAGGTTCGGCACCATCGACGTGTTCTACAACAACGCCGGCATCGAGGGCGAGATCAAGCCGATCGTGAACTATCCGCTGGAGACGTTTCGCAAGGTGATCGACGTCAATGTGGTCGGGGTGTTCCTCGGGATGAAGCATGTGCTGCCGGTGATGCTCAAGCAGGACAGAGGCTCGATCATCAACACCGCCTCGATCGCGGGCCTGATCGGCTCCCATGAGATCGCGGTCTACAGCGCCAGCAAGCACGCCGTGATCGGGCTGACCAAGAGCGCGGCGCTGGAATGCGCCGCGACCTCGGTGCGCGTCAACTGCGTCTGCCCGGGGCTGATCGACAGCCGGATGCTGAGCGCGATCAACGAGGCCCGCAATCGCAGCAATGAACCTCTCTCGATCGAGAAGATCGTCAATCGCGTCCCGGCGCGCCGGCTCGGGCAGGCCTCCGAGGTGGCCTCGATCGTGGCGTTTCTCGCTTCCGACGAGGCGAGCTATGTTTCGGGCGCCGCCTACACCGTCGACGGCGGCAGGATCGCCGGCTAGGAAAAGGTCATTCCGGGATGGTCCGAAGGACCAGACCCGGAATCTCGAGATTCTCGGATGTGCAATTGCACATCATAGTTCGATGCTCACGCATCGCCCCGGAACGACAGTTTCAAATCTCAGAGGTTCCTACTCCCATGCCCGTGACCCTCGATCCCGACGCCGCCGCCGTGTTCAAGGCGTTTCAGGAAGCCGGCAGGCCGGCATTCGAAACGATTTCGCCCGGTGAAGCGCGCGAGCTCTATCTGGCCGGCCGCTTCGTCACCAATCCCGAACCGCCTGAATTGAAATCGGTCAAGCCGCTCGCGATCCCCGCCCCGCACGGCTCGATCCCCGCGCGCGTCTACACGCCGAAGACGTTGCGCCAAACGGGCGGCCTCGCGCCGTGCCTGGTGTTCCTCCATGGCGGCGGCTGGGTAATCGGCGATCTCGATTCCCATGACGTGGTGTGTCGGAAGCTCGCCGACGAAGGCGAACTTCTGGTCATCTCCGTCGATTATCGATTGGCGCCCGAGCATAAATTTCCCGCCGCCGTCGACGACGCCATCGCAGCAACCAAATGGATCGCCGACAATGCACGGCAACTCGACATCGATGCCTCGCACCTTTCGGTCGGCGGCGACAGCGCCGGCGGTAATCTCGCCGCCGTCGTTGCGATCGCGGCGCGCGACGGCAATGGGCCGGCGATATCGGCACAGGTGCTGATCTATCCGGCCACCGAAGCGTCCCGGACGCATCCCTCGCACAGCGAGCCGGAGACCAGCATCCTGCTGACGCATTCGGTGACGCGCTATTTCTACGAGAGCTACCTCAATGGCGCCACCGACATTCATGACTGGCGCGCCTCGCCCGCGCGCGCGAGCACACTGATCGGCCTGCCGCCGGCCTATGTGCTGACCGCCGGCGCCGATCCGCTGCGCGACGAAGGCGATGAATACGCTGAGCGGCTGAAGCAGGCCGGCGTGCCCGTGACCTGGCGGCATTTTCCCGGCCAGTTCCACGGCTTCTTTACGATGGGCAAATTGCTGCAGCAGGCCAATGTCGCAGCCAGCGAGATCGCGGACTGGCTGAAGGCGCTGTAGGGTGGGTTGAGCTCTTCGCGAAACCCACCAACGATTTGCGGTGTGGCGATGGGTTTCGCAAGAGCTCAACCCATCCTACACCCTCAGGCCGGCTTGCCCATCGCATAGGGTTTGAGCATCGCATAGAGCATGCTGTGCGTAGGCGTCGGGATGCCGAGCTGGCGGCCGAGTTCGGCGACCTTGCCGCTGAGCCAAGGCACCTCCAGCCGGTTGCCGCGATCGAGATCGAGCGCCATCGAGGGCTTCATGGTGGGCGGCAAATGCGCCGTGAAATCGAGAATCTTCTCGGGCGCGTCGGCCGGCAACGTCACGCCTTTGGCGCGACCGACATCGAACACTTCGCGGTAGGCGGCCGCGAAAATCGGGCTGATATCGGGATCATCCCGCAGCGCGCCGATCGGCTGGCGCGCCAGCGCCGAGATGCCGGAATTGCTCGCGAGCAGGATGAACTTCATCCAGAGTTCGGTGAGTATCTGTTCGCTCAAGGTCGCATCAAAGCCGGCCTTCAGGCAAAGCGCGAGAAAATCCTCGCCGCGCTTTGAGGGCTTGCCATCCAGTTCGCCGAAAATCATGCGCATGAAGGTGCCGACCTGCTGGATCACGCCGGGAGCGACGATCGAGGCCGAGATCTGCGCCACGCCGCCCATCACCGCGGCCGGCCCCAGGATCGGGATCAGCCGCTCGGCGGCGTCGATGCCGTTCTGCAGCGGGATCACGGCGGTGCCGGGCCCGATCAGCGGCTTGATGTGCGCGCCGGCGCTTTCGACGTCCCATAGTTTCACGCAAAACAGCACGAAATCGACCGTGCCGATCCCGGAGGGATCGGAGGTCGCATGGGTCGGCACCACATGGATCTCGCCGCGCCCGCCCTGGACTTTCAATCCCTGGCTCTTCATGGCGGCAAGATGGACGCCGCGCGCGACAAAGGTGACATCCGCACCGGCCTTGGCCAACGCCGCGCCAAAACCCCCTCCGACGCCGCCGGCGCCGACAACCGCAATACGCATTCAGTTTCTCCCTGCTCAATAAACCCTGGCACCGCGCGGCCGGTGCATCGCCGTTCGGCGCACCGGAAATAGACAGTAACTTGATGTTACTTTCTAGCACCACCCGATTGCCGCATGGTCGCGCTCCGTAAACGCGGCCTTAGGCCTGGTCGACCAATCCTTTGTCAACTCAGTCCATTTCGATCGAACTCCTATGTCCGTCAACCTGCAAAGCGCCGCTGCCCTCCCCGTGCAGGCGCTCGCGTGGCTCGGCGGCCAGGGTACCCGCGCGATTGCGGCGCTGGTGTTTCTCGGCATCGCGCTGCCGCCGCTCGGCGAGCTGTTGAAGCCCTATGTCACCGAGGCAATCTTCTTTTTGCTCTGCATCTCCTTCATGCGCGTCGATCTTGCCGCGTTGCGCGAGCATTTACGGCGGCCCGCCATCGTGCTCGCCGCAACCGCGTGGACAACGCTCGGCGTGCCGCTGGTTTCCGGACTTGGCTATCATGCTTTCGGCCTCGATGCGCGTTCGCCCGATCTGTTCCTGGCGTTGATGCTGCAGGCGGTGGCTTCGCCAATGATGGCGGCGCCCGCGCTCGCCGCGGTGATGGGACTGGATGCGACGCTGGTGCTGGTGACGCTGGTCACCTGCACGGCGCTGGTTCCCTTCACCGCGCCCTTGTTCGCCTACGCCTTCTTCGGCAACGCGTTGACGCTCTCGCCGCTTGGCCTCGGCTTCAAGCTGGCCGCGATCCTCGCCGGATCGCTGCTGGTCGCGAGCGCAATCCGCTGGAGCGTCGGCGCCTCTGCGATCAGGAAGTACAGAAGTGAGATTGACGGCTTCAATATCCTGATCCTGTTCGTTTTCGTCTCCGCCGTGATGGGCTCGGTCGGCGACAGCCTTTGGGCCGACCCGCTGCGGACGATGGAGCTCGCGCTATCGGCATTCTCGGTGTTTTTTGCTCTCCTCGGCGTCACCGCGCTGATCTTTCGCCGGCTCGGCCACCAACGGGCCTTCGCGCTCGGCATGATGGTTTCCCAGCGCAACATGGGATTGATGCTGGCGGCGACCGACGGCGTGCTGCCGGGCGCGACCTGGCTTTATTTCGCGCTCTCGCAATTCCCGATCTATTTGTCGCCGCTTCTGTTGAAGCCGATCGTCGGCCGGCTACCGAAAGCGGAAACCCCGGCCATTGAGACCGGCGACGCCTGATCGCGCGCGGCCAGGCGTTGCATCGCGCCCCACCCCTAGGCATGGTCGCGCCATGGAAACATCGGCCTCCCTCGAGATCGCCAGGCATACGCTGCTTTCCTGCGGCCTCGTTCTGGCGGTCGGCACGCTGACCGCGTTGTTGGCACAGAAAATCAGGATTCCCGACGTCGCGCTGTTCCTCTTGGCCGGCATTGCGGTCGGCCCGCAGGCGCTGGGGCTGATCGACATCAGAGCAGATTCGGCGCTGAACCAGATCATGCTGCTGTTCGGCGCAAGCTATATCCTGTTCGACGGCGGCGCGGCGCTACGCCTCGATGTCCTGAAGCGGGTCTGGATCACCATCGTGCTGCTCGCGACCTTCGGCGTTATCGTCACCGCCGTAATCACCGGCCTTGCTGCCCATTACATCCTCGGCATTCCCTCACTGGTGGCGCTGCTATTGGGCGCGACGCTGGCCTCGACCGATCCGGCCACGCTGATACCGATTTTACGGCAGATCGACATCCGCGATCGGGTGGCGCAAACCGTGATGAGCGAGTCCGCGTTCAACGACGCCGTCAGCGCGATCCTCACCTTCACCGTGCTGGCGGCGGTGGTCGGCAACGAGCAATTCTCGCTTTCCGTAGCCCTGTTCGACCTCGTCAAGCAGTCCGCGATCGGCATCGTCGCCGGCATTCTGCTCGGCTACCTCGCCGCGCTGCTGATCGCGCATGAGCGCTGGGCCTTCCTCGCCGAATATGCACCCGTCGTCACGGTGGTCGCCGTGATCGGCGCTTACTTCGCGGCGACCGGCCTGCAGGCGTCCGGCTTCATGGCGGTGTTCGTGTTCGGCATCATGCTCGGCAACAAGGAACGTTTTGGTTTCCAGATGGAAGTGGGCGAAGCGCAAAAGCTCGCCGAATTCGTGCTGACCACGGCCTTCGTGATGCGGCTGTTCGTCTTCATCCTGCTCGGCGCGCAGGTCGATTTCGCGCTGATGGGCCGCTACTGGCTTGGAGGTGCTGCCGTCGTCTCAGTGCTTATGCTGGTGGCGCGGCCGGCCACCGTGTTCCTGTGCGCGCTTGCTGATCGCCGCGCGCGCTGGAGTTTTGCCGAACTGCTGTTCATGTGCTGGACCCGCGAAACCGGCGTGATTCCGGCGGCCTTGGCCGGCCTCCTGCTCGGCATCAAGGCGCCCGGCGCGCAAATGATCGCCTCCGTCACCTTCATCGCGATTTTGATGACGATTCTGATCCAGGCGCCGACCACGGAATGGCTGGGACGCAGACTCGGACTGTTAAAAGACGGCTGACGACAAAAGCTTCCGGATCAGCGATTTCGTCGCGCTTCGTCCCACCATTGGCACACGCCGGCCATGCGGTTGTAGTTGCCTTCGATGACCTGAACGGGGGCGCGACGAGAACCAACCTCCGGCGCGGCCGAGGGCGGCGCGCCGATATCCTCGAACAGGCCCTTGTGACCCCAGAAGCTGGCGACGCTCGCCATCTCCGCCGGTGGCGTCGCATCGTCAACATCTTTGCCGCCCCAGCCGCACTCGACATAAATCTCGGACGGCGTGCGCATGTAATACGACGTCATCAGGTCATTGGAATGGCGGCCGATGGTGGAGACGATTTTCTCAGGCGCATTCTGCAGCAGGTCAAAGCCCTGGCCGACGTCGTCAAGCAGATAGTACTCGACGAGCAGGTGATGCATGCTGCGCACTGGTGCTGCGACCAAAGCGACGCTGTGATGGCGCGGGTTGACGTGCAGGAAATAGGCTTTCAACGGGGCTACGATGAAGTCGCTGATGCGAAATCCGAGCAGGTCCTTGTAGAAGGCCAGCGCGGCGTCGATGTCGGGCACGGTCAGAAGGGTGTGGCCCATGCCCTGCGGGCCGGTGCGGAAGCCGGAAATGTCGCGGCTCGGCTTGAAAGGGGCGTCGGCGATCTGGGCGCCGTGGAAGGCTTCCAGCCGGTTGCCGGCAGGATCGGCGAAGGAAATCAGGCCGGCCACGCAGCGCTGGTCGGCGAGGTTAGCGGGTTCGCGCTTCACGGCGACGCCGGCGGCTTCGAGGCGGGCGGCGAGCTGATCGAGGGCCGCGGCGTTGGCGACTTCCCAGCCGAAGACCTGAGTACCGGGCTCGATGGCGCGATCAATGAACAGGCGCTGCTTGCGGTCGTCCATGCGGAAGGCGCGCATCGAACTGGCGCGGTCCACCGGCTGCATGCCGACCGTCGATGTCGCGAAGGCGGCCCAGTCGTCGAGATCAGACGACCCTACGCCAAGATAACCAAAGGCCTGGATTTCCATGTGCCTTCCTCCCTCGTTTTCCCGGCAAAGCTAGGAAACGGCGCGTCCCAATGCAATCAGAGAATATTGGGGCGCGGCTTCGGCCCATGACACGCCAATACGCCTGGAACCCGCGCTACCCCGCCCTTGCCGCGCGCCGCAGCGATTGCGGCGGCTGACCGAAGGCGCGGATAAAGGCGCGGCGCATCCGCTCGGGGTCGCGGAAGCCGGTTACCTCCGCTACCCGCTCAATCGCTTCGCTGGAGGATTGCACGCGCTGGCGGGCCACTTCGATGCGCAGCCGCTCGACCGCCTTCGACGGCGTGGTGCCGGTTTCGGCGATGAAGGCCCGCGCGAAATGCCGCGAGCTCATGCCGGCCTGCTCGGCGAGATCCTCCACCGTCAGCGGCGCATCGAGATGCTCCCGCGCCCAGCTCAGCAGAGCGCCGAAACGCCCCGAGGGCGCCTTCAATTCCAAGAGCGAGGAGAATTGCGACTGGCCGCCGCTGCGACGGTGATAGAGCACGAGTTGCCGCGCGGTCTTTTGCGCGATCTCCTCGCCAAAATCCTCCGCGACCAGAGCCAGCGCCAGGTCGATGCCGGCGGTGATCCCGGCCGAACTCCAGATGTTGCCGTCGCGGACGTAGATGCGGTCGGGTTCCCATTTCACTTGGGGAAAGCGGCCAAGGAATTGCCCGGTGCGCTGCCAATGGGTGGTGGCGCGGCGGCCGTCGAGCAGGCCGGCCTCGGCGAGCAGATAGGCGCCGGAGCAGACGCTGGCGACGCGGACCCCGCGCTTCGCGACGCCCCGCACGAATGCCAGCGTCTTCTCGCATGTCGCCGCGGCATCCACGCCCTCACCGCCGGCAATGATCAAGGTGGAGATCGTCCCCGATGGTTTGAAATTTCGCGCGAGCATCTCGACGCCCGAGGAGCTGCGCACCGGGCCCGGTGTTGCCGCCACGACCTTGATCGACGGCGACTGACCGGCATAGCGCGCGGCGATCTCGAACACCGAGATTGGACCTGCAGCATCGAGCAACTGGAAATCGGGAAAGACGAGAATGCCGATCATGTCTTGGGTCATGTCCGAAATTAAGGGAAATATGGCATTTCGGACGACAGACGATCATGGCAGGATGCGCGCGTCAAGTGGTCGGCCGGTCTGGCGCGTGCACGACCAGTCTCCACACGCACAATCGTCATGCCCGGGCTTGACCCGGGCATCCATCTTGCTTCGCGTGAATCCTTGCGAAGCGGATGGATTGCCGGGTCGAGCCCGGCAATGACAACAGGGTTTGTTGTCGCCACCGCAAAACCTCGAAAGGCTTTTCCCATGTCCGCACCGCTCCAGATCGGTCTGATGATCTTCCCCAAGGTGACGCAGCTCGACCTCACCGGTCCGGTGCAGGTGTTTTCCAGCGTGCCGGGCGCGCAGGTGCATCTGATCTGGAAACGGATCGAGCCGGTTCCGAGCGATTCCGTGCTGACATTGACGCCGACCACGACGTTTGCGGATTGCCCGCAGCTCGACGTGATCTGCGTGCCCGGCGGCGTCGGCACCGACGACATGGTCAATGACGCGGAGATGCTCGCCTTCCTGCGCAAGCAGGCCGAGGCCGCCAGATACATCACCTCGGTGTGCACGGGATCGCTGGTGTTGGGCGCGGCCGGGCTCCTGAAGGGCTATCGCGCGGCGACGCACTGGACGGCGGTGGATTTTCTCAGCGAGTTCGGCGCGATTCCGGCCAAGACGCGGGTCTGCGTCGACCGCAACCGCATCACCGGCGGCGGCGTCACCGCCGGAATCGATTTCGCGCTGACGCTGGTATCGATCATGGTCGACCGGAAAACCGCGGAGGCGATCCAGCTGCGGCTCGAATACAATCCGGCGCCGCCGTTCAACTCAGGCTCGCCGGACACCGCGCCGGCGGAGATTCTCGCCTTGATGAAAGAGAGAATCGCGCCGGCGCAAGCGCGCCGAAGCGAGGCCATCCATCGCGCCGCCGCGCGGCTGAACGACATCGCCCCGGCGGGATGACCAGCATCCGCTCGAAGAAAAAGGCCGCCCGGTTTCCCGGACGGCCTTTCCTGTCCTACGGCAGCTGCAACATTTGACGGGCGATCTCGGGACATCCGCACCGGGGGCCTATCTCCCAGCCGTATCCTGATCGGCAGCCGCTGCATATCGGGGCAGTCGCGATTCTGTTGCCCGATCCGACGCGATGGTTTCCCATCTCCGTAAGATGTCCCCATTGAGCCGCGATAAGGCGCGGCGCGCAAGCACGCCGCGGCAAATGTCCCCGCTGATCCCGTTATCCACAGGGTATCGAGCGCGCCGGCCTCAGGCCGCCACCACCCGCTTGGCCGGCTCGACCGCGTCCGAGGGCCGCGCCGGCTTGCTCAGCATCGTCACCTCGGAAAAACCCACGGCTTTCAATTGATCGCACATCACGGCGCGGGCATCTGGAGCCATCGAGACATCCGGCACCACCACGGCGCGCGCCCGAGCGGTCAGTAGTTCCGCCGCCAGGTCCGAGGCGGTGCCGGCGTCGAGCAGCACATGGTCATAGACCCGCAGCAGGGCATCGATCGCCAGCGTCAGCCGCGGCGATTGCAACAGCGTGCGGTCAAAGCCCGGGCGCCCGGCATTGACGAGATGAACCCGCGACAACCGGTCCTTGGTGATCACCTGCGAGAACGACGCCTCGCCCTGCATCAATTCCGCAAGTCCCGGCGCGGCCGGATCGACCGATATCGCCGCAATCGTCGGCGACGCCGCCGACAAGTCGACCACCACGACCCTTGCATCGCGCGCCATCAGGCGGGCCAGCGTCAGCGCCGTCAGCGTAATGCTCTCGCCCGCTGCGGTGCCGAGGATCGTCACCTTGCGCGCCGCGTCGCCCGCGTCGCGCAGGTCCCCGGCGAGTTGCTCGATTTCGCTCAGTTCGCTCGGAATGTCCGGACGCGGCTCGCCCCTTGGTTCCCTCCGCGGTTCGTCAAACGCCGGCGCGGGACCGGCGGCGAATGCGGGTTCGGCCGGCGACTGCACCGGTGCCGGCGTGGAGGTAAATGCCGCCACGGCGCGCGGCGCGGTGATGCGCAACAGTTCGCCGGTCACGACCATGCCCGCGCTCAGCAACAGGGTCGCCAGCGTCGCGATCAGCACGATCGGCAGCTTCTTCGGATAGGCCGGCGCGTTGGACACGGTGGCGCGCGAAATCACGCGGCCGTCGGCGGGCGCCGCATCGATATTCTCGCGGGTATTGGCCTCGCGATATTTTGCCAGATAGGATTCCAGCAGGTCGCGCTGCGCCTTCGCCTCGCGCTCCAGCGCGCGAAGCTGTACGTCGTCGCCGTTGGTCGAGGTCGCCTGCTTCTTCAACTGCTCGAGGCTGGCGCTGAGGCCATCGACCCGGCTGCTGGCGATGCGGGCGTCATTGTCGAGCGAGCGCGATATCTTGCTCGCTTCGTCGCGAATCTGGCGGTCGAGATCGGCGAGTTGCGCCTTCAGCTCCTTGATGCGCGGATGGTTGTCGAGCAGTGTCGAGGACTGCTCGGCGAGCTGGCCGCGCAGCGTGACGCGCTGCTCGGACAGCCGCCGGATCAATTCCGAATTGACGACTTCCGAAGCCTCGATCGGCTTGCCGCTCTGCAGCATTTCACGGATCAACCGCGCCTTCGACTCGGCGTCCGATTTCAGCGCGCGGGCATTGTTCAACTGCGTGTTGAGCTCGCCCATCTGCTGGTTGGACAGCGTAGTGTTGTTGGTGCCGACGAACAGGCTCGATTTCGAACGAAAAGCCTCGACGCGGGATTCGTCCTCCGCGACCTTCTTGCGCAGATTGTCGATCTCGCCCGACAGCCACTGGCTGGCGGATTTCGCCTGCTCCTGGCGGGCATTCTGCTGCAACACCAGATAGCCTTCGGCGATCGAGTTGGCGACGCGCGCGGCCAGATCCGGATCGCGCGACTGGAATTCGATGACGATGACGCGCGATTTATCGACTGCATAGGCGGTGAAGCGGTCGTAATAGGCGTCCAGCACGCGCTCTTCCGGCGTCAGCGAGAACGGGTCGCGGCCGATCCCGAACAGCGCCAGCAGCGATTTCACCGGCGACAGCCCCCCCAGCACGGGATCGAATTCGGGCAGTTCGGCGAGCTTGTTCTTCTTGATGATGTCGCGGGCGAGATCGCGCGACAGCAACAGCTGGACCTGGCTGGTCACGGCCTCGGCATCGAGCGCGGTGCGCTCCTCGTTGCGTTCGCCGTTCGGCCGCAGGAACACGTTCTCGCGCCCGTCGACCAGGATGCGCGCCTCGGACTTGAAGCGCGGGGTCACCAGATTGACGGCCGCGATCGAGATTACCAAAGCGAGCAAGGTCGGACCGATGATGAGGCCGCGCTTGCGCAGCAGCGCCCGGCCGAGCACGCCGAGATCCAGATCGCCCGACGGCGCGGCGGCCACAGGTTTCGCACTGGACGGCGCCGGCCTTGCGGCCGCGCGCTGCACTACCGGTTTTTCCTTGGCTGCTTCGTCCTTGCCAGAACGCCAGAACGCCAGACGCATCGCACACTCCCGCAGACGCCACTCACCTACTTGGACTTCGCCGATTACACTCCATTAAGGTTGCCGCCGGGTTAATTGCGCGGATTTGTTGCCGGCACGATCGGCCCGACCGCGGCGGTCATGCTTTGTTAACCATGCAAGTCCTTAATCGGAATCAACACTTCCGCTTGGGTTGTCCGATGCGAGGCGCGCGCGCCGCTATGGTCTGTCTGTTCGTCGCGCTCGCTCAGCCGGGCTGCATGCGCTCGGTCGCACCCGTCGTCGTCCGGCCGCGTGGCGAGTGCTGGTTCTGATCATGTCGATGACGCCGGAGACGCCAGACCAGCCGCTTCGTATCCTGCACGCGGTGCGCGCGCCGGTCGGCGGCATCTTCCGGCATATTCTCGATCTCGCCAATGGACAGGCCGACCGCGGTCACGACGTCGGCATCATCGCCGACAGCCTGACCGGCGGCGAACGCGCCGAGGCGGCGCTGAAGGAGATCGCCCCCCGCCTCAAGCTCGGTGTCCGCCGCATCGCGATTCACCGCGAGCCCCATCCCGCGGACTTTCTGGTCTGGGCGCAATTCATGTTCCTGGTCCGAAAACTCAAGCCGGACGTGCTGCACGGCCACGGCGCCAAGGCCGGCGCCTTCGTGCGACTGCGACAGCATTCGAAAACCAGGATTCGCGTCTACACACCGCACGGCGGCTCGCTGCACTACCCGCTGGATACGCTCAAGGGCGCCTTCTACAGCCGCCTCGAGCGCACGCTGATGAATTCGACCGACCTGTTCCTGTTCGAAAGCGCCTTTGCGCGCAACACCTATCAGCGCACCATCGGCATGCCCGAAGGCCTGGTGCGCTGCGTCTTCAATGGCGTCACCGCGGACGAATTCGATCCCGTCGTCAAGGCAACCGACGCCACCGATATCGTCTATGTCGGCGAGTTCCGGCACATCAAGGGCGCCGATCTCCTGATCGACGCGGTGGCGCGGCTCAATGCCGACGGCAAGAAGGTGACGCTGACGCTTGCCGGCGACGGCGAGGAAATGGCCGCGCTGAAGGCCCAGGTCCAGAGGCTCGGTCTCGGCGAGAAGGTCCGCTTCATCGGCCACGTCAAGGCCCGCCACGGCTTTTCCAAGGGCAGCGTGCTGGTGGTGCCCTCCCGCGGCGATTCCATGCCCTATGTCGTGATCGAGGCTGCGGCAGCGGGCATTCCGATGGTGGCCGCCAATGTCGGCGGCATCCCCGAAATCTTCGGTTCCCACACCGATGCGCTGTTTGCACCCAATCTCGTGGGCGCGATGGCGGACGCGATCGAGACCGCGCTGGAGGATCCCGAAGCGGCGGCCCAACGTGCAAAATCCCTGAGGGAGCGCGTGCTGATGCATTTTTCGCAGAAGGCGATGGTCGAGGGGGTGCTGGCGGGTTACCGCGACGCGTTTGCCGATCGTTAACCATTCCTTACCAACGATAACCGTTTCTTCCGATTTGTCCGTTAAGCCGGTGGCCAGGGAATTCCGCCTCGGCGCGCGCATGCCTAGATGCCGGGGCGAGACACGGATTTGGGAACAGTGGAACAGATCAACGCACGATCGATGCTGGATGCCGCCGCGGCGGCCTCCGCGCAGCGCCAACCGATCGAACGACGCCGACGGTTGTCGCCGGCGGCGCTAGCCGTCACCAACCAGAAGGTGCGCCGCGCCTATTCGCCGATCGTGATCGCGGGCGCCGTGCGCGTGGCCGATTTCGTGCTGCTCAGTCTCGTCGGCATCGCGCTCTATTTCGGCTACGTGACGCGGCTCGCCGGCTTTCATTGGGAATATGTCGGGGCGATCTTCGCCATGGCGGCGGCCGCGGTCGTTTGTTTCCAGGCAGCCGATATCTACCAGGTCCAGGTGTTTCGCGGTCAGCTCCGGCAGCTGACGCGGATGATCTCGTCCTGGGCTTTCGTGTTCCTGCTATTCATCGGCGCGTCCTTTTTCGCCAAGCTCGGCGGCGAAGTTTCGCGGCTGTGGCTGTCGGCGTTCTTCATCATCGGCCTCGCCGCGCTGATCGGCGAACGGCTGTTCCTGCGCTCGCTGGTGCGCGGCTGGGCGCGCGAGGGCCGGCTCGACCGCCGCACCATCATCGTCGGCTCCGACCAGAACGGCGAGCAACTGGTCGGCGCGCTGAAAGCCCAGGACGATTCCGACCTCGACATCCTCGGCGTGTTCGATGACCGCAACGATGCCCGCGCGCTCGATACCTGCGCGGGTGCGCCGAAGCTCGGCAAGGTCGACGACATCGTCGAATTCGCCCGCCGCACCCGGATCGATCTCGTGCTGTTCGCGCTGCCGATCTCGGCGGAGACGCGAATTCTCGAGATGCTGAAGAAGCTGTGGGTGCTGCCGGTCGACATCAGGCTTTCCGCCCACACCAACAAGCTGCGCTTCCGCCCGCGCTCCTATTCCTATCTCGGCAAGGTACCGACGCTGGATGTGTTCGAGGCGCCGATCACCGACTGGGACCTGGTGATGAAGTGGCTGTTCGATCATGTCGTCGGCGCCATCGTGCTGCTGCTCGCCTCCCCGGTGATGGCGCTGGTCGCGCTCGCCGTCAAACTCGACAGCCCGGGCCCGGTGCTGTTCCGCCAGAAGCGATTCGGCTTCAACAACGAGCGCATCGACGTCTTCAAGTTTCGCTCGCTCTACCACGATCAGGCCGATCCCTTGGCCGCCAAGGTCGTGACCAAGAACGACAGCCGCGTCACCCGCGTCGGCCGCTTCATCCGCAAGACCAGCCTCGACGAGCTGCCGCAGCTCTTCAACGTCGTGTTCAAGAGCAATTTGTCGCTGGTCGGGCCGCGTCCGCACGCCGTGCAGGGCAAGTTGCAGAGCCGGCTGTTCGACGAGGCGGTCGACGGCTATTTCGCCCGCCACCGCGTCAAGCCCGGCATTACCGGCTGGGCGCAGATCAACGGCTGGCGCGGCGAGGTCGACAGCGAGGAGAAGATCCAGAAGCGCGTCGAGTTCGATCTCTACTACATCGAGAACTGGTCGGTGCTGTTCGATCTCGTGATCCTGCTCAAGACGCCGATGGCGTTGATGACCAGGAACGAGAACGCCTACTAGGGCTGTTCGCTCGGGCGTCTTGCCATGAGTTGCGTTGCGTGAGTGTGTGATGGCGTATGCGGCGACAGCCGAGGGTTTTCCTTCCGTAACGGCTGCGCCCGGCGTGCTGGCGCTGCAGCGCGCGCTGGTATGGCTGGTCGGGGCAAGCGGCGCGATCGTCTTCATCGAACCGAGCCCGTATGAGCTGGTGACGCTGGCGGCGACGGTGATTTTCGTCGCGACGGGCCTTCGGTTGCGGCTGGTATTCATGCCGCTGTTGCTGCTGCTGGTCCTGCTCAATGTCGGCTATTCGATCGGCGCGATTCCCTTTATTGACGAATCGCCGGTCGCCAACTGGATCGCGACCTCCTGGTACATGGCTGTCACCGTGATGTTCTTCGCCATGGTGATCGCCGAGGACACCGAGGCCCGGCTCGACATGCTTCGCCGCGGCCTGATCGTCGGCGGGATGATCGCCGCCATATCGGGAATCGCCGGCTATCTCAACCTCGTTCCGGGCGGGTACGATCTCTTGACATTGTACGACCGCGCCCGCGGCACCTTCAAGGACCCGAACGTGCTCGGCGCCTTCCTGATCCTGCCCGCCTTGTTCGCGCTGCAGAGCGTCGTCACCGATCGCTTCGCCAAATCGTTCCGCAGCACGGTTGCGCTCGGCGTGATGGCGCTGGCGATCCTGCTGGCGTTTTCCCGCGCGGCATGGGGCGGGCTGGTGCTGACATCCGCCTTCATGCTGGCGCTGATGGTGCTGACCAGCACCTCGCACAGCCAGCGCTCGCGCATCGTCGTGATGTCGGTCGTCGCCGTGATCATCGTGGTGGCGCTGCTCGGCGTGCTGCTGTCGTTCGATTCGATCCGCGAGATGTTCAACCAGCGCGCCAGCTTCGACCAGAGCTATGACGAGGGCCGCTTCGGCCGGTTCGGCCGCCACGTCCTCGGCGCGCAGATGGCGCTCGACCTGCCGTTCGGCATCGGCCCGCTGCAGTTCCACAATTATTTTCCCGAGGACACCCATAACTCCTATCTGAACGCCTTCATGTCGGGCGGCTGGATCTCCGGCGTCTGCTACCCGGCGCTGGCGTTCATCACCGTCATCCTGGGCTTTCGCCACGTCTTCGTGCGCGTGCCCTGGCAGCGCGCTTATCTCGCGATCTTCTCGGCCTTCCTCGGCACCGTCGGCGAAAGTTTCGTGATCGACACCGACCACTGGCGGCATTTCTTCATGATGCTGGGCGCGATGTGGGGCATGTTCGCCGCGGCGCAGCCCTACAAGGCGATTGCGACCCGCGACGAGTTCGACGCCGTATAAGCTCGCGCTTCTATTGCTCGACCGCAAACGTCAACCCCGCACGATCGACGAGCCGCTTGATCAGGGGTTCCCGCATCGCAGCGCCGGGCGTCCAGATACCGGCTGGAACGTCCGGCGTGTCGCGCAGCAGGCAGATCGCGCATTCCGACATCATCTTCGAGGTCGAGCCGTAGCCGGGATCGCGGTCGCCTTTCACCGCAACACGGATCTGCTTGCCGTCAGTCGCGATGCCGACGAATAGCAGGTCATAGAAGCCGTTCTCGCGTTCTTCCTTCGACGGCCCGTCGCCCGGCTTCAGTCCGCCGCCGCTCATCCTCTCGGCATTGACGGCTGCCACCAGGCGCTTGGCGTTGGCTTCACCCTGCTCTCCCGACCCTGTCAGGACCATCTCGTCATAGACGAAGTCTTTGCCGTACGGAAAATTCATCAGCATATTGGAGCGATGCACATTGCGGGTGTTGATGGTCGCCATCACGAAGGGCGCGGTCCATTGGCCGAGGTCCTCGTCCAACGCCGGCTTGTTGGCTCGCGGCTGTTTTGGGCCTTCGAAGCCCGGCGTCAATACAAACGGATTTTGCAACTGCGCAACCAGACTGAGGTCTTTCGCCGCGGCGGCGAATGTCGCCTTGAAGCTCGCCGCGGTGCCACCCGAGATTGTCGTACTCATACCGCGGATACGGGTTTTGACCCGGCTGACCGGCGCACCGAGAACCTTCCTGGCTGTCTCCTCGCAGAAGAACACGCCGAGTTCGAAGGGCAGCGAATCAAAGCCGCAGGAGAACATGATCCGCGCGCCGCTCGCTTTCGCCGCCGCCTCATGCGCATCGATCATCTGGCGCATCCACACCGGTTCGCCGCAGAGATCGAAATAGTCGGTGCCGGTGGTGGCGCAGATCGCGACGAGTTCGGAGCCATAGAGCTGATAGGGACCGACGGTCGCGATCACCGATTTGGTCTGGTCGACCATGGCCTGCAGCGAGGCGGGATCGCCGGCGTCGGCAACGAGCAGGAATGTGTCGGCCGGCGCGCCGATCGCGTCGCGCACCGAAGCCAGTTTTGCCAGGCTGCGTCCGGCCATTGCCCATTTCGGCGCGCCCTCGCCGGTGTAATGCGCGGCCAGATATTCGGCGACGAGCTGCCCGGTGAAACCGGTCGCGCCATAGACGACGATGTCGAACTTCGACGAAGATTTCATTTTTGGTTGCTCTGGAATTGTCTGTTGGCGTTGCAATTTCTTCCCGTCATTGCGAGGCGCGAAGCGACGAAGCAATCCATTCTTTCTTCTTGCTGCGACATGGATTGCTTCGCTTCGCTCGCAATGACGGTCTATTTCTTCCCATAGGAGGCGCCCATGCCGGCGCGGACGTCGCTCTGGATTCCATAGGGTGCGATCGGGTAGCGCAGGCCGTTCTTGGCCAGCGCCTTCATGCCGGTGATGGCTTTGGCGAGATGCGCGGGCTGCAGCGCCATCAGCATCTCCTCGTCCGGCACGCCGCCATAACGCCGCTCGGCGAAGCATGGCAGCGACAGGCTGGGCTCGCCGGTCTTCAGCGCCCGCCCCCAGGAATCGGCGCAAGCGGTCTCGCCGACCACGCCCCATTCGAATTTCCTGTAGCCGGTATATTGCACGCCGTTGATCAGGATGATCATCTGCCCCGGCGTCGCGTAGACGAGACAAATATCCGGCGGGTTCAGCCGGCCGCTGGCAAGCGGGCTCACCGCCAGCGCCTGATATTTGCCGAAGGGAACGACGTCGAGCGCCTCCTGACGCTTGCGCGCGTCCTCAGCCGTCCCGTGCCAGACGCCGACGTAAGCTTCGCCCGCGAGCCATTTGTCGTCCGTTGGCGCAAGCCCGATCACGGCGCGACACTGCGCGCCGACGAGATCGTCCGAGGTGATGCCGACGGTCCAGCCGAGCCGCGAGGCCATGCTGACGATCTGGTCGGTGGTGTGAACCGCGGTCGGACGCCGGATTTTCGGGATCGCCGTCATCTCCCCGACATCAGCGAACATCTTCATGCCGATCACCGTGGTCTTCAGGCGAAGCAGGCTGTTCAGGTCGGCCACCATGGCGGAAAAATCGAATTTTTCGTCGCTCGCTACGGCTTGCTGCATGAACTAGCCTCCCTTTAGTTTTCCGGCGCCGATCCTAGCCGGTTTATGCACCCGGTGCGACCGGCGCATCATGATGGATTTGGTCCCGGAAACAGCTCGCCGGTTTTGCCCGAGATGCGATAGGCCACAAGTCCCATCCATTCGCGCATGGCGACGTCGATGCCATAAAGGCCGTCGACCGAGAAATTGTGCAAGCCCAGCAAATCGGCGCGGCCGCCGACGCGCCAGTCGACCGGATAGGGCTCGACCGCAAATCCCTGCTGACGGAACACGCCGACCGCCCGCGGCATATGATAGGCCGATGTCACCAATAGCCAGCGCTCGCCCTGCTTCGGCGCCGCCAGCGCCCTGGCGTAGACGGCATTCTCCTGGGTGTTGCGGGCGCGCCGTTCCATCATCAATCGCGTTTTGGAGACGCCGAGGCTCTCGAACACCTCGGAGGCGTAATCGGCCTCCCTCGCTTCGCCGGAGATCAAATTCGCGTTGCCGCCGGTGTAAATGATGCGCAAGTTCGGATAGCGGCGGGCAAGTGCCGCGGCGGCGATCAGGCGATCGGCCGAGGCGCTGACGACAGGGGTACCGTGCGCGGCCGACAGATCGGGATCGATCGGTCCGCCCAGCACGACGATGCCGTCGGGCGCGCCCTTCGACCCATCCCAAGGGGAAAAGCGCGCCTCCAGCGGATAGAGCAGCCAGTTTCCGATCGGGGAAAAGCCTGCGACCACGAGCAGCACCACGACGGCGGCCAGCAGCCTGCGGCCGAACTGCGCCCATCGGCTCGCCAGCAGCACCACGCCGAGTGCGCCCGCGCCGAGCAGGAAGTTGGTCGGCAGCAGCATGATGCCGAGGGTTTTGGAGAGGACGAAGAACAAGGGGTATTCTCTTTCGGGTGCGGAAACCTCTACGATTTGCGCTGACCGTCATACGCGGGCTTGACCCGCGTATCCATCTCTCTTCGCGACAACCTCTATTCGAAAAAGATGGATTGCCGGGTCGAGCCCGGCAATGACAGAGTGTGAGCACGAACCCGGCAAGAAAGTGCTCCCCATGACGCATCATCACCTGCATTCCAGCCCCGAAACCTGCCACTGGGGATTCTTCGAAGCGAAACTGAAACCTGTCCTGTCCATCAAAAGCGGCGATGAGGTGACCATCGACACCATCAGCGGCGGCCCTGACGTGGTGCCCGACCGCAAG
>NZ_DATHOP010000153.1:0-23239 GCF_035484855.1 Bradyrhizobium sp.
CCCGCGCGATCGCCTGATCTGGGACGTCGGCCATCAGGCCTATCCGCACAAGATCCTCACCGGCCGGCGCGACCGCATTCGCACGCTGCGCACCGGCGGCGGCCTTTCAGGTTTCACAAAACGCACCCAAAGCGACTACGATCCGTTCGGCGCCGCGCATTCCTCGACCTCGATTTCCGCTGCGCTCGGCATGGCCGTGGCGCGCGACCTCTCCGGCGGCAAGAATAATGTCATCGCCGTGATCGGTGACGGCGCGATGTCCGCCGGCATGGCCTATGAGGCCATGAACAACGCCGGCGCGATGAACTCCCGGCTGATCGTCATCCTCAACGACAACGACATGTCGATTGCCCCGCCTGTGGGCGCCATGTCGGCCTATCTGTCGCGGCTTTATTCAGGCAAGACCTACCGCTCGCTGCGCGAAGCTGCAAAGCAGATCAACAAGCGCCTGCCGAAAATCATCGCCAATCGCGCCAACCGCGTCGAGGAATATTCCCGCGGCTTCATGATGGACGGCGGCACGCTGTTCGAGGAGCTCGGCTTCTATTATGTCGGCCCGATCGACGGCCATAACCTCGACCATCTGCTGCCGGTCTTGAAGAACGTTCGCGACATGGAGACCGGCCCGATCCTGGTCCACGTCGTGACGCAAAAGGGAAAGGGCTACGGTCCGGCGGAAGCAGCGGCCGACAAGTACCATGCGGTGGTCAAGTTCGACGTCGCCACCGGCGCCCAGGCGAAAGCCAAGCCGAACGCGCCGGCCTACCAGAACGTGTTCGGCCAGAGCCTCGTCAAGGAAGCCCAGAAGGACGAGAAGATCGTCGGCATCACCGCGGCGATGCCCTCGGGCACCGGGATCGATATCTTCAACAAGGCCTTCCCGGACCGCACCTTCGACGTCGGCATCGCCGAGCAGCACGCCGTGACCTTCGCCGCTGGTTTGGCGACCGAGGGCTTCAAGCCGTTCTGCGCGATCTATTCGACCTTCCTGCAGCGCGGCTATGACCAGGTGGTCCACGACGTCGCGATCCAGAGCCTGCCGGTGCGGTTTGCGATCGATCGCGCCGGCCTGGTCGGCGCCGACGGCGCCACCCATGCCGGCTCGTTCGACAACGCCTATCTCGGCTGCCTGCCCAATTTCGTCATCATGGCGGCCTCCGACGAGGCCGAACTGGTGCACATGGTGGCGACCCAGGTCGCGATCAACGACCGCCCGAGCGCGCTGCGCTACCCCAGAGGCGAAGGCCGCGGCGTCGAGATGCCGGAAGCTGGCATTCCCCTCGAAATCGGCAAGGGCCGCATCGTCCGCGAAGGCACCAAGATCGCGCTATTGTCGTTCGGCACGCGGCTGGCGGAATGCGAGAAGGCGGCCGACGAACTCGCAGCCCATGGCCTTTCCACCACTATTGCCGACGCGCGCTTCATGAAGCCGCTCGATGTCGACATGGTGCTGAAGCTCGCGCGCGAACACGAAATCCTCTTGACCATCGAGGAAGGCGCGATCGGCGGCTTCGGCTCGCATGTGATGCAGACGCTGGCCGAGCACGGCATGCTCGACGGCGGTCTACGGATGCGCGCGATGGTGCTGCCCGACGTGTTCCTCGACCATGACTCGCCGAATGCGATGTATGCCCGCGCCGGCCTCGACGCCAAGGGCATCGTCAAGAAGGTGTTCGAAACCCTCGGCAAGGATTTCAAGGTCGAAACCGTGAAGCTGGCCTGAGGCTCGCGGAACGCAGCCTGTATTGCGTTCGTCATTGCGAGGAGCTCTTGCGACGAAGCAATCCATTCTTTCCTGCGGCTATGGATTGCTTCGCTTCGCTCGCAATGACGGCTAGAGCAATGAAGATTTATCTCGCCGGTCCCGATGTTTTCCTGCCCGACGCCATTGATATCGGACGACGCAAGGCCGATTTGTGTCATCGGCACGGACTGACCGGGCTGTATCCGCTGGACAAGGCGATCGACCTCGCCGCGCCGGACGCCTCGCTTCAGATCTTTCGCGGCAACGAGGCCATGATGAACGAGGCAGATGCCATCATCGCCAACCTGACTCCGTTTCGCGGAGCGGGCGCGGACGCCGGCACCGTCTACGAGCTCGGCTTCATGGCCGGGCGCGGCAAGCTCTGTCTCGGCTATTCCAACGACCCCTCGACCTATGCCGACCGGGTGCGTCGGTTCACCACGGTGGTTGCGCGCGACGGCCGGCTGGTCGACGCGGCGGGATTGACCGTTGAGAATTTTGGCCTGGCGGAAAACCTGATGATCGTTCATGCGCTCGAGCTCTATGGCTGCCGGCTGGTGACACCGCTGCGGACGCCCGCTTATATCTGGCACGACCTGACCGCGTTCGAGGCTTGTGTGCGGATCGCCGCCGAACGGCTGGCCGCGCCGCATTCGCCGGCGCTGCGTTGAACCTCGGCAAGGGACCGAACCGGCATGTCATCCCCCCGCAAGCGCATCGACGTTCTCCTGGTCGAACGCGGCCTGTTCGAGAGCCGGACGCGGGCGCGGGCTGCGATCGAGGCCGGCCTCGTGATTGCCGATGGCAGGCAAATCGCAAAATCCTCGGAGACGGTTGCCACTGATGCAGCGTTGCAGGCAGAGCCCGCGCATCCCTATGTCTCGCGCGGCGGCGTCAAGCTCGCCGGCGCGCTGGAGCAATACCCTTTGGATATCGAGGGGCATGTCTGCCTCGACGTCGGCGCATCGACCGGAGGCTTTACCGAGGTGCTGCTGGCGGGCGGCGCCGATCTCGTGTTCGCGATCGATGTCGGGCGCGAGCAGCTGCATCCATCGCTGCGCGGCCATCCAAAAGTCGTCTCGATGGAGGAGACCGACATTCGCAAGCTCGAAGGCAAGCGGCTGCCGGTGCGGCCGGATATCGTCGTCGTCGACGTCAGCTTCATCTCGTTGAAGGCCGTGCTGCCTGTGGCCTTGTCGCTTGCCGCCGCCCCGATGCATCTCTTGGCGCTGATCAAGCCGCAATTCGAGGCGCCGCGGAGGCATTCCAAGCGCGGCATCATCCGCAACGCGATGGTGCATCAGGAAATCTGCGACGACATCACTGGCTTCGTGGCTTCGCTGGGCTGCACCGACATCCAGGTGTTTCCGTCATCGATCAAGGGTGGCGACGGCAATATCGAATTCTTTCTCGGCGCGCGCCGTGGTTGAGCTTGTCCTGATCGATCACGTCGGCCATTTTGGCGACGGCGTCGCCCTCGTCGACGGCAAAAGCATCTATGTGCCGTACACGCTTGGCGGCGAGACGGTGGAAGTGGCGCCGGTTGCCGGCCATCCCGACCGCCGCCGCCTGCTCGCCATCGAGCGCGCCAGCCCGGAACGGATTCCGCCCTTCTGCCAGCATTTTGGCGTCTGCGGCGGCTGCGCGATCCAGCATTGGGACGCCGAGCCCTATCGCGCCTGGAAACGAAATCTCGTCGTTGAGACGCTGGCGCAGGCGAGGCTCGATGGCGAGGTGGCGCCATTGATCGACGCCCATGGGCTCGGCCGGCGGCGGATCACGCTGCATGCAAGGATGAGCACGCACGACGTGCTCAAGGTCGGTTTCGCGGCGGCAGGCTCGCACGACATCGTTCCCGTCGATCGCTGCCCGATCCTCGATCCCGCCTTGAGCGGCGCGCTGGAGGCGGCATGGGCGCTGGCCGAGCCGCTGACGCCGACGGGAAAACCGCTCGACATCCAGATCACGGCGACCGAAGGCGGCCTCGACGTCGATGTCCGCGGCTCGGGGCCGCTGCCGGCCAAAATGATCGCGACGCTGTCGCGCGTTGCCGAACAGCACCGCCTGGCGCGGCTGACGCGGCACGGCGAGTTGGTGCTGATGCGCGAGCCGCCGACGATCGTGATCGGCACGGCGCGCGTGACGTTGCCGCCGGGGTCGTTCCTCCAGGCAACAATTGTCGGCGAGCAAACGCTGGCGGCGCTGGTGTCGGAACATTGCAAGCGCGCCAGGCACATCGCCGATCTGTTCTGCGGAGTCGGGCCGTTTGCCCTGAGGCTGGCAGCGAAGACACGGGTTTCCGCGTTCGACAGCGACGCCGGCGCGGTGGCGGCGCTGCAGAAGGCGGCAATGGCGACCTCCGGCCTGAAGCCGGTGAAGGCCGAGGCACGCGACCTGTTCCGCCGTCCGCTGATGCCGCAGGAGCTTCGCGACTACGACACGATCGTGTTCGATCCGCCACGGCGGGGCGCGGAGGCGCAGGTGCGGCAACTCGCGGTCAGCAAGATTCCCGTCGTGGTCGCAGTGTCCTGCAACGTCGCGACCTTCGCGCGCGACGCCCGCATCCTGGTCGACGGCGGCTATAAGCTTGAAAGCGTAACCCCGGTCGACCAGTTCCGGCACACACCGCATGTCGAGCTGGTGGCGCGGTTTAAGAGGTGACTTCACGTAGCCCGGATGAAGCGCAGCGCAATCCGGGGCCATTTGTCGCGCCGTTGGTCGATCTGACTCCAAACAAGAATCCCGGATTACGCTGCGCTCCATCCGGGCTACGAACTACCGTCCCCACCGGTCCTGCCAGATCTTCTCGCCGATCAGGCAGGAGACGCGAGGCTCCTTGTCGGCGACCGGGACGATCCGGCGCTCCGGCGTTCGGCCGGCGACTTCGAGCAGCAATTTGGCGCGGATCGCTTCCTTGAATTTCTCGCGGTCCTTGATCGCGACCACGAAGGAACCGGGGCCGCCGATCACGCAGTCCTCGTAGTACCAGTCGAGATTGTCGATATCCATGGTCGAATAGGACGGCTCCTTGACCATGATCGGCAGGCCGTTGATGACGATGCCCTTGGACAGCGCCATCTCGCGCGCGCCGCTGACGGGCGAGCCGTTGTTGTTGGGCCCGTCGCCGGAGATATCGATCACGCGCCGCATGCCGCGATACGGGTTCTCGTCGAACAGCGGCATCGCGAAATAGATCGCGCCCGAGATCGAGGTGCGCGAGGCGCGGCGGATCGGCGTCTTCAATATCTCCTCGGCGACGGCATCGGCAGTTTCCGGACCGTCGATCAGCCGCCAGGGAATGATGATCTTCTGGTCGCTGGAGGCCGCCCATTCGAAATAGGTGATCGCGACCTTGCCGTTGGGCAGGCTTTTCAGCGCCTGCAAGAACTCCTTGGAGACGATGGCCTGCGCGTAGCCCTCGCGCTGGACCGCCAGTTCATCCATGTCCATCGAGTAGGAGACGTCGACGGCGAGGATCAGTTCGACGTCGACCGGCGCCTTGTCCGCCGCTTGCGCGGTCGTTCGCGCGTTGGGGCCGGGTGCAGCGAGCCCCGCGACGTCGCCGCCGGCGATCGCGCCGGCGACAAGCACCGTCAGAAACGAGACATACCAGCGCATCAGCGGCCCTCCCGTCGTCGAAGCGGATGGTGACACGCAAAGCGGACTTCGAAAAGCAGGAACATGCCTTGATGTTCACATTCGAGTTAGCCGCAAGGCTGCCTCAATTATGGAGCTGCCGGCTTTGCTGCGCCGGATAGTCGTGCGATACAGCGACCCTCGAATGAAGGGGGCATCATGTTCAGGATCGCTATCGCGTGTTGCGTCGTGCTGTCGGTTGCCGCTCATGGCGCTAAGGCGGAAACCCTCACCGCGCGCGGCGATTACCTCGTCAACACCATCATGGCCTGCGGCAATTGCCATTCGCCGCGCGATGGCGAAGGCCGGATGATCCCCGACAAGGCCTTTTCCGGAGGGCTGACATTCGACACGCCGGCCTTCGTCGCCACAGCGCCGAACATCACGCCCGATGCCGAAACCGGGATCGGACGCTGGAGCGATGCCGAGATCAGACGCGCGCTGATCGATGGCGTGCGCCCGGACCATGGCCATCTCGCCGGCGTGCCGCTGGCGGCGATCATGCCGGCCAATTTCTACCGGGCGTTGCTGCCTGAGGATCTCGACGCCGTCGTCGCCTATCTGCGCAGCATCAAGCCGGTCCGCAACGAATCCCCGGTCCCCGTGTACAAGGCGCCGGTGCGGCGCGATCCCTATCCGGACGCCGAGGCGGGTTTCGACAAGAAGATGTTTGCCGATCCGGTCCGCCGCGGGGCTTATCTGGTCACCGTCGGCCATTGCATGGAATGCCACACCGCCTGGTCGCGCGGCGTCTCCGATTTCAGGAATGGCCTTGGCCGCGGCGGCAGGACTTTCCCGGCGCGCGAGGGTGCGCCCGCGGGAACACCCGACAGCGTCGCCGCCAACATCACCTCCGATCCCGCGGCCGGCATCGGCGCCTGGAGCGATGCCGAAATCGGCCGCGCCATCACGGAAGGTATTTCGCGCGACGGGCGGCGGCTGAAGCCGCCGATGGCCTATGCCTATTATGCGGGCCTGACGCCGGCCGACCTGGCCGATATCGTCGCCTATTTGCGCACGGTGCCGCCGCTGCAATGAAGCCATCGCAAAGCGCCGGTTCCGCCCCGGAGCGGGAGGTTGTAAACTGGCAAACCCGATGCAAGGAGAACATCCGGAGCAGCCACCGCAATGATCGACGCCGTCACCAAGCCGAAGACCAAGGTCAAGACCAAGACCGAACGGCCGCGCCTGCACAAGGTGATCCTCGTCAACGACGACTACACGCCGCGCGAATTCGTGGTCACGGTCCTGAAGGCGGAATTCCGCATGACCGAGGACCAGGCCCACAAGGTCATGATCACGGCACACCGGCGCGGCGTCTGTGTGGTCGCGGTCTTCACCAAGGACGTCGCCGAGACCAAGGCGACGCGTGCCACCGACGCCGGTCGCGCCAAGGGCTATCCGCTGCTGTTCACCACCGAGCCCGAGGAGTAGCGCGGCAACGTAGTTCGTAGCCTGGATGGAGCGAAGCGCAATCCGGGGACAGTGCTCGGGCTGGCGATGCGGTCCCGGATTACGCTGCGCTGCATCCGGGCTACGAATCCTTCGGTATCTCGTCCGCCAAACCGTAGACGCGCTCAGGCCTGGAAAATCCGGCGATCGGAAACTCGCCGAGTTCGGTCCAGCCGCCGGTGCAGATGTCCGCGAAGCCCTCGGACGCCACGACGGTGCGATGCAGCTTGCCGGCGATCTTCTCCAGCCTTGCTGCGAGATTGACGGCGGGGCCGATGCAGGTGAAGTCGAGCCGGTTGCCGCCGCCGATATTGCCGTAGAGGATCTTGCCGACATGCAGCGCAACCCCGAAGCGAAACCGCTCGGTGGTGCCACCGATCGGGTATTGCAGCGCATGGACGCTGGCGCGCGATTGCCGCGCCGCTTGCAGCGCCCGCGCGCAGACATGCTCTTCATCGCCGTCAGCTTCCGAAATCGGGAACACCGCGAGCAGCCCGTCGCCCATGAATTTGAGCACCTCGCCGCCATGGCCTTTGATCGCCGCCACCTGGCAGTCGAAATAATGGTTGAGGATGTCGACCACGGTTTCGGCCGGCAGCCGGTCGGACAGCGCCGTGAAACCGCGCAGGTCCGACAGCCAGATCGCGGCATGCATGGTCTCGGTGTGGCCGCGGCGAATTTGGCCGCCGAGAATGCGCTCGCCGGCGCGGGAACCGACATAGGTGTCGAGCAGGACCGACGCCCTGCGGCGCTGATTGATGACCTCGATGAGGCGGGCCAGCGGCGGCATCAGCGATCGCAGGCCGTCCAACTGCTCGTCGCTGAACCCACCCGGCGCCTTCGTGGTCCAGCTCGATGCGTGAATCGTGCCATCGGTGGCCAGCAGCGGCAGCGCGATATAGTCGGTGACATCCTCCGCGCGCATGTCGTCGAGAAATGGAAAGCGCCGGCTTTCGGGATCGTCGATGCGATGCCGGACCTCCCGGGCCTCGCCGAACACGATCGCCAGCGGACTGCTTTTGAATTCCGGCGAATCCAGGAAACCGAAATCCGCGGTGCCGAAGATGACCTCGGCGCCGGGCTTCCAGATGAAATTGACGCCGAGAACGTCGGGATGGAGCGTCCGGACGAACATGCCGACGCGCCATAGCGGCAGCCCGGCTCCAACCAGCCGCTCGCAGAACTCCGACACCATCGCGGGCGAGCTTGCAGCCGACCTCGCGCCATCGATCAGCCAGTCGGAGATTTTCTTCAGGTCCGCGGCGTTCATGGGGAATGCATGTCCTGCGCAAGTTCCGAGGACGTCAAGCTAACACAAATGCTTTGCGTTTTCGCCTCAGCAAGGCAAAGTTGGCGCAAACACCATCGCGGACGCGAGAAATGCTGGATTCGGGAGCGGAAACATCGGCCGACGCGGCCTTGCTGCGGCGGGCGCTGGAGGCGGCCGATCCGGCGACGCTGTTGCTGTCGCTGGTGCAGCTCACCGGCGAAAAACATTGGCTGGAGGCTGCAAAGCCGTTCATCCGCGGCCCGATGAACTATCAGGAGTTCATGCCCGAGCCGCTGCGCGCCCGGGTGCGTGACCGGCTCGCCGAGGTGCTGGCGGAGATTTCGCGCAGCGGCAGGACGCCGCCGCGACAGGCCGACGATTCGCTGCTGCGCGAGATGATGGCGGTCGCAACCGGCGAGACGGTGTCGGACGATTATATCGCGATGATGCGCGAGGACCTGACCGACGACAATCTGGCCTCGCGCAGCCTGAAATGGCGGAAAACCCCCGGGCCGGACGCGCTGCAGGCCACGCAGGTCGTCATCATCGGCGCCGGCATGTCCGGCCTCTATGCCGGCATCCAGTTGCAACAGGCCGGCATTCCCTTCGTCATCCTCGAGAAGAACGACGCCGTCGGCGGCACCTGGTATGAGAATATCTATCCTGGCTGCGGCGTCGACACGCCCAATCATTTCTATTCCTACGCCTTCGAGCCCAATCACGAGTGGTCGCATTTCTTCGCCAAGCGCGACGAGCTCTGGAATTATTTTGAAAGAGTCGCCGACAAATACGATCTGCGCAAACATATCCGGCTCGGCACCGAAGTGGTGGAGGCGCGATATGACGAGGCTGGCGCGGTTTGGCGCATCACCGCGCAAGGCCAAGATGGGACGGACCAACAGCTCACAGCCCGTGTGCTGGTCTCCGCGGTCGGCGTGCTGAACCGGCCAAAACTGCCTGATATTGCCGGACTCGACTCGTTTGCGGGGCCCGCCTTCCACACCGCGCAATGGGATCGCGATTTCGACTGGCGCGGAAAGCGCGTCGCCATGATCGGCACCGGCGCATCGGGCCATCAGGTCGGCCCGAGCCTCGCGCCCGATGTCGAACGCCTGACGATCTTCCAGCGCTCGCCGCACTGGGTGGTGCCGAACCCGAACTATCATGAGGGCGTCAACGAAGGAAAGAAATGGGCGCTCGCCAATGTGCCGTTCTATCTGCGCTGGTACCGCTTCCAGCTGTTCTGGGGATTTGCGGACGGCCTGCATGCAGCGCTGACGGTCGACCCCGACTGGCCGCACCCGGAACGCTCGCTGAATGCGATCAACGAAAAGCACCGCCACTTCATGACAAGACACATGCGTGCCGAGCTCGAGGACCGGCCGGACCTTTTGCAAAAGGTCGTTCCGGATTATCCGGCCTATGGCAAGCGCATCCTGATCGACAATTACTGGTTTCGGATGCTCAAGCGCGACAACGTCGATCTCGTCACCGACCCGATCGATCGCATCGTGCCCGAGGGCGTCCGCACGAGGGACGGGAACATCTGGCCGGCGGACGCGCTGGTGTTCGCCACCGGTTTTATGGTCAGCAAGATGCTGCATCCGATGAAAATCCGTGGCCGGAAGGGGCGCGAGCTGCACGACGTCTGGGGCCCCGACGACGCAAAAGCCTATCTCGGCCTCACTGTGCCCGGCTTCCCGAACTTCTTCATGCTGACCGGCCCCAACACCGGCCTCGCGCATGGCGGCAACCAGATCTTCATGACCGAATGCGGCGTGCGCCACATGATGCTGGCGTTGCGTGAACTGCTGGAAGGCGGCCATCGCTCGATCGAGTGCAAGCCGGAAATCTACGAGGCCTACAACCGCAAGGTCGACGCCATGCACGCGCGCATGGTGTGGACCCATCCGGGCATGACCAACTGGTACCGCAACCCCCACGGCCGCGTGTTTGCGATCACGCCGTGGCGGCTGGTGGAGTATTGGAAGATGACAGCCGGGTTTGACAAAGCGGAGTATGAGATGCGGTAGAGCGGCGCTCTCTCGGCCGTCATTGCGAGCGCAAGCGAAGCAATCCATCGCGCCGCAACAATGAAAAAAGCTGGATTGCTTCGTCGCTTTCGCTCCCTTGCACAAACGCTTCGCGTTTGTCGCAGGCAATGACGTCCAGATGCGCCGGCATTAGATTGCGGCTTCCGTCTTCGCGTCGAAAACGTGAAGCCTGGAAGGGCGCATGGCGACGCGCAGCTTGTCGCGCACCTTCACCCGCACGGTCGGCTCCACGCTCGCCACCATGACACCCTCGCCGACCTTCATATCGAGCAGGATTTCCGAGCCGAGTTGCTCGACCACCTCAATCACGGCATCGAAGCATGGGAGGTCAAGATCGGCGGAGCCGGCGACGGTAAGGTCCTCCGGGCGCACGCCGAGCGTGATCTCGCGGCCGACATGGCCGCGCAGGCGCTGCGCGGTCTCTTCCGGCAGCTTGATGCACAAGCCGGAGTTCTCGGCAATCAGCGATCCGTCCGCCTCGGTCACTGTAACGGCGGCGAAATTCATGGCCGGGGAGCCGATGAAGCCGGCGACGAATTTGTTGGCGGGCTGATTGTACAGCTCGAGCGGCTCTCCCACCTGCTGCACCACGCCGTCCTTCATGACGACGACCCGGTCACCCAGGGTCATGGCCTCGACCTGATCGTGGGTAACATAAATGGCGGTGGTGCCGAGGCGCAGATGCAGCTTCTTGAGCTCAACGCGCATCTGCACCCGTAGCTTGGCATCGAGGTTCGACAGCGGCTCGTCGAACAGGAACACGCGGGGGTGGCGCACGATGGCACGGCCAAGCGCCACGCGCTGGCGCTGGCCGCCGGAGAGCTGGCGCGGCTTGCGCGTCAACAATTCACCGATGCCGAGGATATCGGCCGCGTCCCGCACGCGCTTGCCAATCTCGGGCTTTTCGAATTTACGCATCTTCAGACCGAATGCCATGTTGTCGTATACGCTCATGTGCGGGTAGAGCGCGTAGTTCTGAAACACCATGGCGATGTCGCGGTCCATGGGTGCCAGTTCATTGACCACGTTGCCGTCGATTGAGATGTCGCCGGAGCTGATTGCTTCAAGCCCGGCGATCATCCTGAGGGTCGTCGTCTTGCCGCAGCCGGACGGTCCGACGAACACCACGAACTCCTTGTCGCGGATCTGCAGATTGACGTCTTTGACAGCGTGCACGCTGTCGTAGAACTTGTTGATCCCCTTGAGGACGACCTGTCCCATTCGCTCCCACCTGTCTCCCGATGATCCGGGTTGCCGTCAGCCCTTCACCGATCCGGTCAAACCTGCGACGTAGTGCTCGACGAAAAACGAATAGGCGATGGCGACCGGGATCGATCCGAGCAAGGCCCCAGCCATCAGCGGTCCCCAGAAAAATACATCGCCGCGGATCAGCTCCGATGTAACGCCGACCGGCACGGTCTTCTGCTCAGGCGAGGACAGAAAGACAAGCGCATAGATGAACTCGTTCCACGACAGTGTGAAAGCGAAGATGCCGGCCGAGAGGATGCCCGGGATCGCAACGGGGATGACGATGTAGAGCATGGCCTGCCAGCGCGAGGCGCCGTCAATGCGCGCGCATTCCTCGAGCTCCTTGGGTACCGCCTTGAAGTAGCCCATCATGAGCCAGGTGCAGAACGGAATAAGAAAGGTCGGATAGGTCAGGATCAGTGACCACGGCGTGTCGCCCAGCCGGTAGTTGCGGATGATCTCGGCCAGCGGAATGAACAGCAGCGTCTGCGGCACCAGGTAGGTGATGAAGATGCCGGTGCCGAGGCTGCCGGCAAACGGAAAGTTCAACCGCGACAGCGCATAGCCGGCGAACACGCCGCACACGAGCGAGATGGCGGTTGACATGAGCGCGATGAACGTCGTGTTCCACAGCCACGATGCAAACAGCGTCTCTTCGAACAGGTATCTAACGTGGTCCCAGGTCGGTTTCCAGGTCCAGAACGGATTGTAGTTGATCGAGTTCCAGGGCCGGTACAGCTCGCCATCCGGCCGCACCGAAGTAATCAACATCCAGTAAAACGGAAACAGCAGGAAAACCAGGAACAACGCCATCGGGATATAGAAGAACACCCACTTTCGCCACAGCGCGCCCTCGATCATGGCTCAGCGGACCTCCACGCGGCGGATGTAGAGAAGCTGGATGATGACGACCAGAAACAGGATCGGAAACATCGCGAGCGAGATGGCGGCGCCCTCGCTCAAAAGGCCGGTGCCGATGCCGATCTGATAGGCGTAGGTGGCGAACAGATGCGTTGCATTGGCCGGTCCGCCACCTGTCATCACATAGACGATCTGGAAGTCCGCGAACGTCTGAATCACCGAGAACAGAACCACGACCATGGTCACGGGCAGCAGCAGCGGCCAGGTGATGTGCCAGAACCGCTGCCAAGGCTTGGCGCCGTCGATGGCGGCGGCCTCGCTGAGTTCGGGACTGATGGTCTGCAGGCCGGCGAGCAGGCTGATGGCGAAGAACGGAACCCCGCGCCAGATGTTGACGATGATGATCGAGACCATCGCGAGGTCCGGATCGCCCAGCCAGTTGATCCGGCCGGTGATCAAGCCGAAATGGTAGAGCAGCCAATTGAGAACGCTGAATGTGGGGTCGAACATCCACTTCCAGGCGAAAGTCGAAAGCACGGTCGGGATGATGAAGGGCAGCAGGATGAAAGCGCGGGTCAAGGCCTTGCCGCGGAAATTACGGTTGAGCAGCATGGCGAGCCACAACCCGAGCGCCAGCTTGAAGACGGTGGTCACGCCGGTATAGACGAAGGTGTTGTAGACCGAGGTGCGAAAGATCCCGTCATTGAAGATCTTGTAGAAGTTGGCGAGGCCGACGAAGTGGCCGGGCACTCCCACGCGCGAGTCTGTCACCGACAGCAGAATGCCGCGCACGAACGGATAGGCGATGAATAAACCGAGCAGCACCAGGGTCGGTATCAGCAGCACGAGTGCGAGCCAACGCTCGTCCTCGAGCAGCCGGAGCCTGGGCCGCGGCGCCTGTGGCATGTAGACCTGGGTTTCAGCAATCGCCATCTAGCTTCACCTCGATGCACGCGCCAGCCGGCGCGTGATGCGAAACCTTGGAGTTGTCCCGGCGGCAGCCCCTTCGCGGCGGCAGGGAATGTTGAGCGCGCCCGTTCAAGTATAGATCTTCTTCAGTTCGCCTTCCGCCCACTTCACGGCTTCCTCCGCCGTCATCCCCTGGATTGCCTTCGCGTACATATCGACGATGACGTACTTGGTCAGCGCCTCGGCGGCCTTCTTGCCCGCAGGGCCCGCGTAGCCCGGCGCCTGGCCGAGCTTGCCTGCGACCTTGAAGGGGTCCATCACCGGATCCGCGAGCCACAGCTCGTGGCTTTCCCATTTCGCCGTCGGCGGCGTGGCAAAGCCCTTCTGTGAGATGAACCACTTCTCGTAGTTTGCCGGAGTATGTATCCACCTCAGCAGGTCCTTCGCCGCCTTCTGGTTCGGCGAGTAGTTCATCAGCATGTGCGAGAAGAACGTATGCAGACCGAACTGCCCCTGTGGTCCTTTGGGCAGAGGCGCGTGCAGGATATCGGTCTTCAGCGGCACGCCTTTCTCGGTAGTGTACTTGTCGGGGTTGCGCAGTGACTCGATGTAGATCGAGGCGCCATTGAGCGTGGATGCGATGGTCTGCGACAGGAACGCACGGTTGTTGCTGGTGTCGTCCCACGCCAGGCCACCCTCGTCGCAGGTATCCTTATAGAAGCTCGTCATGAACTTGACGGAATCGATCGTGTTCTTGCTGTTGATTGCCACCGTGCCGTCGGCTTCCACTTCCTTGCCCCCGTACGACCACAGCAGCGGATAGACGAAGGTCGGCGGATCGCCGAACGAATGGCTGACGGCCTGGCCGAGTGGACGGCCCTTTGCCTTCAACTTCTTGCCGGCGTCGTAGTAGGCGTCCCAGGTCTCGGGAAACTTCGTGTATCCGACCTCTTCGAACCAGGACTTGCGGTACGCGTTCATGGCACCGACGATGGTCCACGGCATCGCGTTGAATTTCTTGCCGTCGCTGGTAACGGCGCGCGAGTATTTGTAGAGCCCGCCTTCCCTGTTCGAGACTTCCTCGGCGAGATCGCTGACGTCGACCACGCTCTCCGCATAGAGCGCTGACTGGTTGTTGAAGATCATGATGAGATCAGGACCGCTTCCCGATTGAACGGACGCAGTCACGCGCGGCTGCAGGTCGTTGCCATTCACGGTCTCAAGATTGATCTTGATTCCGAGCTCTTTCTCGGCCGCGGGAATAAGCTCCTTGCGCAGCAGCTGATCGGAAGCCGGCACGAAGTCGTTCCAGCGCAGCCAGTGTATCGTCGTGCCCTCAGCAAAAGCGGGCGCGCGGCCGGTGGCCAGGATGCCGGCCATGCCGCCGACCAGGGCGGTACCGCCCTTGAGAACGTTACGTCGAGTTACTCTCGTCATGCATTCCTCCCTTGGTGATGCCATTCGGCCGATCTGAAGCCGGCTTGCAGTGCTTTTCAGTCTATCGCGTCTCCATGGTTCAACGCCTGCGCACGGGTTCGCGTGCGCAGCGCGTTGTCTCGACAATCATTTTTGGCGTTGCCACTGTTTCGGCGTCGGAGACAATTTCAGCGCGAAACTGAGTGAATTCTTCGCAGCGCGGCAGCGTGACATCGCTGCCAATCACTATGGCGAGGCGGTCGACGGTTTGTATTGGGTCGGCGCACTGCAGTCCGCGCATGACTAATAGCCTCCCGCGCAGCAAATGGCATTGCCGTCGCCGAGCGAGTTTTCCTCGTCTTGTAAAAAGCTTGGTACCGGGATGCCTGCGCGACGTCATTGTCGCCGGTCGCCGCAGGAAATCAAGTACTACCTTGGTGGCTCGCGCTACCCCACCTGCCCGCGATGGCGCAGGAAGTGATCCGCCAGCACGCAGGCCATCATGGCTTCGCCGACCGGCACCGCGCGGATGCCGACGCAGGGGTCGTGGCGGCCTTTGGTCATGATGTCGGTGTCGGCGCCTGAGCGATCGACGGTGCGGCGCGGCGATAAAATCGACGACGTCGGCTTGACCGCAAAACGCGCGACCACCGGCTGGCCCGTCGAAATGCCGCCCAGAATTCCGCCGGCGTGGTTGGACAGGAAGCTCACACCCTGGTTGCCCATGCGCATCTCGTCGGCGTTTTCCTCGCCCGACAATTCCGCCGCGCCAAAGCCGGCGCCGATCTCGACGCCCTTCACCGCGTTGATGCTCATCAGCGCAGCGGCCAAATCCGCGTCGAGCTTGGCGTAGATCGGCGCGCCGAGGCCGGCCGGCACGCCTTCGGCGATCACTTCGATCACCGCGCCGATCGACGAGCCTTCTTTCCGGATGCCGTCGAGATAGTCCTCGAAGAAGGCGGCCTTGTCCTTGTCGGGACAGAAGAACGGATTTCTTGCGATCTCGTCGAAATCCCATTTGTCGCGGTCGATCTTGTGCGGGCCCATCTGCACCAGCGCGCCGCGCACTTTCACGCCCGGCAATATCTTGCGCGCGATGGCGCCGGCGGCGACGCGGGACGCGGTCTCGCGCGCCGAGGAGCGGCCGCCGCCGCGATAATCGCGCAAGCCGTATTTTGCCTCATAGGTGAAGTCGGCGTGTCCGGGCCGAAACTTGTCCTTGATGTCGGAATAGTCTTTCGAGCGCTGGTCGGTGTTCTCGATCAATAGCGCGATCGGCGTGCCCGTCGTCACCTGCACGCCGGTCTCGGGATGCGCCATCACGCCCGACAGGATTTTGACCGCGTCCGCTTCCTGCCGCTGCGTCGTGAAGCGCGACTGGCCGGGGCGGCGGCGGTCGAGATCGTGCTGGATGTCTTCGGCCGTGAGCGGCAACAGCGGCGGACAGCCGTCAACCACGCAGCCGATCGCAACCCCGTGGCTCTCGCCGAAGGTCGTGACGCGGAACATATGGCCGAAGGTGTTGAAGGACATGATACGTTCAATCGCTGACGTTGACAGTCAACGTCTGTGTTGATTGTCAGCATCGTGTCGTAACGCGCCTCGGAAGGGGGGTCAAATGGCCCCAGATCGTCATGGCCGGGCTTGACCCGGCCATCCACGTCTTCCTTTGGCGCCAGAAAAGACGTGGATGCCCGGGACAAGCCCGGGCATGACGACGGGAGAGAGTCCCGGCGTGACGATGGATGGGGCGGGCGCACGACCCGTCCGCCGTTAACCATACTTCGTCAGCCCGCCGTCGCCGAACACATAGACCGCGCCCTGCGCGATCGCGAGGTCGGCGGCGCTCGCCGGCGTCTCGAAGCCGAGCGCCACCATCAGCGCCCGCGCGGTACCGCCATGGGCGACCGCGACCGTGTCCACGGTCACCTGCTCGTACCAGCCGGTCACCCGCGCCTGCACTTCGGCATAGCTCTCGCCGCCGGGTGCGGCGACCGACCATTTATCGGCCTGGCGGCGAGCGAAAAACACCGGGTCTTGCGCCTGCATCTCAGGAAGCGTCGAGCCTTCCCATTGGCCGTAGGCGATCTCGCGCAGCCGCGCGTCGGTGGCGTATTCAGCGGGCGGCAGTTTCAGCGCGCCGCGCACTAGTTCCATGGTCGCGCGCGCCCGGCCGAGCGGGCTGGCGACGAATGCGAGCGCCGCCGCGCTGCGGCCATCGCGCGTCAACAGGCCGGCGAGAATGCGGCCCGCGGCGGCCGCCTGCCGGCGGCCGAGATCGTTGAGCGGAACGTCCTTCGTGCCCTGCAGTCTGCCGTCGGCGTTCCATTGGGTTTCGCCGTGGCGGATGTAGTAGATGGTGGGCATATTCTCTCGCGTCATTGCCGGGCTTGACCCGGCAATCCATCTTCACAGAGACTCTTTGAAGGGATAGATGCCCGGGTCAAGCCCGGGCATGACGAGTTTTGCTATTCCTTCGCCAGTGAATTGCTCAGTGTGATGTCAGGCGCGTCCGGGCGCTTCATTCCGACGATGTGATAGCCGGAATCGACGTGGTGCACCTCGCCGGTGACGCCGCGCGAAAGATCCGAGAGCAGATACAGCGCGCTGTCGCCGACTTCCTCGATCGTGACGGTGCGGCGCATCGGGGCGTTGTACTCGTTCCACTTCAGGATATAGCGGAAATCGCCTATGCCGGAGGCCGCCAGGGTCTTGATCGGCCCCGCCGAAATCGCGTTGACGCGGATGTTCTTCTCGCCGAGATCGGCGGCGAGATAGCGCACGCTGGCTTCCAGCGCAGCCTTCGCCACCCCCATCACGTTGTAATGCGGCATCCATTTCTCGGCGCCGTAATAGGTCAGCGTCAGGATCGAACCGCCGTCGATCAAGAGTTTTTCGGCGCGCTGCGCGATCGCGGTCAGCGAATAACAGCTGATCAGCATGGTTTTCGAGAAATTATCCGCGGTGGTCTCCAGATAACGGCCGTCGAGCTGGTCCTTGTCGGAGAACGCGATCGCGTGCACCACGAAATCGATCTTGCCCCATTTCTCCCGCACTACGTCGAAGGCGGCATCGATGGTCGCGGGATCGGTGACGTCGCAATGGCCGAGCAGGATGCCGCCGAATTCTTTCGCGAGCGGCTCGACGCGTTTTTTTAGCGCGTCGCCCTGCCAGGTCAGCGCAATCTCCGCTCCCGCGGCGTGGCAGGCTTTCGCAATGCCCCAGGCAATCGAGCGGTTGTTGGCAACTCCGAGAATCACCCCGCGCTTACCCTGCATCAGACCTGAACTTTGCGCCATCACGGTTTCCAATCGACCCTGCCCCGGTCTGGAGGTACACCAGCCCTCCGAGCCGGTACAGCCCAAATCCGCCCCCGGTCCGGACGGTTGACACCGGCAACCTCAACAGCCGGAATAGCCGCGAGATTTCGGTGTTATATAGCTCAAGGCGTTGTCGAGGTTTGACGCCCAACGGACATATCCAAGACCGAAAGCGTCAATGACCGCGTTTCGCGAAAGTGTCGAAGCCATGATCCCGGCGCTGCGTCGCTATGCGCGCGCCTTGGCGCGCGATGCCGACATCGCCGACGATCTGGTGCAGGACACGCTGGTGCGGGCATTGCGCTCGGAACGGCTGTTTCTCGGCGGCGATGTCAGGAGCTGGCTCTACACCATCCTGACCAACCTCAACAAGAACCGGCGGCGGTCGCTGGCGCGGCGGCCGCAATTCATGCCGCTGCTCGACAACAATCCCGACGCCAGCGGGACCGAGGCGGAAGGCCGCGACATCGCGCGCGCGCTGGCGACCTTGGTCGAGGAGCAACGCTCGGTGCTGCTGCTGGTGATGCTGGAAGGGTTGAGCTATCGCGAGGTCGCCGACATCCAGGGGGTGCCGATCGGCACCGTAATGTCGCGGCTCGCGCGTGCCCGCGCCCATGTCAAGGCCTCGCTGGAGGGCGAGCGGGTGGCGCTGCGGCGGGTGAAATGATGGCAGGCATTATGCATATGGATACGTGTTTCGTGGATGCGTGTTTCGATGTGAGTTGCGCCGTCAGGCTTGGACCTGTGTTTTGGCTCGCTCCCGTAAGGAGAGAGCGCATCAATAAAATTTCGACTGAGAGACAACGACCATGACCGACCCAAAAATTCCCGTCACCGAAGACGAGTTGCACGCCTATGTCGACAACGAATTGCCGGCGGAGCGTCGCGGCGATGTCGAGGCGTGGCTCTCAGCGCATCCCGACGATGCCGAGCGGGTGCGTTCGTGGCGCACGATGGCGGATGCGCTGCATGCGCGCTACGACAGCGTCGCCGACGAGCCGGTGCCGAAGCGGCTCGAGATCGAGCGGCTGGAGCGGCAGCCGCGCCGCTGGATTTACGGGGCGGTGGCGGCCGCGTTGCTGGCGTTCATCGCCGGCGGCGGCGCCGGCTGGATGGCGCGCGGCGCGGTCGCCTCGCCCTCGCTGTTCCAGAATTTCACCGACGATGCGCTCGACGCGCACCGGCTCTACGTGGTCGAAGTCCGCCATCCGGTCGATGTTCCCGGCAGCGAACGTGTCCACCTGCAGCAATGGCTGACCAAGCGCTGCGGCTGGGACGTGCGCGCGCCGGAGCTCGACGCGACGGGTTTGAAGCTGGTCGGCGGCCGGCTGTTGCCGGGCCCCACTGGACCCGCATCGTTCCTGATGTATGAGAGCGCCTCCGGTGAGCGTTTCACGGTCTACACCGCGCGCGCCGATGCGACGACCACGCAGATGCGATACGCGAAACAGGACAATGACGGCGCGCTGTTCTGGGCCGACAACGGCGTCGGCTACGTCGTCAGCGGCGGCAGCGACCGCGAGCGCCTCGCCCAAGTCGCGCGCCTCGTCTACGACCAAACCGAGAAAACCGGCGGCTGAATTGCGACTTGATTGCGTCTTGATTGGCGTGTTGGCCCATGTCCCCAATTCGGACATTGTATTTCTGGAATCATACCATGGGTGCGTCTCATTATCGCACCAGGTGATCACGCGAAGTTGAGCCGCGTTCGATCCGCCGATCGACGCAAGCGGCCTCGACCGGGGTTTGGTACCGCGCTGGTCCCCTGGTCGGGGTCGCACTTTTTTCGGGCGAATTTGCCCAAGCGCAATCGAGCGATCAAAAGAGATCGCTGCGCGGATTATAGGGGCGTGTGTCGCGCCATTTTTGCATCAACGCTTCGAGTTCGGCATCGTTCCCGTCCGGCAGCGCGATTTTGGTGGTGACGAACAGGTCGCCGGGAGTTCCCGTCGGCTTCGGCAGGCCCTTGCCCTTGAGGCGAAAGGTCCGCCCGCTCGAGGTGTTTTTCGGGATCGACAATTCGACCGCGCTGCCGAGCGTCGGCACGCGAACCTTGCCGCCGAGCACGGCCTCATAGAGCGTGATCGGCAGCTCGACGCGCAAATCGCTACCGTCGACCTTGAAGAAGCGGTGCGGCGCGATCGAGACCGTGATCAGGAGATCGCCGGGCGGATGGCCGGGCGCGGTCTCGCCCTGCCCCTTCAGCCGGATCTGCTGGCCCGCCATGACGCCGGCCGGAATCTTGACATTGAGCTCCTTGCCGGTCGGCAGCCGGACGCGCTTCTCGGCGCCGTTGACCGCCTCTTCCAGCGACACCGTCATGGCAACCGAAAGATCGAGGTCGAGCGCGATGCCGCCGGTGTCGAATTCGAAGGTGGTGCCGCCGCCGGGCCGCGGCCCCCGTCCCGCCGCGCCGCCGAACATGCTGTTCAGGATATCCTCGAAGCCGCCACCTCCGCCGGGGCCTGCGCCGCCGGTGCGGAAGGTATGAGTCTCGAAACCGCCGGGACCCGCGCGCCCGCCGGGCCCGCCGCCGGGAAAACCCTGGAAGCGCGGCTTGCCCTCGGCGTCGATCTCGCCGCGATCGAACTGCTTGCGCTTGTCCTCGTCGCCGATGATCTCGTTGGCCGAATTGATCTCGGAGAACCGGGCGGCCGCCTTCGGGTCGTTCTTGTTGGCGTCGGGGTGATGCTTCTTGGCAAGCTTGCGATAGGCGCTCTTGATCGCCGCAGCGCTGGCGCCCCGCGGCACCCCCAAGACCTCATAGGGGTCGCGCATCCGTCACGTCTCCTTCAGGGAAATCAGATGTTAAACTAAAGGGCTGCCCGCCCATACGGTTTCATTTGCACGATTTCATTTGGGGTCGTCGTTGCATTTTTGCAACTGCCACCCTCAACCCCGTCGCCACGGTTTCAGCGTATGAATCTCCCAGCGTCCCTCGGCGGTCTGGCAGGCCTCGCCCTGCAGCCAGCTTTCGTTGCTGCCATTGACATAGCTCGCCAGGAAATCGCGGCAGGTCCGCCCGTCCGAGCTATAGGCCTGGGCCAGCGGGGTGACCGAACCGCGCGCGCCGGTCTCGGGGTTTTCCCAGGGCTGGCTGGAATCCTTGTCGCCCTTGGTCAGCACGTCGGAAGCCGCATTGCGGGCGAAGGCGAGGTCGGCGTCCGTCGGCGCCGGGCCGGGGGGCTTCATCGCGCCGATCGACCCCGTGACCTCGTTATCTCCCATCCTGGCGAAGGCATTGTCGGGCCGGGACATGCTGCAGCCGCCGGTGCCCAGGCCGATCAAAATCAGGCTCACCACGGCGCCCGCGGGCCCGATCGCCGATAGGCCAACGCGCCGCCATGTCTTATATAGGACAAGCCTGTGAGAGGACGGCAACGCGTGCTGGACCGCGGGCGGGCGCAACTCGGGACTCCAAAATGAGTGACACGACCTTCATCAAACACCCGACAGCGTTAACATCCGGTGATTTCACCGAGGCGGGCGAGCCGTTTGCCCTGTTCGGTGAATGGTTTGCAGAAGCGGTGAAGTCCGAACCCAACGATCCCACCGCCATGTCGCTTGCGACCGTCGATGAGAGCGGCCTGCCCGACGTGCGGATGGTGCTGATGAAAGGCTATGACGCCGGGGGTTTTGTGTTCTACAGCCACATCGCCAGCCCAAAAGGCCGCGAATTGGCCGCAAATCCTAAGGCGGCTTTACTGTTTCACTGGAAGTCGCTGCGCCGGCAGGTTCGCATCCGCGGCAACGTGTCGCCAGTGACGGAGGCCGAGGCCGACGCCTATTTCGCCACCCGACCGAAGCAGGCGCAGATCGGCGCCTGGGCTTCGAAACAGTCGCAGCCGCTGGAGAGCCGTTTTGCCTTCGAGCAGGCGATTGCGAAGGTCGCAGCCAAACACCTCATCGGCGAGGTGCCGCGCCCGCCCGGGTGGAGCGGCTGGCGCATCGCGCCATTGCGCTTCGAGTTCTGGCACGACCGCCCGTTCCGCCTGCACGACCGCATCGAATTCCGCCGCGACGCTGCGGGCCAACCCTGGTCCAAGACGCGGCTTTATCCCTGATCGAAAGCCTGAAGGGACCGACATGGCCACTTCCGCCAACACGCCGCGGCGCACGCTGCTCCTGACCGGGGCCAGCCGCGGCATCGGACATGCGACCGTGATCCGCTTTTCCTCCGCCGGCTGGCGCGTGCTGACCTGTTCGCGCCATCCGTTCCCGGAGGACTGCCCGTGGGACGCCGGGCCTGAGGATCACATCCAGGTCGACCTCGCCGACCACGCCGACACCACGCGGGCCATTTCGGACATCCGCCAGCGGCTGGAGGGCGGCGCACTGCACGCGCTCGTCAACAACGCCGCGATCTCGCCGAAGGCCGAAGGCGGCAAGCGGCTCGGCTCGATCGATACCGACGTCGAGACCTGGAGCCACGTGTTCCGGGTCAATTTCTTCGCGCCGATCATGATGGCGCGCGGGCTGATCGAGGAGTTGAAGGCCGCAAAGGGCTCGGTGGTCAACGTCACCTCGATCGCCGGCGGCCGCGTGCATCCATTCGCGGGCGCGGCCTATGCGACCTCGAAGGCGGCGCTGGCTTCGCTAACCCGCGAGATGGCGTCGGATTTCGGCCGCCACGGCATCCGCGTCAATGCGATCGCGCCGGGCGAGATCGACACCTCGATCCTGTCGCCGGGCACCGAGAAGATCGTCGAGCAGCAGATCCCGCTGCATCGCCTCGGCACACCCGATGAAGTGGCCAAGATCATCTATGTGCTGTGCACGGAGACGAGTTCCTACGTCAACGGCGCCGAAATCCACATCAACGGCGGGCAGCACGTGTAGCCGGCCTTGCGGCTCGCGCGATCCCGCTCCGATAGATGAAAGGATCGCTGATCCGACGATGGGACGCTTCGCCACCACGGCTGCGATGTACGAGGAGTTGCGGCCGCCTTATCCGGCCGAATTGTTCGACACGATCGCCCAAAGGCTTTCGCTCGGAAAGCAGCACGCCCTGATCGACCTCGGGACGGGACCGGGGGTGCTGGCACTCGGCTTTGCCCCCCATGTCGGCCGCATCGTCGGCGTCGATCCGGAACCGGCCATGATCGCCGCGGCAAGAGAGGCGGCCGCGCGTGCGTCACGGGCCATCACCCTGATCGAAGGCAAGGCCGAAGACGTTCCGGCCGACATCGGCAGCTTCGACGTCGTGACGATCGGCAGAGCCCTGCACTGGATGGATCGCGACGCCACGCTGGCGCGCCTCGAGCGGCTGGTGGCGCCCGAAGGTGTGATCCTGGTCTGCGCGTCCTTCTCGGCCTTGGACGGACAAAAT
>NZ_DATHOP010000154.1:0-138731 GCF_035484855.1 Bradyrhizobium sp.
GCGTGGAATTGAATTTCCCAAAAGAAGGCTAGGAAAACAGACCAAGCCTTACGCTCGGTTATTCATCCTGCACCCCGGTCCGCAGCGCGCTGGCCGGGGTGCTTTGCCGTCGGTGAACGCCGGTTCCCCATAAAGTCACCGCGCGGCCATTTCTCGGTCGCGAATCCGTCCGCGTTCGCCCACCTTCGCATGGCGAGTTGGAGAGCCGCGCCGTCGCGGCAGGGTAGCCGGACGCCGGGCCTGTACCTCAACCCCAGGGCACGCGTGTCCGGTTACTCGCCGGCGGTGCTTGAGGTTTCCGTACTCGCGCCCTTCCCGCCTTAATCGAGCCCGCGTTCGTGGCTCAGGCGCACCATCTCGTCGATGAAGATCTGCTTCTGCTTGTCGTTGAGGCTGGCATAGAGCGGGTCGGCCGCATCCGCGACGTTGCGCTGATCGACGGCGCGGTCGTCGAGAAACTGCGCCTCGTTGCGCATCTGCTCGATGATATCGTCCGGCGGATCGCGCTTGGCGCGCGCGATGCGCAGGTTGAGCCGGTCGGCGCCGTTGTGGCCGAGATAATGCATCGCGCTGTTGAACGCGGTCCAGTTCTTCTCCTGCTCCGGCGTCAGGTTCAGCTCGGCCTTGATCCGCGCGATGTTGGCGTCGCTGTTGGTAACGATTTGCTCGGCGGTCAGTTGCGGCTCACCCGGTTGGGTCATGACTTCCGTCCGGGTCCCCTTGGCGGCCTTCGCCGTCTTGGTCCCTGCCTTTGCGGGGCCGCCTTGCTTGGTGTCGTTCGCGGCTGGAGCGGCTTGCCCGCCCTTCGCTACACCCAACACGCCCGTGAACACGCCGACCACGCCGCCGATCGCGCCGCCCAGCACGCCGCCGACCGGTCCGGCGGCCTTGTTGCCGGCCTCCGCGCCCTTCTGCACGCCCTGAGCCACCTGCGCATCGACCGCCGATGGCGCGCCAACAAGCATGACGACAAGGGCCCCCAGCACGAAACGCAATCGGAAATGCGCACGCGCGCTCGATGTCGGGCTGATCATTATTTGGGCTCCATGGTCGATCTTGATCTGGCTGGCTTTTTGGATTTTGCGGGGCGGCGGATATCCGGCCGTGCCGCGACTCTATCGTTTTCGCACCGTGCGAGTCTACCTTCCCGCCGCTTTCGCCATGGCGAAGAAAGCCTTGCCGTGCGAGCTGTTTACACAAAAATGAATCCGGCCTGCGGCGCTACTGCACCCCGCTCAATGCATAGCGGACATCGATGTGTGCACCGCAATATCGGCCAGGCGCAGGCTCGGCGGGGAACAGCGGAACACTTGCTGCGACCAAATTGCACACAACGTTAGTTCTAGGGTCCTGACCAACCTGCTTTCTCGACAGCTGCCGGGAATTCTGTTCTGATCGCCCACAAAGAAATCTCCGCAAGCGCCCCGCAACGAAACTTTCGGCCCTGCCAGGCGGCGAAGATAAAAACAACAACGAGATTTCCCGAGCTCACCGATTAGCCCACCAGGGAGGGAACGCCATGTCACGGAAGAAGCTTTCTCGTCGACAATTCGTAGCTGCCACTGCACTTACATCCGCCGCACTGATTACCGCGCCCTATGTTCGTGGCGCCTATGCCGCCGGTAAACTCTCGATTGGCTTCTGGGACCACTGGGTTCCCGGCGCCAACAAGGCCTCCACCGATCTCGTCAATGAGTGGGCCGCCAAGGAAAAGGTCGATGTTTCGATCGACTACATCACGAGCAACGGCCGAAAGAACGAGATCACGATCGTCGCGGAATCGCAGGCGAAATCAGGCCACGACATCCTGGCGATGCCGACCTGGTGGCCACACGCCCAGACCGAATTGCTGGAGCCGATGAACGACGTCATGACGCAGTTGATCGCGCTGAACGGCAAGGTCAACGGTACGGTCGAATATCTCGGCCAACTCAATGGCAAGTGGCACGCGGTTCCCTTCTGCATCGGCAGCCAGATCAAGGGTCCGTGCTCGCGTATCGACTACTTGAAAAAGTACGCCGGAATTGACATCCAGGCGATGTATCCCGCGGGCAGCCCGCCCAAGGCCGACGACTGGAACCTGGATACCTTCCTGAAGGCGGCCGAGGCCTGCTTCAAGGGTGGCAATCCCTTCGGTATCGGCCTTGGCGAGACCTCCGACTCCGTCGATACCGCCGGCGCGATCTTTCAGTCGTTCGGCGCGCAGCTCGTCGACGCCAAGGGCAACCTCACGATCAAGACCGACGAGGTACGGCAGGCACTCGAATACTACAAGAAGCTGATCCAGTGGCTGCCTCCCGAGGTCGCGTCCTGGGACGACGCCGGCAACAACAAGTACCTGGTGTCGGGCAAGGCCTCGCTGATCATGAATCCGCCGAGCGCCTGGGCGGTCGCCAAGCGCGACGCGCCGCAAGTCGCCGAGCAGTGCTGGACACATGGTTTCCCGAAGGGACCGAAGGGCCGCTTTGCGCCGTATTTGCCCTACTTCCTCGCGACCTGGAACTTCTCCAAGAACAAGGAAGCGGCGAAGAGCCTGATCCTTTATCTGTCGCAACCGGCAGCGGTCGAGAAGCTGGTCGAGGCGAGCGGCGGCTACGACCTGCCGGCGTACGAAAAACTGACGACGCTGAAGGTCTGGGCCGAGGAAGGGCCGCCGAAGGGCACGCTCTACCATTACCCCAATCCCTACAACCACCAGATACTGTCGATTGCCGCCTCGCCGGCGCCACCGAAGGTGGCGCAGCAGATCTACGTGCAGGCCACGATGACCAAGATGGCGCTGCGCTTCGGCAAGGGCGAGAAGATGGAAGAAACACTCGCCTGGGCCGAAGGCGAGTGCGAAGGCTTCATGCGAAGCTAGCCGTCAGTCGCCGCGGCGGTCGTGCAAGGATTGCATGCCCGCCGCGGCGAAAGTTCGCGATGGCGCCGTTGCGCCAGGACTTCGGGGGTCGGCAGCATGCCGGTTCGCCGGAAAATCCGTTGCTCTGAGATGAACCGCGCGAGGAAACTGCATCATGGTTGATGTCGCATTTCAGCCGACCGGCCTTCCCCAGGCGCGATCGACGCGCAAGCGCGCCAGTTTGCGGGCAGCGCTCAAGCGCAAGTCGACCTCGGCCTTTCTGATGACGCTGCCGCTGATCCTGCTGATCTCGATCATGGTCATCTATCCCGCGTTCTATTCGATCCATCTGGCGACGCTGAACAAGGCGATGACCAAGTTCATCGGCTTCGGCAATTTCGAGTTCCTGTTCAAGCGCGAAACCTTCTGGATGGTGGTGAAGCAATCCTGCATCTTTGCCATCAGTGCCGTCTTCTTCAAGGCGCTGATCGGCTTCATCGTCGCGCATCTCGCGCACAACATTCCCTCCAAAAAGCAGCGCAAATGGCGCGGCATGCTGCTGGTGCCCTGGGTGATCCCGCCGGCGATGAGCACGCTGGCCTGGCTGTGGCTGTTCGACCCGTCCTACAGCGCCTTCAACTATACCCTTTCGTTCTTCAACATCGGACCGATCTACTGGCTTGGCGAGACCGGTTGGGCGCGCTTTTGCATCATCCTGGTAAACGTCTGGTTCGGCGCGCCGTTCTTCATGATCATGTACCTGGCATCGCTGAAATCGGTGCCGGAGCAACTCTATGAAGCCGCGGCAATCGACGGCGCCAACTGGTGGCAGAGGATCTGGTACGTCACGCTGCCGATGATGCGCAACATCATCGCCATCACCACGCTGTTCTCGCTGATCGTCACGTTCGCGAATTTCGACATCACGCGCATCCTGACCGCCGGCGGACCGCTGGATCGTACCCACATCTTCGCGACCTGGGCGTTCCGCCTGGGCATCGAGGGCGGCGATATTCCGCTTGGCGCCAGTGTCTCGCTGTTCATGTTCCCGATCCTGGGAATCGCGGCGATCTTCATCCTGCGCGACATCAACAAACGCGGGAATGAAGCCTGATGACCAGCACCGTCGTATTCGACAAGGGCGCGCCGACCCGCAACGTGAGGCACGGCAGCATGAGCCGCGACCGCATTTGGGCGCTGCGGTGGGCGTATTTCTTCCTCACGATCTTTGCGATTTTCTCGCTGGTACCGCCGATCTACATGCTGATCACCTCGCTCAAGGGCAGCGCGGAGATTTCGGCGGCGACCAATCCGTGGTGGGTGTTTCATCCGACGCTTGCCAACTATCGCGAATTGCTGGGGTCGAGCCAGTATATGAGGTTCTTCCTGAACTCGGCGATGGTCTCGGTCTTCGTCGTGACCCTCACCATGCTGATCAGCGTGCCGGCGGCGTTCGCGCTGTCGCGGATGCGGTTCTGGGGCTCGGCGACGCTCGCCACCGGCGTGTTCCTGACCTACCTCATCCCCGACACGCTGCTGTTCCTGCCGCTGTTCAAGATGTTCGTGACGTTCCGCGACTGGACCGGCATCGAGCTGATCAACCACTGGTACGTCTTGCTGGTCGTCTATCCGACGCTGACGGTGCCGTTCTGCACCTGGATCATGATCGGCTATTTCGCATCGATCCCGAAGGAACTGGACGAGGCCGCCATCATCGACGGCGCGTCCTGGTTCCAGACCCTGACCAGGATCTTCATTCCGGTGGCGCTTCCCGGCATCATCGCAGCCACCATCTTCGCCTTCACCGCGTCCTGGGCGCAATTCCTCTATCCGCTGGTGTTCACGACCTCGACCGATCAGCTGGTGCTGCCGGTCGGCATCATCACCACCCTGATCAAGGGCGACGTGTTCAACTGGGGCCAGATCATGACAGGCGCCCTACTCGGCGCCGCGCCGCCGCTGATCATCTACGCATTCCTGATGGACTATTACATCGCCGGCCTGACCGCCGGCGCGACAAAGGGTTGAACTCATGGCTGACGTGACGTTGCGTAGGGTGATCAAGCGATATGACGAGGTCGAGGCGGTGCGCGGCATCGATCTCGACATCGCCGACCACGAATTTGTCGTGCTGGTGGGGCCGTCGGGCTGCGGAAAATCGACCACGCTGCGGATGATCGCGGGGCTCGAGGACATCACCGACGGCGACATCATGATCGGCGGCGACGTCGTCAACGACGTGCCGCCGAAGGACCGCGACATCGCCATGGTGTTCCAGAACTATGCGCTCTACCCGCATATGACGGTGGCGGAAAACATGTCGTTCGGCCTGCGGCTGAAGCACTACCCGAAGGCCGAGATCAAGAGCCGGGTTACCGAAGCCGCCCGCATGCTCGACATCACCGAACTGATCGATCGCAAGCCGAAGCAATTGTCCGGCGGCCAGCGCCAGCGGGTGGCGATGGGCCGTGCCATCGTGCGCAACCCAAAGGTGTTCCTGTTCGACGAGCCGCTGTCCAACCTCGACGCCAAGCTCCGGGTTCAGATGCGGATCGAGATCAAGAAGGTGCACCAGAAGGTCCGCACCACTACCGTCTACGTCACCCACGACCAAGTCGAGGCGATGACGCTGGCCGACCGTGTCGTGGTCATGAATCACGGCCGGATCGAACAGATCGGCACGCCCAACGAGCTCTATCACCACCCGGCGACGCGTTTCGTTGCCGGCTTCATCGGCTCGCCGGCGATGAATTTCGTGCCCTGCCGGCTGGAGGAGACAGACGGCAAGCTCAACATCCGGCTGACCGATCGCATCGCATTTGCGCTGCCGCCCGCCCGCGCGGCGCGCTATCAAAACGTCGCGCGAAACGAGAAATTGCTGCTCGGCGTCCGGCCCGAACATCTCACCGAGGCGAAACAGCATGCGGAGGCCGGCATCGAGGCCTTTGACGCGGTACTGGACGTCACCGAACCGATGGGGATGGAGACGCTGATCTACTTCACCCTGGAAGGGAGCCAGATCTGCGGCCGTGTCAATCCCAACGCCGGGGCGCGCGACGGCGCCCCGCTGCGATTGGCAGTAGACCTCAACAATATGCACCTGCTAAACGAGGTGACCGGCGTCGTCCTTTGACGGCCGCAACCAACAAAAGCCAGGGGCTGGGAACAAGGGAATGGCCACCAACAAGAAGAAAATTTTCGTCACCGAATCGATGTCGCAGCCAGGACGGGCTTTGTTGAAGGAGCGGGACGACATCGAACTCGTCGAATTCCCCAACATGATTTCGGCCTCCGATTTCGAGGCCATGCTGAAGGCGCAAGCGCCGGTCCATGGCGTGGCGCTCGGCGGCACCCGGTTCGGCGAACCGGAGCTGGAAGCCTCCATGGACATGAAGGTGGTGACCCGGATCGGCGTCGGCTTCGACGCCGTTGACGTTCCCGCGCTCTCCCGCCGCAAGGTGCCGTTGATGGTGGCGGGCACCGCCAATTCGCCCTCGGTCGCAGAACAAGCCCTGTTCATGATGCTGACCTTGGCCAAGCGCGCCACCGAAATGCATTCCTGCGTGAAGGACGGCAAATGGGCCGCGCGCCTTGGCATGCTGCCCTACGATCTCTTCGGCAAGACCGTGCTCATCATCGGCTTCGGCCGGATCGGCACGCGTACCGCCAAGCGCTGCCTCGCGATGGAAATGAACGTCCTGATCTACGATCCCTACAAATCCGCCGCCGAGATCAAGCAGGCCGGCTGCGAGCCGGTCGGCGATCTCGACGCCGCATTGCCGCGCGCCGATTTCGTCAGCATCCACTGTCCGAAAACGCCGGAGACGGTCGGGATGTTCGACGCGGCGCGGCTGGCCCGCATGAAGCCTTCAGCCTATCTGATCAACACCGCGCGCGGCGGCATCGTGGTCGAGGCGGCGCTGCATGACGCGCTGGTTGCGGGCAAGATTGCGGGTGCCGGCCTCGACGTCTTCGAGCAGGAGCCGCCGCCGAAGGGCCATCAGCTGTTTGCGCTTCCCAACGTCATCATGGCGCCGCATGTCGCGGGCGTCACCCGGGAAGCGGTCGACCGCATGAGCGAGCAGACCGCGCGCAATATCCTGAGCGCGCTCGACGGCGAGCCGATCCGCCAGAACGTCATCAACCAGGACGTGCTCGGCTGATTGCCTCATAGGCCTTCGCCGCCGACATCGCCGGCATCATTGCATCGTCACCGCGGGTATCAAGATGGCCTTCAAGGAATTTGGCAGCTACGACGCGATCGGGCTCGCCGAACTGGTCCGGACCAAGCAGGTCACCCCAAGTGAATTGCTCAATGAGGCGATCGCCCGCACCGCAAAAGTCGATCCGCAGATCAACGCGGTGGTCGTCAAGCATTACGACCATGCCGAGCGGCAGATCGAAAAGGGACTTCCCGACGGCCCGTTCACGGGTGTGCCGTTTCTCGTGAAAGACCTCGATGTTCTGCAGGGCACGCGGACCACGTGGGGCGCGAGCATCTTTAACGACATTGTCGCCGCCTCCAGCAGCACCCTGGTCCAGCGCTTCCTCAAGGCCGGCGTCACCATCTTCGGCAAGAGTTCCAGTCCCGAATTCGGGCTGATGCCGACCACCGAATCCCGCCTGCACGGCCCGACCCGCAATCCCTGGAATCTGGATCATTCCTCAGGTGGCTCGTCGGGCGGCGCGGCCGCGGTCGTTGCCGCGCGGATCCTGCCCATCGCGCATGCCTCTGATGGCGGCGGCTCGATCCGGATTCCGGCGTCCGCCTGCGGGGTATTCGGATTGAAGCCAAGCCGCGCCCGCACGCCGCTCGGTCCCGATCGCGGCGAAGGCTGGGGCGGTTTCACCTGCGCTCATGCGGTGAGCATCAGCGTGCGCGACAGCGCGGCGATGCTGGATGCGATCCATGGCCCGGAAATGTCGAGCCCCTATATCGCGCCGCCGCCGGAGCGGCCGTACCTCGAGGAGGTCGGCCGCGATCCAGGCCGCCTGCGGATCGCCTTTACCGACAAGTCGCCCTATGGCGACGCCATCGATCCCGAGATCGCGGCGGCGACGCGCGAAATCGCGGCGCTGCTGGCCTCGCTCGGCCATGAAGTCGAGGAGCATGCTCCTGCGCTCGCCGCCGATCCGGCCGCCGTCATGGCGACCATCGTCGCCGCCAACACCGCGCTGACGGTGCAGTCTACCGCGCAACGTTTCGGCCGCGCCATGACAGAAAACGATTTCGAGATCCTGACGCTGGCATCCGCCCACAACGCGCAACACGCAACCTCGACCGACTATGTGGCCGCGCAGCTCAGCGCCTTCCAGATCGCCCGCTCACTGGCAGCCTTTCTCGAAACCTGCGACGTCTTCCTGTGCCCGACACTCTGCGCGCCGCCGCTGCGGATCGGTGAACTCAACACGATGTCGAAAGATCTGTCGCATATTGCGCCGACCCTGCGGCGCTACATGCCGGCGACCTCGATGTTCAACATGTCGGGTCAGCCTGCGATGTCGGTCCCGCTGGCATGGAATTCGGCGGGGCTTCCGCTCGGCATGATGTTCGCCGGCCGGCTCGGCGACGAGGCCACGCTGTTCCGGCTGGCGGCCCAGCTCGAGCAGGCGCGCCCATGGCGCCACAAATTGCCGCCAGTTTGCGCGTAATTCGACAAAACTCAGCCTTATTCGAGCGCGAGGTTTGCTTATCAGCGCAGCGGGGACACGTTTGCTGCTGACTGTTCGATATCCGGAGAACCCACGTTTTGACTCAAAGCGATCCGACCGATCATGCGCTGGCGACGATCGCCAGTATCCTCGACCATCCGGAACCTGCTCGCGCGCCGGAAAGGCCGCCGGCCGAAAGCACCCCGCTCGCACCCGAGCGGAGTTCCGCCGATGGTTATCACAAGCTCGGGCCCGGGCCGATGGCCGCAATCCGGTTCAAATGGTCGGTGCGCCGCGACGATGACGGCGAATATTACGTCGACGAGACCATCGGCGAGAATTCCCTGCCCGTCGTCAGCGGGCCGATGTCGGCGGAAGAAGCCGTCAGGCTGGTGGACGATCGCGAGACCGAGGCGCGGCAGCGATTCGACGCGCTGCGCAGCGAAATGGCCGGCCGTGGTGCGGCCGTCGGCATGGTCCGCAGGGACGGCGGCGAAATATAGCCAACCTTAATCTTCCGGCGGCGGCGTTCCCAGAAAATCCTTCTTGGCGAGTTCGACGCCGTTATGGCGCAGGATGTCGTAGGCCGTGGTGACGTGAAAAAACAGCTGTGGCAGGCTGAGCGTCAACAGCAGCGATTGACCGGTGAATTTTCGCGTCGTGCCGTTCTTGAAGGTGAAGACCACTTGCTTGGCTTCGGTGCCGTCGATCTGCGCGGGTCGCAGCGCCGCCATGAAACCGATCGTGGTCGCTATTCTCCGCTTCAGTTCGGGAATGTCCGGTTCGCTATTCGAAAAGGTCGGCGGCTCCACTCCGGCCAGCAGCGCCGAGCCGAGAACCGCATGCCTGATCGCCTCGCCGACCTGCTGCGTCAAGCTGTACATGTTGGGATAGAGCCGCGCATTGAGCAGGATCGCGGGATCGATTTTGCGCGCCTCGGCGTGGAGGGCCGCGCGATCGAGAAGGTCGGTCAGGCTGCCGAGGAACTGGGTGAAAACACCGACCGAGGCTCGGTACATCGATATCGTCACGATCACGATCCTCTGCGTGCGACGCGCCCGCCGGGCCGTCGGATTTCATTCTCGCTTTTCGGTCCGTCCATCTTGCACCACCGCAATATTCTGTGCAAACGCACGGGCCAGTACCGGGGATTTGGGATCCACCGGCGACGCTCTCTGGAGAAAGCTTTGATGATGCGAATTCTGTCCTGTCTCGCCGCCTTGTTGCTGACTTTGGCCTCGGTGCAGGCCCAGGAATCTTCCCGCCTCGATGAGATCGTCAAGCGTGGCACGTTGCGGGTCGGCCTGACCGGCGATTATCTGCCGTTCAGCTCGTTCGACAAGGCGACCTCGACATTTCGCGGATTCGACGTCGACATGGCGGAGGCTCTCGGCAAGGCGCTCGGCGTCAAAATCGAATATGTCCACACCGCCTGGCCGCAATTGACCAGGGATTTCGAGGCCGACAATTTCGATATTGCGATGGGCGGCATCTCCATCACGCTCGACCGGCAGAAGAAGGGATTTTTCTCCACCCCCATTATGCGCGAGGGCAAGACTCCGATCGCGCGCTGCAGTGATGCGGACAAATACCAGACGCTTGCCGAGATCGACAAACCGAGCACGCGCGTGATCGTCAATCCCGGCGGCACCAATGAGCGCTTTGCCAAAGCGAACATCAGGAGTGCCGAGATCAAGACCTATAATGACAACGTCACGATCTTCGAGGAGATCGCCAAGGGCGACGCCGACCTGATGATGACGGATGCCTCGGAGACGCGCTACCAGCAGAAGCTTCACCCCGGCGTGCTCTGCGCGGTGCATCCCGACAAGCCGTTCGATTTCGCCGAAAAGGCCTATTGGCTGCAGCGCGATCCGGCGCTGAAGGCCTTCGTCGACCAGTGGCTGCACATGGCGTTCGAGGATGGCAGCTACCGGAAAATCTACGCCGCCTGGTTCGAATGACAATTCGGCCTTCGGAACAAACGACTTATCCGGCAAATTGACCGCGCTTGCGGACCTAAACTAGACTGCCCGGCGTTGGCATTGAACCGAAGCCGCTAGCCTACAACTCATACCATGAAAGTGATGTAGATCACGTTGCAGGGAACTGCCGGAGCATAGGGTCGGGACTGAATCCCGCCTGCCCAGGAGGTCATCATGAAAAAGCTTTTGGCTGTCGCCGCGTTGCTGCTGGCGAGCACCGCTGCGCAGGCCCAGTACAGCTTCGAATATGGCGGACGCACCATTCGGATTGATCCGGATCGCGGAACGGTTTCGATCCCCGGGGTCTACGACAACAGCGGTCGGCGATCCAAGCGCTCGCACGGCGACCAGGACAACCAGCATAAGCCGCAACAGGCCAAGGGCGATCCGCAGGCGCAGCCGGCGGATCCCGCGCAGGCCGAACCGGCTGCGGCGGCGCCCGCGCCGACCAACGCCGCGCCGGAGCCTTCGACGGCCACCGCAACCGTTGCGCCCGCCGATACCGCAGCTTCGCCGCCGCCGGCGTCGACGCCGTCCGCGGCGGCCCCGCCCGTGGCAAGCGCGCCCGCGCCGCAAATCCTCCAGGATGCCGCCGCGCCGGTCGTCCGCCCCGCGCCGCCCGAGATCGTCGCGACCACCGCCCCTGCACCAAAACCCCCGGCCTCCGCGGTTCAGGCGGGCAATTCGCCGCTCGGCGTGTGGCTGACGGAGGAAAAGGAAGGCAAGGTCAGAATCGAGCAATGCGGCGTCAATCTCTGCGGCTATTCGGTGGACGCCAAGTCGAACCAGAACGGCGAACAGGTGCTGATCAACATGAAGCCCGGAAAGGATTCCAAATGGAGCGGCAGGATTCTCGATCCCAATACCGGCAGCACCTATGATTCGACCATTGCGCTGAAAGGCACCGATACCTTGCGGATCCAGGGCTGCGCCTTCGGCGGCATGTTCTGCGGCGGCCAGACCTGGACCCGGGTGAACTAGCCCGCGCCGTCAAACAACCTTGGCCAGAAGCCCCGTCGATATGGCGGGGCTTTTTTTGCTGATGGTGGAGCGCGCCGGTCGCGTCGAACGCCGATGCGACGGGATTCTCGGCAAAATTTCGATTGCGGTCGTCAGCGTGACACCCATCACATCCGCCGGTGCAACGATGTGGGACCTTGAGCGCGTCCAACAACAGGGGCACGTCATGGGACACTTTCGCAAAGCCGTTATCGCCGCTCGTATCCTGATGCTCGCAGGAATGTCCGCCGCCACACCGGCCGCGGCCGCCACCTTTGACGGCGAATGGAATGTCCAGATCGCCTCCACCAGCAGCGCTTGCGGCGGCGGCGCCAGCGTGTCGATCGGGATCAACAACGGCCAGGTCGCTTCCACCAATGCGATGATGTCGGCCTCCGGTCGCGTCGCCGAAGCCGGCAACATCGTGGTGACGCTGGTCAGCGGCATCAAGCGCGCGACCGGATTTGGCCACCTCAGCGCCTCCTCTGGTTCCGGCACCTGGCGCGGGGCGCTCTGCTCCGGTACCTGGACCGCGCAGCGGATTTGATTGGCAGAAATCGCAGGGTGGGCAAAGCGAAGCGTGCCCACCTCCTTCATTCGCTGGTGGGCACGGCGCGAACTGCGCCTTTGCCCACCCTACTCGACTAGCCTCAGGCCGCGCCCACCGCCACGGCATATTCGGCGTCGGTGACATATTCCATCCAGGTCACCGGGCTTCCATCCAGCGCTTCCTGCATGGCGACGTGGACCATCGCGGTGCTCGGTCCCGCGCCGTGCCAGTGCTTTTCGCCGGGCGGAATCCAGACGACGTCGCCTGACTTGATTTCGCGCACCGGTCCGCCCTTGGCCTGGACCCGCCCCACCCCGAACACGACATAGAGCGTCTGACCCAGCGGATGGGTGTGCCAGGCGGTTCGCGCGCCGGGCTCAAACGCCACCCGGTTGGCGACGACCCGCGCAGGCGCCGCCGCGGTGATGATCGGGTCCTGCCAGACCGTGCCGGTAAAATATTCCTTCGGCGCCAGGCGGGTTGGCCGTGAGCCGGCGAGATGGATCTCCATGGCGTGCTACTCCCTTTGTTATTGACGCAAACCTATTTCTTCGACGCCGCGTAGCGCGCCTTGGTCTCGGCGTTCATGGGATAGAGACCCGGCAAAACCGCGCCGGAGTTCACCTGCTCGACGATCCAGGCTTCCATGCGCTCCTGCTCGGCGCCTTCGGCCAGAATCAGATCGAGGAATGCCTGCGGGATCACCACGGCGCCATCCTGGTCGGCGACGATGACGTCGTTCGGAAAGATCGCAACGCCGCCACAGCCGATCGGTTCGCCCCAGCCGACGAAGGTCAGGCCCGCGACCGAGGGCGGTGCGGCATAGCCGTCACACCACACCGGCAAGCCGGTGCCAAGCACGCCCTCGAGATCGCGCACCACGCCGTCGGTGACGAGCGCCGCCACCCCGCGCTTGACCATCCGGGCGCACAGGATATCGCCAAAAATGCCGGCATCGGTGATGCCCATGGCGTCGACCACGGCGATGCAGCCTTCCGGCATCGCCTCGATCGCGGTGCGGGTGGAAATCGGGGACGACCAGGATTCCGGCGTCGCCAGATCCTCCCGCGCCGGCACGAAGCGCAGCGTGAAGGCTGATCCTACCAGCCGCTTCTGTCCTGGCCGCAACGGCCGCGAGCCTCGCATCCAGACGTTCCGCAGACCCTTTTTGAGCAGGACCGTGGTGATGGTGGCAGTGGAGACGTGGGAAAGGGTCTTGATCGCGTCTGGGGTCAAGGGCATCGAAACTGCAACTCCGGCAGGGGGTGGATCGGGCGGGCGCATCTTGCGGGGCGCGGCCATCCCGTCAAGGGCGGGGAACCGAAGACAGCGTGACAAGCACGAGATATTGAGCCAAAAACAGCATGCGATAAGTTTGTGAGGCCCATGGCCGCGACGCTCTCCCCGCCCCGCATTCTACCCAGTGGCGACGCCGCCATCACGGTCGAATTCAGCCGCAATATCGACGATGCCGCCAACCAGCGGGTGCTGGCGCTCGATCGCGTGCTGGCCGATGAGCAGGTCGCCGGCGTGACCGAGACGGTACCGACCTATCGGTCACTACTGGTGCATTACGATCCCGTAGCGATCGATTTCGATACGCTTGGCGCGAAGCTTGCCGCTATGGCGCAGCGGCCGGTTCCAGCCCTGACGAAAACGCGGCGCTGGCGCATTCCCGTGAACTATGGCGGCGAACATGGCATCGATCTCGAGGATGTCGCCGGGACGCTGAACACCACACCGGACGAGATCGTGGGCCGCCATGTCGCCGGCGACTATCGCGTCGCCATGATCGGCTTTACGCCGGGCTGGTCCTATCTGAGCGGGCTCGAAAAATCCCTGCACATGCCGCGGCGGCAAAATCCGCGGCTGTTGACCCCGGCCGGCACGGTTTCGGTCGGCGGCGTGCAGGCCGGCGTCCAGTGCCTGGCCGGCCCCAGCGGCTGGCACCTGTTGGGACGCACCCCGGTCAGGACCTATCAGTTACACCGCAATCCCATCTTTTTGCTCGAACCCGGTGATCGCATTACGTTTTCTGCCATCGACGCCAAGACGTTTGCGGAGCAGGACCGGGCCGCCGAAGCGGGCGAGATCATCGCCGAGCAGATCGCCTCATGAGCAAACTGGTCATTTCAGCCATTGGGCCTGCGAGTTCGGTGCAGGATGGCGGCCGGCCCGGCGCCCAGCGCTATGGCCTGACGCCAAGCGGCGCCATGGACCGGCTGGCGCTGGCCGCAGCCAACGTCCTGGTTGGAAACGCGCCGTTTGCGGCCGCGATCGAAATCGGTCCGTTTAGCGCAGCTTTCACCGCGCGCGACGGCGCGGTACGCCTCGCGCTGTCGGGAGCGCCGCGCAGCGCCGATATCGCCGGGCGAACGGTTGCGTTCGATAGCTCGATGACGCTCGCCGACGGCGAAGCCCTGACGCTTGGCTTTGCGCGCGGCGGCGCGTTCAGCTACCTCGCGATCGAGGGCGGCATCGCAGGCGAACCTGAGTTCGGCAGCCTTGCGGTGAATGCGCGGGCCGGCCTCGGCAGCCCCTATCCGCGTCCGCTGCAGCCCGGCGATGAGCTGCAGGCCAAAACCGCAAGTGCGGCTGCCGAGCGGCGGATCGAGCTTCCGCCTGCTCTCGACGGCCCGATCCGCGTGGTGCTGGGCCCGCAGGACGACGAATTCGACGACGATGCCAGGGCGCTGTTTCTGGCCAGCGAATGGAAGGTCTCGGCCACCAGCGACCGCATGGGATACCGGCTGGAGGGCCCCGTCATCAAGCACCTGCACGGCCACAACATCGTCTCCGACGGCACCGTCAATGGCAGTATCCAGGTGCCCGGCAATGGCGCACCGATCGTGCTGATGCCGGATCGCGGCACCAGCGGCGGCTATCCCAAGATCGCGACCGTGATTTCCGCCGATATCGGCCGGTTCGCGCAAATGCCGGCAGGCAAGGCGTTTCGCTTCAAGGCCATCAGCATGAAGGAAGCGCAGGCCGAAGCGCGCAAGTTCGCGACCCTTTTGCAGAGCCTGCCCGAACGCCTCCGAGCCATCGACAATTTTGATCTGAACATCGAGGCGCTGAGAGATGCTAACGTCGCCGGAAGCGCCGTCAGCGCCGTCGACATCGGGACCTGGCAAACGCCTTCCGCCGATGCGCTGGCGCAAGACTGACGGCAGAGACGAAGATCCACTCGCTTAAAGGGGACGGACATGACGACCATCGACCTGAATTGCGATCTCGGCGAGAGCTTTGGCCCCTGGGAAATGGGTAACGACGCCGCCATGATCGAGCTTGCCACTTCCGTCAACGTCGCCTGCGGCTATCACGCCGGCGACGCCGACATCATGCGCAGGACATGCGAGCTGGCGAAGGCGCGCGGCGTCAATGTCGGCGCGCATCCCGGCTACCGCGACCTGCACGGCTTTGGCCGCCGGCCGTTTCCCGGCATGAAGGTTTCCGAAATCGAAAACCTCGTCGCCTACCAGATCGGCGCGTTGCAGGCGATCGCGACATCAGCCGGCCACAAGGTGACCCACGTGAAACCGCATGGAGCGCTATCGAATGTCGCCTGCGAGGACCCGGCGACCGCCAAGGCGATTGCTTCCGCCATCAAGGCGGTCGACCCCAGTCTGGTGTTCGTGGTGCTGGCCAATTCCAGCTTGGTGCAGGCGGGCGAAGCCGCCAACCTGCCGATGGTGCACGAGGTGTTCGCTGACCGCGCCTATGAAGACAACGGCTCGCTGGTGTCGCGAAAAAAGCCGGGCTCGGTGCTGCACGATGCCAAGGCGATCGCCGACCGCGTCGTGCGGATGGTGCAGGACGGCGCGGTGGTCTCAGTTACCGGCAAGGTGATCAAGATGCGCACCGACACCGTCTGCATTCACGGCGACACGCCCGGCGCCGTCGACATCGCGCGCGGCGTGCGGCAGGCACTGAAGGATGCCGGCATTGCAGTCGCGCCGTTCAGGGTGAGCTAAATCTTCAACTGTAATGAACCCTGGGGTTTGGGCGGACGCCCGTTTCGCTATGCTTGCATATTCAGGTTTCAGCACGTATCGATCATGTTCTGTTTCTTGGTCAATATTTCAGTTGCACTGGATTGACACGATGGACGCCTACGCCGCGCGCATCGAGCGGACCGCCGCTCTTCCCAGAGCCGGGTTTTGGCGGAGGTGGGCGGCGGTGCTGATCGACTGGATCGTCGTGGCGCTCCCATTCCAGATCCTGGCCGCCATTCTGTTCACGGCAACGGCTGGAATAGTGCAAATGGATAACGGGTTTTTCAGTTTCTGTGCTCCGACCAAGACCGTCCCGGAACAACTCGATCCGGCGCCGCCGCATGATTCGAATTTCGCTCAGGTTTGTCGCATCTCCTTTTTCGGCGCGCCAACCGGCGCGATCCTGAGGGTTGGGCGAATCACGCGCGAAGGCACGACGACGACAACCGTCAGCCAAAGCTACATGTTGGACGCGGACGGAAAGCCGGTCCATGGAACATCCATCGACTGGATCGTTGCGCTTGCGTTTCTGATCTATCTGGTCGGCATGGCCTGGAAAACCGGAAGAACCGTGGGCGCCCGAATCCTCGGCGTGAGGATTATCGACAGCGCGGACCCAGCGGCATCGGGTGTTCCCGTCCGCAAGCTGGTGATCCGCTATCTTGTCATGACCATCGGGTTTTTGCCGATGTTTGCCGTCCTGGTCTACCAGCTTGTCGCCGTTGGCGGCAGCGCCGACGCCATGTTCACCGGAGATTTCTTTCGCTGGTTTTGGTACGCCGCCGTGCTGGGGGGCTTATGGGGCGTCGTGTTGACTTTTCAGGTCGCGACCAAGAGAGATCCCGTCTACGACCGGCTCGCGGGGACGGCGGTGGTGAGAACTCGCGGAGTCGAACCTCCATACCCGCCGCAATAGGCGACGTGCCTTACCCCAGCCCTGCGCCATATTCCTATGCCGTGAGGCGTCTCAGAACGGATGCACGGACAGCGTGCCGAACACGATGGCCGCGATGACGGCAAACGCGCCGTACAGCGCGGCCGCATGGAGTCCGGTTCCGGTTCGCCGCGACAGCGAGCGCGCATAAAGATGCAGGCGGGCTTCCGCCGATAATTCGCGCATGGTCGATCTCCAACGCCCCATCGGCTGGAATCAAATACCATTCGCGCGCGGATTCAAGCCGCAGCGCGAAATAGCGATATGAAAGCTTCGTGAGAATAGAAGCCTGCTCAAAAATTCTCCGGAACGGATTCGCGCGAGAATTTTATTCGGCAGGATTTGATGCAGATGGAACCGGTTCCACGTGTCAGTACACGTCCTGCTGGAACCGGCCTTTCTTCTTGAGGTCGCCGACAAAGGCGACCGCCTCGTCGATGGAGCGCGCGCCGAACTGCGCGACAATGTCAACCAGAGCGCGCTCGACGTCCTTCGCCATCCGCTTGGCGTCGCCGCAGATGTAGACGTTGGCGCCCTCGGCAAGCCAGGTCCACACCTCGCGCCCGACCTCGCGCATGCGATCCTGCACGTAGAATTTCTTGTCGCCGTCGCGCGACCACGCCAGCGACAGCCGTGTCAGGAGCCCTTGCGTCTTCATGGCGTTCAGCTCGTCGGCATAGAAGAAATCGCAACCGCTGCGCTGATGGCCGAAGAACAGCCAGTTCTTGCCCTGCGCGCCGGTCGCCTTGCGGTCAAGCAGGAAGGCGCGGAACGGGGCGATGCCGGTGCCCGGTCCGATCATGATGATCGGTATCTTCGGATCCTGCGGCAGCGCGAAGCCGTGCGCCTTCTGCACATAGACCATGACCTCGTCGCCGGGTTGGATGCGTTCGGCGAGAAAGGTCGAGGCCAGCCCCAGGCGCCTGCGTTTTCCCACCACGTAGCGCACGCAATCGACCGTTAGCGACAGTTTTCCCGGCGTCGCATTGTGCGACGAAGAGATCGAATAAAGCCGCGGCTGCAGCGGCTCCAGCGCCTCGACGAAGGCTTCGGGGTGCGGGCGGACATTGGAAAATTTCTGCAGCGCCGCCATCACGTCCAGGGTTGCAGCATCGCCGTCGGGATCCTCGCCGCGCCCCAGCGCGCGGGCCTTCTCGCGTTGCGCGCCGCCGGTGATGAACGAGAACAGTTCGAACAGGGTATCCGGTGCCGGCGACAGCGACACGTCCGAGGTCAAGACCTCGCGCAGCGTCTTGCCTCTGACTTGCGTGGTATGGGAAGCACCGAGCATGGCGATGATCTGGTCGACCAGGCCGAGATCGTTGCGCGCAAAAACGCCGAAGGAATCGCCGACGACATAGTCGAGGCCGCAACCGGAGAGATCGAAATCGAAATGCCAGGTTTCCTTTTCCGAGCCGGGCTTATTCAGCAGGCGGCGGGACACGAAGGTCGCCAACACGGGATTATCGCGCGAACGTCCCGGCTCGGCGGTAACCGCCGGCGGAGCCAGCGCCGGGCTCATCACCGAGGCGGCCGGCGCCTTCTCCAGCTCCTCGTGCAGCGCCTTCAGCATGCGGGCGGTTTCCTTGCCGCCGGGGACGCAGAGATTGAGCCGTGCTTCGGCTCGGCCTGCGATCGCCTCGGAATAGTCGTTGCAGTTATAGCCGCACTGGCCGCAATCCTGCTGCGCCATCGCCGCCATCATCCGCCGCCGCAGGGGGCGGCCTTCCGCGAGCTTCATGCGGTCCGCGATCGGCATGGTCTGGTCGTGCCAGGGCGCCTCGCCGTCATCGGCATCGCCGGCCGGCCCTTGCAGGACGGCGGCGCCCTGCTCGGCCGACAATGGCGCAGGCCCGTCCGACAACAGCCCGACGAAGAAGCCGTTCAGCCAGGAGCGCTGCGCCTCCGAGAACGGCGCGCTTGCGGGAATGATTTCGATTTTCGGCGGCGGCGTCATCTGGTTCATGTGGAAGTCTCCGCCTCGGCAAGCCTGCGCAGCGTTTCGCCATCGTGACGGCGGGCGAAGGTGAGAAAGGTTTCGTCGGGCGAGGCGCGATGCGCGAGGTAGGCCTTCAGAAGCTTCTCGACCGTCTTCGGCGTGTCCTTCGCCTTAAGGTCGTGAAACACCTCCTGCCCGAGATCGGCGTCGGGACCGAATCCGCCGCCGGCAAACAGATGATAGCCCTCGACCGTGTCATCGCTCTCGCCGAACGGCACCTTGGCGGCGATCAGGCCGATGTCGCTGATGTAATGCTGCGCGCAGGAATGGTGGCAGCCGGTCAGGTGGATGTTCAAGGGCGTCTCGATCTCGACCCTCGGTTCGCACCAGTCGCCGATCTCGGCGGCATGGCGCTTGGTGTCGGAGGCGGCGAATTTGCAGCCGGCATTTCCGGTGCAGGCGATCAGGCCGGCGCGGATCTGCGAGGCTTTTACGGCAAGCCCGGTGGCTTCGATGGCGGCAACGGCAAGCGCGACATTTTCATCGCGCACGCCTGGTATCAAAAGGTTCTGCCAGACCGTGAGACGGAGTTCACCGTCGCCGAGATCATGCGCGATTTTCGCAAGTCCCCGCATCTGATCTGAAGTCACCTTGCCGACGGGAAGCATGACGCCGATCCAGTTAAGGCCTTCCTGCTTCTGCCTGTGCACGCCGATATGCGCGATGCGGTCGAACGCCGGCCGCGGGCCAAGCGCTTCCGCCGGCACGCGGGTGAAGGCGTGGCCGAGCTTTTCCTCGACCAGCACCAAAAATTTCTCCATGCCGATGCCGTCAATGACGTATTTCAGGCGCGCCTTGAGCCGGTTGGTGCGATCGCCGAGATCGATGAACACGCGCACGATGGCGTCGGCGACCTTGGTCGCGTCCTCGGGCTTGACCACCACGCCGGTCTCTTTCGCAAAATCCCTGTGGCCGGTGATGCCGCCGATTCCGAGCCGAAACCAGACGCCGGATTCGACGCCAAAGCCGTCCTTGACCTCGACCGCAGCGAAGGCAATGTCGTTGGTGTCTTCGAGCACCGCGATCTTGCCAGCACCGTCGAAGGCGACGTTGAATTTGCGTGGCAGTCCGGTCAGCGAGCGGTCGTTGAGAATGTGAAAATGCCACTCGCGGGCGTATGGCCTGGTATCGATCAACTCCTGCGGATCGATACCGGCGGTCGGCGTGCCCGTGACGTTGCGGATGTTGTCGGCGCCCGAGCCGCGCGAGCACAGGCCGAGGTCCTGGATGCCCTCGATCATCGCGACCGTATTTTTCGGCGGAATTTCGCGAACCTGCAGATTGGCGCGGGTGGTGACATGGCAAAACGGTCCGCAATAGCGCTCGGCGAGATCGGCTATCCCCGCGAACTGCCAGTGTTTCAGGATGCCGTTCGGAAGCCGCAACCGACACATGTAGGAATCCTGCGCCGGCGCGACATAGAACAGGCCAAAATAGCGCCAGCGGAAATTGTCCGCCGGCGTCGGCGGCGCGTTGTCCAGCGCCTGCTGCTTGAGCCGCGGATAGGCGTCGAACGGATGTTGTTCGCGCTTGAACTTCTCCTGATCGACGAGCTTTCTGCCCGATGCGATGACCTTGTCCTGCGCCTTGATGTGCGCGGCATCAGGTCCGCTCGGCTCGGCGTTCGCCTTGGCGGCGCCGACGCCGAGGCCGCGCCCGACCTTGCTGATCTGCAAGCCCGTGGCAAAGCCTTCGAGGTAGCGTTTCTGCTCGTCGGTGAAATCGACAGAGAGGGTTTCGATTTTCATGCGTTGCGACGAAGCTCCTGCGGCCACGCTTCACGTGGCCCCAACGGGATTTGGGAATGCGACCGCGCTCAAACCGGAGAGCGGTCCGACCAGCCTCGTTGCTGCGGAATTCCATCTTTGACGGTGGCCAGCGGACATCGGCGACCGCTGGCTGCACTGCAACATTCAAGTTGCGTGCCACCCGGCCGGTCAAGAAATATATAGATAATTCAGATGCTTGCGGTTTGACGACGGGAATCTTCCAATGCCGATCGCCATAAATTTCGACCAGCAAGCCTAAAAATTAGACCATCGAATCAGCTGCCCAATATTGTTTCAGAGTTCGCCGGCTAGATCCGGCGTCCGATCTTGAACGCCGCCAGATGCCCGGCAATGTCTTCGGCAGCGAAGGCGGGCCCGGCGAAGGCACCGATCCTGCCGGGTGCGTCGGCGGCCTTCTCCACGCTTCCCAATGCCGCGTCATAGAGGTCCGGCCTGAACACCGCCATGGCGGTTTGCAGCGCGTCGGTACTGAAGGCGGCCTGCCCCCAGCGCACCATTTGCGCGTAGAGCCAGGCGGCCTGCACCGGATCGGGCCGCGCGGCGCCCTCCCTTCCCACCAGGAGATAGCGGCTGCTCTCGCGCATGGTTCCGTCCGGCGAAATCTTGAGCCGCCCGTCGAGGGTACGCTGGATCACGTCGGCGTCGACGCCGATGCGCTCCGGTGCGCTGAGGATATGTGCAGCCTCGAGGCGATTTTGCGGCTGCTCGATGAATTCGGCAGCGTTTGATGCTGCACGAACCAGCGCAGCGACGACTTGCGGGTTCCTGTCGGACCAGCTCTGCCTGACAGCGAGCACCTTCTCCGCGGCCCGCACCAGGATATCCGAGACGAAGTGCAGGATGAGGCCAACGCCCCGATCGACCGCGATCGAATTCCAGGGCGCACCGACGCAGAAGGCATCGACGTGGCCGCTGGCGAGGCTGTCGACCATGTAGGGCGGCGGCAGCACCACCAGGCGAACGTCCTCGTCGGGATCGACGCCGCCGGCCGCCATCCAGAACCGCAGCTGGTAATTGTGGGTGGAGAACGGAAAGGTCATGCCGAAGGTCAGAGGTTCGGCGCCGCTCTTGCGCCGCGCCGCCACGACGCGCGCCAGCGCCAGCGCGGTCGCCATCGGATCGAAACGGTCGCCGTCGATCTCGGCCATGATCGCCGCGTGCAGCGCCGGCGACACCGTGATCGCATTGCCGTTGAGGCCGAGGTTGAAGGGAGCTGATATCGGCACCTTGACGTGGCCTAAGCCAAGGCTGGAGGCGATCGCGACGGGTGCCAGCAGATGCGCGGCATCGAACAGGCCGATATTGAGCTTGTCGCGGACGTTCGACCACGACACTTCCCGCACCAGGGTGACGTCGAGCCCTTCCGCGGCGCAAAACCCCCTGTCGACGGCGACGATCAGAGCCGCGGCATCAACCAGCGGGATGAAACCGATCTGAAGCGGTCCGGTCATTTCAAGAGCTCCGAGGCGGTCAGGATCGACTGCGCGATTTCGCCGATTTTCTTTTTCTCGCGCATCGCCGTCGAGCGCAGCAGCACATAGGCCTCGTCTTCGGTCAGCCCCTTCAGCTTCATCAGGATTCCCTTGGCACGGTCGATCACCTTGCGGTCTTCCAGCGCGGACTTGGTGCGCTCGAGTTCGTCCTGCAGCTTTGCGAAGGCATTGAAGCGGGAGATGCAGAGATCGAGGATCGGCTTGATGCGCTCCTTCTTCAGCCCGTCGACGATATAGGCGGAGACGCCGGCATCGACGGAAGCCTGGATCGAGGCCGCGTCGCTCTGGTCCACGAACATCGCAATCGGGCGGCGCACCGCGCGGCTGACCTGGAACATCTGCTCCAGCACGTCGCGGCTGGGATTCTCCAGGTCGATCAGGATGACGTCGGGATCGAGCGCATAGATACGCGCCAGCAGGCTCTGCATTTCACTGATGTGGACGACGCCGGTAAAACCCGCCTCCCGCAACCCCTCTTCGAGGATGGCGGCACGGATCGGGCTTTCGTCGACAATCACGATTTTGGGGGACGACTCGCCCATCGGTCACTCGCATTCCCTTGAATTATTCATAGCATGCCGCACCCCCGCTCAAAGCCTTGTAATTATACGCAATTGGGACTAGCTCCTGCCCATCATCAGGACAAACCAGAGATGCAACAGGCCACCGCGCCCAAAGTCAGCTTTGTTTCGCTGGGATGCCCCAAGGCGCTGGTGGATTCCGAGCGCATCATCACGCGATTGCGCGCGGAAGGCTATGAGTTGGCGCGCAAGCACGATGGCGCCGATCTCGTCATCGTCAACACCTGCGGCTTCCTCGACAGCGCCAAAAGGGAATCGCTGGGTGCAATCGGCGAAGCAATGGCCGAGAACGGCAAGGTCATCGTCACCGGTTGTATGGGTGCGGAGCCCGAGCAGATCGAGGCCGCCTACCCCGGCGTGCTGTCGATCACGGGCCCGCAGCAATATGAGAGCGTGCTCGATGCCGTGCATCGCGCGCTGCCCCCGCTGCACAATCCGCATCTCGATCTGGTGCCGCCGCAGGGCATCAAGCTGACGCCGCGGCACTACGCCTATTTGAAGATTTCCGAAGGCTGCAACAACCGCTGCAGCTTTTGCATCATCCCGAAACTGCGTGGCGACCTGGTGTCGCGGCCGGCCGGCGACGTCTTGCGCGAGGCGGAGAAACTGGTCACCGCCGGCGTCAGGGAATTGCTGGTCATCTCGCAGGACACCTCGGCCTATGGCGTCGACATCAAATATGCCGCGAGTCCGTGGAAGGATCGCAAGGTTCGCGCGAAATTCTTCGATCTCGCGCGCGAGCTCGGTGAGCTCGGCGCCTGGGTACGATTGCAATACGTCTATCCTTATCCCCATGTCGACGAAGTCATCGGATTAATGAGCGAGGGCAAAGTATTGCCCTACCTCGACATTCCCTTCCAGCATGCGAGCCCGGAAATCCTCAAAGCGATGAAGCGTCCAGCCGCGCAGGACAAGACCTTGGGGCGGATCAAGCAATGGCGCGAGCAATGTCCCGAGTTGACCTTGCGCTCCACCTTCATCGTCGGCTTTCCCGGCGAGACCGATTCCGATTTTGCCTATCTGCTCGACTGGCTCGATGAGGCCGAAATCGACCGCGCCGGCTGCTTCAAATACGAGCCGGTGGCGGGTGCATCTTCGAACTCAATCGGCAATCCTGTGCCCGAAGAGATCAAGCAGGAGCGCTGGAATGCGCTGATGGCCCGCCAGCAGAAGGTTTCCGCACGCAGGCTGAAGCGCAAGGTCGGCACAAGGCAGCAGGTGCTCATCGACGAAGTCGGCCCGACCGTCTCGAAGGGCCGCTCGAAGGCGGACGCGCCGGAGATTGACGGCGCGGTCTATCTCTCGAGCCGTCGGCCGCTCCGCGTCGGCGAAATCGTCACCGCGAAGATCGAGCGCGCCGACGAGTACGACCTTCATGGCAGCGTCGCGGGTTTCTAACTCCGCTTGACATTCCCCGCCCTTCGGCTGTATGGGCGTGCGTCATGATTTTCACCCGGACCCAACTCCGCGCCACCACTTTCCGTCGTCGCTCTGACGATGATGGGTCGCGCCGTGTCCGACGACAACGCTGAATAGATAACTCAGCACCGTTTTCGAGAAGGCCGCACCCGAAAAAGTGCGGCCTTCTCGCGTTTTGGCGCGCTTTTTCATTCAACCGCTGGGAGTTTCGACATGAATATCGCCACCCATCCGTTCGACGCCTTGATGGAAATCACCTCGCGCCCACAGGCGGTGTTCGTCCGCGGCGAAGGCTCGTTCCTGTGGGATGACAGCGGCAAGCGCTATCTCGATTTCATCCAGGGCTGGGCGGTCAATTGCCTCGGCCATTCTCCGCCGGTCGTGGCGGAAGCGCTTGCGGCGCAGTCAAAGCTGCTGCTGACGCCGAGCCCGGCGTTTTACAACGGTCCGAGCCTTAAGCTGGCGAAGGCGCTGACAGATCACAGCTGCTTCGACCAGGTGTTCTTCGCCAATTCGGGCGCCGAAGCCAATGAGGGCGCGATCAAACTCGCGCGCAAATACGGCGCGCTGCACCGGAGCGACGCCTACGAGATCATCACCTTCGAGGGCGGCTTTCACGGCCGGACGCTGGCGACGATGTCGGCTTCCGGCAAGAAGGCGTTCGAGCCGCTGTTCGAGCCGAAGGTCCCGGGCTTCCCCAAGGCGCAGTTGAACGATCTCGCTTCCGTCGAGCGGCTGATATCGGACAAAACCATCGCCGTGATGCTGGAGCCGATCCAGGGCGAGGCCGGCGTTTGGCCCGCGACGCCAAAATTCCTGCGCGAGCTGCGCGATCTCACCAAGGCGCACGGCCTGCTACTGATTGTCGACGAGATTCAGACCGGCATGGGCCGCACCGGAAAGCTGTTCGACTATGAAAATGCCGGGATCGAGCCCGATATCATGACGCTCGGCAAGGGTATCGGCGGCGGCGTGCCGCTGGCCGCGTTGCTCGCCACCGAAGCGGTCTCCTGCTTTGAGCACGGTGACCAGGGTGGCACGTTCAACGGCAATCCGTTGATGTGCGCGGCGGGACTAGCGGTTTTGCAGGCTGTCGCGGAGTCGTGCTTCCTGAAGTCGGTTACCGATACCGGCCTTTATCTCGAAAGCGAGTTGCAACGGATGTCGGCGCGTCACGGCCTTGGCGAAGTCCGCGGCCGGGGGCTGTTGCTGGCGCTCGACTTGAGGATGCCAATCGCCGCCTCGATCGTTGCGCAGGCCTTCGAGGACGGAGTTCTGCTCAACGCTCCGCGCCCCGATACGCTGCGCTTGATGCCGGCGCTCAACGTCACGCGAGAGGAGATCGCTGCCATAATCGATGCGCTGGATGCGATCCTGACGCGGATGGGCGCGGCAAGGCGCGTGGCGTAGCTCTCCGCGAGTCGCCCCGGCGAAGGCCGGGACCCATAACCACGCCCGTTTGTTGTTACCGTTACGTCTGCCCTTGGTGCCAAACTGCGAGATCACGCCGTATGGGTCCCGGCGTTGGCCGGGACGACGAGTTACGGCTTCAGGATCGACGCCCCGGTCGTGGCGCGGCTTTCCAGATCGATATGGGCCTTGGCGGCATCCTTCAGCGCGTAGGCGTGGTTGATCGGCACGTGCAGCTTGCCGTTGATGACGGCGGCAAACAGGGTGTCGGCGCCTTCCAGCAGTTCCGAGCGCTTGCCGATGTAGTCGTTGAGTTTTGGGCGGGTGGCGAACAGCGAGCCGTGATTGTTGAGTTCGGCGATCGAGAACGGCGGCACCGGACCCGAGGCATTGCCAAAGCTCACGAACAGGCCGCGCGGTTTGATGCAGGATAGCGAGCCCGGAAAGGTGGTCTTGCCGACGCCGTCATAGACCACGTCGCAGAGTTCGTTGCGGCTGATCTGTTTGACGCGCGCGACGAAATCCTCCTCGTTATAGAGGATGACGTGATCGCAGCCATTGGCAAGCGCGAGATCGGCCTTGGCCTTGGAGCCGACGGTGCCGATGACATGGGCGCCGAGCGCCCTCGCCCACTGGCAGGCCAACAGGCCGATGCCGCCGGCGGCGGCGTGGATCAGCACCCGATGGTGCGGCTCGACCTTGAAGGTCTTGTGCAGCAGGTACCAGACCGTCAGCCCCTTCAGCATCAGGACCGCGCCCTGTTCGTAGGTGATGTGGTCTGGCAGTTTGACGAGCTTGTCGGCGGGAATGTTGCGCTCGGTGGCATAGGCGCCGAGATTGAAATAATAGGCGACGCGGTCGCCGGGATGAAAATTGGTCACGCCGGGACCGACCGACAAAACCTCACCGGCGGCTTCGTTGCCGGCAATGAACGGCAGCCCGGGCGCCTTGTAGAGGCCGTTGCGGTAGTAGACGTCGATAAAATTCAGGCCGACGGCATGCTGGCGGATACGGACCTCGCCGGCAGCCGGCGCGGGCACGTCGACGGCTTCGTACACCAGGGCTTCCGGACCCCCCACCTTGTGTACCCGTACGGCCTTGGTCATATCGGCTTCTCCCTTGGCATTTCCGTCAGCTGAATCGGAAGCCATCATGGCGGTATTGTCAACTCAACCCCGAAGTCGCCTCAAGCGTAGAAAAGTTAACGGCCCTGCTTGCGGTTGCGCCCGGCCAGCACGTTGAAGACCTCGACAACTGCGGAAAACGCGATGGCGAAATAGATGTAGCCGCGCGGGATATGGAACTGAAATCCGTCCGCGACCAGCGCAACCCCGATCAGCACCAGAAATGCCAGCGCCAGCATCTTGGTGGTGGGATGCGCCGCTACGAATCGCGCGACCGGACCCGACGACAGATACATGATCAGACAGGCGATGACGACGGCCGCGATCATGATGGCGAGATCCTGCGCCATGCCGATCGCGGTGATGATGGAGTCCAGCGAGAACACGATATCGACGACGATGATCTGGGCGATCACCCAGAGGAAGGCATGGCCGGCACGTGCATTCGCGCTCGCCCGGTCGCGCGCCTCCACCTCGCCGTGGATTTCGTGGGTCGCCTTGGCGATCAGGAACAGCCCGCCGCCGATCAGGATGAGGTCGCGCCACGAAAGCCCCATGCCGCCCAGGCGGAGGATGGTCTGCGTCAGTCCGATCAGCCACACCAGCAGGCAAAGCAGCAGGATGCGGAACACCAGCGCCAGCGCCAATCCTATCTGCCTTGCGCGCGTCGCCTGCGCCTCCGGGATGCGCGAGACGATCACCGACAGGAAGATCACATTGTCGATGCCGAGCACGATTTCCAGCACCGTCAGGGTCAACAAGGCCGCCCAGGCTTCCGGGTTAGTCAGCAGCGCCATCATGCCTTGAACGATCGCACCAGCTTGATCGCCGCGTCGCTCACCACGACATAGGCGGCGATCAGGCAGAGCGCTGACTTGACCGGCACGCCGACGTCGAAATCATTCGCCACTGCGACGACGGTCAGAACGGCCCAGATGGCCATCAGCGACAATGTCAGCCAGCGCAGCCGCGCCACGCGGACCGGATGCACAACATGGAACGGCGCAAATGTGGCCACGATCAGGATGATTACCGCGAGGCTCGAGACCGCCGGCGCAGGATGCAGCAGGAACAGATAGAACGCCGCAACGTTCCACAGCCCAGGAAAGCCGCGAAAATGATTGTCGGCGCTCTTCATGCGGCGGTCGGCGAAATAGAGCGCGCCGGAGACGGCAACGCCGATGCCGAGCAGCGGCGCCGCCAACGGCAGCACGAGCCCGCTGGCGGTGATCGCATAGGCCGGCACGAACACATAGGTGACGAAATCGACCACGAGATCGAGCACGTCGCCAGACCAGTTCGGCTGCACGCGCGCGACGTCCAGCCGCCGCGCGATCGGACCGTCGAGCGCATCGATCAGGAGCGCTGCCCCAAGCCACCAGAACATCGCGGCCCAGTGCTCGCGCACGGCCTCGAGCAGCGCCAGTAGCGCGATGCCCGCGCCCAGCGCCGTGAAGACATGCACGGAAAACGCGGCCACGCGCTTCGCCGGCGATACAGTTGAGGAAACCTGCTGGTTGATCTGGTCCATTGGCCCGGCAGCACTATCAGGAATCCTCTCGTCTTGCACATCTGCCGTTGCGGCGTTCCGCCGCGCAAACGGACCATGGCGGGACGCAGATGGCGGGCTTGAAAATGGCCCCGGGAAAGTCAATTGTCCTGACATGAACGGAGCATCGGAGAGCTGCGACGTCGCCGTGATCGGCGGCGGTCCGGCCGGACTGGCAGCGGCGATCGCGGTCGCGCAAGCCGGCGCGCGAACGGCGCTGATCGCCCGCCGTGTGCCCTATGCCGACAATCGCACCACGGCATTGCTGGGCGGTTCCGTTGATTTCCTCCACGCGCTGGATGTCTGGCCGCGCTGCCGCGACGACGCGGCGCCGTTGCGGGCGATGCGGCTCGTCGACGACACCGGCCGCCTGATCCGCGCGCCCGAGGTGCGGTTTTCGGCCGATGAAATCGGCCTCAACGAATTCGGCTACAACATCGAAAACCGCCTTTTGATAGCGGCGCTGGAACAACGGGCAAACGAGTTGACGGCGCTGACCCGGTTCGACGACGAGGCCGATCTGGTCAGCCCGGAAGATGATCATGTCGCCATTCATACGGCGGAGGGAAAATCACTTTCCGCACGCCTCGTCGCCGGCGCCGATGGGCGGCATTCGTTGTGCCGCCAGGCCGCCGGCATCGAGGTCGCGCGTCGCGACCTCGATCAGTCGGCGCTGACCTTCAACGTCAGCCATTCCCGGTCGCACCGGAATGTCTCGACCGAGTTTCACACCCCGCAGGGCCCCTGCGTCTTCGTGCCCCTGCCGGGCGAACGCTGCAGTGTGGTGCGGGTTCTGGCGCCGAGAGAGGCCGAACGGCTGATCGCGCTTTCCGATGATGAATTGTCTGGCGCGGCCGAAAGGCAATCGCATTCCATCCTCGGCCGTCTTCGCGTCGAACCCGGACGCCATCTGTTTCCGCTGGCGATCGAGCGTCCCGGGCATTTCGCGAAATCCCGCATCGCGCTGGTCGGCGAGGCCGCGCATGTAATCCCGCCGATCGGTGCGCAGGGCCTCAACATGGGCCTGCGCGACGCCGCCGATCTCGCTAGCATCGTCGGCCGCGCGATTGAGTCGGGCGAGGACCCCGGCTCGCCGCAGCTATTGAAGCGCTACGACATGGCGCGCCGCCCCGATATCCTCAGCCGTACGCTTGCGATCGATCTCGCCAACCGCTCGCTGCTCAGCGATTTCCTCCCCGCGCAAGGTTTGCGCGCCGCGGGCCTGCACTTGCTCGGCTCATTCGGTCCGCTCCGCCGCCTCGCCATGCGCGAGGGGCTGGCGCCGTCCTGGCGATCGACGCGGCCGACCGGCTAGATTTCACGGAAATATCGACTGGTGGGTCTGCAGCACGGCGCCTGGCTGACCTGTCATGGCAAAGGTTAATTCGCCGCTTTGCCTCTAGCATCGGCCACAATCATGGTCTATTCGACGAGACATGATAAAAACGCGGACCGCCAAGTTTCAGATCGGACAGATCGTCCGGCACCGGATCTTTTCGTTCCGGGGCGTGATCTTCGATATCGATCCGGAATTCAACAATACCGAGGAATGGTGGCTGTCGATCCCCGAGGAGGTCCGCCCCCACAAGGATCAGCCGTTCTATCACCTGCTCGCCGAGAATTCGGAATCGGAATACGTCGCCTACGTCTCCGAGCAGAACCTGTTGCCCGACGATTCCGGCGAGCCGATCCGGCATTCCCAGGTCGCCGAGATTTTCGTGAAGGACAAATCGGGCAGCTATCGCCCGCGCAATCCCTCGCTGAACTGAGCTCACCGGCGATCAATGCGTCATCCTGAGGAGCCGCGCATCTTGCGCGGCGTCTCCAAGGATGGGGCTCGGGCACCGAGCTAGTCATCCTTCGAGGCTCGCCGAAGGGGCTCGCACCTCAGGATGACCTATCCGGAAAAAAGGCGCCCCACCCGGGCGCCTTTTGATTTGCCGCTGAAGCGACGCGGCCTACTTCGCCGCCGGATTGGCAGCAGCGGCGCCCGGCTGGGTGGCCTCCAGCCGCTTGCGCGCTTCGTCGGCGCGTTTCTGCAACTCTTCCTGCAGCTTCTTCTGGTTTTCCTCGAAAACCTTTGGATCGGTCGGCGGACCGTCATAGGCCTTGGCGAAACTGTTGGTACCTTCTTGCAGGGGCAATGGGAGGGTCAGCGCGTCGTTGTTGGCCGGGATCGCCTGAACGTACAACGTCTGCCCCTTCTTCATGTTGGCAAGCAGTTCCGGCGTCAGTTCGTAGTCCGCGACACATCCGTTGGGATAACAGAACGAGAAGGGACTCTGCGCCGGCGGGTTGTTGTCGACGACGATGCGGGTTCCGTGAGCCAATTGCATGCCGAGCGGCAGCGTGACACGCAGCACCTTCTTCGGCTCGCCTTCCGGTTCGATGACGACGGCGGCGACGACCGCTTGGCCGGACTCGATCCGGCCATCCTTGCCGATGAAACAAATCTGCTTGGCGTTGGGATCCGGAGGTGCCCCCTGCTGACCCTGGCCCTTGATGCAGAATTTCGTCCAGGGCGCGTAGATCAGCTGTGGAATCTGCTGGTCCGCGGGCTGCTGCTGGGCCGCCGCGGCGGGAGGTGGCGCACCCGCCGCCGGCGGTGCCTGAGCGGCCGGGGCAGGCGCGGGCGCGGGGGGAGCCTTCGGGGCGGCCTTCGCCTTGGCTTTCGGTGCGCCGGGCGCTGGAGCTGGAGTTGGCTGCTGCGCATGGACGATCGGCGCCAGCAGACCGGCGGTCAGCGCGGCCGCCGCCAGCAGGGCGAAAACCCGCCCACGCGGCCAGACCGACGCGGCCAAGATACGGAAATTCATTGCAGAAAGCCCTTTCTGAACGGGAGCGCCCAAAACCGCCGCAGGCGCCCGACACCTGGCCGTTTGGGCGGCTGTCTCCCCGCCAAATGAGGCGGTTAAGTGACAGGCCCTGCCGTCTAGGTCAATTGCAAGCCTTCATACAGTGGCCGATGAAAAGATCAATGGCGACAAGCATCGCCGGCGCCGGTCGTGGTCCACAGCCGGGGCCATGCTAGAATCTTTTGGTGAGCAAATCCGAATCAAATCGGCGTGCCGTGTCGCTGATATCGCTGCGGCGCTGCATTCAAGCGTTGGCAGGTAGCGTCCTCGCTTTCGGCCTCTGGTCGGCGATCGACTGCGGCAGGGCATTGGCGAAAGAGAGCTACGCCATCGCCATGCAGGGTGAGCCCGCGCTGCCGCAGGATTTCACCCACCTGCCTTATGCCAATCCCGATGCGCCCAAGGGCGGCCGGTTGACATGGGGTGTTCTCGGCACCTTCGACAGCCTCAATCCCCTGATCGTCAAGGGCGCGGTCGCGGTCCAGCAGATCAGGGCTTACAACTTCGAGCGAGGCTATACCGTCGAAAGTCTGATGGCGCGCGGCGACGACGAACCGTTCACGCTCTACGGTCTGCTCGCCAAAAGCGTCGAGACCGACGACGCCAGAAGCTTCGTCACCTTTCATCTCGATCCGCGGGCGCGCTTCTCGGACGGACAACCCGTAACGGCCGACGACGTGTTGTTCTCCTGGGCGCTGTTGCGCGACCACGGCCGTCCCAATTCCCGCCAAGCCTATTCCAAGGTCACCAAAGCCGAAGCGCTCGACCCGCTGTCCGTACGGTTCGATCTTGCCGGCGCCAATGATCGCGAGCTGCCGCTGATCCTCGGCCTGCTGCCGGTGTTGCCGCGGCATGCGACCGATGTTGCGACCTTCGAAGAGACATCGATGCTGCCGCCGATGGGTTCCGGCCCCTATCGCGTCACGGAGGTCAAACCGGGCGTGAGCGTCACATTCACGCGCAATCCCGACTATTGGGGCCGCGACCTGCCGATCAATCGGGGATTTTGGAATTTCGATGAAATCAAATTCGACTTCTACCGCGAGTCGAACGGACTGTTCGAAGCCTTCAGGCGCGGCCTCTACGACTTCCGCGTCGAGACCGAGCCGTTGTATTGGCATGACGGCTACGATTTCCCCGCGGCCAGGGACGGCCAGGTGATCCGCGACGCCATCAAGACCGGAATGCCGCAGCCTTCGGAGTTTCTGGTGTTCAATACGCGGCTTCCAAAATTCTCCGATGTGAGAGTCCGCGAGGCCCTCACGCTGCTGTTCGATTTCGAATGGGTCAACCGCAATTACTTCTTCGGACTGTATGGCCGCTCGGCGGGCTTCTTCGCCGGGTCCGAATTGTCGGCCTATGGCCGGCCCGCCGACGCCCGCGAGCTGGAATTGCTGAAACCGTTCGCCTCCCGGATCCCGCCCGATATTCTCGACGGCAGCTACCGCTTTCCCGTTACCGACGGCTCGGGGCGCGACCGCGCCACGCTGCGCGCCGCGCTGACATTGCTGTCCCAGGCCGGTTACGATCTCGACGGCACGGTGCTGCGGCAGCGGTCGACCAAAGCCCCCCTCACCTTCGAGATTTTGGTGTCGACGCGCGACCAGGAGCGGATCGCGCTGGCCTATCTCCGCGATCTGAAGCGCGCGGGGATTGAGGCCACCGTGCGCTCGGTCGACGCGGTGCAGTTCGAGCAACGCCGGCTCGGTTATGATTTCGACATGATCTGGAATCGCTGGGATCAGTCGCTGTCCCCGGGTAACGAGCAGTATTTCTATTGGGGCAGCGGCGCCGCGGACGTCCAAGGCACGCGCAACTATATGGGCGCCAAGGATCCGGCGATCGACGCCATGATCGCGGCGCTGCTGGAGGCGCGCGAACGTCCGGCTTTCGTCTCGGCGGTCCGCGCGCTCGATCGTGCCCTGATCTCGGGCTTCTACGCTATCCCGTTGTTTAATGCGCAAGAGCAATGGATCGCGCGCTGGAATCGGATAGAACGGCCACAGGCCACCGCCTTGACGGGATATCTCCCTGAAACCTGGTGGCAGCGGCCGGACCCGCGAGCGAAGTGACGACAACCGAAGTGATCCCGTGATCCAGACCAACACATCGCCGACGCTCGACGTCCTGTTCAAGCGGATCCTGGCGCGAAAGCCGGACGCCCTGGCGCTGGTCGATCCGCTCGACAAGCCGCGCGTCACCGGCCAGCCGGCGAAGCGTCTGAGCTTCGCTGAGGCCGACCGGGCGATCACGGCGCTTGCGGCGCATTTCATCGAAGCCGGCCTGCCCAACAATTCCGTCATCGCGGTGCAACTGCCGAATACCATCGAGTTCGTCCTGACCGTGCTTGCGGCGCACCGCGCGGGCCTCGTGGTTGCGCTGTTTCCGCTGCTCTGGCGGCAGGCGGAACTGACGGTGGCGCTCAATCGCACCGGCGCGCGCGCGATCGTGACCTCGGGCAGGGTCGACGGCGTCAACCACGCCGACCTTGCGATGAACGCGGCTGCCGAAGCGTTTTCGATCCGCCATGTCTGCGGCTTCGGCAATCATCTCCCCGAGGGCATGGCCTCGCTCGACGTGGCACTTGCCGGCGACGCGACGACCAGGCGCGCCGTCGTGGAGGATGGTCGCAAGGCCGCGATCATCTCGTTCGACGTCACGGCCGACGGTTTTCGCCCCGTGCCGCGCACCCATTTGCATCTGATCGCCGGCGGGCTGGCGCTGTCGCTGGAAGCCGACCTGCCGCAAGGTTCGGTCTTCATGTCGGCGTTTGCGCCCTCGTCGTTTGCCGGCGTGATCTCGTCGCTGGTGGTCTGGCTGCTGTCGGGCGGGACGCTGGCGCTGCATCATCCCTTCGACGGCAATGTGCTGGAGCAGCAGATCAGCGAGCAATCCTGCGATACGCTGATCGCGCCGGCGCAGCTGGCGATGCGGTTGAGTGAAAACGAATTGTCCTCGCGGCTGCCGACCTTGCGCAACGTGATCGCGCTGTGGCGCGCGCCGGAACAGGTCCTCGCCAGCCCGGTCTGGACCGATCGACAGGCCGCGCTGACCGACGTCTATCTGTTCGGCGAAGCCGGCCTGTTCGCTGTCTGCCGCAACGCCGAGGGGGCGCCGGCGCCGGTGCTGCCGGGCATGCATGGCGCCCCACGCGAAGTTCCGGGCTCCTCGATATCGGGCGAGATATTCCTCACGCCGAAGGGAACATTGGCCTTGCGCGGACCGATGGTGACGCCGGCGGCCTATGCCTCGTCGGCGCCACACGGCGACTCGCTGATGGCGCAGCCGCCGCGCGATTTCGTCGATACCGACTATGCGGCGCGGCTCGACCGCTCGACCGGGGCAATCTGCATCACCGCGCCGCCATCGGGCATCATGGCGGTCGGCGGTTACCGGTTCCTGGCGACGGATTTGCTGGAGTGGGCACGGCGCCTCGGACAGGGCGCGCTGCTGACCGCGCTGCCCGACCGGTTGAGCGGCCACAGGCTCGCCGGACGCGCCCATGACAATGCCCGCGCCCGCGAGGCGCTCGCCGAACTCGGGCTTAACCCGCTGATGGTGGAAGCGTTTCGCGATCGGACCAGTTCCACCTAGTTGAAGTCGAGCGGCCGCGTTGACGGGCCATTAAGGCTGCCATCCTAGGATCGCGCGCTCGACGTCGAAGCGTCGATGGCGGGTTTGTCAGATGTCTCAGCAAGGTCCGATCATCGTCGTATCGCCGGAGGGGCGGCCGGCGTTTGCCTCTGCGCTGGACGAAGCGAAATTGTTTCCGGTGATCGACGCCGGCTGGGGCGACGTTTCGCGCGCGGTCAGAGAGCTCGCGCCGGCCGCCGTCCTGGTCGCCTTTTCCAACACGGCCCAATCCGGCCTCGGAGCACTGGCGAAACAGATCGCCGCGATCACGCCATATCTGCCGTTGATTGCGGTCGATCCCACAACGTGGCTTCCCGACAACGCCATTCCCTTCGCGCAGAGCGCCGGCAATTTCGATCGCCTGATGGCGCGGCTCCGCGCCGCTCTCCGGGTCAGGACGCTGCATTCGACCGTCATGCGAAGGCTCGGTAGCGACAAGGACGCCTGCCCCACGCTCGACGACAGCGATCCCGCGCGTGACGCCACTGTGCTGTTGATCGGCCGCGGCGCCTCCTATCCCGCGCTGTCGGTGGCGCTCGGTGCCCGGATGGGCGTGGTCGGTGCGTTCTCGATGGAGGCCGCGGCCAAACACCTCAACACCCGCGACATCGACGGCATCGTGCTCGGCGAGGGATTTTCCCCGCGCGTCGAGGACGCGTTCCTCACCGTGCTGGCCGAGGATGCGCGTTTCCGCAATTTGCCCGTCGTCCTGACCTCGGACGTACTGGCACCGAGCTACGACCTGCCCAATCTCGAGATCATCCAGGGCGAGCCGGCGCGGGTTGCCGCCAACGCGCGGCCGCTGATCCGCCAGCACGCCTTCGAGGCCCATCTCGGCCGTGTGCTCAAGTCGATCGATGCCGGCGGGCTGCTCGATGCCAAAACCGGCCTGCTGGTTTCGACCGCGTTCGATCGCGATTTCGCAACCGCCGTCAAACAGACGCTGTCCCATGGCGGCGGATTGTCGGTGGCGCGCTTTGCCTTCGATCCCGATCATCCGCGCGCGCAACTGGACGGCGCCCGGATCGTCAGCCGCCTGATGCGGCAAATGGATTTTGGCACGGCTCGGGAGGACGGCTCGGTCATCGTGGCCTTCCCTGAGACTGATCTGCGCAACGCCCACGGGATCGCGCGGCGGCTATCAAGCGTGATGCGCCAAACCAGCCACGGCAAGCGCGACACCCGCTCGGAGCCGGCGGTGACGGTTGCGACGCTGATGCCCGGGGACAGCGCGAAGTCGCTCTTGGCGCGGCTGCATGAGGAGCAGCAGCGCGCGGCGTCGTGACGGCGTCGATCGCGTAGGGTGGGCAAAGCGTAGCGTGCCCACCAACCAACCAATTACATCTAGCGATGGTGGGCACGGCGCAGGGGCGCCTTTGCCCACCCTACAGGCTACTCACGCCGCCTTGCGGTCCTCGGCGAGGCTTGCGAGCTGGTGCAGGATTTGCGTGGTGCCGGCCAACCGTTCCTCCGGCGTTTCCCATTCCTGGAAGAACACCACCTTCATGTCCGGCCGCACCCGCGCCGCCTTGCCGTGCTGCCGGATGAAATAGACCAGGCGATCCGGCTCGGCGAATTTGTTGTCGCGGAAGGCGATGACCGCGCCCTTCGGCCCGGCGTCGACCTTCTCGACATTGGCCCTGCGGCAATAGTTCTTGATCGCGGCGATCTTGAAGAGATAGCGCACCTCGTCGGGCAGCACCCCGAAACGGTCGCGCATTTCGGCGGCGAAATTCGCGATTTCGTCGTCGGTGTCGAGATCGGCCAGCCTGCGGTACAGCGACAGCCGCACCGCGAGGTCGGCGACGTAGTCGTCCGGGATCAGCACGGGCATGCCGACGGTGATCTGCGGCGACCAGCGGTCGGCCGCGGGCTCGGCGACGCCGGCCTTGAGGTTGAGGATCGCCTCCTCCAGCATCGACTGGTAGAGTTCGAATCCGACTTCCTTGATGTGGCCGGATTGCTCCTCGCCCAGCAGATTGCCGGCGCCGCGGATATCCAGATCGTGCGAGGCGAGCTGGAATCCGGCGCCCAGATTTTCCAGCGACTGCAGCACCTTCAGACGGCGCTCGGCCTGCACCGTGATCTTCTGCTGCGCCGGCAGCGTGAACAGCGAATACGCCCGCAGCTTCGAGCGCCCCACCCTTCCGCGCAGCTGATAGAGCTGCGCCAGCCCGAACATGTCGGCGCGGTGCACGATCAGCGTATTGGCGTTCGGGATATCGAGGCCGGACTCGATGATGGTGGTGGAGAGCAGGATGTCGTATTTGCCGTCGTAGAACGCCGACATGATGTCCTCGATGACCGTCGGCGCCTTCTGGCCATGGGCGACCGCGACCTTCATCTCCGGCACGTTCTTGTCGAGGAAATCCTTGACGCCGGCGAGATCCTCGATCCGCGGCACCACGTAAAACGCCTGCCCGCCGCGATAGCGCTCGCGCAGCAGCGCCTCGCGGATCATCAGCGGATCGTGCGGCGCCACGAAGGTGCGGACCGCGAGGCGATCGACCGGAGGCGAGGCGATGATCGAGAGATCGCGCACACCGGTCAGCGCCAGCTGCAGCGTGCGCGGGATGGGCGTGGCGGAAAGCGTCAGTACATGCACCTCGGCGCGTAATTGCTTCAGCCGCTCCTTGTGGCCGACGCCGAAATGCTGCTCCTCGTCGACGATCAGGAGGCCGAGATCCCTGAACTTGATGGATTTGCCGAGCAGCGCATGGGTGCCGACCACGATATCGATGCCGCCCTCGGCGAGGCCTTTCCTCACCTCCGTCATTTGCTTCGGCGCGATCAGGCGGGAAGCCTGCGCGACGTTGACCGGAAAACCGCGGAACCGGTCGGTGAATGTCTTGGTGTGCTGGCGCGCCAACAGCGTCGTCGGCACCACGACGGCGACCTGCTTGCCGTCAAGCGATGCCGCAAACGCCGCGCGCAGCGCTACCTCGGTCTTCCCAAAACCGACATCGCCGCAGATCAGCCGGTCCATCGGCCGGCCGCTTTCAAGGTCCTTCAGCGTCGCATTGATGGCGCCGAGCTGGTCCTCGGTTTCCTCGTAGGGAAAGCGCGCGCAGAATTCGTCATAGGCGTGCGGCTGCACCGGCAATTTCGGCGCCTCGTGCAAATGCCGCTCGGCGGCGATTTTTATCAGTTCGCCCGCAATTTCGCGGATACGGTTTTTCAGCTTGGCCTTTCGCGCCTGCCAGCCGCTGCCGCCCAGCCGGTCCAGATCAACATGGGCGTGGTCGGAGCCGTAGCGCGACAGCAGTTCGATATTCTCGACGGGGAGAAACAGCTTCGTGTCGGCGGCATAATGCAGTTCCAGGCAGTCATGCGGCGCGCCGGCGACGTCGAGCGTCTGCAGGCCGACGAAGCGGCCGATGCCGTGCTCGACATGCACCACGAGGTCGCCGCTGGCGAGACTCGTGACCTCGGAAATGAAATTGTCGAGCTTGCGGGCCGCCTTGCGCGGCCGCACCAGACGGTCGCCCAAAATATCCTGCTCGCTGATGACGGCGATCTGGTCGGTTTCGAAGCCGGATTCCATGCCGACCACCGCCAGCATGGTCTCGTTACGCGGCGTCGCCAGCACCGTCCGCCAGGTATTGACGCTGGTGAGATGGTCGAGCTTGTGATCCCGCAGCATGCTGCCCATGCGGTCGCGCGAGCCCTCGCTCCACAGCGCCACCACGACTTTCTTGCGCTGGGCCTGCAACGCCTGGACATGGGCGACCACGGCTTCGAACACGTTGACGGAAGTGTCGGCGCGTTCCGGCGCAAAATTGCGTCCCTGCCGCGCGCCGGCGTCGACGGCTAGCGTGCTGCCCTCGGGCAGTGCGAACGGCGTCAATCGCGCCAGCGAGGCTTGCTCCAGCCGCTTGTTCCACTCGTCGTCGGTCAGATAGAGCCGGTCGGGCGGCAGGGGTTTGTAGACCGCGCCGGCGCCGGGATGGCCGAGCGCCTCGCGCCGCGCTTCATAGTAATCCTCGATCTGCTTGAAGCGTTCGCGCGCAGCATCCTCGCTTTGCGGCTCGATCGCAATCGTCGTGCCGTCGAGATAGTCAAACAGCGTATCCATCCGCTCGGCGAATAGCGGCAGCCAGTGCTCCATGCCGGGATGGCGGCGGCCTTCGCTGACCGCTTCATAAAGCGCATCGTCGCGATCCGGCGCGCCGAAGGCTGCGACATAGCCCATCCGGAAGCGGCGGATGGTTTCGGTGACGAGCTGGAATTCGGAGATCGGGACCAGGTCGAGCGAGCGCATGTCCAAGAGCGTGCGCTGGGTTTCGGCGTCGAAGGAGCGGATCGATTCCAGGCTGTCGCCGAAGAAATCGAAGCGGACGGGCTGGTCGAGGCCGGCCGGAAACAGATCGAGGATACCGCCGCGCACGGCGTATTCGCCGGCTTCGCGCACGGTCGAGGCGCGCTCGTAGCCGTTATGCTCGAGCCAGGAGACGATGGAATCCATCGGTACGACCTGGCCGGGCGCCACCGACAGCGCCTGGGCTGCGACCTTTTCGCGCGCCGGCACCCGCTGCACGATGGCGTTGACGGTGGTCAGCACGATCAGCGGCCTGTCGCTGCCGGCAAGCCGGGACAACCGCGCCAGCGTGGTCATGCGCTGCGCCAGGATGCCGCCATGCGGCGACACCCGGTCGTAGGGCTGGCAGTCCCAGGCCGGAAACAGCAGTAGCGGTAAATCGGGTGCGAAGAACTCGAGCGCGCGGGCGAGCTGCTGCATCCTTGGCCCGTCGCGGCAAACCACGGCAAGGCTGATGGGCGGCGGATTGGGCCGGGCCGCGACCGCGCGCGCCAAATCCGAGATGACAAGGCCTTCGGCGCCCTCCGCGACATTGGCAAAGGTCAGGGGACGGCCGGGGACCAGCAATTCGGCGGGCGATCGTGCGGGCGCTTTCATGCCTCGGAGCTCGCACGAAACGATTTGATGCGGTCGAACAGGTCGCCGGCGTGATCTGGCGGCAGCGCGGCATTGCCGGTCAGCGCCGCATAAAGATCGGGATCGGGCACCTCGATCAGGCGCTCCAGTTGCGCCAGCTCGTGCTCGGGCAGTGTTCCGATCTCGGCGTCGGCAAAACGGCCGAGAATGAGGTCCATCTCGCGCGTGCCGCGATGCCAGCAGCGGAACAACAGCCGCTTGCGGCGGTCGTCGAGGCCCCCGCTCGATCGTGTCGATCCCGTCATGTCAGATTCCAGTGCAAACGCAGAAAGCCCGGACGTGGTGCCGGGCGAGGTTGATATAGCGATGGGGATGGGGAATGTCAGCCCTGTGTTGCCTGATTTATCGACAGTGTTGCGGGAATCCGCCATAGCGAGCCAACGGGTCGCGCGAATGCGCGCCCGATGACAGGCTCCGCGAAGCAATCCATCTTTCTTACTTGCTTTCTTGCTTGTTGCTCCATGGATTGCTTCGCTGCGCTCGCAATGACGTTGAGACATGACTTCGCGATCTCGCCGCATGCTTTTTGCGCGAGGTATCCCTTTATTTCCCGCCCTCTCCATTGAGGGCGCAGGGAATGCCGGGCGCTCGATGCGCCCGATAGTCACGTGTGCAACGGGTATTGGTAGAACGCACACGCGTTGTCAGGTCACACCGGAATCACCCGGCATTCCCCACGCAATGGTTTACGGATTATGGGCGCGCTCTCCCCGGTGCTCGGGCTCTTTGGCCACCGTCACCCGTGAAAGTGTCCTTCCACGGACTTGACACCAGCGTCGAGGTGCCAGGACCACGCGTCTTTTCCGTCCGCCACGAGCGCCTTCGTCAAGAGCACCCTTGGCGTCCACCGCATCCCGCCCCGCGTTGTTGACGTTGCGCAACGCCCCTTTGGTGGGGTGGGACGGAAGTAATATAGGATAATCCGAATATTCGGTAAAGAAGAATATTTTTTCGAGAAGGGCTTGACACGCGGGTCGAATAAGGACGTTGGAAGGTTGGTGATTTGCCCGACGCCTGGCAGATCAGCCGAGGGTTCCGCCAGCCCCCTTCATTCGGATACGTTAGTGTGACGTTACCCGAAAGGCTTTGAGTTTCCCGCATGCGCCCCACCCTGCTCAATCCGCTGTTCGCCCCGATCACCACGCTTTCCGGCGTCGGGCCGAAGCAGGACAAATTGTTCCGCTATCTGCTCGGCCGCGATGACACGCCGCGCATCGTCGATCTCTTGCTGCATCTGCCGGCGAGCGTGATCGACCGCCGGGCGCGGCCAAAAGTCCGCGACGCCGTGCCGGGCACCGTGGCCACGCTGGAGGTGACGGTCGACCGGCATCGGCCGCCGCCGCCGCGCAATCCGCGCGCGCCGCATCTGGTCTATGCCAGCGACGACACCGGCGACGTCGTGCTGACCTATTTCCGCAGTCCACAGGGTTTTGTGGAAAAACTGCTGCCGGTTGGCAGCAAGCGCTACGTCTCGGGCCATGTGCAGATGTATGACGGCATGCTGCAGATCACCCATCCCGACCGCGTCGTCGATGAAGCCGGATTTGCAAAATTGTCGGGCATCGATCCCGTCTATCCGCTCACGGAGGGACTGGCGTTGGGCTCGCTCCGCCGCGCGGTGGCGCAGGCGCTGCAAAAACTGCCGAAACTGCCGGAGTGGATCAGCCCGGAAGTCATTCGCCGCTGCAAGTTTCCTGACATAGCCGAGGCGCTGAACCGCGTCCATGTGCCGCTCGAGCTCACGGACATCCTGCCCGAGGGTCCGTTCTGGTCGCGGCTTGCCTTCGACGAACTGCTCGCGGGCCAACTGGCGCTGGCACTGGTGCGCGCGCAGTTGCGCCGGCCGGCCGGCGATCGCCACGCCGGCGACGGCCATCTGCGCAACAGGATCATCGACGCGCTGCCCTATGCGCTGACGGCCTCGCAGCGCCAGGCGGCAGCTGCCATCACCGAGGATCTGCGCCAGCCGGTGCGCATGCTGCGGCTGCTGCAGGGCGACGTCGGGTCGGGCAAGACCGTGGTGGCGCTGCTGGCGGCGGCTGCCGTCGCCGAGGTCGGCAAGCAGGCCGCTTTGATGGCGCCGACTGAAATTTTGGCACGCCAGCACATCAAGACCATCACGCCACTGGCGGAGCGCGCGGGCTTGCGGGTCGCGATCCTCACCGGCCGCGAAAAGGGCAAGGAGCGGCGCGAATTGCTGGCGCGGCTCGAGCAAGGCGAAATCGATTTCCTGATCGGCACCCACGCGCTGATCCAGGACGACGTGATCTTCAAGGCCTTGGCGCTGGCCGTGGTCGACGAGCAGCATCGCTTTGGCGTGCGCGAGCGGCTGGCCCTGACCGCCAAGGGAGAAGCCGTCGATGTGCTGGTGCTGAGCGCCACGCCGATCCCGCGCACGCTGGTGCTGACTTATTTTGGCGACATGGACGTCTCGGAATTGCGCGAGAAGCCGGCCGGGCGGCAGCCGATCGATACCCGCGCGGTGCCGAACAGCCGGCTCGGCGAGGTGGTCGACGCCGTCGGCCGCGCGCTGACGGCGGGAAAGCGCGTGTACTGGATCTGTCCGCTGGTCGAGGAATCCGAGGCCGAGGGTATCGAACATCTCACCAATGCGACCAAGCGGTTCGAGAGCCTGCAAAAGCACTTTGGCGACCAGGTCGGTCTCGTCCATGGCCAGATGAAGGGTGCCGAGAAGGACCGCGTGATGGCGCAGTTCGCGGTCGGCGAGATCGGGCTTTTGGTGGCAACCACCGTGGTCGAGGTCGGTGTCGACGTTCCCGCCGCTACCATCATGGTGATCGAGAACGCCGAGCGCTTTGGGCTGGCGCAACTGCACCAGCTGCGCGGCCGGATCGGCCGCGGCTCGGAAGCCTCGACCTGCTTGCTGCTTTACCAGGAACCGCTCGGCGAAATGTCCAAGGCGCGGCTGAAGGTGATTCGGGAGACCACCGACGGCTTTCGCATTGCCGAGGAGGACCTGAAACTGCGCGGCGAAGGCGACGTGCTCGGCATCCGCCAGAGCGGCCTGCCCGGCTACCGCATCGCGCGCTCGGACGTCCATGCCCAGCTGATCACGCAGGCCCGCGACGAGGCGCTGCGCATCATGAAGGACAACCCGAAGCTGAAGGGCGACCGCGGCGAAGCGCTGCGTGTCCTGCTCTATCTGTTCGAGCGGGACGAGGCGATCCCGCTGATCGGCGCGGGGTAAGCCGACCGCGTCATTCCGGGGCGATGCGCAAGCATCGAACCCGGAATCTCGAGATTCCCCGATGCGCAATTGCGCATCTGAGGTCTGGTCCTTCGGACCATCCCGGAATGACGTTGGGGTTTGCGTGGGATGCTCATCGGCCCCAGCCGCGCGGACGAGGCCGTGATGTATGACGGATATGCGTGATGTGAACTTCCTCTTCGGCGACCCTGTAGAAAATAAGATAGCGCAGCCGTGGAACCACGATCACGCGCGCGTTCGGTTCGTCAGTTGCCCTGCCCGCCAATGGGTTCTCTGAGAGCTTTCGCGAACAATCGATGAGAAGTGCGACGACACGGGCAGCGACGTCCGGACTGTCCTGGCTTATGTAAGCGTGAATTTGAGCGAGATCGCGCTGAGCGGGTCGAGTAAAGCGGACCTTCATGCACGAAGGTGCAGGCGATAGAGTTCGTCGATTTCCTCATCGGAAGCGAAGTCGCCGCGACGCGCTGCGTCCATGCCGGCACGAACTGCAATACGCTCTTCATCGGACAGCTGGTACACGCCGCTGCGACGGGATTCGATTTCACGAGCGACCTCAGCAAGCTCTTCCTGATCCTCTTCCGGCCAGGATTGGACCCGCTCCAGTAATGTTTTTGTCCCCGGACTCATGGCGTTCAACCTACCACTGCTTTTCCGATTTCGCTAAGCTCTCACTCCACCTTCGCCGCTTCCGGCTGCAGCGTGCCTGAATTCGCCACCCTTGCGGCCTCGGCCATGCCGGCCAACGCGGCGACTTTCTTCTGGCCGTCGGAGCCGGGCTGCACCACGCCGCAGGACATGATCAGGGTGGCGGCGTCCTCGGCGCTCATGTCGACTTCGATGATCTTGCTTCTGGGCACATAGAAGAAGAAGCCCGTGGTCGGATTCGGCGCACACGGCAGGAACACCGAGATGTGCTCCTCCTGGCCCGGCAGGTTGTTGGCGACCTCCTCGCTCGGCGCCTGCGAGATCAGCACGATCGACCACATGCCCGGCGAGGGAAACTCGACCAGGCCAACGCGGCGGAAACTCGATCCCTGCCCGGAAAACAGTGTCTCGAACACCTGTTTCAGGCCGCGATAGATCGCGCGCACCGCCGGAATCCGCCCCAGCAGTTTCTCGCCGAGATCAACCAGCGTCCGCCCGATCAGATTGGCGGTGAGGAAGCCCAACAGCGTCAGCGCGATCACCGCGACGATCAGGCCGGAGCCCGGCAGCCCGAACGGCAGGTAGGTCTCCGGCCGATAGGCGATCGGCACGAACGGCCGCACCAGGCCATCGACCCAGGTCACAAACCACCAGGTCAGATAGAAGGTGATGGCGATCGGGCCGGCGACGACCAAGCCGGTCAGGAAATAGTTCCGGAAGCGGGCCATGAAGCCCCGAGGCGCATCCGGTGGGAGTTCGGCCGGGAGCACGGGCGGAGGCGTGTTGTCGCGGTTCATGGGGGTTCCAAGTCGGTCCGGCGGGTTTCTCATTAGCCAGCTAGGGTCTTTTAGCAGGTTTTTGAAGACCTGAAGCGACCATGCGGCGGTTTGCCCGGCCTATTCGACGGTCACCGATTTCGCCAGGTTGCGCGGCTGATCGACGTCGGTGCCCATCACCACGGCGGTGTGATAGGCCAGAAGCTGCACGGGGATGGCGTAAACCATCGGCGTGAAGGTCGACCCCATGTCGGGCAGCACGATCGTCACCAGCGACTCGATGGTCGCCTCCGTTGCCCCCTTGGCGTCCGTCATCAGGATGATGTTGCCGCCGCGGGCGGCGACTTCCTGCATGTTGGAGACGGTCTTTTCGAACACCCGGTCATACGGCGCGATCACCACCACCGGCATGTTCTCGTCGATCAGCGCGATCGGTCCGTGCTTGAGCTCGCCGGCGGCATAGCCTTCGGCGTGGATGTAGGAGATTTCCTTCAGTTTTAACGCGCCCTCCAGCGCCAGCGGATAGCTGGTGCCGCGGCCGAGATAGAGCACGTCCCTGGATTTTGCGATCTCGCGGGCGAGCTTTTCGATCTGCGGTTCGGTTGCGAGCGCCGCCGACATCAAACGCGGAATTTCGACCAGGCCATGAACGAGTTTTGCCTCGTCCGCGTCCGACAACTCGCCGCGCGCCTTGCCGGCGGCGACCGCCAACGCGGCCAGCACCATCAACTGGCAGGTGAAGGCTTTGGTGGAGGCGACCCCGATTTCCGGGCCGGCCAGCGTCGGCAGCACGGTCTCGCTTTCGCGCGCTATCGTCGAACTCGGCACATTGACCACCGACAGCGTATGCACACCCTGCGCCTTGGCATAGCGCAGCGCGGCCAGGGTGTCTGCGGTCTCGCCGGACTGCGACACGAAGATCGCAAGATCGCCCTTGCGCAGGGGCGCCTCGCGATAGCGGAACTCGGAGGCGACATCGAGTTCGACCGGCACGCGGGCGAGCCGCTCGAACCAGTATTTGGCGACGAAGCCGGCATAGCTCGCCGTGCCGCAGGCCACGATCGAGATGCGCTGAATATCCTTGAAGTCGAACGGCAGTTTGATCGGCAGCGCCACGCGCTCGGTGGCCATGTCGACATAGCGCGCCAGCGTGTGGCCGACCACTTCGGGCTGCTCGTGGATTTCCTTGGCCATGAAGTGGCGATAATTGGCCTTGTCGGCCAGCAGCGTCGCGGCGCTGTGCTTGAGGGTGTCGCGATGCACCACCGCATTGTCCTTGTCGTGGATCACGGCGCCGCTGCGCGTCAGGACAGCCCAGTCGCCGTCCTCGAGATAGCTGACGGTGTCGGTAAAGGGGCCGAGCGCAATGGCGTCGGAGCCGAGATACATCTCGCCCTCGCCATAGCCGATCGCCAGCGGCGGGCCGTTGCGGGCGCCGATCATCAGATTATCGTCGCCGGCGAAGATGAAGCCGAGCGCGAACGCGCCGCGAAGTTTTGTCAATGCCGCCTTCACCGCGTCGGCCGGTTTGAGGCCTTGAACCAGATAGTCGTCGACCAGATGCAGCACGATCTCGGTGTCGGTCTCGGTCTTGAAAACCGTGCCCTTCTTCTGCAGCGCCTCGCGCAATTCGCGGAAATTCTCGATGATGCCGTTGTGGACGACGGCGACGCGCGCGGTCGCATGCGGGTGCGCGTTGCTCTCGGTCGGCTTGCCGTGGGTAGCCCAGCGGGTGTGTCCGATGCCGGTATGGCCGGCCAGCGGCTCGGCCTTCAGGCGGATCTCGAGATTTTTCAGCTTGCCTTCGGCGCGGCGGCGCTCGAGATGATCGCCTTCGAGCGTGGCGACGCCGGCGGAATCATAGCCGCGGTATTCCAGCCGCTTCAGCGAGTCCACGATCTGATCGGCGACCGGTCCGCGCCCCAAAATGCCGACAATGCCGCACATGCGGATCAATATCCCCAAATCGTCGAAAGATCGTCCAAATCTGCGCCTGTTCGTCTTAACGAGAATCGAAGCTTCCCAGATACTCAATAATTATTGCGGATTGAAACAGCGTTAAACGGAAGGCTTAACGCTTGCGGCAAGCCCCTCGAAGCGGCTGCCAGGGCCAGTATAGCATCGGTCAGGACGAAGGATTTCACTGAGTTCCGCCGATTTTCCCCTCGTATTCGCCTGGATCGCGCAACTTTTCGAGGGCGCCGCGTTGCGTTCGGGCGACAATCCCCTTAAAAATCCAGTGCTTGGGGTTTTTGCCTTTGCGCGTTGACAGCGTGATGCCACGGCCGTCGTGGTTAAGCGCGCGATCGTGCAAGGCGTCTCGATCGGGGACGATGATCCATGAACCCGCGACTGGCAACGATGGCCGCCTGGTGCCGAGAACTCACAGTACCGGTTTTGGTTCTGGCGTCGCTCGCTGCGTTCGGTTCTGCCGGAAGCGGGAAAACCGGCACAGCACCAATCGTCAGCCGCCTCGCCCCGGCCCTGACCGCCGATGTCAATTCCGCCGACAAGAGACAGCCGCTCGCCGTTGACAAGACCGATGTCGTGGCCGCCAGCGCGCCAGTGACGGAGGCGCTCGCCGAGCCGACGGCCGCGCAGGAGCCGGAACCGCAGCCGAAGCCGATTGTGACGGCCGCGTTGACGGACACATCGGAAACACTGCCGTCCGGACCATCTCCCGCAGAGGTCGCCAGCGTGAGCCCGGCGAATGCGCAGCCCGCCGACGCCGAGCCTGCCGGCGTCAAGCCTGCCGACACGACGCTTGCCGATACCAAACCGTCCATCGGCTCAACCGAAATCCTCGACGAGTGCTTCGTCGTCGACGCCTGCGTCGACCGCTATTTGTGGGCGCTCTACCAGCGCACGCCCAAGGAAGACACCGTCAAGGAGCAAACGCAGCGCGAGGTAACCGTCAAGCGCAAGGGCAAGATGGTGACGGTGACACGAACCATTTCGCAGGTGGTCGATGAGGACTTTGCGTGGAAGGATCCGAAGGCCGCCGAGCACATGGGCATGTCGATGACGGACTACGTGATCGACGGCATGGACCGGAATTTCAAGCTGAGACTGTTTCATCTGCTTTACGCTGCCGAACAGGCCGGCCTGTCGCCCGGCATCACCAGCGCCTTCCGCGACGACTATCGCCAATCGATCGCCAGCGGCCTCAAGGCGGCCAACGACCGCTCCTATCATGGCGGCAGTTTCCGTGGCGGCTATGGTCATGGGCTCGCGGCCGACATCGTCAGCGTCAAGGGTGCCACGCGCGACGAGCGACACGCCTCCAGCGAAACGATATGGAACTGGGTCGACAAGCATGGCCAAGAGTTCGGGATCGGACGGCCCTATCGCGACCACGATCCCCCGCATGTCGGACCGATCGACGGCTCGGAATATGTCAGTCGCCGTGGTGCAAGCAGTGCCCGGCAAGCTGCCGCGAAGCCACGCCACGCGGCCGTCGCTCGCGCTCACGCCGATCAGAGCGCGGCGAAACGCGTGAGAACAGCGAACGCGGTGCGCTGATCAAGCCTTCGGCGTCTTGTCCCGCATCTTCATCTCGCGGATTCGCTTGGCGCCGCCCTCGCGGTTGGTCTGGGGGCTGCGCTCGACTGCCAGCGCGTCCGCCGGCACGTCCTTGGTGATGACCGAGCCCGAGCCGACATAGGCGCCGGCGCCGATCTTCACCGGCGCCACCAGCGAGGAATTGGTGCCGACGAAGGCGCCCTCGCCGATCTCGGTCCTGTGCTTGGCAAAGCCGTCGTAATTGCAGGTGATGGTGCCGGCGCCGATATTGGCATTGGCGCCGATATGGGCGTCGCCGATGTAGGAGAGATGGTTGACCTTGACGCCGGCATCGAGCGTCGCCGCCTTGGTCTCAACGAAATTGCCGATCCGCGCACCGTCGCCGAGCGAGGTGCCCGGCCGCAGCCGTGCATAGGGTCCGACGGAAGCATTCTTGCCGATCCTGGCCTGCACGAGATGCGAGAAGGAATGGATCACCGCGCCGTCCGATATCGAGACGCCGGGGCCGATCACCACGAACGGTTCGATGATGACGTCGCTCCCGAATGTGGTGTCGGCGGCAAGGAAAACCGTCTCCGGCGCGATCAGGGTAACGCCGGCTTCCATCGCTTGCTTGCGCAGCCGCGCCTGCATCACGCTTTCCGCTTCGGCAAGCTGCGCCTTGGTGTTGATACCGCGCACTTCATCCTCGCTGGTTTCGATCACGACCGCCTCCCATCCAAGCTCGCGGACGACGGCCACCGCATCGACCAGATAATACTCGCCCTTGCTGTTGGCACATCCGATTTTTTCGATGATTTCGAGCGCCTTGCGGCCGTCGAAGGCCATCACGCCGGCATTGCACAGATCGATCCCGCGCTCGGCCTCGCTGCAGTCGGCATGCTCGCGGATCGCAATCAGCCGGTCACCTTCGAGCAGCAGCCGGCCGTAGCCGGTCGGGTCTTCGGCGCGAAAGCCGAGTACCGCCAGCGCCGCGCCGTCTTTCAACGCGGCGCGCAGCCGCTCAAACGTCGCGGCCGAAATCAGCGGCGTATCGCCGAATACGACCAGCAGATCGTCGGCGCCGCTGACAATCGCGTCGCGCGCCGCCAGCACCGCGTGCGCGGTGCCGAGCCGTTCGCGCTGGATGAATATGCGCGCATCCGTACGCAGGCGCTTGATCTCGTCGGCGACCGCTGTGTGGTCCGGCCCGATTACCACCGCCAGCGCATCGTTCTTGCCCTTTGGACTAGCGGCGAGCACATGCGCCAGCAGCGACTGGCCCGCCACCGGATGCAGCACCTTCGGCAGTTTGGAGCGCATGCGCGTGCCCTCGCCGGCCGCGAGCACGATCGTGAGGCTGGATCGAGCGGTCATCCGAATCCCCGGGGCGTTGCGGGCGGAAGCACCGCCGCCGCCGTCATAAAGCGTTTTCGCCGTGCATGGAAACCCCGTTTGGCAGGCTTTGGGGCCCCGAATTCAGGATGACGACGCATTTCCTGTTAATGTTTGCCACATGATTCGGGTGGGCCGCAGGGGGCCGAAGGCGTTCGTATGGCAAGGAATAGCGACCAGCTCGCAGGCCACTTCGAGACCGGGAATACCGGCGGGGTGATGTCCGGGCTGTTGGCCGAAGAGGATGTCTTCGACCGCCGCGCGCTGTGGCGGATCGGCTCGTGGGGCGTGGGCGCAGTCGGCGCCGTGGTGCTTGCCGTGCTCGCCAACCAGTCGCAGCTGTCGATGCGGCGCGAACAGGTCGCCGCCGCCGACCTGACGCGCCAAGCCGAGCGGCTGCAATCCTTCGCCAAGGAGACCACCAACGAGACCCACAGGCTCGCTTCCGCCGTCGATACGCTGAACGGCGATCGCGACCGGCTGTATTCGCGCGTCACCGTGCTGGAACAGGGGCTGGATTCCGTGACCGGCGCGATTGCCCGGCAAAAGGCCCCGGCGGCGCCGCCCCAGCCTCAAGCCGCCGCGACGCCGTCTCCGGCCGCGTCCCCGACGGCACCCGAGCCTAAGGTGGCGGCGCAAAACCCCGCTCCCGCCCCCACGCCTTCTCCGTCCCCGGCTGCTCCCCCGCCAGTGGCGGCGCCGGTCGCGACGACGATGGCCATGCTGCCCGCCAAACCGGTCGACAAGCCACAGCCGCCGGCCGCAGCCGAGCAGGCTTCGGCTGCGGTCGTAGCCGTTGTGCCAAAGGCGGCCGATCCACCCCAACCGCCGCCGCCGCCCGCCCCATTGGTATCAGCGAAATCGATGATGGCCCCGCCCGATCCGGCCGCGACCAAACTGATCGAGCCCGAACAGCCCGCGAAGGCCATCATTGCCGCACCGATGGCGGACGTCGTGGCGTCGGCGCCGCCCGCCGAGAAGGCGGAAGAGGACACGCCAGCCGCGGCACCCGAGGCGCCCGCCGCCGACGTCGCGGTGCAGAAGACCGAATTCGGCGTCGATATCGGCGGCGCCAATTCGGTTCCCGGCCTGCGCGCGCTGTGGCGTGGTCTCCTCAAATCGCGATCGAACGCGGCGCTGACGACGCTGCGTCCGATCATCGTGATCCGCGAAGGCAATAACGGGCTCGGCATGCAGCTGCGGCTGGTCGCAGGTCCGCTCGGCGACGCCGCGGCGGCGGCAAAAATCTGTGCCGGCCTGATGGAAAACAAACGTCCCTGCGAAACCGCCGTGTTCGACGGCCAGCGCCTGGCGATGAGGCCCGACGAACATCAGATCGGCGAACCCGGGGCGGCCGCGGCCAAGCCTGCCCCGGAGGCCAAACCCATCCTGCACAGGCGTTTCAGCGCCAAGCGGGCGTCCAATGATGACGCGGCCAAGAAACCCGATACTGTTTCCACGCTGTCGTCGTTCTTCAGCGGCGGCAAGCATTAAAAAAACCAGTGATCCCAATATCTTGAATTCAGACTCTCATGTCGTTTGGTCGCGGTCGCGGTTTCATTTGAATGCGCCGGGTTGTCCCGGTCGTCGTTCCCGACCATATTGACTCCGGGCTAGACGCATTTTCTTGCGGCTAACCGGGGTCCACTTAGCCGGAAAATGCTGTTGTGAAAAAGAACCCGTTTCGGCTGACGCCCTATCAGGTGCAGTGGCTGCTGGTGGTCGGCTTCGTGACCGTCGGTTATGCGCTCTACCTGCGCTATCTCGCGATCGAGTTTTCCCCGGTGGCGCTGGCCTGCGATGCCGGCCTGCCGACCATACTGTGCAAGACGCGGGCGCTCGCGACCTCGCTGTTCCGCAATTCGGTGTTCGGCGCGGTCGCGCTGGTCATCGCCGCGCTGCATGTGATCCGGCCGTCGATCGTGCTGTTGACGCTCGGGCTGATCGCCGCCGGCTTCGGCATTGTGCTCTACAATGTCGTGCTGTCGGGGATCGCGATAGGCCTGCTCATTTTGGGATTTGCGCGACCCGCGCCTGCCACAGCGTGACCGCGAGCAAAAGATACATCGCGCAGGTCCAGAGCGACTGCCAGTTGTCAGAACCTTCGTTGAAGCCGGTATAGATCGCCGACACCGCCAGGAGTCCTGCAAATACCGCCTCCGTGATCGGCCGCGCACCCGCCTGCGGGCGGTTGAGCAGCATCAGGGCCGCAAACGGCACCGTGGCCATGGTCAGTGCGGCAAACGGGAAATCCTTGTAGCGCGGGTCGAACACGAAGCCGAGCGCGGTCTGCGATCCGATCAGGGTGGTTACGGCCAGCGCCACGCCGAGGCCGATGGCAATGGCGGAGCGGGTCCTTCCCTCGCGCGGACCGAGCAGTTCCAGGAAAGTCGGCAGCGGCTGTCCCGATACCAGGGCGTTGGCGGCAAGCAAGGGCGAGGCGATGGCGGCCGCCAGCAGCGCGCCCCACAACAGCCAGCCGCCGAAACCGTAGCTCTCATAATACAGCTTGTCGGCGGCGACCCCGAACAGGATTCCGGCCGTGGTCGCGCAGAGTGCGACCGCAATCCACGCGGCCGACCGCGGCGTCCAGGGCCGCCGCCGCAGCGACAGGAACGCCACCGCGAACACCATAAAGCTCAAACCCATTCCGCCGCCCATCTGCAGCTTCCACAGCGGATAGTTGCTAATGGGCTCGCCGGGCGGATATTTCAGCATGCGGTGGACGGAATCGAACAGGCCCCAATAGCCGCCGACAGTGCCCTCAAGCTCGCGCTTCCACGGCTGGTCGTAGGCCTCGATCAGGTTGACCCGAAAACCCTCCCCCTTCGCCCGATCGAGGATTTCGGAGACGACGCGGGCCTGATTGGTCCGCGACGGCAGCGCGCCGTCGCGCATCCGCCCCTCGCTCGGCCAGCCGGTCTCGCCGACCAGTATCTCCTTGCCCGGAAACGCCACCGCCATCCGCTTGCGGATGGCGTCGACATGATCGGCGGCGAATTTGGCGCGGATCGGAAAATCCTCCCAATAGGGCAGAATATGGATGGTGACGAAGTCGACGGCGTCATAGACCTCGCGGCTGCGCAGCCAGTATTCCCAGACATCGGCATAGGTGACGGGAACGGTGACCTGCGCCTTGACCGAACGGATGGTGGCGACGAGGTCGGCGGTGGTCATCTCGCCGCGTAGCAGTACCTCGTTGCCGACGACGACGGCGGTGATGACCGCGGGGAATTGTTTGGTGAGACCAACCACGGTCGAAATCTGCGCGAGGTTCTTCAGCCGGTCGCTGCCGAGCCAGATGCCCTGGATCACCTTCAGCCCGACCTTGGCCGCCTGTTCCGGCACCTGATCCAGCCCGTGCTCGATCGAATAGGTGCGCACGCAATCGGTGATTTTTGCGAGCTGCGCTAGGTCCTGGGCGATCTGTTCCTGGGAAATATGCGTGGTCAGAAGCAGCGGCGTCTGGGCGCCGCGGAATGGCGCGTAGGAGACGCATTGCAATTTGTCGTTGGGATCGATCGGCGCGCGCGACAGCGTGATCGGCGTGGCCAGCCACCACCAGACCGCGGCAATCGCACCAAGGGACAACAGGAGAAGCGCCAGCGGCGTACGAAGCGAAATCGGTTCCATCCTTGAAACGGCCGGGATCGTCGATTAGCCGGTCAGTGCCCGTCTGCCAAGAGCAGGCCGGGCGGCAACTCGGGGGTGGTGAGGCACAGGCTTTACCACAACACGATAAAGTTGTGAGTTTGCTGGACAAAATTCGAAATGTCCGCCATGGGAATCCGCTGGAAGTCTCCGCCGCATTGGGGACCCATTTGGACGGCAATCAAACCGGCGCGCCCTGGCTGGACGCGGGCGGGAACAAAATCGGGGAATTCATGCGTCGACGGGTGCTGGAGCTTCAAAACAAGGTTTTGCGCCACCTCGCCGTCCCCGGGCTCATCCTGCTGATCGGTGTTGGAAGCGCCTTCGCCCAGAGCGGCGGCGACACCAAGGCGCAGGACAAGCCGGCCGCCAATGGCACCCAGCCGGCCGATGCCGCCAAGGACAATCAGCGCAAGACCGACGAATTCGCCGAAGCAGCCCAGGCCATCAATGGCCCGGCCGGCAACCCGGAATGCGTCTGGTTCGGCCGCCGCGTAGTCCGCCTGATGTTTCTCGACGATATCGACACCGCACTTCGCCATCTCGATCTCTACGACCGCTTTGGTTGCCCCGGCGGTCACGTCCAGGCAACGTTCCGCTGCCTGACCCGGTTTGGTGCCCAGATCGATCCGAAGGTGGCTTCAACGCTCGATAGCCGTGTCCATGCCTGCTGGATCAATCCGGCCGCGCAACCGCAGGCGGCCGCGGCCGCCACGCCGGCGCCTTCGGCGCCAACCACCGCAGGCAGCGCCGCACCGGCGCCGGCGCCTTCGCCGGCTCCCCCCGCTGCGGCCGCACCGCCCCCACCTGCGCCCGCCAAATAATCGGTTCCGGCGAAACGACCGGGATTGCTGCGGTTGGCGCCGCTTGCGCCTTTAAAATACCATCGCGTCATAACAGTTGTTAAATCGCGTGGCAGAGTTATGTAATAGCTCGCCGCTGATTTGGTCGGATCTCGGGGACGGGTCCGCTTCCCTGCCACTCTTGCCCCTCATGGTTCCGTCGCGATGCGTGCCGTCGTCGCTGTACTCTTGTTCGTGACCGCGGTTCACGCTGCGATGTGGGGCGCGCTGCGGGATCGTGAGCAGGCCCCCGACTTCAACGGCATTTTGCCCAGCACCTCCTATGCGCCCTTCGAACCCGGGCACACCGTCGACATCGCCGTCGACAGCGAGAAGGTACGCGCCGACCTGAAGAAGCTGTCGTCGCTGACCCGGGCGGTCAGGCTTTATTCCTCGACCGAAGGCGCCGAACTGGTGCCGCCGATCGCCGCCGAATTCGGCCTCAAGGTCACCGTCGGCGCCTGGATCGACAAGAACACCGAGCGCAACGATCGCGAGATCGCAGCCGCCATCGAGCTTGCCCGGCACAACAGCAACGTCATCGGAGTCGTCGTCGGCAACGAAACCGTCTACCGCGGCGAGCAAAAGGTCGACGACCTCATAGAGCTGATCAAGCGAGTCAAGAAGTCAGTCAATGTCCCTGTAACTACTGGTGAAATCTGGAATATCTGGCGCGACAATCCGCAGCTCGGCTACTCCGTCGATTTCATCGCCGCCCACGTCCTGCCGTACTGGGAGAACTTCACCTCCGATCAGGCGGTGGACCAGGCGGTCTCGATGTACCAGCTGTTGCGCGATCAGTTCCCCGGCAAGCGGATCATGATCGCCGAGTTCGGCTGGCCGAGCGCGGGCTACAATCTGCGCAATGCCGAACCCGGCCCGTTCCAGCAGGCAAAGGTGCTGCGCACCTTCGTCACCCGCGCCGAGGCCATCGGCATGGAATACAACATCGTCGAGGCGATCGATCAGCCCTGGAAATTCTTCGAAGGCGGCGTCGGCCCCTATTGGGGCATCCTCAATGCCGCGCGGGAGCCGAAATTCTCCTGGACCGGACCGATCGTCAATCCGGACTACTGGAAGCTCGCGACCATTGCCGTCCTGGTCGGCATCCTGATGTCGCTGCCGATCCTGCGGCTGGCGCAGCCCACGGTGATGCAGGCGCTGATGCTGTCGCTGGCGGCCAACGGCGTCGGCGCCTGGGCCGCGACCGTGTTCGCCTATTGGGCCGGGCATTACTTCGTGTTCGGCTCGGCGTTTGCGCTGACGCTGGGATTGATCCTGCTGGTGCCCTTGGTGTTAATCGCGATGGCGCGGATCGAGGAAATGGCGGCGATTGCCTTCGGCCAGAAGCCGCGTCGCCTGATCGCCAAGACCGCGCCGCTGGCGCCCGCCACCATCGGGGAGGACATCGCGTTTCCAAAGGTCTCGATCCATGTGCCGGCCTATTTCGAGCCGGTGGACATGCTCAAGCAAACGCTCGATGCGGTCTCGCGGCTCGACTACCCGAACTTCGAGTGCGTGGTCATCATCAACAACACGCCGGACCCGGCGTTCTGGCAGCCGATCCAGGATCATTGCCGCGCGCTCGGCGAACGCTTCAAATTCGTCAACGCCGAAAAGGTCGAAGGTTTCAAGGCCGGCGCGCTGCGCATCGCCATGGAACGCACCGCTGTCGATGCCGAGATCATCGGCATCATCGACGCCGATTACGCGGTCGAGCCCGACTGGCTGAAGGACCTCGTGCCGGTATTCGCCGATCCCCGCGTCGGCCTGGTGCAGGCGCCGCAGGACCATCGCGACGGCGACCGTTCGCTGATGCACTACATCATGAACGGCGAATATGCCGGGTTCTTCGACATCGGCATGGTCCAGCGCAACGAGGAAAACGCCATCATCGTCCACGGCACCATGTGCCTGTTGCGCCGCGCGGCGATGGACATGGCCGGCGGCTGGTCGAGCGACACCATCTGCGAGGATTCCGATCTCGGCCTTGCCATCATCGAGCACGGCTGGCTGACGCATTACACCAACCACCGCTACGGCCATGGCCTGCTGCCCGACACCTTCGAGGCCTTCAAGAAGCAGCGCCACCGCTGGGCCTATGGCGGCTTCCAGATCGTCAAGAAGCATTGGCGGCGCTTCCTGCCGCAAGGCAGCCGGCTGTCGCCGGACCAGCGGCGCGAATTCGCATTGGGCTGGCTGAACTGGCTAGGGGCCGAAAGCCTCGGCGTGCTGGTCGCCATCCTCAACCTGATCTGGGTGCCGATCGTGGCCTTTGCCGACATCGCCATTCCCGACAAGATCCTCACGCTGCCGATCATGGCCGCCTTCATCGTCTCGCTCACGCACTTCGTGGTGCTGTATCGCCTGCGCGTGCCCGTGAAATGGGGCCAGACGCTGGGCGCGATGGTGGCGGCGATGTCGGTGCAATGGACGGTGTCGCGCGCGGTCGCCAACGGGCTGATCACCGAGCATTTGGCGTTCTCGCGGACCTCGAAGGGCGGCTTCTCGCTGGTCTCGGTCGAGTTTCAGGCGTTCTGGGAAGCCGTGATCGGCGTGCTGCTCCTGGTCGGCGCGGCCGTGCTGGTGGCCACCAACAGTTTCAAGCAGGTGCGCGAAATCTATGTGTTCGCAGCCGTCCTGGTGCTGCAGAGCCTGCCGTTTTTGTCCGCAGTCGCGATCGCGATCCTGGAAGACTCCCGGATGAACGCGTTTGCCTTCTGGCGCAACACCGCCATCCGCACTGCGGAACTGATCGGCCTGCGCCCGGTGTCGCTGCCGACGGTGATCGGCACCTCCCAGCCGGTGGCGTCAGAAATTCCCCGCGAAACCCGTTGACGGGCAATCGCGTTGCCGTAGCCCTACGAGCATGAAGAGTCAGCGCTAACGGACGGCGGTATTTGGCGAATCCGGGTTTTTCCGACGACTTCCCGGCCTTGGGCCACGCTATTGACCCACACCAAGCCGCCCCCTACACAGCGCCTCACGTGAGCGCGTAGCTCAGGCGGTAGAGCACGTGACTTTTAATCATGGGGTCGAGGGTTCGAGTCCCTCCGCGCTCACCAAGTAAATCAATAACTTCGCTAAGAGTTTGTGCTGATTGCTCTTGCTCTCGCGTGCTGGTTGTTAAACAGTGACCTTCGGTCGGGGGATCACTAACAATGCGTATATTGGGAATCGTGGCGCTAGGCGCCGCGTTGGGCGGCTGCGCGTCTTCTTCTTCTGACATTGCACCCGCGTACGTCTCGCCGGTCGCGTATCAATCATATACCTGCCAGCAATTGGCGCTTGAGGCGCAGGCGATATCGACCCGCGCCGCGGCACTCTCTGGTGCTCAAGATCACCAACGCACAAATGACGGCTTAGCTACCGCTGCAGCGATCGTGGTGTTCTGGCCGGCGGCATTCTTCGTCGGCGGCGACAAGCAGACCGCTGCTGAGCTATCCCAAATGAAGGGGCAGATGGTCGCGATCGAACAAGCCTCGATCGCGAAAAAATGCGGCATCCAATTTGAAGGGCAACGTCCGCCCGGCACCTAACTTTCGCACAAGGGCGGATTGGAAGCCGAAGGCGTAATCCGCCGTTCACCGGCGATAGAAAGGTGGGTTACGCCTTCGGCTAACCCACCCTGCGAGCTGTGCTGGTGCGCGCGCACAATGGTGCTGTCGATCATGGCGTATTCATTTTCGGGCGCCAGATGCGTTTCAATCGGTACATATTCGCCATAAGTACGTTGCCGTTGGCATCGCGGCCACAGGCAGGGTTATATCCGGAGTCGCGCAGGTTCTTGATGTACATGTCGTGAGCATTGGCATCGACGAAATGCTCGGGAAGCGAAGCGTTGGCGTTGCTGCAGGGAACGGAAGCGTTGGCGTCGCGGTAGTGGTGCTGCGCTCCCTTAACATCGGTCTGGACTGACTGGTCAGCCATTACGGTGCCAGTGAGGACAAGAATGGACGAAGTGGCCAAAATAAGTCGCATGATATGATCCTCCGTTTTTTGCTTTTGAAAGCTGAACGTAAAACACGCGGCGACTAGACCACTTTGGTGTAAAAAGTTCAGTCCCGCTTCGGTAACTTTTCATCGCGACTTTTGACGGACTCGTGATGCCGTTGCGCCCGACGTAAATCTCTAAAAGCGCGGTTCCGATTCAGGAGCAGACGTTTGTTGCTGCGCTGCCGCGATTCGAAATTAGGACAAAAGCCCTGTCCGGGATGATGGAATAGGCCCGACTCGCTGGCTCGGCCCTCCACATAGCAAAAGAAACGGCCCCGGCTGACCCACGCTACGAGCTATTTTCGTCCGGGCCTACAGATTGGATATCTATCAGAAGATGTAAAATCTCGCCTTGCATCGTAAGACGATAACGCGGATGATGCAGCTGCAACAGCGCTAGAAGCCTAAAGCGACCGAAATTTCGATCGAATAGCTCGGCATAGCGATTAAGCGGGGGATGAGATGACCACGCAATACGACCAAGCCAACTGGCTGCTTACTGACGAACACCAGAAGCTGACGATAATTTTCTTCGAGCCTGCGGGAGTAGCTGCAGTCTACCTTGCAATCTATCGCATCACGAATGAATCGGAATTCGATATCATCGTCACAACGGCTCGTGGGACTCAGCTGCTTCTTCCGGCCAACAGGAAGACGCCATCGTCGCTCGACGTTTCTTCCACAAGGGTTGATCTTTCTCCGGCCCGGCCGCTGGAAAAAGGTGCAAGCGCCGCCGGCACTTATCAGGATATATGTTGCTCGTTGGCTCAATCCTCGATGGCGATAACCAAAATAACCTCTCCGCCGGTCGATAATGGGGGCGCGTAATTCGAGACGACAGCAGATACGCGGGGCGGATTGGAGCCCAACGGGCGTGCGCATAGCGCTACCAGATGACAGGCTCCGGCGTAATCCGCCATTCACCGCCGATGAACAGGTGGGTCACGCCTTCGGCCAACCACCCGATGAGCTAGGGTTTCGCCGGTTCAGCGGGCGTAGCGCCTTGAGCTTTGGCGGCCGCCGACTGGCGGTCGCGCGCGGCGATCAATTCCTTCTGGAGCTTCGATCGTTCGTCGGGTGTCATCGCCGGCATTTCGCGCTTCGGCGGCAGATCTTCCACCGGGAGATAAGCGCTTGCTTTCGGAGGCGCCGGTGCCTCAGCCCGCGCGTCCATCAGCGATGATCCAGCCGTAGAAGTCGCGCAGCCGCCGAGCGCGAGGCTCAACAACAGCGCCGTTCCAGCAGCAAGCCCCGCGATCTGCCGATAGATATGCGCAATACCCATGCATGATCGTTCAACGAGCATTGCGGGCCAATTATGTTCGTCCGCGGTTCCTCATGACGTCAGCGCAGGCTTTGCGCCGGCAAGGTTAATCGACAGCTACCAGGGGCGCGGACCGAAGCCCCCGCCCCCGCTTGGGAAAACCTTTCGCGTGCAGGGAACCCCGGGCTATGCTTTGGTGTGATGGAGTGCGCTATCACGGAAAAGGGGGTGCGCGATGCTTTCGGCTTTGATTGGTGTTTTGATTATCGTCGTCATCGGCGCCATCTGTTTTTGGGCGATCGACAAGTTTGCCGCTGATCGTCGCCTGGCGCAGCTGCTCAAGCTGCTGGTGGTGCTGATCTGCATCGCGGCTATCCTGCAGAGAGTTCTGCCGCTGCTCGGCGTTTACATATAGTATTACGTTGCCAGTAACGCAGCAGCACGACAGTTGACTCTAGCGTCGCCGCACCCCTCATTTCCGGGGCTGTCTTGCCGCGAAGAAGTAGATCAGTCCATACGCAGGTACGAAATATGACAGGACTGCATGAACGACGGCGCCGTTCCTGGCGCCTCGAATAATCCCCAAAATCGGGCTCGCGCCCATGGCGATGACCATGGCCATTATGACCCAATGCCAAATCGAAAATGACCCCATGGTAACCGACCTTCGCCCGCATCCTGCGCGCGTTTCATCTTTCCATTACTTTGTCGATCAACGTGGCGAGAAAGTTCACTGTTGTTTCGAATTTACAACGCTGCCTGCCTATTCCCGGAAGCAGAGGCAACTCGCCAATTGCGGTGACGGAATTACGGTCTGGTGCGCTCAATTCGGAAAGTCGACAATCGCGGAGCGCGGCGCAACGACAGTTGAGTGCGCTCACGCTAATTCCTTTGAATTTTTCTCACCTCGCCTCGCCAACCCCGAGCCGTTTCGCTATATCGGACCCGCCGCCCCCGCCTCGTCAGCGTCTCACAACTTCGGTGAGCGTGACCCGGCAGTGATGTCGGGTTATCGCGGGGGCGGTTCCATCTCCAGGGGCCGCCATTGCGGGAAGAACTCTCACCATCCCAACAGGGCATCGATCGAATATTTTCCCGCGCCCGTGATGCAAAGCAGCAGAAAGCCTCCCACGATACTGAGGTTCTTGTAGAAGCTTTCCAGGCTGTCGACTTTTTTCGCACCCGTCATTGTCCAATAGTGATGCGCAATGAGCGCCGTTCCCAGCGTGTACAAAGCCATCAGCGCGCTTGCAGGACGCGTGAACGCTCCGATGGCGACCGCGAACGCAACCGGAAGCTCCATGAAGATCGCGACCGCACTAGCCGGTACCGGAAGGTGAGCGCCGTCCTGCACCATGCGAGCAACCGTGCCGGAATAGTCCGTCAGTTTTCTCCAGCCGAAAATCAAATACAGTGCCGCGAGAAAAAGGCGTGCCGCGAGAATGACTCCGTCGCTAATGCCGTTTTCCATGAAGCTCACCCCGCGCTTTCCCGAAAGCGACCCTTGCCGGATCGCCCGGCGCCGCGCCGATCATTGCACGCCGTGCTCGCCGCCCCGGAAAAGAATACATCCCGTCGCGATCGCAAGAAACACTAACGTTTCCGCGGATCGCCGGACATTTCGCTGGCAGGCCTTGATGGAGGTGGCGAGAGCACTCCTGCCCCATTCGATTGCTGGCCGCGCTCACGCAGATGTTAATGGCAGTGGCGGATCGCAAACCTACATCAAAATCATGCCGGGCCGCCCCCGGCATAAGTCCCCGACTGAAACGGCCCCGGCGTCCCCCGGCTGGGGCCGTTTCTTTGCCGCTGATCGGGGGTGCTCGGGGTCTCGCGAGCAGGCGGCAAGGTTGCCTGCTACCGCTGATAAAAGAGCAAGGCTTCGTGGCGCTGCGCTCAAGCGCGCATGTGGATCACTACTGGATGGTTTCGTGAACGTCGGAAATGCGCGTTTCCGGAGCGTCCATGATTTCCGTGACAACGTTATACGACACGTCGATCGCACCCGGCTTTTCCGGATCGGTCCTGACGGACTTCACGTGCAACGTCGCGCGCACCAACCGACCATCGCTCAGCGAGATCTCGGTGACGCCGTGACGGATACCGGAAACCTTCATTTCGGGACGGCGCCCGATCTGAAACGAAAACGGTCGGACATATCCGAGGTGCATGACATCTGCTCTTTTCTTGCGCCCACGCTTTTTCAATGCCGGCGCTTGCCGGTTGGTTCCATTGACGGGGCCAATCAGACGCGAGCGCGAAAACCCGCGCTCGCCTCAGCTTTCACGAGACCGCGCTCTGTCACATAAGCGCGAGAACGACGACCCCCATCGCTACCAGGGCTGACACGCCAGAGACGGTCACGCCGAGATAAATACCGCCGATGGCGGGACTCTCCGATTGGAGCTTGATTTGACTGCCGCGCATCGCGCATCCCTTGCAGTTACCCTGTTCCCATAGACGTGACGCGGGAAAGGCGATTCCGTTCCACTGAAATGCACGAAAAGCCCTGAGCCGAAGGCGTGCGCGCCCATGAGGCGGATTGGAACCCAACGGTTCGCGCCCAAGGCGCGGTCCGCGCGCGCTCGGCGCCCCCGGCGGTTCGCGGGGTGCTACAGCCGCCGGATGGTCCGATGTCACCAGCGGACCGCCCTCAGCGTAGTTCTGAGCGGTAAAGCCCCCGGCGGCTGCAGCAAAGAGATCTATAAGCCGATTCCTGGCGACCGTCTCGGACGGCCGGTAGGCGGTTGGAGCCCGCCGCGCCATATCAATCCGCGGAATGCGCGTCATGGTGTGCGGCGACCCGTAGACTACTGGCAGGGAACGCGGCCGGCTCGCCGAAGATGTCGTGGATTTCGAGCGGCTTGTCGACCTGTCTGGACCATTCGGCCCGGTTGGCGGCGCGCCTGCGACCGCGTTCATCGACCGGCAGTTTCAGCTGCTGCAACAGGCTCATCACTTCCCTGCGCGCGGTCACCTGGTCCGGGCTCGGACGGGTGCCGATCCCTGCGGCGTCGAGATTGTCGAGCGCGGTCAGCCCGCGCGGAAAGAACTCGCGGTAGACGTCGCGTTCGGCCAGACCGTCGACCGGGCGGAAGCCGAGCCGGAACGACAGCGCATTGAGGCCCTCGGCGACCAGCTGCTTGTTGCGCGAGGCGATCGTCGAAAGCCGGTTGCGGACCACGATCCAGTCGGTGGTGGCGCCGTCGAACCGGCGGCGCTGACGCCTGGTATCGCGCACCATGTCGGCATAATGGCTTGCGCCGGTCACGGAATAGGTCGCGGCGTCCACGGTGCCGAGCACGTCGAAATCGAGGAAAGAGTCGTTGATCGGCGTCACCAGCGTATCGGCCATCGCGTGCGCCAGCCGCATCAGATAGCTATCCGATCCCGGGGTATCGATGACGATGAAATCGAAGCTACGTTCGACCGCGCCGACGGCGTCCATGAATTGCCGGGACTCGGAATTCTCGTTGTCGGCGATCTGCATGGTCTTCCCGTAGGCGATGCGGGAGTGCGCGGGGATCTCGAGATCGAGGCCGGTGCGGCGCGCCCAGGCACGCCGGTTGTTGATGTAACGGGTGAAGGTTTGCTGACGGCAATCCAGGTCGATGGTGGCGACGCGCTGGCCGGATTTCATCAAGGCAACGGCGATATGCATGGCGGCGGTGGATTTTCCCGATCCGCCCTTCTCGCCGCCGAGCACGACGACATGGGCTGAGCCGGATCGATTGGAATGCATCAACATCGTTTGCCGTTCCAGAACCTACTGGCTGCCGCAATGCGCCGCCCGCCGGTTATCGGATGGGTTGGGCCGTGTCGCGACGGCCTATATGCGCCGGCGACAGTCCGGCTTCGGAATCGAGCCATGACCATGCCCGATGCCTGGCACGCCATTCCGAGCCGGGGCCGCGCATGTCGTGAACTCCGGGCCGGTAGCTGTCGCGTACGTCCAGGATCAGGTTGCGAACGACGCCGGCGAAATCTGAGGCCTGCTCCGCCGTTTTGCGGGCAAAGCCCGAGAACACGGTCGCATCTGCGATTCTCATTGGTGGACTCCTCGGATTGTCTCGCCGCCCGACACATCGGGCCGGTACACCCTGAGCATAATCAAGGAAAAACGGCGCGCTATTGCACGGAGGTTGATCCGCACGTTACGTTCGGTTGCGAAGAGCATACCTAGGTTTAGGTCCGTGGTTTAGGGTCCCGCGCCGGGCGGCGCCTATCCTGGACTCCGGCGGATATTTTGCCTGCCCCGGAAGCGCGACCTGCCCTACGGGCCGCCAAGTCGGGGAAAGCAGCCTGTCTCTCCTGCTCGGAGCTATGGATCGATCAGCGCGAGACCGAGTTCGGGCCGTTTCCTGCGGCGCAAATGTGCCGCGGTCTCCACAATGGTGACTTCAAGCGTCGGACGCACGGTCCCCTCCAGCAGGTGCCCGCCTCGTACCGAGCCGTCGCTGAGGCCGAGCACGGCGTGAAGGTGCAGGCTGGCCTTGCCATCGTCGCCTTGCGCAAGATCGCCGATCAGGCTCAGAACCTCGCATTGCTCGCTGACCGGAATCGGCTTGTAGCGTTTTGCTTCGAGGTCGAACCAGCCGACCTTGGCGCGTTCGAACGCGCCGATCGCCGTGACCGAGGCGCCGGTTATGCTTTCCCGGTCCGCAAATTTGGTGATGCTCCGGAAGGCTTCCTCCCCAGGCTCGAGGATCAGCACGAAGGTCCGCTCCTGGCCCTCGACGACGACTTTGGATTTCATTCGACTTGTCCCTGTGACGGCCACGCCGGCAATTCATGCATTTGGAAAATGCCGAGCGGGCGGTCGGGTTCCACAGCCGGTTCTCTATTGATGGAACGATCGCCCGCCGTTGCGCTTTGATTGCAATTGGAGAGGTGTCCCATGGCCAGAGAAACCCCTACCGAGCGCGCGCTGTCGCCCGATGTCCCTTATCCCGCCGAAAAGGCCCGAGGCGGTGAGATCATCTTGAATACGCCCGGCCGCCGCGCCGTCTTCATCGCCGGACTCGCGGGCGCAGTTCTGCTGGTGATTGTCTTGGGCTTGCTGGCGGGAAGGTAACGACTTCGAGGAGACGGAGATGTTTTGAAATGGCGCCGATCAAGGTTCGCCCAGCCTCCGCCGACGTAGCGATCGCCGATGCCATCGCAGCGCATACCGGGCGCCAACCCGAGCGGGCTGCGGAAGTGCTCACCTGGGGCGCGGACGAACATTTGCTGGGCGCCTTGGCCGGCGCATGGTGGATCTATTGCCGAAACAAGGACCCCGGCCGGCGCCTCGCAAGCGACCATATCCTGCTGACGACGATTGTTGCATCCGCGTTGCCCCATCTGTTGAAAATGATGTTCGATCAGGAGCGGCCGGACCGAACCACCGTGCGCGGCCATTGGCGGGGCATCCCGTTTTCGGGAAAACGGCTCGATTCATTCCCCTCCGGGCATGCCGTGCACATCGGGGCATTGGCGTCGGCCGCCAGCGTGCTTCCGGCGAAACAGCGGAGCCTGGTATGGGGCGTCGGCGCGGCATTGGTGCTGACCCGCATCGTGCTGCTGGCGCATTGGGCAAGCGACGTCGCCGCCGGCCTCGCCGTTGGCGCCGTCACCGAGCGATTGTTGCGACATCTGACCGGTTACGGTATCCGTTCGAAAACGGATGGCGCGAAAACACCTGAACTCTTGCGCAAGAGTGTTTGGCACTGGCGCATGCCGAACCCGGACTTACATTCGCATCGAGGGGCGTCAGGAGGCTCGGCATGAAAAGGCTCTCCGTTGTTTGCATCGTGCTTTGCGTTGGCGTTTGCGCCCCGGCGGCATTTGCCCGGGGCGGCGGCATGGGATCGCATCACGCATCCGTCACCGGAGGCGCTTCCGGTACCAGCCCCGCCGCGCCCGGCACCAACTCGCTCGGCACGGCGCTTTCGTCATCCGGCACAGGCGCCCCCATGAAGGGACCGCTGCTTGGCACCAATCCTGCCATCGACCACGAGGAAGCGCAGGTCGACAAGTCGATACGCTCGATCTGCCGGGGATGTTGAAGAGGCCGCGCGCGGGGTTGGAAACGATCCCTTGATTCTGCCGTGATGTGGTGGCGCGCTCGCATGGCGCGCCGGCCGCGACGGACATTCGCCGACCCGCGCTGGAGCTACTTCGTCGATGCGTGGTCGGGCTTGATGTAAGGACCGGTCTGAATTCGGCGAATCACGGTCGCAAAATCCTCTTCGAAACTGACGAGATGTTCGCGGCCAAATAGAATGGCCGAGCCGGTGCCCTGCCCCGGTTGGACCATCAGGATTTCGTCGAGGTTCACCAGGACCTCGCGCGTGGGCGGACCGGGTCTTTTCAAGACGATGAAGACGGCCATTCTGGCCTCCCGTTGAATCGAAGACGGCACTTTAGCTCACTGGCGTATTAGCGAAACGCGATCCGTCCTTCAACCAGCTGTTGCATCGATTGCACCATGCCGGATGCCCTCCCGATTAACACTGAATTTAGTGGTGTCGGCGGCTTGCGGACCTACCTCAGCTTCAAGCCCAGCTGAGGTAGCCGTCACGCCTATCCGAGGGAGTCTCGCATGAAAATGCTTTCCGCACTATGCGTCGTGCTTTGCGTTGGTCTTTCGACCGGCGCCGTGTTGGCCCGGGGCGGCGGCATGGGATCGTCTCATATGTCCATCACCGGCGGCGCGTTTGGCAGCAGCGCCGCGGCGCCAGGCACCAACTCGTTGGGCACGGCACTTTCGTCATCCGGCGTCGGCAATGGCCCCATCAAAGGGCCGCTGCTTGGCACCAGTCCTGCCATCGACCGTGAAGAAGCGAAGGTCGACAAGGCGATGGGGTCCATTTGCCGGGGCTGTTGATTGGCGAGCCCGGACGATGGGCTGCCACCACGCTCCGAACCGCCCCCGGAAACCGAGTCTTTGGCGTCACTCACAATATCAGCAGCCGCCCGCACCGCGCTCGTCCCACGAAAATCACGACCCCGTGACACCCGTAACAATGTGCCGCGTCCCGAGAATATATGGATGCCCGAACGGCTCCGGCGAACGGCCATCACGGAGCGATCGATGACGATGTTGCGACCGCTCACCAATGTTACAGGCGTTCTCATATCCAAGTGGCCCACTCAGACCTGACCAACTCCAACTGAAAGCACGAGGCACCCGATGAATCGACGCACATTCGTCAGCATGATGGCTGCGGGGGCGGCAGGCTCTCTTATCCAGGGCACCAAGGTCGCTGCCCAGCCGGTGCCGGCGGCCCGAAACGTCGTTCTGGTGCACGGGCTTTTCGCCGACGGGTCATCCTGGTCGGAGGTGATACCGCGGTTGCAGGCCGCGGGGCTCAATGTCACGGCCGTGCAAAACCCCCTGACGACGCTGCCTGAGGCGGTAGCCTCGGCGGAGCGCGTGCTCGCGCGGCAGGATGGTCCGACGGTGCTGGTCGGGCATTCCTTCTCTGGAATGATCGTCACAGAGGCCGGCATGCATCCGAACGTGTCGGCTCTTGTCTATGTCGCGGCGCGGGCACCGGATGCGGACGAGGATTACGCGGCATTGGCCAAGACATTTCCGACGCCACCGGCGTCCGCGGGCATTGTGTTCGATGGCGACGAGGGACGTCTCAGCGAGGCCGCCTTCCTGCACGATTTCGCAGGCGACCTGCCGGAAGCGAAGGCGAAGGTCCTCTATGCGGTCCAGGAGCCGTTCCACAAGGCTCTGCTCACGGGCAAGACCACGCATGCGGCATGGCGGTCGAAGCCGAGCTTCTATGCCGTTTCGACCGAAGACCGGACCATCAATCCCGATCTCGAACGCTTCATGGCCAAGCGCATGGGGGCCAAGACCATCGAAGTGAAGGCGAGCCACCTGTCCTTGATATCGCAGCCCGAGGTGATCGCAAAACTGATCCTGGAGGCGGCCGGGAAGACCTGAACGCAAAGCCTTGATATCCGTGCTCCCGGCCAAAGGCCAGGACGACAAAAATAGAAACGATGAATTTACATTGTTTCTATTTTCGGCTGAGCAGCGCCGAGCCATCTTCTCAAGAGGAGGGGTTCGTCGGTGAACGGAGGCCACAATGAGAATGACGGTCCGGAGGACACTACTACTGGTCGCGGTCGCAGTCCTGTTGCTCTCAACCGGCCTTGGCAACGCAATGCGGCTGCAGAAGCTTCATCACCGGCCCCTGCGCGCGCCCGTCTGGTCCGGTGAACCCGCGCCTATCGATACCGATCGGCTGGCTCTCGTGATTGGCAATTCAAACTATCCCGATGCCGACTTTCCAATTCCCCAAATGACCCGCGATGCGGAGGGTTTGGCAAATGCTGTTCGCAAGCAGGGTTTCCTGGTGGAGGCCGTTGACAATGCGACGCGCTCCGACATGACGCGCGCAATCGATCGACTGATGGCAAGAGTACATTCGAACTCGACTGTGCTGGTCTATTTCGGCGGTTATGGCGTTCAGTCTGACGGTCAAAATTATCTGATCCCGGTCGATGCGAAAATCTGGAATGAAGATGATGTCCGTCGAGAGGGCGTGAACATTGACCGCCTCCTCTCGAGACTCAGGACCGCCGGAGCACGCGTCCGGCTCGTCGTCATTGAAGCCTCACGCCGCAATCCCTATGAGCGACGGTTCAGGGCTTACTCGCACGGACTTGCACCCATTCAAGCGAGTGAGAACATGCTCGTCCTCAGTTCGGCGGCGCCTGGCCAAGTCGTCGATAACTCGGACGAACCACATAGTCAGCTGATGGCCGCTGTTCTTGCGCAGATGAACTCTTCGAAAGGGATCGAGCAGGTCTTCAAGAACACGGGGAACGTGGTGGCGGCGGCAATGCAGGGCCGACCCTCGCCCTAAGCGGCAGCGAGCGCGATATTCGCCCGCGATGCCTCCTGGCAACGGCGGGCGTCTTCCGCGATCTTTGCCTGCCGGCGGTAAAGCCAGTATAACTTTCCCCACCCGGACGGCATCGAGGGACCATTCGCATGAGGATTATCTGCGCCGCGGCTGTCATCGCGATACTGGCAGGCCCGGCCTATGGCCAAAGCAAGGTGCCTACAACCCTGGAAGAAATGATGGGCTCGCGAAAGACGCCCGATCAGATCGAGAAGGAACAGGCCGCCGACAAGGCCTACAAGGAATCACTCAAGAAGATACCGGACGCTAAACCAGCCGATCCCTGGGGCAATGCGCGCGGCGCGGACGCACCGAAGACCGTGGCAAAGGCGCCTGCGGCGAAGAAGCCAGCGGCGAAAACCGGCAGCGCGGCGGCGCAGCAATAGCACGGGCGCCCTGCCCGTGTCAGAGGTAGCCGAGAAGCGGGTCTGACGTATCGCGTGCCTGCCAGCGATCGATCCACACCACCTCGGACAATGGCATCCGCGGCAGCCAGCCCGCGGTTTCCAGCTCCGGCTTCTGATAAAAATGCGCGACATAGCCGACACAGAGATAGGCGATGATCTGGATCGACGGCGGGATGCCCAGCGCGCTGCGCAAATCATCCGGCCTGATGATGCTGACCCAGCCGACGCCGATATTTTCCACCCGCGCGGCGAGCCAGAGGTTTTGCACCGCGCAGACCGCGCTGTAGAGATCCATCTCGGCCTGATGGGTCCGCCCGAGCACGACCGGTCCGGTGCGGCTGCGGTCGCAGGTGATGCAGATCCCGACCGGCGCCTCGACGATGCCTTCCAGCTTGAGCCGGCGATAGGTTTTCTGTTTCTCGTCCTCGAACATGCCGGCGGCTTCCAGGTTCGCCGTCTCAAAGGCATCCCGCACCCTCTGCTTCACCGCGGCGTCTCTCACGACGATGAAATCCCAGGGCTGCATGAAGCCGACCGAGGGTGCGTGGTGAGCGGCATTGAGAATGCGCGCCAGCACGGCATCGGGAACCGGGTCCGGCAGAAATTGTCCGCGCACGTCGCGGCGGTTGAAGATGCATTTGTAGACCGCGTCACGCTCGCCGGCGGAAAACCCGGAATCGGTCTGAATGGTGTTGGGTTCCATCGTCTTCACTTTCGTAGGCCCCGCGGGTTCATGATGGCCCGGCCTTGCGCAGCAAATAGGTGTCCATGATCCAGCCGTGCTTTTCGCGCGCGTCCCGGCGCACGGTTTTGATCTCTTCGCCGACATCGGCGAGCTTGCCCGACAGCAGGATTTCGTCTTCGGTGCCGAGATAGGCGCCCCAGAAAATCTCCAGATCCGGTTCGCTCAGGCCTGCAAAGGCCTGCGCGCCGTCGAGCAATACCACCACGCTGCCTGCTCCGCTGGGAAAACCATCGGCGAGCTTGCGCCCGGTGGTCAACAGCACGCTTTCGCCGATCTCGTTGAGGGCGATGCGGTGCCTTGCCGCCAGCACCTGTATGCTGCTGATCCCGGGGATGACCTCGATCTCCAGCGCGAGCCCTTTGGCGCGTACCCGTTCGATGATCCGCAGCGTGCTGTCGTAGATCGCAGGATCGCCCCACACCAGAATGCCGCCGATTTCGTCGTCCGCAAGCTCCTGCTCGAACAGCCGGCTATAGATGGCGGCGAGGCGGCCGTGCCATTCGTCGACGCCGGCGAGATAGTCGCCTCCGGCTGCGCGCTGCGGGATATCGACGTCGATCATCCGGTAACAGGTATTTTCGATGAAGCGCCGGCATATCCCGGTGCGCAAATCGCGCAACGCAGCCTTCTCGCTCCCCTTGTCGGGAATGAAGAAGACGTCGACCTGGTTCAGCGCCTTGATCGCCTGGATCGTCATCTGATCGGGATCGCCGACGCCGATGCCGATCACGAATATCTTTCGCATCCGTCCCTCCGGACTCTGTTGCATCCACGCGGCGTTCAAGTGTTGACGCAGATCACGCGCCAGCCGCCCGCCAGCCGGTCGATCCGGGTCAACGATAGCGGATCGATGACGCAACGCAGCGCCTGTTCCGGCGCCATTTCCAGCGCAATCGCAAGGGCGGCCCGCACGGTTCCGGAATGCACGACCAGCACGACGTCGCCCGGAGGCAGCATCGAAAACCCATCGCGGACGCGGACGACCTGGTCTGCAAAACTTTCGCCGCCGGGCGGCCTGCCGTTCGCCGGGGCGCGCCAGAACTCATGATAGGTCGCGCCAAGTTCGCGCGCGAGATCGTCATGACGGCGTCCGGTCCACTCGCCAAAATCCTGCTCGCTGAAGTTTGGCTCGGGTTTTGGCCGCAGTCCCAGCGCCGCCGCCGTCTCAAGGGTCCGCCGGCAGGGGCTGGCGAAGTGCGCTGCCTCAGCCGGCAATTTCGCCCGCAAGGCGGCGAATGCAGCGGCATCGCCGGTGTCGGCGGGCGCATCGTTACAGTGGATCACGCCTTGGGAGCCGGCGACCGGCGCATGCCGGATCAGCCACAGACGATTGACCTCGCTCATGGCGATGTCCTCACGACAGCCGGGCGGCGAGCATGACGAGTACAGCGGTTTCCCCGATCTGCTCGGCCGCGCCGAACACGTCGCCGGTCACGCCGCCGATCTGCCGCCACGCCAGCAGGGCGATGGCCGCTGCACCCGCAGCCGTGACCGCGATCGCCAGCAATGCCGCCTTCGCCGGCAGACACAGCAATGCGATCGCGGCGGCGACGATGACCGCCGCGACGACGCTTGCCGTCTCCGGCTGTCCCGCCGATGCGCCGAGGCCGTCGTCGCGGGCGAGCGGCATGTTGGCTGCGAGCACGGGAATGGCCGCACGCGCGAGCGCGTGCGCCACCACGAGGGTAGGTACGATCGCGGCCAGGGGCAAACTCGCCAGCGCCGACAATCTTGCGGCGAAGCTGACCAGCAAGACCAGCGCACCATAGGTGCCGAGCCGGCTGTCGCGCATGATCGCAAGCTTCGCAGCCCGATCACGGCCTCCGCCAAATCCGTCGCCGACATCGGCGAGGCCATCCTCGTGCATCGCGCCAGTCAAGGCCGCGCTGGCGCCAAGCGCCAACGCCGCCGCGGCGAGTGATGGAATGCCGATCCCGAGCAAAGCGCGATCGATGAGTCCTATGCAGAGGCCGATCAGCGCGCCGACCAGTGGGAACGCGCGTTGCGCGCGCGCCAAGCCTTGCGGCAGCGCGTCATCCGGTTGGGGCACCGGCAGGCGCGTCAACAGGCCGGCCGCGAGGCGAAGATCGTCGAGCCAGCCCTTGAAGTACGCGACCATCGCCAATTGAGTTTCGCGCTCCATCATATCGTGCCGATCATTTCAGCCGAACCCCGCAGCCCGCAACCATCAGCCAGGCTTCCGAGGCCCGCGCCGCCGTGCGCTGGCCGAGCAGACCGAGCAGATCGCGAAACCGGCGCAATTTTCGGCCCATCGGTACTTCGCCCCAGCCAATCTCGTCGCCGACGACGACGACCGGATACGCCGCCACGCAAAACCCGTCCAGCTGGCGCTCCCACGCGGCCATCAGGTCAGCATCGTCCTGATCGAGGCGATCAGACAGCCACAGCACGAGACTGTCGATGACCGCGCCTGACGGTGCCGGCCGCAAATCGGCGAGCCCCTGCACGATATCGGTCGGAGCTTCCAGCGTCCGCCACACCAAAGGGCGCTCGGCGCGATGGCGCCGCAGCCGCTCCACCATTTCGGCATCATCGGCGTCAGGCCGATAGGTCGCGACGAACACCACGTGGTCGCCCCAGGCGCGTGCGATCTCGACCGCGCGGCGGCTCTTGCCGCTGCGGGTCGGTCCGGTAAGGAAAATCAGCTCAGCCATGCCCGCGATCCGCTGGCTGCAACGTTCCGGCCAGCACGTCCGAAAGGTCGGCCATCTCGGTCAGGATCCCAGCCGCCGCCCGCAACAGCGGCACCGCCATCACGGCGCCGGTGCCCTCGCCGAGCCGCAGCCCGAGGTCGAGATAGGGTTTTGCGTCGAGAGCCTTGAGCAGCAAGGTGTGACCGCGCTCGGCGGAACGATGCGAAAACACGCAATAGCCGCGCGCCGCGGGTTCCAGCCGTACCGCGACCAGCGCCGCCGCGGTTGCGATAAAACCGTCGATGATCACAGGACGGCGGCGCCGCGCACTGCCGAGCACCGCGCCCGCCATCATCGCAATTTCGTAGCCGCCGAATTCCGCCAGCACCTCCAGCGGCGACGTCGCAGCGCTGCGCGCGGCCGCTTTTTCCGCCACCGCGAGCTTGCGCGCGACGCCTGCGGCATCGAGGCCGGCGCCGGCGCCGATGCAATCGGCGAGCGGCGCCGGTGCCAGCCGGTGCATCAGCAGGGCCGCCGACGTCGTATTGCCGATGCCCATTTCGCCGATCGCCACGATGTCGGTGCCGGCATCGATCGCGGTATCAACGATCTCGGCGCCTCGCGTCAGGCAATCGCCGACCTCCTCGGCGGTGAGCGCGGATTCGCGCATGGCGTTGCGACTGCCGCGTCGTATCTTGGCGTCGATCAATTCGGGATGCGCGGCGATCTCCGCATCGACGCCGGCATCGACCACCCACACATCCACCCCAGAGGCTCTCGCAAGCGCGTTGACGCCGGCGCGTCCGGCCAGATAAGTCGCGACCATCGCGCGGGTGACGCTCGATGGATAGAGCGAAACACCCTCCGCGGTAAGCCCGTGGTCGGCGGCGAAGACAAAGACGGCCGCACGCTCCGTGCGCGGCGGCAGCGGGTGCCAAATCAGGCCGAGCTCGACCGCAAGACCTTCCAGTCGGCCGAGCGAACCGAGCGGCTTGGCCTTGCCGTCGATGCGGGCGCGGAATTGCACTTCGAGCGATCGATCGAGCGGTTCGATCCGGCTGGCAGTCAATCCGGCTGATGCTTTGGCTTGCATTTGGCTTGGCTCAACAAAGAAGGACGAAACAGCACGCGCCGACGCCGTGGCGTCGGTCCTGCAGATTGCGGACGACGCTATGGCGATGCACGCTCCCACGCAAGCGCAGACGGATGGCCAATCGTCGGGCATGCCCAGCCGGCTCGCACGGTTGACAATGCGCTTGCCCCCTTCCTATTGAGTCCGGCGATTTGGTTGCAGTGAAGAGGGGACGTGGGTTGCGGAACCTGAATTGCCGAATGCGATCATGAGCGAAGCGATCACCTCGCCGACGCTCGACGTGCTGGTGGTCGGCGGCGGCAGCGCCGCGCTGTGCGCCGCAATCGCCGCGCGGCGCAACGGCGCCTCGGTTCGGATGATCGAATCGGCGCCGGCCGCGCTGCGCGGCGGCAATAGCCGTCACGCGCGGAATTTCCGCCTGATGCACGATCGTCCCGAATGGTACGTGCCCGACAGCTATGGCGAGGACGCCTTCTTCAGGGATCTGCAGCGCGTCACAAAGAGCGCAACCGACGAGCGGCTGGCGCGCATGCTGATCCGCGGCTCCGCCACGATAGCACAATGGCTCGGCGACAACGGCGTACGCCTGCAGGATCCGACCAGCGGCCTGATGAGCTACTCGCGGCGCACGGCCTTCTTCCTCGGCGGCGGCAAGGCCATGATCAACGCGCTCTATGCCACCGCGGCGAAACTCGGCGTGACGATGGGCTATGACAGCGAACTGACAAAACTTGCGTACGGCGCTGATCGCAATTGCGAAGCCGCGATCGCGCATGGTGGCGGCATCGAACGCGTCGTGGCAAAGACGATCGTGCTGTGCTCCGGCGGTCACCAAGCCAATCTCGACTGGCTGCGCGAAAGTTTTGGCGCCGCCGCCGACGGTTTTATGGTTCGCGGAACGCCCTATGACACGGGTTCGGTCTTGCGCCTGTTGCTCGATGCCGGCGCAAAACCGGTCGGCGACCCCGCGCGCTGTCACATGGTGGCGGTCGACGCCAGGGGGCCGAAATTCGACGGCGGCATCGTCACCCGCATCACCGCGATCCCCTACGGCATCGTCGTCGACCGACATAGTCGGCGATTTCACGACGAGGGCGAGGACGCCCGCAAGACGCATTTTGCCAGGTGGGGCGCGCGCATCGCCGGCTGTCCGGGACAAATCGCTTACCTGATCCTGGATGCGAAAGGGTTTGGCCGTGCTCTGCCGACAGCATTGCCGCCGATCCGGGCCGACACCGTCGCCGCGCTTGCAACCATGCTCGGGCTCGATCCGATGGCGCTGGAAACGACGATTGGGGATTTCAATGCCGCCGCTGGTGCTGTCGGGGATCTGCCACCGAACGAGCGTCGTACCACCGGGCTGACCCCGCCGAAATCGCGCGGCGCGGTCCCGCTCAGCGAGCCGCCGTTCGCCGCCTATCCCTTGCGGCCGGGCATCACATTCACGCATTTCGGCGTCGCGGTCGACGAACATCTGCGCGTGGTCGGCAACGACGGCAGGCCCGCGCCAAGCGTATTCGCAGCCGGCATGATCATGGCGGCGAATGTGCTTGGAGAGGGCTATCTCGCGGGCCTCGGCGTCACGCTCTCGGCCGTGTTCGGGCGCATCGCCGGCGAGGAGGCCGCGCGGCAGGCTGCCTCAAACCGCAGCCAGGCGGCCGCATCCGCCGGCAGTCCGAAACGGTAGTGCCGCGGTGCCGCGGCAAAGCCCCGGATCAAAATCCCGGCACGGGCGAAATGGTCGAGCAGATCAATGCCGTTGGCGCTCTCGAACATAGCGAACAGATCGGTGCCGCCGAGCAGCCGGCATCCCGCATCCATGAGGATGCGGTCGAGCCGCCTTCGATCGGCCGCTAGGCGCGTCCGCGTCGCGGCGATCCATGCCGCATCCTGCAGCGCCAAGGTTGCGATCTCGCAGGCAGGACCCGACACCGGCCAGTCGCCGAGCAAACGGCGCCAGGCCGACGCCTCGGGCTCGCAGGCGATCACGAAGCCGACGCGCAGGCCGGCGAGACCGAAAAACTTGCCGAGCGAGCGCAGCACCACGACGCCAACAGGCAGTTCCGGCAGCGCCAGCAACGACAGATCGGGCCGCACGTCCGCAAAGGCTTCATCGACAATCAACCGCCGTCCGCTCGCCGTCCAGGCTCGTGCGAAAGAAGCCAGATCGGTGCGCGCAATCGCGCGGCCATCCGGATTGTTGGGATTGACCACGACCAGCGTCTGAAGGTCGCTGATTTCAGGGTCCGGCAGCGCGGCAAGCTCATGCACCTCGGCGCCCGCATCGTGCCAGGTCGCCGCGTGCGAACCGTAGGTCGGGGCGAGAATACCGACACGGCGATGGCCGGCCATGCGCGGCATCAGGCGGATCGCAAGCTCGGTTCCGGACACCGGCACGATCGCGGCATTCGATGGACATGAGTAGGCAGCCGCGGCCGCGTCAGTCATGGCAGCTATTTCGCTCGCCAAAGGCAAGCGCTGATAGCGCGCGAGCGGGATTGGCGGCACCGGCCAGGCGACGGGATTGATCCCGGTCGACAGGTCGATCCACGGCTGGGGCGTTTTCGGATAGAGCTGCGCCGCGGTATCGATTCGGCCGCCGTGAATGCGCAAGCCCGCTGCCATCTTCCCGATCTCGTCCTGCGAGTGCATGCTGCCATCCATGTTCGATCCGTCCGGCCGCGTCCTGATCCTGATCCTCGCCTTCGGCATCGAAGCCGTGCTGGCCTATCCCGAGGCGGCATTTCGCGCAATCGGTCATCCGGTGTCGTGGATCGGCGCGCTGATCGCCGCACTCGATTCCGGGCTCAACAAGCCGGTGTATTCCCCTGCCCTGCGCCGCGTCGGCGGCGTGGCGACCGTGCTGCTGCTGCTCGCCGGCAGCGTCGCGACCGGCGTTGCGCTCGAAAAGGTCGCGCGCGCTATTCCGTATCTCGGATCAGCGATTCCCATTCTGGCCGCAGCCGCGCTGATCGCCTTCGGTAATCTCGACCGGCATGTCCGCGCGGTCGCAACCGCCCTCCGAACGGACGGTTTGGACGGCGGACGGCGCAGCGTCGCCAAAATCGTCGGCCGCGATCCTGATACGCTTGATGAGCCCGCGATCTGCCGCGCCGCGATCGAGAGCCTTGCGGAGAACGCCTCCGACGGCGTGACCGCGCCGGCGCTGTGGTATCTCGCCGGCGGTTTGCCCGGCATGATCGCCTACAAGGCGATCAACACGGCCGACAGCATGATCGGTCATCTCTCCGAGCGCCACCGCGCCTTTGGCTGGGCGGCGGCAAGGCTCGACGACCTCGTCAACCTGCCGGCGTCGCGGCTGACCGGGCTGATGTTCATCGCCGCCGCGGCAATGGTGCCGGGCGCCTCGGCATCGTCGGCATGGCGGGCCTATTGGCGCGACGCGCGGCTGCATCGCTCGCCCAATGCCGGCTGGCCGGAAGCGGCAATGGCCGGCGCGCTCGGCCTGCGGCTGGCTGGCCCGCGCGTCTATGACGGCATCGTGGTCGACGACCACTGGATGGGCGACGGCCGAGCGGAGGCGACGGCTACGGATATCGATCGGGCGCTGGTGATCTACCGCACAGCCTTCACCGGGACGCTATTGATCGTCGCCGCGATCGGCTTCTTGATCGCCTGAACGCAAGCAATCAGCGCGCGAGGCTGAGCAGTTTGTCGATATCGAGATGCTCAGCGAGATGGGCGGCCAGCGCATCGAGGGTTTGCTCGACCAGTTCCTCATAGGCGAGCGAACTTTTGGGCGCGCCGAGCCGGGCGAGCCAGGCCGCGCGCTGCGCATCGCCGGCGAAGAACCCGTGCAGATACGCGCCGGCGATGCGGCCATCGACCGAGACCGCGCCATCAGGTCGGCCGTCATCGAGCCGCAGCAGCGGGCGCTCTGCGCCGGCGCCGGTGGTCCGACCCATATGCATTTCATAACCGGTCACCGCGACATTGTCGGTGACGGTGTGGCCCTTGACCGCGACCAGCGACTTGTCGCCGGTGAGGTCCGTGGAAACCTCGAGCAGGCCCAGTCCATCGGCCGACCCCGGCGGCCCCTCGATGCCTTGGGGATCAGCGATGCTTTGGCCGAGCATCTGATAACCGCCGCACAATCCCAGCACGCGCCCGCCGCGGCGGGCGTATGCGATGATGTCCGCGTCCCAGCCGCAGGCGCGCAGCGCCGCCAGATCGGCAATCGTCGCCTTCGAGCCGGGCAGGATGATGAGATCGGTGTCAACAGGAAGCGCCGCGCCATTGCGCAACAGCACCAGATCGACGCCTAGCTCCAGCCGCAGCGGATCAAGATCGTCGAAATTGGCGATGTGTGGCAGCACCGGCACGACGATGCGGACGCGACGCCCGGCGGTATCGGGCACGGGCGCCGGCCCGGCTCCAAGCCCAACAACATCCTCGGCCGGCAGCCGATGCGCGTCGCGAAAATGCGGCACCAGCCCGAGCGGCGCCCAGCCAGTGCGCTCGGCCACGAACGTCATGCCCGTTGCAAACAAGGTGGGATCGCCGCGCATCTTGTTGACAATAAAGCCCACGATCAGTTTGCCGTCCTCGGGATCAATCACCGCCTGGGTGCCGCACAGGCTTGCGATCACCCCGCCGCGGTCGATGTCGCCGATCAGCACCACCGGTGCGTCGGCGGCGCGCGCAAACCCCATATTGGCGATGTCGTTGGCGCGCAGATTGACCTCCGACGCCGAGCCCGCGCCCTCGACCAGCACGATGTCGCATTGCGCGCGAATTCTTGCAAAACTATTGAGCACGTAGGGCATCAGCTCCGCCTTGCGGGACTGATATTCGCGCGCGCGGGCGTTGCCGAACACGCGTCCCTGCACCACGATCTGCGAACCAACATCGCTTTGCGGCTTCAGCAGCACCGGATTCATGTCGACCGATGGCGCAACCCGCGCGGCGCGCGCCTGCAACGCCTGGGCGCGGCCGATCTCGCCGCCGTCCTCGGTGACGGCCGCGTTGTTCGACATGTTCTGCGGCTTGAAGGGACGCACGGCGAGGCCGCGACTGGTCAGCAGGCGGCACAAGCCCGCGACGATCAGCGATTTGCCGACGTCGGAGCCGGTGCCCTGGAACATGAGCCTCCGCGCGGTCATCAGAACTCGATGCCGGCCTGGGTCTTCACGCCGGCTGCAAAATGATGCTTCACCGCACCCATCTCGGTGACGAGATCGGCCGCCTCGATCAGCGCCGGCTTGGCGTTGCGGCCGGTGACGATCACATGCAGCCCGTCACGCCGCGCGGTCAGCCGCGCCACCACTTCATCGAGCGGCAGATAGTCGTAACGAAGCGCGATGTTGAGTTCGTCGAGCACGACGAGGCGGATGGCCGGATCGTCCATCAGGCCCAGCGCGATGCCCCAGGCGCGCTGGCAGGCGGCGATGTCGCGCGCCTTGTCCTGGGTCTCCCACGTAAACCCCTCGCCGGCGGTGTGCCAGACCACGCGGTCGCCGAACGATTCGAGCGCGGCCTGCTCGCCGGTCGCCCTGCCCTTGATGAACTGCACCACGCCGACCCGCCAGCCATGACCGAGCGCCCGAAGCGCAAGGCCGAAGGCCGCCGTCGACTTGCCCTTGCCGGGGCCGGTGTTGACCATCAGCAGGCCTTTTTCGATCGACTTCGACGCCTCTTCGGCGTCCTGGACCTGCTTGCGCTTGACCATCTTGGCGCGATGGCGCTCGGCTTCGTCGGTGTCGGTCGGGCTCATGGTGTCCTGCAGTGTGGTTCCACGCTGGCGCCGACAGGACCACAGGGAGGCCGTCCCGGCAACCTGCCCGCGCTCTATCAGCCGCAAGGGTTGACTCCACCGGCTTTCCGGCTGATTGAATCGGATAGCCGATGGTGTCCAGTCTTCGGACCGGACTAAGAGGGAATACCGGGCGCGGCAAATTTCGGGACGTTCCCGGATTGGCGCGAAGCCGGAGCTGCCCCCGCAACTGTGAGCGGAAAGCCTGCACCTGATGCCACTGGGTCGTTGACCCGGGAAGGTGGTGCCGGCGTTGACCCGTGAGCCAGGAAACCTGCCGTCGCCTGCCCTATTCGCCATTCCGGACGGGGCGTCCCGGAGTGAGGAGGTTGGTCGAACGGAGTGCAGGTCCGTTCGCCGCTTGTCTAGTCGCCGCCCTTCGGCGGCTTCTATCCGTTGACGGACTTCAAAGTGGACCAATCTGCGCTCGACCCGCCTCGCGACGAGGCCATTGTTGCATCCGAAGCTCCATCCGACATCGCGGTGACCATGCATGTCTGCGTCACCTGTCGTGGCCAGGATGTTGGCGGTGAAGACCGCGAAACCGCGCCGCGCGCCGGCCGCAGGCTGCATGACGCGCTGGCCGACGCGCAGCGCCGCGAGGGCGGCCCGCCCCGCTTTCGCATCGTCGAGGTCGAGTGCCTCTCCAACTGCAATCGCGGTTGCAGCGTCGCCCTCAGCGGACCGGGGCGCTGGACTTACGTTTATGGCGATCTCAGCCCGGCCCTGGTCGACGAGCTGCTCGCCGGCGCCGCGCGTTATGCGGTCACCGCTGACGGACTGGTGCCATGGCGGGAACGTCCGACGATCTTCCGCAAGGGCGTGATCGCGCGCATCCCGCCAGCCCCGAAGCCGGTTTAGGAAAAATTCTCATGTCGATCGAAAAAGTCCCCGTCACCATCATCACCGGCTTCCTCGGCGCGGGAAAGACCACGCTGGTGCGCCATCTGATGCAGAATCCGCAAGGGCGCCGGCTCGCGATCCTGGTCAACGAGTTCGGCGACCTCGGCATCGACGGCGAAATCCTGAAAAGTTGCGCCGACGCCAATTGCCCCGAGGATGCCATCGTCGAGCTCACCAATGGCTGCCTGTGCTGCACGGTCGCCGACGATTTCATTCCAACCATCGCGGCGCTGCTAGCGCGGCCGCAGCCGCCCGAGCACATCCTGATCGAAACCTCGGGGCTCGCGCTGCCAAAACCGCTGCTGAAGGCCTTCGAATGGCCAGACCTGCGATCGCGCATCACGGTCGACGGCGTGATTGCGGTTGCGGACGCCGAGGCGGTTGCCGATGGGCGCTTCGCGCCCGATCTCGCGGCCATCGCGCGGCAGCGGCTTGCCGACAGCAGCATCGATCACGACACCCCGCTCGGCGAAGTGTTCGAGGATCAGGTCGCCTGCGCCGACATCGTCATCCTCAACAAGGCCGACCTCGTCACTCCCGACCGTCTCGCGCAGGCGCGAAAGACCGTGCTGGCCGAGGCGCCGCGCAACATTCCAGTGCTGGACGTTATCGAAGGCCGCGTCGATCCGCGCGTCGTGCTCGGCCTCGGTGCGGCGGCAGAAAACGATCTCGACGCGCGGCCGAGCCATCACGAGGATCACGACGCCCATGATCACGACGATTTCGAGACCATCGTGGTGACGCTGCCATCAGACGCCAATGCCGAGACGATTGTGGCAAGGATGGAGATGATCGCGCGCGACCACAGCGTCTTGCGCGCCAAGGGTTATGTCGCCATCGCGGGGAAACCGATGCGATTGTTGGTGCAGGGCGTCGGCACCCGCGTGCGCGCGCAGTTCGACCGGCCTTGGCGCGCCGACGAAGAACGCATCTCGCGGATCGTCGTGATCGGCGAACGCGGCATCGATCATGGCGCGATCACCGCTGTGCTGACGGGGTGACGCATGCACATCCTGCTGCGGGAACGGCATGGATTTGAGGAGACCGCCGCCGCCGAGGATCTCGGCCAGGCGCCGGCGGACCTCGTCGTGCTGTCGTTTGCCGATAGCGATCTCAGCGCCTTCGCGGCGGCGTGGCGCGGCGGACGCGCGACGCTGCCCGGGCTGCGGCTGGCCAATTTGCGCCGCCTGACCCATCCGCTTTCGGTCGATCTCTACATCGAGAAGACCCTGTCGGGCGCCCGCGGCATTCTCATTCGCCTGCTCGGCGGCGTCGATTACTGGCGTTACGGCATCGAGCAGGTCAGCGCGATGGCGGCGGCCCAGGGAATAGCGCTGGCCGTCGTGCCCGGCGACGGCAGGCCCGATCCGCGGCTCGACGCGGCGTCGAACCTGCCGCCGTCGACGCTGCGCCGGCTGAAATCGCTCTGCGACAGCGGCGGCGCGGATAGCGCGCGCGCCGCGCTGGCGCAACTCGCGCTCGCTGCCGGCCTGCGGGCGGTGCCGCCGGTCGCCCGCGCAGGACTGGCGCGCCACGGCTTTTATGCTCCGGGCAAGGGTGTAATCGAGCCAGCCGATCTCGACATTGCGGCCGGCGGCGCGGCGATCGTGCTGGTGGTGTTCTATCGCGCCATTCTCGCGGCCTCCGACACCGATCCGGTCGATCGGCTGATCGGCGAATTTTCCCGCCGCGGCGTCAGGCCGATCGGCCTGTTTGCCACCAGCCTGAAAGATCCGGAAAGCGACGGCTGGTTGCGGCAATGGATCGGGAAAATCGCGCCTGACGTGATCATCAACGCGACCGCGTTTTCGGCGCGCGGCGATGGCGGCGCTGGCCCACCCTTCGATGTTGTCGATGCGCCCGTGTTGCAGGTGGCGCTTTCGGGCTCGACCCGTGAGCTGTGGGCCGAGGCCGACCGCGGGCTGTCGCCGTCCGACCTTGCGATCCACGTCGTGCTGCCGGAACTGGACGGCCGCCTGTTCGCCGGCGTCGCCTCGTTCAAGCAGGTCGAAACCACCGATCCCGAACTGGGCTACGCCCGCACGATTCATCGCGGCGACGACGACCGCATCAGTGCCGTCGTCGGGCGCGCGCTGGCCTGGCTTTCGCTGCGGCGAACCGCGCACGCCGACAAGCGCGTTGCCGTCGTGCTGTCGGCCTATCCGGGACGCGAGGACCAGATGGCGCACGCCGTCGGCCTCGACGCGCCCGAGAGCACCATCGAGGCACTGAATTTCCTCCGCGATGAAGGTTACGCGATCGCCAACCCACCGGTCGACGGCACAGCGCTGATCGACCGCCTGAAAGCAGAGGCCATCCGCTGGCCGCTGCAAAGCTACCGTGCCGCCCTCGCCGGCCTTGACCCGGCGATGGTCGTCGACCTCGCGTTGCAATGGGGAACGCCGGAAAGCGACGGGGCATTCGACAACGGTGATTTCGTCTTCAAGGCGATCCATTGCGGGCATGCGCTGATTGCAGTGCAGCCGGAGCGCGGCCAGCGCGCCGATCGCGCCGCCGAATATCACGATCCCCGGCGATCGCCGCGGCACGCTTACGTCGCGTTCTATCTGTGGCTCCGTCATGCCGTCAAATGCGACGCGCTGATCCATATGGGCGCCCATGGCACGCTGGAATGGCTGCCGGGAAAATCGGTGGCGCTGTCGTCGGCGTGCTGGCCCGAGGCGTTGCTCGGTCCGACGCCCGTGATCTATCCCTTCATCGTCAACAATCCCGGCGAGGCTGCGGCCGCGAAACGCCGGCTCGGCGCCGTCACCATCGGACACATGACGCCGCCGATCAGTGCCGGCAAATTGCCCTCGGGACTGCACACGATCGAACGCCTGCTCGACGAATATTCCGTCGCCGAGGGCCTCGATCCCCGCCGGCGCGAGCGGCTGGCGCGCGCCATCATCGACACCGCAGCCGAATCCGGCCTCGATCGCGACAGCGGCCTTTCCGACACGATGACGCCGCGCGAGGCCGTGGTACGGCTCGATAGTTTTGTCTGCGACGTCAAGACCACGCTGGTCGCCGACGGCCTCCACGTCTTCGGTCGCGTGCCGGTCGCGGATCAGGCCGCAATGCCGTTCGAAGCCTGCGCCTTGGGCGAACGCACCGCCCTGCTCGCCGCACTCGACGGCAAGCATGTCTCGCCGGGACCTGCGGGCTCACCATGGCGCGGACGGCGCGACGTGCTGCCGACGGGGCGCAATCTCTTCACCATCGACACCCGCGCGGTGCCAAGCCGCAGCGCCACCGAACAGGGCGAACGTCTCGCCGACGCCTTGCTAACCCGCCATCTGCAGGATCACGGCGACTATCCACGCAACGTCATGCTGGACCTCTGGGGCTCGGCGACCATGCGCACCGCCGGCGAGGAATTTTCTATGGCGCTGCGCCTGATGGGCGTGGCACCCGTGTGGGACACGACCTCAGACCGCGTCACCGGCTTCGACGTGATCACGCTGGCCGTGCTCGGGCGGCCACGGATCGATGTAACGCTGCGTATTTCCGGCCTGTTCCGGGATGTGTTTTCGACCCTGCCAGTGATGTTCGAGCAAGCGGCGGCGGCCCTGGCCGCGCGCGACGAGCCGGATGAGGAAAATCCCTATCGTGCCGCCGCCGGCCCGCGCGTGTTCGGGCCCGCGCCCGGCGACTATGGTGTCGGCGTCGTCGAGACGGTCACCGAGTTTACGCCTGCAACAGCCGAGGACGTCGGCGAAGCCTGGCTCGCGGCCAGCGCCTTTGCCTATGGCGGCGCCCGGGACGGCATTGCCGCGCGTGCGGCGCTGGAAAAACGCACCGCCCTCAGCGATACGTTCGTCCACCCCCAGGATCTGCCCGAGACCGACCTCCTGACCGCGCCAGATTTTGCTGCGCACGAAGCCGGCTTCGCCGCTGCGTCGCGCAAACTCGGCGGCGCTACGCCCGCGCTTTACCACGCCGACACATCTAACCCCGATGCGCCGCGCATGCGGACGCTGCCGGAGGAGATCGCGCGCGTGGTTCGCGGGCGTGCCGCCAACCGGCGCTGGCTCGAGGGCCAGATGCGGCACGGCTTTCGCGGCGCCGCCGAAATCGCCTCCACGCTCGACCAGATGGCGCTGTTTGCGCATCTGGCCGGCGCGGTCGCGAGCCATCACTTCGATCTGTATTACGGCGCAACGCTTGGCGACGACGAGGTGCGTCAGTTCATCGAACGGGCAAATCCGGAAGCAGCAGCCGCCATGCGGCAGCGCTTCCAGCAGATGCGGGACGCCGGCTATTGGACGACGCGGCGCAACAGCGCGGTCGAGACGATTGCGGTCGCATCGACCGGCGCGGGGGTTCGGTCATGAGTTACGCCTACGAAAAGGACGGCGCCGCGATCTACCGCCGCTCGTTTGCGGTCATCCGCGCCGAGGCGAAGCTGGACCACCTCGCTGCCGCCGATGAAAAGGTCGTCGTGCGCATCATCCATGCCAGCGGCATGGTCGATATCGTCGACGACATCGTGTTTTCGAAGGCGTTCAGTGCCGCCGCCGCGGCGGCATTGCGTGCCGGCGCGCCGATCTTTTGCGATGCCCAGATGGTGGCGCATGGCATTACGCGAACGCGGCTGCCGGCCGACAATGCCGTGATCTGCATGCTGTCCGACCCGCGCGTGCCGTCGCTTGCCGCAGCCCACGACACGACCCGGAGTGCCGCGGCGGTAGATCTGTGGCGGAAGCAATTGGCGGGATCAGTCGTGGTGATCGGCAATGCGCCGACCGCGCTGTTCCGCCTGCTCGAAATCCTTGATGAACCCGGCGTCGCGCCGCCGGCCGCGGTGATCGGCATGCCCGTGGGATTCGTGGGCGCCGCCGAATCCAAGGAGGCGCTGCGCGCCTGTGAACGCGTGCCAAGCGTCATCGTGCGCGGCCGGCGCGGCGGCAGCGCCATGGCGGCCGCCGCCCTTAATGCAGTTGCGAGCGAAACCGAATGAGCGCGCCAGCCATCATCTACGGCATCGGCCTCGGCCCCGGCGATCCGGAGTTAATCAGCGTCAAAGCTGCGCGGCTGATCGCGAGCACCGGCGTGATCGCTCATTTCCGAAAGCCCGGACGGCCCGGCAACGCCCGCACTTTGGTTGAGGGCATGCTCGCACCCGGGGTGATCGAGGAAGCCCTGGAATATCCCGTCACCACCGAGATCGCGCTGGAAGACCCGGCCTATGGCGACACGCTGCGATCCTTCTACGACGATTGCGTGCGGCGGCTGCTGGCCCATGTCACTGAGGGTCGCGACGTCGCCGTGCTCTGCGAGGGCGATCCATTCCTCTATGGCTCCTTCATGCATCTGCACAGCCGTCTCACCGGCCGCGCGCCGATCGTGGTGGTGCCCGGCATTTCCGGCATGTCCGGCTGCTGGACCGCTAGCGGCGTGCCCATTACCTTTGGCGACGACGTGCTGACCGTGGTGCCGGCGACGCTGGACGAGGCGAGCCTGCGCGAACGCCTGCGGTCGATCGATGCGCTGGTCGTGATGAAGCTCGGCCGCAATCTGCCAAAGGTGCGCCGCGCGCTGTGCGCCGCGGGTCTTACGGAGCGGGCCGTCTATGTCGAGCGCGGCACCATGGCCGGCGAAAAGGTGATGCGGCTCGCCGACAAGACCGACGACGAGGCGCCCTATTTCTCAATGATACTGGTCCACGGCCGCGGGCGGCGGCCATGAGCGGCTGGCTCGCCATCGCCGGCCTCGGGCCGGGAGCTGCGCAGCTGATCACGCCGGAGGTGACGCAGGCGCTCTCCGAGGCCTCCGATCTCGTCGGCTATGGACCCTATGTCGCGCGCGTGCCGGCGCGCCCCGGTTTGACTTGCCACGGCTCCGACAATCGCGAGGAGCTCGATCGCGCTAGTCTCGCGCTACGGCTCGCGGCACAGGGCAAACGAGTCGTTGTGGTCTCCTCGGGCGACCCCGGCGTGTTCGCGATGGCGGCCGCCGTGTTCGAGGCGATCGATGCCGGCGATCCCGCATGGCGCGATCTCGACATCCGGGTGCTGCCCGGCATTAGCGCGATGTTCGCCGCCGCAGCGCGGATTGGCGCCCCGCTCGGGCATGATTTCTGTGCCATCAACCTGTCGGACAATCTGAAACCGTGGGAGCTGATCGAGCGCCGGCTGCGGCTGGCGGCGCAGGCTGGTTTCGTGATTGCGCTCTACAATCCGCTTTCGAAAGCGCGCCCCTGGCAGCTCGGCCGCGCCTTGGAGCTGCTGCGCGGGGAATTGCCTGATAGCGTTCCCGTGATATTCGCAAGCGCCGTCAGCGATGCCGGGGAGACGATCGATACGACGACGTTGCGTGATGCGATGGCCGATCGAGCCGATATGCGCACGCTGGTGCTGATCGGGTCGTCGCAGACGCGGCTGATCGCGCGCTCCGGCCGCCCCGCTTTCGTTTATACGCCACGCTCGGCCGGAGCTGCATCATGACCGAGCCAATGCAGCACCTCGTCGACGGTCTCGACTTTTTGCCGCGCCGGGACAAAAGGCCGGCGGATCATTATCACCGGCAGCGCCAGTTCGCGCGCAACGTCGATTTTCGCCGAAACCTGATTGCCGCCGGCGTTCTTGGCCACGATCATGTCGGCGCAAAATTTCGTCAGCATGGCGCGCTCGCCGGCGCGGTCGAACGGTCCGCGCGCCACCACCATTTCGGCATCGCGCAACGGCAACGGCGCGCGCGGCGGATCGACCAGCCGGACCAGATAAGCGTGCTGTGGATGCGGGGCGAATGCCGCAAGATGCTGCCGCCCGATGCCGAGAAACACCCGACGCGGCGCGGCGCCGAGGGCTGCGGCCGCAGCCCCGATATCGTCGACCTCGATCCAGCGGTCGCCGGCGACCGCCTGCCAGGGCGGGCGCTCCAGCGCCAGCAACGGCACATTGGCGGCGGCGCAGGCGGCAATCGCATGCGAGCTCATTTGCGCGGCGAAGGGATGCGTGGCGTCAACGACGCGCGCGATGTTTTCGGCCATGAGGTAATGTTTCAGGCCGTCGATGCCGCCGAACCCGCCGACGCGCCAGGCAATCGGAGGTTTCGCCGGATTTTCGGTGCGGCCGGCATAGGACAATACCGCGTAGATGCGGGGATCTTTTGCCACCACTTGCGCGAGCCGGTTGGCCTCGGCCGTGCCGCCGAGGATCAGCACGCGCAATCGTGTCGCCAGGGAGGATGTCATGGCGGGCAGCGATGACATGCCGGCGCCCTGGTTGTCCATTGTCGGGATCGGCGAGGACGGGCTCGACGGGCTGTCGGCGGCGGCGCGCGAACGGCTCGCGGGCGCGGAACTGGTCGCCGGCGGGGCACGGCATTTGGCGCTGGTGGCATCCCTGGGCAAGCCGACGCTGGCCTGGGAGAGCCCGTTCGCCGCCTCGATCCCAATGCTGCTCAGGCATCGCGGCAAACGCGTGGTCGCGCTGTGCTCGGGCGACCCGTTCTGGTACGGCGCGGGTTCGGTGATCGCCGACGCCATCCCGGCGGCCGAGACGACCGTGGTGCCGGCGCCGTCGAGTTTCGCGTGGGCCGCTTCGCGGCTGCGCTGGCGGCTGGAAGAAACCGTCACGCTCGGCCTGCACGCACGACCGCTGGCCTTGCTGCGCCCGCATTTGCGGACCGGTGCACGCCTGATCGTGTTGCTGCGCGACGGCGCAGCAGCGGCACAGGTCGCGGCCTATCTCAGCGGATTGGGCTTTGGGCCATCGCGCCTCACCATACTCGAAACGCTTGGCGGCCCGCGCGAGCGCATCCGCACCGCGACGGCCGCGGCGTTCGTCTTTGACGATGTCAACGCCCCGGTGGCGATCGCGATCGAGGCCGTCGCGGCGCCCGGCGCACACGTCATCCCGCGCGTGGTCGGATTGCCGGATGAATTATTCGCCCATGACGGTCAACTGACAAAACGCGAGATTCGCGCGGTCAGCCTGTCGACGCTGGCGCCACGCGGTGGCGAATTGTTGTGGGATGTCGGCGCGGGCGCAGGCTCCATCGGCATCGAATGGCTGCTCGCCCATCCCGCCAATCGCGCCATCGGCATCGAGGCGCGCGAGGACCGGCTGCAAAATGCCCGCGCCAATGCGGATTCACTCGGCGTGCCACATCTCGATCTCCGGCTTGGCACCGCGCCCGATGCGCTGAAAGGGCTGCCGACGCCGGACGCGGTATTCGTCGGCGGTGGCGCCAGCCGGGACGGCGTGCTCGATGCGGCATGGCAGGCGTTGCCGCCAGGCGGGCGGCTGGTGGTCAATTCCGTGACATTGGAAACCGAGGCGATCCTGATCGGCTGGCAGGCCCGCCATGGCGGCGCCTTGCTGCGGCTGTCGATCGAGCGCGCCGACCCGGTCGGCGGCCTCACCGGCTGGCGTCCGGCGATGCCGGTGGTGCAATGGAGCGTGACCAAATGAGCCGGCTGGTCATAGGCGTGGGTTTTCGCGACGAGGCCAGCGCCCGGTCGATTGGCGAAGTCGTGACCAACGCCAGCGCCCAGGCCGCCATGCCGGGCGCGGCGAGCCTGCTTGCCGTGCTCGAAGACAAGGCCGCGCATCCCGGCCTGATTGCGGCGGCGCAAACCGCGCAGCTTGCGATCGAGACGGTCGCCGCGGGGGCGATCGGCGTGGCCGATGCACACGTCGCCACGCGATCGGCGCAGGTGAAGAAATATCGCGGCGTCGGCAGCGTTTGCGAAGCGACCGCGCTCGCCGCCGCCGGCGAAGGCGCGCGCCTCGTCGTCACCCGGATCGTATCGGCCGATCGAACGGCTACCGCCGCCGTCGCCCTTGTCGAGGATAGAGCGCCATGACCGTCCATTTCATCGGCGCTGGCCCCGGCGCGCCCGATCTCATCACCGTGCGTGGCCAAAATCTGGTGGCGCGCTGTCCGGTGTGCCTGTTTGCGGGATCGCTGGTGCCGCGCGAAATCATCGCGCTGTGCCCACCCGGCGCACGGGTAGTCGACACCGCGCCGCTCGACCTCGACGCGATCACCGGCGAATTCGTTGCAGCGAATGACGTTGGCCTCGACGTGGCACGGCTGCATTCCGGCGATCTCTCGGTGTGGAGCGCGATGGGCGAGCAGATCCGAAGGCTCGAAAGCCACGGCATTCCCTACACCGTCACGCCGGGCGTGCCCTCCTTCGCCGCCGCCGCCGCCGTGCTCGGACGCGAACTAACCCTACCGGGCGTGGCGCAAACCGTGGTGCTGACCCGAACCTCCGGCCGCGCCTCGGCGATGCCGGCGGGAGAAAGCCTTGCCGTCTACGCCTCAACCGGCGCGACGCTGGCGATCCATCTGTCGATCCATGTGCTCGACGAGGTGACGGCGACACTGATGCCGCATTACGGCGCCGACGGCGCCGCAGCCGTGGTGGTGCGCGCGAGCTGGCCGGAGCAGTTGATCATTCGCGGCGCGCTGTCGACCATCGCCGCCAAGGTGCGGGCCGCAAACGTCGAGCGCACCGCGCTGATCCTGGTCGGACCGGCGCTCGCCGCGCAGGATTTCGCCGACAGCGCTCTGTATGATGCAAATTACGATCGCCGGTTCCGGCCGTCAGCGGAGGACAGGCGTGGCGGGCAATAACGCACCGGGACTCATCATCGCAGCACCCGCCTCCCACAGCGGCAAGACCACGCTGACGCTTTCGCTGCTCGCCGCGCTGCGCCGCCGCGGCCGCATCGTGCAGCCCTATAAATGCGGTCCCGACTATATCGATCCAGCTTTCCACACGCTGGCCGCCGGCCGCGCCTCGTTCAACCTGGATTCCTGGGCGCAGGGACGCGACCGGTTCGAGGCGCTGCTGGATGCCGGCTACGATGCAGACATCTGCATCGCCGAGGGCGTGATGGGGCTCTTCGACGGCGTCGCCACGCCGGGCGCCTGGGGCAACGGCTCGACCGCCGATATTGCCGCGGCAACCGGCTGGCCGGTGGTGCTGGTGCTCGATGTCTCCGGTCAGGCGCAATCCGCAGCGGCGGTCGCACTTGGTTTTGCGCGCTATCGCGAGGACGTCGCGATCGCCGGCGTCATCCTCAACAAGGTCGCGAGCGCGCGCCATGCCGCGCTGGTTCGCGACGGGTTTTCACGGAGCGGTGTTGCCGTGTTCGGCGCGATCGGACGTGACGACGGGCTGACCCTGCCCGAGCGCCATCTCGGACTGGTCCAGGCGCAGGAAGACTCTTCGCTGGCTGGAAAGCTCACGGCGCTGGCCGATCTGGTCGAGCGCGATCTCGATCTGGCGGCGCTCGAAGCGGCGGCTCGTCCGACGCGGCGCCAACCGCGTACGGCGACACCTCGCCTCCTTCCACCCGGGCAACGGGTCGCGCTGGCGCGCGACGCGGCGTTTTCTTTCATCTATCCGCATCTGGTAGCGGGCTGGCGCGCGGCGGGCGCCGAGATCGTCCCCTTCTCGCCGCTCGCCGACGAACCGCCCGACCCTTCCTGCGATGTCGCCTGGCTTCCCGGCGGCTATCCGGAATTGCACGCCGGCCGGCTCGCCGCCGCGTCACGCTTCGCCGACGGAATCCGCGCCTTCGCGCAGAACCATCCGGTGCATGGCGAGTGCGGCGGCTACATGACGCTCGGCGCGGGGTTGATCGACGCCGGCGGGACCCGTCACGCGATGCTGGGACTGCTCGGGCTCGAGACCGACTTTGCGCAGCGCCGTTTGCATCTCGGCTACCGGACCGCGACGCTGCTTGCGGCCATTCCGGGGCACGCCCCGGGAAGCGTGCTGCGCGGCCATGAATTCCACTATGCCCGTGTGGTGGCGCAGCCCGACCAGCCGCTGGCCGAGATCTGCGATGCCACTGGCGCCGGCACGGCGGAAACCGGCGGCCGGCGCGGCCGCGTCACCGGAAGCTTTTTCCATATGGTCGACGCGGCAGAGGCTCGGTCATGACGGCGGACCAACCGACTTCGTCCGGCAGCATCGCCCTGGTCGGCGGCGGTCCCGGGGACGTCGATCTGCTGACGCTGCGCGCGGTGGAGCGGCTGCGCGCAGCCGACGTGATCCTTTACGACGACCTCGCCGGCGACGAAATTCTGTCGTTCGCGCGTCCCGACACCGAACTGGTCGCGGTCGGCAAGCGCGCCGGCCATCCCTCGCCGAAACAGCAGGAGGTCAACCGGCTGATGATCGGCTATGCCAAACTCGGCAAGCGCGTGGTCCGGATCAAGTCCGGCGATCCCTCGATCTTCGGTCGCGCCGACGAAGAGATTGTCGCCGCGCGCTCAGCCGGCGTGCCGATCGAAATCGTGCCCGGGGTCACCACGGCGACCGCGGCGGCGGCCTATTTGTGCGCTCCGCTCACCAAACGAGGGGTGGCGCGCCGGCTCCAGATGGTCACCGGCCACGACGCCGACGGCCAACTGCCGGCCGACCTCGATATCGCCGCACTGGCCGATCCTGCTGCCACGACCTGCGTATTCATGGGCAAGGCGACCTTCGCTGGCCTGGCTGAGCGGTTGATCGCCCATGGGCTGTCGCGGGAGACGCCGACGGTAGTGCTCGAAAACTTGGGCACGCCGCTCACTCAGGTGACGGCGGGAACGCTCGCGGAAATCGCAACCCGCCTCGCTGCGGAAAAACCGCGTGGCCCGTGCATGATCCTCTATGGCGCAGCGTTTGCCGGGGTCGGCAAGGACCCGACCGGAGCGGCGCCTAATACCGCGCGACCACCGGCCCGCCCCAGTTGAACTTCACATTCATGCCGGTGATCAGGCGACGTAGAACTCGACGCTTTTCGCCAAAGAGGAACCGGACTGGTCCTGCGCCTGCAGCAAATAAGCGCCACCCGGAAACGTGTTCGGAAGCTGAATGGAAAGCGGACCGGTCCCGGAGGCCGATGTAACCGGGCTCGGCATAGGCTTGCCGCTGGTCTTGTTCACCAGCACGACCTGCGAACCCGCAGGCAGGTTTTCGTATTGCGCGGAGATCGAATATCCGAGGATGGATTGGAAATTGATGATCGGTGAGGCCATTTCAAAACCCTGCATCCCAGAATTGATCTTCTCGCCAACGCCATCCGGACTTGTCGGTTCCAGCATCGGACAAGAAAAACGCGCGCCAGCGCCATTGTCCCAGCTTGGTGCAACCGTGTTGCATAAAATCATCATCCAATTTTCAAATTTCGACTTCTCCCGGAATTCTTTTGACTGTGTAACGACCTGTGCCGTTAGGTGGATGCGCTGGGCCTTAGGAATCGTTGTCATGCTCGATGCAGTCACCGCGCTGTTTGGCGTCATAAGCGTCGGAATATTCATCGCCCACGCCGTCGACGGCTATTGGTCGCGCTGACAGGCGCCTGTTCCGCTTCGCACCCGCCTCCTCGCACCGCGCAATCGATTTTCGGCCCTCGCGAGCTTCCGCCCCGTCGCTTCTTGGCGCGCGTCGCCCCCTGTTGATAACCCGCCTCTCCGTTTGCGGCCGGCGTGACAGGGCCTTCCCGCGTGTTATCGACGGGCAAGATTAGCCCGGCCCAACACGGAACAACCACCATGCGGATCACCCTGGTCGGCTCCCGCCATTTTGGCGTGACCACCCTGAACATGCTGCGCCAACATGGCGTCGACATCGTCAGGGTCGTGGTCGCCGATGCCGAAGACCGGCTGGCGGCCGCGGCCCGCGACGCCGGGATCGAGGTCGTGGTGCAGGCCAATCCCAGGCTCGTCGTCGCCTCCGAAATCGCCGACGGGACCGACCTGATCGTGACCGCGCATAGCCACGCCCGGATCGGCTCCGACGCGCTGGCCGCCGCGAGACTGGGCGGTATCGGCTATCATCCCTCGCTGCTGCCGCGCCACCGCGGCATCGCCGCGGTGGAATGGACCATCCGGGAAGGCGATCCGATCGCCGGCGGCACCGTGTATCATCTCGCCAACCGCATGGATGCCGGCGCCATCGCCGCCCAGGAATGGTGTTTTGTGAAAAAAGGCGAGACCGCCCGCGAATTATGGGAGCGCGCACTGGCGCCGCTCGGCCAAAAATTGCTCGGCGAAGTCATCGACTACGCGAAAGCCCATGACAGCCTGCCCGCCAGGCCGCAGGACGAGCAATTTGCGACCAAGGCGCCTGCGCTTTCGGAGTAGAATAATACCGCAGTCCATGCCGACCCGGATTTCCACCCGAGGCACCGAATTTTTGTTCCCTTTGAGGGAACCTTTCGCTGCATCAAAATATTGATTTGGCTGGAACTTCCTGCGTTGTTGCAGCGCGGCAAATTTTGGACACAATGTGCCCGGATAAGCCCCTCATCACGCAAAAATCGGGGATTTGATTCATGCGCCACAATCGCATTACTACCGTATTTCTCGCTTCTACTCTTGCCGCCGCCTTCACCGCTCCCGCGCTGGCCCAGTCACCCTATGATGGGGTCTGGAGCGTGACGGTAGTGACAAAAAGCGGCAGCTGCGAGCCGCAGACACGCTCGACGCTGATGGTCTCGGACGGTAAGGTTTCCGCCTCCGGTGCCGACGTCACCGGCAGCATCGGACGGGAAGGTCTCGTCCGGGTTTCAATCGGTGGTGCATATGCGAATGGCCAGCTCAGCGGCAATGGCGGATCGGGGAAATGGAACGGAGCCTCTGCAGGCATCCCGTGCAGCGGCCGCTGGGAAGCCGCCCGCCAGTAAATCTGGCGGAACCGCTGCCGCCATTCTACGACGGCTGATCTTCGCCGTCGTCACGTTGCTGGTAGCGATGGTATCCGGCTCTGCGAGTTACGCCCAAGCCGGTCCGTTCGCCGGCATGGCCGGCAACTGGTCCGGCGGCGGCGGCGTCACCCTTGACGACGGATCCTCCGAGCGGCTTCGATGCCGCGCGACCTATGCCGTCGGCGCCGGCGGGACCGGCCTCAACCTGTCGCTGGTTTGCGCCAGCGACAGCTACAAATTCGATCTCAGGGCCGATGTCATCTCCGATCGCGGCAGACTGTCCGGCTCCTGGAGCGAGACCAGCCGCGGGGTCAATGGCATCCTGGAAGGCCAGGGCGCCAACGGCAATTTTCAAGTGCTTGCCAACGCGCCCGGATTTGTCGCCAACATCTCGCTTTCGACCCGCGGCAACCGGCAAACGATTGGCATCCGCTCCGAGGGCTCGTTCAGGGGCGCCAACATTACGCTGTCGCGCTATTAGCCTCCGTTTCGGCCCTTCCCTGGCCCTCGCTAGCTCTCCTGTTTCGGCCGCGCCAGGCGGGCCGCGGTTTCCTTCATGGTCTTGGCGACCAGCAGCGCCTGCTCCTTGGTCAGGGCAAAATCCTGCACGCCCTTATCCGTGGTTAGCGACAGCACCATGATGTGGGGCTCCTGCTCGGGCCAACCGGTGGCAAATGACCTGACGAAATCGGCTGATGTCGATCGCTTGGAGGTGTTCATCTCGATAGCTTCCTATGCACCCGGCACGAAGGCCGTGACTTCGATTTCGACCTTGGCGCGTTCATCGACCAGGCCTGCGATATAGAGCAGCGTCGAGGGCGGAAAATTCTTTCCGAGCGTCTCGCGCCAGGCCGCGCCGATGCCGGGGCCGGCGGCCTCATATTCGGCGCGACTGGTCAAATACCAGGTCAGCCGGACGATGTGCTGGGGACCCGCGCCGGCTTCCGCCAACAGCTTGATGATGCGACGCAAAGCGCTAGCGACCTGCGCGGCCATGTCGGTGGGATAGTCGCCCTTCTCGTCGCCGCCGGTCTGGCCGGCCAGCACGATCCAGCGGCCGGGGGCGGCAATTTCGACGCCGTGCGAGAAGCCGCGCGGCTTCGACCATTCGGCAGGCTGCAGGATACGCATCGGCGAATCTCCAGACTTCTTTCGTCATTCCGGGGCGCGAGTGAAACGAGCGAACCCGGAATCCTTGGATTCCGGGTCTGGTCCTTCGGACCATCCGAGCAAAATCTTTAGCACCGATCGCAGGGCCGGCGCATCCCTGTGACAGCCGATTTGCACGTTGCAAATCCTCATCCAGTCGCCGATACCGGCGCACCCGCCCCCAACCGCCCGGCCCCTGCCGTCTCTGGCATTTCCCGATGATGGACCGAACACCTTCCAAACCGAGGGCCGCGCTGTGGATGGCGGGCTGGCTTGCCCTGATGCTGCTCGTCGCGGTCGCCGGGCGCGAGGCGTTGCGCGACCTCAACGTGTTCCAGGTCATGGAACTGCGCACCATCATCGGCTTTTGCATGCTCTACCCGCTGGTCCGCATCAATGGCGGCTTTTCGGCGATGCGGACCTCGCGGCCGCTGCAGCATATCGGACGCAATCTCATCCACTATGCCGCCCAACTCGGCTGGTTCTTCGCCTTGACCCTGATTCCGCTCGGCCAGGTGGTCGCCATCGAATTCACCATGCCGATCTGGACCGCGATCCTGGCCGCGAGTTTTCTCGGCGAGCGCATGACGGTCTGGAAGATCCTGGCGATCGTGCTCGGCGTGATCGGGGTCATCATCATCGTCCGGCCGGCGACCGGCGTCGTCAATCCCGGCCAATTGATCGCGCTGGCCGCCGCCGTCGGCTTCGGCATCTCGGTTGCCATGATGAAATCGCTGACCCGCACCGAAAAGACGATTTCGATCATTTTCTGGATGCTGGTGATCCAGTCCGCGGCCGGATTGTTACCGACCCTCTATGTCTGGAGCTGGCCCGGGGCTGTGACCTGGGGCTGGATCGCCGTGATCGGCTTCTGCGGCACCTTCTCCCACTACTGCATGGCCCGCGCGATGCTGCATGCCGACGCCACCATCGTGCTGCCGATGGATTTCCTGCGGGTTCCACTGACGGCGCTGCTCGGCTGGTTGGTCTATTCGGAACGGCTGGACGCTTTCACGGTGCTGGGCGCGGTGCTGATCCTTGGCGGCAACCTCCTGAACCTGCGATCGGCCGATCCGGTTCCCGCGCGCGCGGTGACTTGACCCATCCGCCAATTTTTTCCGGGTAGCGCCCGGCGAAATTGTGATCCAGATCACGCTCTTCTTGGCGAGAATTCAATAGCCTCACCCATTACGGATGGCTGTCACCAAGAATCGGGCAAACGCCTTATTTTTTGTGGCGCGAGTTGCGGCTTTTTCGTGTATTCTGCGGCCAACCGATTGAGGGCCGCGTTGCCCGATTCCACCAGGGGATTTCAAATGCGCTACCTTACCGTCATTCTTTCCCTGATTTGCATGATTTTCACCGCCAATGCGGCCAAGGCCGACCGCCGTGTCGCCTTTGTCGTCGGCAACGGCGCTTACAAGAACGTGGCGCAGCTTCCCAACCCGCCGGTCGACGCCAAGGCGATGGCCTCCACGCTTCGCAATGTCGGCTTCGAGGTGGTCGAGGGCACCAACCTCACCCGCGACAAGATGACGGAAAAGCTGCTCGACTTCGGCAAGAAGGCGCAAGGCGCCGACATCGCGGTGTTCTTCTATGCCGGTCACGGCATCGCCATCGCCGGCACCAACTATCTGTTGCCGATCGATGCCGACATCAAATCGGAAATGGACGTCAAACTCGGCGCGGCGATCAATATCGATCTCACGCTGGACCAGACCATGAGCGATGCCAAGGTCAAGCTGGTGTTCCTCGATGCTTGCCGCGACAATCCCTTTGCCGCCAAGATCAAATCGAACTCCGCGACCCGTAGCGTCTCGGTGCAGTCCGGACTGGCCGAAATGAAGTCGGGTGAAGGCACCTTGATCGCGTTCGCCACCGGTCCAGGACAGACCGCGCTCGACGGCCAGGAGGGCACCAACAGCCCCTTCACCCGCGCCCTGATCGCCCACATCACGACGCCCGGCGTCGAGATCCAGCAGGCGATGACCGAGGTCCGCGCCCAGGTCAACGAAGAGACCAACAAGGGTCAATTGCCCTGGGGACATACCAACCTGATCGGTTCGGTCTTCCTCAATCCGGCCGCGGCGCCGGCACCCGCCGCCAATACGGCGGCCGGCGCTCCGGCGGCGGCGGCTCCGGCCGCGGTTGCCTCTGCTTCCAGCGGTTCGGACGTCGAACTCGAATTCTGGCGCTCGGTCAAGGAATCCAACAAGCCGGAAGAACTCAACGCCTATCTCACGACCTACCCCAACGGTCAGTTCAAGTCGCTGGCGCTGGCCCGGATCGCCTCGCTCGAAAACGGTCCATCGACCACGACCCGTAACCTGACCACCGGCGTCGATCCGGCCACCTTCACCGATGCTTCCGACCAGACCACCGAGGACCAGATCGGCCTCGACAAGGGCCAGCGCCGCGACGTGCAGCGCCGGCTCACCGGGCTCGGCTTCGACACCAAGGTCAACGGCAAGTTCGACGAGGACACCCGCTCGGTGATAAGCCGCTGGCAGGCCGCGCGCGGCTATCCCAAGACTGGCTACCTCAACAAGCTGCAGCACAAGGCGTTGCTGGCCGAGATCGTGGCGACCACGCAAACCAGCTCCAGCGACGATTCCGACGATCACTCCTCCCACCACCATCATAGCGGCGGAGGGGGCGGAGGCGGCGGTGGCGGCGGCCGTCATTATCGCGGTCCCTCCGGGCCCGGCGGCCTGATCGGCGGCATGATGGGCGGCCTGTTCCGCTGAAGTCAGCGAAGTGTGAGATGAAAAAGCCCGGGTTCGTCCCGGGCTTTTTTGTCATGGCGTTTTCAAGCGAAGCTTGTCCCGCACTCGATGCGGGATGGTCACCGGTTCGCGTTACGAAGACGCGTGAGGTTAGAATCTATCGTCTCGGCCGCCTGCCGGATCCTACTTCCCGGCCGCCTTGCGCAGCGCCTCGTTGATACGGTCCTGCCAGCCCGGACCACCCTCTTGGAAAAATTCCAGAACGTCCTGATCGATCCGCAGCGAAACCAGTTCCTTCACGCCGGGAAGCGCGGTCGGTTTCGGCGGCGCTTCCGCGACCTTGGTCGTTGTCTTCCGAAACGCCGCCTCGGCCTCGGTGCGGGCGTCGTTCAGCGTTCTCGGTCGCCTCGGTTGGTCTGCCATGGTCAGATTCCTTCGAACAGCGCCGTCGACAGATAACGCTCGGCGAAGTCGGGCACAATCGCCAGGATGGTCTTGCCCGCGGCTTCCGGCCGCTTGCCGATCTGCAGCGCGGCTGCGATCGCGGCACCTGAGGAAATCCCTCCGGCAATGCCCTCGTGGCGCGCCAGCGCGCGCGAGGTGTCGATCGCGGTGGCGCTGTTGATCTTGACGATCTCGTCGATCACTGAGCGGTCGAGGATGTCGGGAACGAAACCGGCGCCGATGCCCTGGATCTTGTGCGGCGAATGCTGTCCACCCGACAGCACCGGACTTTCCTCCGGTTCGACGGCGACGACGCGCAGCGAAGGTTTGCGCGGTTTGAGCACCTGGCCGACGCCGGTGATGGTGCCGCCGGTGCCGACGCCGGCGACGAAGTAATCGATGTTGCCGCCGGTATCGTTCCAGATTTCCTCCGCCGTGGTGCGGCGGTGGATTTCGGGATTGGCGAGGTTCCTGAATTGCTGCGGCATCACCGAATTCGGCGTGGTCCGCACCATCTCCTCGGCGGTCGCGATTGCGCCTTTCATGCCCTGGGCCGCCGGCGTCAGCACGAGTTCGGCGCCGAGAAACGCCAGCATCTTGCGTCGCTCGATCGACATCGAGTCCGGCATGACGAGCTTGAGCCGGTAACCGCGGGAAGCTGCGACGAAGGCCAGCGCAATGCCGGTATTGCCTGAGGTCGGTTCGATCAGCACGGTGTCGGCGTTGATATGTCCCGCCTTCTCCATCGCAATCACCATCGCAGCGCCAATGCGGTCCTTCACGCTGGCCGCCGGATTGAAATATTCCAGCTTGGCGAGAATGGTCGCGTGCGCGCCATGCTCCTCCGGCAATTTGCGCAAGCGGACAATCGGCGTGTCACCGACCGCCTCAACGATGGAGTCGAATACGCGACCCCGGCCGGGACGGTGCACTGCACTCGTGGGTGATGGCGCGTCCATGACGAACTCCTTGTGGCGACATTGTGCACGGAGGGGAGGCTGCTCGTTCATTAGGGGCAGCGAGTGGCGATGTGCAAGCCGGAATCCGGGAAAGCGAAAATCGCTGCGATGCAAAATGTTTAAGCTGCCAAATAACTTAAAACCAACGCATTTGTGTTGCCACATCGTCAAGGAAAATAGTGTATGGTAAACCCAGGTTCAGATCGCAAGGAGGTCACGATGTCAGCAGTTGCTGAAGTCCTGTCGACCGATACGCGTGCGCCCGACCCGCGTGGCTGTGATTTGCCGACCTGTCCGGTTTGTGCTGACTCCATGGTGGCGGCGGAAGCCTCTGCCTATCTTTCCGACAACGTCATCAGCTATCTCTGGACCTGCGACACCTGCGGTTACGGTTTCGTGACCAAGCACGCGCTGCGGCGGTTCGCCTGTAACTGAGCGCTCCGCACTCAGGGATTTCCAGTCGTAGCTGCCCGATGCGTGGGATCATCTGCGCGATGGCGGTCTCGCCTCGAGGCTGAAACATTGCCTTCCCAGCCCATGCTTCTCGAACACTGAATACGGGCGTACCGATGGCTCGGTCGTTTCCGCCGCCGTGTCGAAACTGGCGCAAAGCTCGTAGGCGAAGGCATCCTTGGCCGTATACTCATAGGCTTGTCCCGCCGGATCCTTGAAGCTTAGGCCTGCGGCCGGCTGCGCGCGCTGCAAATCACCGAGGGTTTGCGGCAGCGCCTCCGACGTCAGCCGATAGCTCGTCACCGTTCTGGATATGGTTGCAAGGTCGGATGCGCGCCTCGCGTCAAAACGGGCCAAGCGCGCCTCGCTCGGTGAACCGACAAAAAGCCATCCGCCAACCAGCGCCGCAAGGACGGCAATCGTGCAGAACACGGCGAACACAGTCGAGGATTGCACCTTCATACCGTTTCATCCCGTCGCATTTCGGATAGAAAAAACGTGAAAATGCCGCCCGCCATCACGGCGATTGTCGCAACTTTTAGAACGAAGCGAATGGTGAGTTCTCCACCCAGCAAATTATAGATAAGTGTCGCGGCGTCGCCGATCAAAAACGCACCGGCGACGAACAGCGTCAGATACGTCAACCATTTGCGCGGCCGCGAGGCACGCTTCGTCAGATCGGTCCTGATCGCGTGGTTGACCGACCGAAACGTCAGCATGAAAAGCGGAAATGCGACGATGATCCAGGCCATATCCCAGCGGATGTTGTTGTTCGACGCCTGAATGGAGTTCTGCCAAAGCGGATCGGGAAAGCTTCGATTGATCAATTCGAACAGCAGCGAACCGATACTGAAGGCTGTGCCGTAGAGGGCCGCAAACAGAATGAGATAAATGAAAACCTCACGCGCCGAGAGGTAGGGTTTGGGCCGCGGCACCGGGATCGGAAACGCCACATCGGCGAACGCGTTCAGCGCGGCCTTGATGTCATGTTCGGCCCAGCCCGCTCGCTTGAGGGTATCGGCAATTTCCTCGCGCCCGATGCCCTTCTCCAACGCCGCTCGCGTGAACTCAACAAGTCCGACACTCATGTCGTAGCTCCCTGTCTCGCGCTTCGATGGGTCCGCAGGCGATCCCCCTGATTATACGCCTGACGGGTCCACAGCCCTAGCGCGGCGGAATGTCGCCTTGTGCCCAGCCGTCGCGGGCGCGTTCGCGGAAACTTTCGAACGTTCCCTGCGCGATCGCTTCCCGCATGTCCTGCATCAGTTGTTGGTAGTAGGCGATGTTGATTTCCGACAACAACATCGCCCCCAGCGTCTCGCCCGACCGCACAAGGTGATGCAGATAGGCGCGCGAGATGCCGCGCGTCGACGGCCATGCGCTCTCCTCGTCCAGCGGCCTGATATCGTCGGCATGGCGGGCGTTGCGCAGGTTGATCTGGCCGAAACGGGTGAACGCCATGCCGTGGCGGCCGTTCCGAGTCGGCATCACGCAATCGAACATGTCCATCCCGCGCGCGACCGCCTCCAGCAGATCCTCGGGCGTTCCGACGCCCATCAGATAGCGTGGGCGATCGCCGGGCAGTTCTGCTGCGACCTCTTCGACCATGGCGAGCATGACGTCCTGAGGTTCGCCGACCGCAAGGCCGCCGATCGCATAGCCGTGAAAGCCGATCTCGACCAGGCCCCGCGCGCTGGCCCGCCGCAGTTGCGACAGGTCGCCACCTTGCGCGATGCCGAACAGCATATACCCCGCTGGCGCCGTCTCGAAGGCGCGCTTGCTGCGCTCGGCCCAGCGCAACGAGAGCAGCATCGCACGCTCGACATCATCAGGCTCGGCTGGCAGCCTTACGCATTCGTCGAGCTGCATGGCGATATCGGAGCCGAGCAGAAGCTGCACCTCGATCGAGCGTTCCGGCGACAATTCTATTTTTTCGCCGTCGATATGCGAACGGAAGGTCACCGCGTGCTCGCTCACTTTCCGCAACTCCGACAGCGACATCACCTGGAAGCCGCCGGAGTCCGTCAGCATCGGGCCGTTCCAGCCGGTGAAGTGTTGCAGACCGCCCAGCGCCGCGATCCGCTCGGCGCCCGGCCGCAGCATCAGATGATAGGTGTTGCCGAGCACGATATCGCTGCCGGCTTCGCGCACCTCGCGCCAATGCACGCCCTTCATGGCGCCCGCGGTGCCGACCGGCATGAAGGCCGGCGTGCGCACCACGCCATGCGGCGTGGTCAGAAGGCCGGTGCGCGCGGTGCCGTCAGTCGCCAGCAGTTCGAAATGATTGGGAAGGGCCATCGTTACGACTTATCACGAAACAACAGGCAGGCGTCGCCGTAGGAATAGAACCGGTAGCCCGCTTGAATTGCGTGGGCATAGGCCTGTTGCATCGTCGCCAGCCCTGAGAACGCCGACACCAGCATGAACAGGGTCGAGCGCGGCAGGTGGAAATTGGTCAGGAGAATATCGACCGCGCGAAAGCGATAGCCCGGCGTGATGAAGATCGCGGTCTCGCCGGAAAACGGCTCGATGGTGCCGTCCTCGGCGGCGGCACTTTCCAGAAGCCGCAGCGAGGTGGTGCCGACCGCGACGATGCGGCCGCCCGCGGCGCGCGCCGCGTTCAGCACGCCCGCCGTCTCGGCCGACAGGCTGCCCCATTCCGAATGCATGCGGTGCCGCTCGGTGTCCTCCGCCTTGACCGGCAGGAAGGTCCCGGCGCCGACATGCAGCGTCACCCTGACGATCCCGATGCCGCGCGCACGCAAGGCGGTCTCCAGATCGGGGGTAAAATGCAAGCCCGCGGTCGGCGCCGCGACCGCGCCCTCCTCGACTGCGAACATGGTCTGGTAATCGCTGGCGTCGCGCTCGTCGGGCGCCCGCCTGGAGGCGATGTAGGGCGGCAATGGCGGGCTGCCGAGGTCGGCGATGGCCTGGTCGAGCGCGGGGCCGTGAAACGAAAACGACAGCGTGACCTCGCCGTCACTGCCCTTGTGCTCAACTTGCGCGTCGAGATGGCCGAGCAGGCATACCCTGCCCTCGTTGCCGAAACGAACCACGTCGCCCGTCGAAAGCTTTTTGGCCGGCTTGACCAGCGCCTGCCAGCGCGAGCCGTCGAGCCGTTTGATCAGGGTCGCCTCGATCTTCGGCTCAGTCTCGCGGCCGATGCGGCGACCTTTGAGCTGGGCGGATATCACCTTGGTGTCGTTGACCACCAATTGGTCGCCGGGATCGAGCCATCGCGGAAGGTCGGCGATACCCTGGTCGCGCAAAATACCGTCGCGCTGGACCACCAGCATCCGCGCGGAGTCGCGCGGGCTGGCCGGGCGCAGCGCGATGCTGGCGGCTGGGAGTTCGAAGTCGAAGAGGTCGGTGCGCATGGCGCCAATGCGCTCCAGCATGGTCTCACAACGTCATTCCGGGGCACGCGAAGCGTGAACCTCAGATGTGCAATTGCACCTCGGCGAACCTCGAGATTCCGGGTTCAGCCCTGCGGGCTGCCCCGGAACGACGGAAGGTCCATTCACGCCGCCTCGTCCAGCGCCATCCGCGCCTTGACGATCTTGTCGGGGTTTTTCACCGGCTCGCCGCGCTTGATCTTGTCGACGTTCTCCATGCCCGAGGTGACCTTGCCCCAGACCGTGTACTGCTTGTTCAGGAAGGACGCGTCGTCGAAGCAGATAAAGAACTGGCTGTCGCCGGAATCCGGGCTCGCCGCGCGCGCCATCGAAGTGGTGCCGCGGACATGGGGCTCGTTGTTGAATTCGGCCTTCAGCTTCTTGCCGGAGCCGCCGGTGCCGGTACCCTGCGGACAGCCGGTCTGCGCCATGAAGCCGTCGATCACGCGGTGGAACACGATGCCGTCGTAAAAACCCTCGCGCACCAGTTCCTTGATCCGCGCGACGTGACCCGGCGCGAGATCGGGCCGCATCTCGATCGTGACCGGTCCCTGCGTGGTTTCGAGGATCAAGGTATTTTCGGTGTCAGCCATGCTCTCTTCTCTGCGGGTTGGGGTGGTGGTTTCGGTTTGTGGAACTGGATCGCGAAGGGGTGGCCGGCGACCGCGCCGGCCATATCATCGGTAAATGGTATCGGCGTGCAGCGTTGCAACGCCTCCATCACGGCGATGCGGTACTGCACGCGGTCGTTGTCGGTGGCCGCCGCCGATTCATAGGTGATCCGGGGATGGCCCAGGATCTCGCCTGCGCGGTTAAAGCTCACGATCACGGTGATGTCGATAGGGTTGGCGAGCGAGGCCGGCGGCGGCCGCCAGCATTTCGAAAACCTCTCGATCGCCTCGCGGATGGTATTGACCTGCCCTCCTTCGGCCCGCGCGCCGGCCGACCACAGCAGCAGCAGCAGCAAGGCGGCGGCAGACCAGATCGGCCGCAAAGCGATGCCACGCGGGTTCACTTGATGTCGGATGCGACTTGCACCCTGACCATCTTGTCGGGATCGGGCACGTTGCCGCCCGGAGACCCCGCAGGCGCCCGCTTCAATTTATCGACCACGTCCATCCCCGACACCACTTCGCCGATTACGGTGTACTTGCCATTCAGGCTGGGCGCGTCGGCGTACATGATGAAGAACTGCGAATTAGCGGAATCCGCACTCGCCGCCCGCGCCATGCCGACGATGCCGCGCCTATAAGACAGGCTGGAGAATTCGGGCTTCAGATTGGGATGTTTCGAACCGCCGGTGCCGTTGAAATTCTGCCCGTCACCGGTCTGCGCCATGAAGTTCTCGATGACGCGATGGAACGGCACGTTGTCGTAGTAACCCTCGCGCGTTAATTGAATGATCCGCTCGGCATGCGCCGGCGCGAGGTCGGCTCGCAGCTTGATGACGATCCGCCCCTTGGTGGTATCGATGACGATGACATTGGCGGGGTCGACACCGGCCGGTACGAGTTTCGACGACGCGGCTATCGGCGGCGGCGAGATCGCGGCGAGCTTCGTCTTCTCTTCGATCTTGACCCGGGCCAGCCCCGCAAAGGGGCATTTCGAAAACAGCCGGAGGTGGTCCTGGTAGGCGGCGACCGTCCCGATCGCATTGGCGCTTTCCCAATGCGCCTGCGCGGCCGCGCAGGGGTCAGGGGCCGCGGCCGGCGGTGATGCCGACGCGACGCCGCCGGGCGCGCCCGAGAAGTAGAAATTGCCGTCGATCGGCGAGGACGACACCCAGGGCTGCTGCACGCCGCCGGTGGCCCGCTTGACCGAAAGCCCGACCTGATTGAAGGCGTCGAAAATCCCGAGCCCCGGCTTTTGCATGATGTCGGCAAGGGCCCTGGAATACGGGCTGTTCCCGTCGGCGCCGTCCTGGGCCACGCTGTCGGGCTGGGTGGCATAGGAAATCAGGGTCCCCTCGGGCACCTGGATTTGCGCCAACCCGCCCGTGGCCGAGCGGAAGCCGCGATTGCCGAACGGATTGTTGCGGCAGGCGTCGAGCACGACGAGGTTGAGCTTGGTGCCCGAACTCTCCATCTGGCGCAGCACCGAACCGACGTCGATCATCTGGAAATCCGCGTCCGCCTCGCGCGTCGGGTTGGCGCCGATCGGGACCAGGAAATTGGTGCCGCGGATCTGAACGCCATGGCCGGCGTAGTAGAACATTCCGACGTCGGCGCCCGGCAGGTTTTTGCCGAACTCAAGGATCGCCGCTTCCAGCTTGGTCTTGTTCAGGTCGAGCTGCGCCCCGCCACCGACCAGCGTAAAGCCGAGGCCCGCAAGCGTGGTCGCGATCAGCCGCGCATCGTTGCGCGGATTGTCCAGCGGGGTGATGTTCTCGTAGGCCGAGTTGCCGACCACGAGCGCAATGCGTTTCTCGGCCCATGCCGGCGAAGCGGCGAGCAAGGCGGCGATACATGCGAGAACGCGGATCATGGCGCCCTTTTCGAATTCAGACCGGACGCCTCACTTGATGTCGGAGGCGACCTGGACCTTCACCATCTTGTCGGGATCGGTGACGCTGCCGCTTTGCGATCCCGGCGGAGCTTTTTTCAGCTTGTCGGCGACATCCATGCCCGACACCACCTGCCCGACTACGGAATATTTGCCGTCGAGGAAGGACGCATCGTCGAACACGATGAAAAATTGGCAGTTCGAGGAGTTCGGCTGACCGGTCGAGGCCATGCCGACGACGCCGCGCTGGAACGAAACCTTGGAAAATTCGTCCGGCGGATTGGGATGGTCGGAATGGCCGGTGCCGTCGAAATTCTTGCCGTCGCCGGTCTGTGCCATGAAGCCGCCCATCACGCGATGGAACGGCACGTTGTTGTAAAACCCCTCGCGCGTCAGCAGCTTGATCATCTCGGCGTGTTTCGGCGCGATATCGGTCCGGAGCTGGATCACGATCCGCCCCTTGGTGGTGTCGATCACGATCGCATTTGGCTTGTCGAGCTTGGCAGGCAGCGGCTGGGCGATCGCGGGCGCGGCACAGACCAGCGCTGCGATAAGGGCGAGAATTCGGATCATGGAAACTCCGGCAGAGTTGGTTGAAGCGTTTGGGATAGCGCGGTGGATTATCGTTTCCAGTTTTGCGAAAACAGACGCTAGCTGGCGAATTTGGTCTTGAGCTGGGCTGCGACCTCTGGCGGAACGAATTTGGAGACGTCGCCGCCCATGCCGGCGATTTGGCGCACCAGTGTGGCGGTGATCGGGCGGACCATTGGGGAAGCCGGCAGGAAAACGGTGTGGACCTCCGGCGCCATGGTCTCGTTCATGCCGGCGATCTGCATCTCGTAGTCGAGATCGGTGCCATCCCTTAAGCCGCGAATCAGGATGGTGGCACCGGCGCGCTTGGCGGCGGTGACGGTGAGGTCATCGAAGGTGGTGCAGTCGAATTGGCATCCGGCAGTCTTGGCGACCGGCCCGAATACCTCCCGCACCATCGCCAGGCGCTCTTCCACAGAAAACAGCGGCTTCTTGCCGGGATGCAGCCCGATGGCGACGATCAGCCGGTCACACAGGCCGACGGCGTGCCTGACGACGTCGAGATGGCCGTTGGTGACGGGGTCGAAGGAGCCGGGATAGAGCGCGATACGGGGCATAAGCCCGTCTACCCCGCCCCGGGCGGCCCCGCAAGCCGGACTGGTTCCCCCTGAAACTGCTGATTTATTTGGACCCCTGCTCTGAACCTATCGGGGGTTCGGGGCGTCTCCTAGGCAAGCCGAGCATGTTTCGTCCCGCTTAAGGCGACGAAACAAAACTCGGCTCCGAAGAAACCATTTTCGCCTGCCGCGAAGACATCCGGAAACCGGTGCTTTGTATCAGTTGGTTAACGAAACGACGGGCCAAAAGGCCCAATGACAGGGGACCGTCATGATCAAGGCACTTTCCGCCATCGCTATTGCTGCGCTTGTCGCCGCAGCCCTCACCGTTCTTCCCGGTTTTGCCCCCCAGGTTGAAGCCAGCGTTCCGCAGGCGCTCGCCAAGGGCGATCGGCTCGATATCCACACCGTCGGACCCGGCTGCTCGCAAAAGGCCTGGCCGAATTTCGAAGCTTCCTGCCTGCGCATTGCCGGTACCAAGACTGTGATCCGGGAAGCCCGGCTGGTCACCGCCGACCGTACGCCGTAGACGCGGCGGCTGAAATCAAACCAGAGTTTTGGACTACCAGACTGGAGGCCAGGCGGGCGCGCTGGCCTCCATTTTTGTTTGCGGCGGGAATGAAGCATCGCGCCGGTATCCCTGAAGCGGACCTGACAGTTGCGAACGCCGATGTCCGAACCCTGACGCACGTGCGACATCGCAGGAGGGCAAATGGCCGGACTCGCCGCGATGCCGCCCCGGCTGTATGATCGCCTCCAAACTTCCTGCGAAGGAGCCATGTCTTCCGATGGGGCACGCAACTTCTGCAAGCTTGACGTTCGTCCTGATTGCGCGCGTACCGTCTGACGGGGTTGCCAGCTTTCAGGCCTACGAGGACGCCGTACTCCCGCTATTGAGCGAGTTTGGCGGATTGCTGGAGCGGCGATTGCGCAACTCCGACGGCACGATCGAAGTTCATATCGTCAGCTTCGATTCGGATCAGAATTTCCAGAGGTTCCGAAGCGACCCGAGACGCGCCTCTTTTGCGCATCTGCTTGAGGCGTCAGCAGCCAGCATTGAACGGTTTGCGATGACTGATGTCGCTTAGCGGCAGCTTGATCGCCTGCGCGCGCCCGCCGATCGGATGTTCACCGACGAAGTAACCCGGCTGCTGGTGGCGCGGTTGGCGCATCTGGCATCTTCACCGGAAGTATACTTTCAAACCATTCCGGATACCTAACGACCGCCGCTAATGCCAACACCATCCCGATTGACTGATCAATCGTTGCTATCGCAAATAGCGCGTGCGAAGCTTTCCGCTGGTCGGCCAACCGCCCGGGAAGCCGTACGCGGTCCCCTCAAGTAGAGGCGCGCAATGAATTGGAAGACGTGCACACACAATTTTTGCTTGGCACCATGTATGAAAACGAAAAGGCGTTACGCAAGACTACAGCGAAGCCATGAAGGTGTCAGCCGACCCACAAGGATTGCAAATGAGCAGACGCTTTCTCGATGAGCTGGTCTGAACACATTTTTTAAGTTTGCGGGAGCGGTTCGATGCGGCCAATTCATGTCTTGGCGCCGGTGTGCACGATGGCGGCGCTGTTGTTGTCTGCTCCGTCGTTCAGCGGCGATCTGCATGAATTTGACAATCAGGCGAATTTCAAAACGTCAGGAGATTTTGTACGCGGCTGCGCCGGCCCCAAGGTTTCCGTCAATTGCATGACGGACTTCGTGATGACGGATATTGCGGAGGGAAAATCAGGGCAGCATTGTTTGCCCGACACGTCTGCTGCGAATTTGGAACAGGGAAATGCAAAAAGAACGGCGATAGTCGTCAGCCTTGTCGCGTGGCTCAAGATGCACCCCGAATATTCGAAGAAGCGCGCATCCGAAGGCTTGTCCGCCGCCATGCATTCAGTGTATCCGTGCCATTGAGTCCGATGCGCATTGGAGCGGCAGGGAGCATGCAAATCATCCGGGCGATTGCGACCGTCGCAACGCTCTCTGCTGCGACCGCACCTGCGCTCGCGCAGGACTGGCCGACACATGGGATGACGTTCGTGGTGCCGTTTGCGGCCGGCGGTTCGAGCGACGCCATCGCGCGTATCGTCGCGGATGGAATCAGCAACAACCTTCAACAGCCGGTTGTGATCGAGAACGTCACCGGCACCGGCGGTCTGCTGGGCGGACGCCGCGTGGCGAAGGCCGCGCCCGACGGCTATCAATTCGTGATCGGCAATGTCGGGACCTTCGCGCAGAGCCCCTGGCTCTACAAGACATCGCCTTACGATCCGGTTGCGGATTTCGCGCCGGTGGCGCTGCTGACCGACGAATCCCTGGTGTTGGTCGCCCGCAAGGACTTCCCCGCCGACAATTTGCAGCAGTTTATTGCCTACGCGAAGGCCAACCAGGAAAAGATGCACTACGCCTCGTCGGGCGTTGGCGGCTCCAATCATCTGGCCTGCATGCTGTTCAATATCGCTGCCGGCATCGAAGTCACGCACGTCCCCTATCGCAACGTCGTGCAGGGCATGCAGGACGTGATGGCCGGCCGGGTGGATTACGACTGCCTCAGCCTCCCCTTGGCGCTGCCGCAGATCGCCGCCAAGGCCATCAAACCCATCGCAATCCTGAGCAAGGAGCGGTCCGCCAGTCTGCCGGATCTGCCGTCGGCCCATGAGCAGGGGTTGACCGATTTCGACGCCGCGAGCTGGTATGCGCTGTTCCTGCCCGCCGGCACGCCGCCGGCGATTGTTCAAAAACTCAACCGCGCGACGATGGCCGCGCTCGACACGCCTGCCGTGCAGCAGCGGCTCAAGCAGATCGGGGGCGACGCGATTGCGCCGGAGCGCCGCTCGCCGGAATATCTTGCGAAATTTCTTGCTAGCCAAGTCAAGAAATGGGAGGCACCGATCAAGGCGAGCGGTATTCAGCTGGAGTGAACCGGCACGGCGCTTCGAGAAACAACAAGGCCCGGAAGGGCCGGCCAAATGATTGTGAGGGAATGCCATGGCGATACGGATCAGGAATTTGGACGCGGCGCTCGGCGCAGAAGTCGACGACATCGATCTGTCCAGGGCCATCCCGCCTGCCGACGTCGACGCGATCGAAACCGCCTGGCGCGAGCGGCTTGTCGTCGTCTTCCACGACCAAAGCCTCTCGGATCCGCAACTCATCGCCTTCAGCCAAAATTTTGGCGAACTCGATCCACCGGGACCGAACCCCTATGGCGAGCCGTTCAACAAAGAGCACCCCGAACTCAACGTCATTTCCAACGTGGTCGAGAACGGCAAGCCAACGGGCAACCTCGGCGACGGCGAAGCCGTTTGGCATGCCGACATGACCTATGTCGAGGTGCCGCCCAAGGCTGCGATGCTGCATGCCCTGGAAGTGCCGCCGCCGGAAGCCGGCGGCAACACCTATTTCGCCAATATGTTTGCCGCCTACGAGACCTTGCCCGCGGACCTGAAGAAGGCGGTCGAGGGCAAGACCGCGGTGCACGACGCCTCGCGCAACAGCGCAGGGCTGCTGCGCAAGGGTTTTAAGGAGGTCAGCGACGTTCGCGAGACCGTGGGCGCGCATCATCCGCTGGTCCGCACCGATCCGACGACCGGCCGCAAGGCGCTCTTCCTCGGCCGCCGGCCCAGCGCCTATGTGCTTGGCCTCGGTGTGGCCGAGAGCGAAGCGTTGCTCGACGCGCTGTGGGCGCATGCGACGCAGCCGCGCTTTGCCATGTGCCATGAATGGAAGGTCGGCGATGTCTTGATGTGGAATAACCTCTCCGTGCTGCACCGGCGCGCGCCGTTCGATCCGAAGACGCGGCGCGTGATGCATCGCAGCCAGATCAAGGGCAACGAGCGGATCGCCTGATCTGTCTTGCACACTGGGGTGACCATGAAGCTGGCAGAACTCACGCTGCGGATGGTACGGGTTCCGCTGATCCGGCCCTATGTGCTGTCGTATCGCACCTTTACCGAATTCGAGCCTGTTATCGTCGAGGTACGCGATGCCGACGGCCGCATCGGCTGGGGCGAAGGCCACATCTCACCCGGTTCGAGCAGCGAGACTCGCGAGGGCGGCTGGGCCTTCTGCCGGGAGCACGCCGCTGAAATCGTCGGCAAGGACACGACACAGGCGAAGGCTGTCATCGCCGCCCATCTGAACGCCAGCAAGGTTGCCGCAACGGCCCTGCTGACGGCGATCGAGATGCTGGAGGATCACCCGCTGCTGCGGCTCGATCGCGAGGCGCGTCTGCCGCTGCTGACGCCGTTCAACAGCTCTACCCCGAACGAAATAACCGAAGAGGTCGAGCGGCGTATCGAGGACGGCTTTCGCACCTTCAAGATCAAGGTTGGCAAGAATGCGGATGACGACGGCAGGCGTGTCAGGGCGATCCAGCAGGCGATCGGCGGTCGCGCGACGATGCGCCTCGACGCCAATCGCGCTTACAGCGAAGCCGAGGCCTGCCGCTTTGCGGAAACCCTCGACCCCTCCGGAATCGAACTGTTCGAGCAGCCTTGCGCGGCCGAAGATTGGGACGCCAATGCCAGGGTCGCCGGCGTCTCGGCCGTTCCGATCATGCTGGATGAGCCGATCTGCACGATCGATGACGTGCGGCGCGCCGGCGGCATCAACAATGTCGGCTTCTGCAAGCTCAAGCTGAAACGATTCGGCGGCCTCGACCTGGTCCATCAGGCGCTTGATGCGGTGCGCGCGCACGGCATGGAGCCGGTGCTCGGGGACGGACTCGGGATGGAGCTTGGCTGCTGGATGGAGGCTTGCGTCGCGCGCGTCACCATCCGCAATGCCGGCGAGTTCAACGGATTCCTGAAGCCGAAGGTCCGGCTGTTTGCCGAGCCGCTGCCGTTCGTGGCCGGCGCATTGGTGCTCCCGGCGGGATTTCGGCCGCGCATCGATCGCGATGTGCTCGCCGCCCACCAGACGGCGTGCGAACGGTTCGCGCCGGCGATCGCGTTGCCGATCGGCCGTTGAATGGCTCGGCTGCCATCCGGCCGGATTATTGCCGATGCTCGCTTCGGTGGACCAGGAACGACCTGGCCCCCGGCAGATCCGGCGTAACACCAAGTCCTGGCGCGCAGGTCAGTGCGAAGCGACCATCGATGAGGCGCGGGAAAGGTTGGGCGAGCACCGCCTGCAGGGGGTTCTCCATGGCATCATGCTCGAGCAGACCGTCACCACCGACGGCGGCCAGCACATGCGCGGCGGCGTGCAGGCCGAGGCCCGAGTTGAGCCAGTGCGGACAATAGCGACGGCCCGCGGCGACCGCTCGACGCGCGACGGCTGCGCAGCCCGTGATTCCGCCCCACTTGCAGATGTCCGGCTGGATCACGCCGAGGTAACCGGCATTGATCGCCGCATCGAACTCCGGAAAGCCAATGAGATTCTCGCCGCCCGCGAGCGGGATGCGAGAGAGAATGGCAAGCTCCGCCCAGTGCGCCGGCGGGTCGTTGGCCGGAATCGGCTCTTCGATCCAGTCCAGGGGGAACGCGCTGAACGCCTCGACCGCAGGTCGCGCGGTCGAAAGCTCCCAGCCCTGGTTGGCATCGATCATGAATCGTTCGCCGGGCTTGAGGCCGGAAGTTATTTCGCGCACGTTTGCCAGATCGCTCTTCATGTCGAAGGCGACCTTCAGCTTGAAGGCGCGGTAGCCGCGCTCGCGGCACATGGCGACGTATTCGGGCGCGCCGTCGGGATTGAGGTTGCTGGCGTAGGCCATCACCGGTTCGGGCTTGGTCGATCGGCCCAGTGCTTTCCAGAGCGGCAGCCCGGCCTTGCGCGCCGCGAGATCTGAAAGCGCAACCTCGATGCCGGCTATGCAGGACGCGAATGGACCGGGCTCGCCGCTCTGAATGGCGTTGCGTCGCATGCGCTGAGTGAGGTCGATCCAGGCGGCGGCAGGACTGGACCAGCTTCGGCCCGGCAACATCGGCAAGATGACCGTCTCCAGCAGCCGCAATTTGCTCTCGGCTCCGGAAGGCGGAAAGTTTGCCCACACCTCGCCCCACCCAAAAGCCCCGTCGCGATCCTCCACCCTGATCAGCAGCGCGTTGCGCGCCGGGATCGAGCCGAAGGAGGTGACGATCGGTTGTCCGATGGCAGCTTTGTAATGAAAAAGTTCGATCCGGGCTGGAGCGACGATGTCGGACGCCGGCGTTTGCACAAGGCCTCCCCGGGGCTGGGCGATGCAGCCTAGATTAGGATAGCCGCAACGGCATATGAAGACCTAGTTTTACGCCGCCGACCGGCAATTGAATTGTTCGGCATGAACGATTCTGACCGGAAGCGGACCTGCTGAGGCGCCCTCGGACGCGACGGACGTTACAAAACCGTAACACCTCAAACCCGCACCGCGTTGCCGCACACCAACAAGGCGAGCCGATATCCGGAAAACGATGGAGGATGCCATGAAATGCGCCATGATCGCGACTGCCGCCCTGCTCGGCGCAGCGCTCGCCGCCGCAGCCGCGCCGGCTTCAGCCCAAAACCTCGGCGACGTTCCCGCCAACCGCGCACTCGATGCGCGCTGCCCGCAGACCGCCTATCTGGGGCCGACGGTCACCGGGTGGTGCACCGATCGCAACAATCTCATGATCAAGAGCCGCATCGACGTGCGGCGCTGCGCCGGCTTTGCGTTGACGGTCGATGCGGCAGGTCATTTGCGTTGCCGGGGGAGCACGCGATGAAATGCGCAATCATCGCGACCGCGGTGCTTCAATTGCGACGAGAGCCGCCGAGTGATTGCTATTGCGGCAACACGGCCCAGTAGCTGCGCCCATTGGTATTGGGATCGCTGTTGTCGCTCGCCGTGAACACAAAACCGGAGCTCCGCCAGAAGGTAAAGCGGCCCGTGCCGTAGTCGCGGATAATTTCGTAGGTATTATGCGCCGGCCCGAGCCGCACGTTGTTCTCGTAAATCACGACCGGCGATCGACTGTCGAACCTGACATTTTCATCATCGGCAAAGTCCCGCAGCTTGTTGGCCGCGTATGAATTGCTGACGGCCACATTCCCGTGCATCTCAAACGGCGGAACCAGCCGGATGACAACCTTGCCCCTCGGCGGCATGTCGACGGAGGGATTCGGCAGCACGGCCCAGTAGTAGCGCCCATTGGTATTGGGGTCACTGTTGTCGCTCGCCGTGAATACCAAACCAAAACGCCGCCAAAAGGAAAAGCGGCCCATCCCCTGGTCGCGGATATCGGCGTAGGAGCTGTGCGCCGGGCCAAGCGCCTTGTTGTTCTCATAGATCACGACCGGCGATGAGCCGGCGTCCCCAGCCTCTTCATCATCCGCAAAGGCCAGCAGCCTATCGGTTCCGGCATGATTGCTGAACGCCACGTTCCCGTGCACCTCGAAAGGTCGAAATAACTGGATAACAACCTCGCCTTTCGGCGTCAGGTCGACGAAAGACCGCGCCGACCACTCGGCCAGCGCAAAATAGGCCGCGATTGCGGCCAGTCCCACGATCCATTTGGTCCGTCTGTTCCAGGAGAGCATCCCACCCCGTAGAATGCTACGGGCGTCAGAGAGAATCAAGGTGCTGAGGGTGTCCTGGTCCGTTGTTGACACGAAGCGGACATGTCACGACCTTCGGCTTGAGTCCGAAATACGAACCGACACAGACATCTATCGTCTTCCCTCAATTGCCGCCCTCTGGATTCAGCTACCGACGTCCTAGCTCAACGGCACGCTCTGCGCATGCCTGAAGACATTCTTCGGATCGACCGCGGCCTTGATCTTCATCAGCCTCGGAAGATTGTCGCCCCAGTACGCCCGCGCAAAACCGTTGCCGAGATCGAGATCGCAGTAGTTCACATAGGCGCCGCCCGACACGTACGGCCGCATCGACGCATACAAGGTCCGCATCATCGCGATGTTGGCATCGGAGGCGCCCGGACTTTGCCACTCCATGTAATACTGGATCGAATATAGGGTGTTCGCGCGGTGCACGAAGGCGGTTGCGTCGGAAGCAATTTTGTTGATGGCGCCTCCATAGGTGTCGCACAGCACCGCGATCACTTCCGGCGCCTTCTGAATGCCGGCGAGCAGCGTTATGATCCCCTGGTCGGTCAGGGGGGTGGTGACGTAGTCGGATTTTCCCTTCATGAGAACAGAGTCGTCGGCAGGCTCGTTGCCATTGAAGACGGTGGCCGCCGCCTGGAAAGACTGCGTGGTGGTCCGGAACAAGTCGGCGGATCCCGCCACCTTCTCCAGCCGCTTCAACTCGGCGATCAGCTTGCTCTCGGATTGCACCGAGAGCCCTGCGAAATGCACGTTGATCAGCCCGCCCTTGTCCTTGGTCAAATGAAGCGTGCCGGTGATGTCAGGCGGCAAATCCGGAAGCCATTGCTGCCACGCCTGCATGATTTTGGCCGCCTGCGCGACCGGCTTGCTCCAGGTAGTCCCGAACCGCGCGACCATGTTGACGGCACTGGTGCGAAAATTGAAATTGGTAACGACGCCGAAATTTCCATTGCCGCCGCCGCGCAGCGCCCAGAACAGATCGGGATTTTCCTGTTCGCTCGCGTTGAGAATCTTTCCCGACGCATCGACCACCTCCATTGACAGCACGCTGTCACAGGCAAGCCCGAACAGGCGCCCCAGTAGTCCAAAACCGCCCCCCAGCGAATGGCCCGCGACGCCTACCGGAAAACAACTGCCCGCCGGCATCGCCAGATGGCTCGGCCACAGCGCCTTGTAGACCGATCCCAGCGACGAACCGGAGCCGACCGACACCGACGCCTTGTCCACCGAGAGCTTGATCGTGGTCATGCCGCGAACATCGATCACAAGATCCGGCGACTGCGAAAATCCTTCGAAGGAGTGCCCACCCGATCGAACCGCAAAGCTCAGCCCGTTATTCGCGGCCCACAGCATGGTGCTGCCGACGGCCTTGGCGCTTCCGGCCACCACGCGTACGCGCGGCGCGAGCTGGGTTCGCTTGTTGAACGACCTGTTGTACTTGGCAAAATCGGCGCTCGCGCGAACCAGCAACAGGTCCTTCTTCGGATCGAGTGCCGCCTGCAGCGCCGCGATCGGCAAGGCGGTGTCGGCCTCCGCCCTTCGAATCGACAGCAGCGAGCCACCGACGATCGCGTGTGCCGACAGGCCGCCCGTGACCTTGAGAAAATCGCGTCGCTTCATCTTTCCTCCGCACCTATTCACATTGCAGCAAGGGTTGAAAAAACTGCGGCTGATGAAAGTTGGCTGTTTTGGCTTTGGGCAGAAAGGTGCTCCAGTAACTGCGTGTCGAGCCTCGCCCAAGAATGGAGTAGAAATTTCCTCGGATTTTTTTTGGATCACCATCCCACCCCATTGGTTTCAGGGGAATCTTCAACTCCGCGGTCCAACCACCCTGCCGAACGGCTGCGGTCGACCCCAGACCCAAATCGACGCCCTCCTGACGGGGCTGGCCGCCGCCGGGAATCTTGACCTGGAAGGTCTGGTTGTACGGCGATACTTCGAATTCGAAATAGGGAAAGCCGGCTTCGGAAAACGTCACGAACAATTCCACGACGTCGAACATGTAAGGGTATTGCCCCGGGCCAAGCACCTTCCCGGCATTCAGCGACGGTGAGGTCACCGAATAGCTGGCGGTCAGGATATCGTCCGCGAGCGCAGCCTTGACCTGAACGGGATTTTTGAGAACCGACCTGGCCGGGCTGACCAGCGACAGGTCACAGGCCAGCGCGGCTGGAGACATCAGCAGAATGGCGATCGCAACGAGGAACTTCATGATCGTGCCAAGCTATCACAGATCGCGTCGAACGCGCTGCGCAACTTTCTACCGCTGAAAAGAATCGGGCCGTCGAGGCGCCGCCGTTCAAGACGGTTGGCCGGACAGCACTTCGGAAATTTGCCATAAAGCGAGCCTGGAGAGGCTCGCTAGAAATCCGTAAGACTACAAGAAGACGGGATGACGATGGGCTCGGGAATTCATTCACGAAGCTCCAACTTATTCTGCCCGCCACGAGCAGCGACGCCGCTGACATCGTGCCGGATGTAGGTCTGAGCCTGCAGCACGAAATGGCGCTTTGCTGTGTCGATCGCCTGCTGCCCCAGCACCATGCCGAACAGGCCGACGAGGGCGATCATTGGCGGTGCCGGAGAGCGGACCTGGACCAGGCCATAGGCCGCGCCGACGGCCAGCCCCATGAATAGAGACACGAGATATCCGATCATCGCCGCCTCCTATTGCTGCGGCCGCAACACGACCCGGCCCTTGGAGCCGGCCGCGACCTCGCGATAGGCTCGCTGCGCCTCGGCAAGGCCGCAGGTCTCCATGATCGGCGCCGCGTGGTAGTCGCCCGCGACAAACCCCGGCGTCAGCACCTCCAGCACTTCGGCCGAGGCCACGAGGTCACGCTTCAGCGTATCCACGCCGTAGAGCCGGCTCTCGTTATGATAGAAATCGGGAAGGTCGAAGCTTGCCTCGCGCTGGCCGGTCGCGGCGATCTCCACCAACCGGCCGTGAAGGGCCAGACAGTTGACGGCGTCGCGAAACATGACGCCGCCGACGAGATCGAAGACGACATCGGCACCCTTGCCGCCGGTCGCCGCACGGACTTCGGCCGGCAGATCCTTTGCGCCGAGGATCAGCTTCTCGGCAATGCCGAGGATCGGCGCGTCCGGATGCGGCGCGCGCCGGTCGGCGGCGATCACGCGGGCGCCAAGCCGTCGGGCGATCTGCGCGGCGGCCCCGCCGACGCCTCCGCCGGCGCCAATCAGGAGAACGGTCTCACCGGCCCTGAGTCCTGCCGTTTCGAGGCCGCACCAGGCGGCCATATAGTTGACCCCGACCGACGCGGCCTGATCGAAACTGAGGCTATCGGGCTTCCGGCGCAGACTGGCCACCGGCACAACGATCTTCTCCGCATGGGTGCCGTCGCGGGTGAAGCCGGTATCTCCGCCGGTGCCCCAGACCGCGCGCCCGATCCACTCAGCCGGCCCTTGCTCGACCACACCGGCGAAATCACGACCGGGAATGCGCGGCAGCCTCGTCTGCTTCATGGCTCCGGCGACATTCTTGACGTCGCTCGGATTGATGGAGGCCGCCATGACCCGCACCAAGGCCGTGGTCTCGCTGACGGCTGGCGCCGCTACCTCCGCCAATTCGAGGACGGAGGGATCGCCGAAGGTCTTGAACCGTATCGCACGCATGATCTTCTTGGTTCCTCCTGGGGTCTGGCGACAGCGGACACGCTACCTCGCCGCGCTCTGTTGAGCCGCCATATCGCGGATCAGTGACCGGCGAGTCCCGACGTCATCGCGCCTTCCGAGTAGTTTGACCAGTTCGGCTGCACTGCAATATCGGCGGGTGCGGCGTAGGCATTGCTGTTTCGAAATTGCTCGGTTGCCGCCGCGCGGCTCTTCGTTCGCGTGTAGTGGTGTTCCGAAGCAGCCGCCGCTTGCGCGGTTAACGCGGCAATCAGCGAAACAACAAGCGCGGTGAGGATTTTTCTTCGCATCGTCATCTCCATTTTCGTTAGCGGAAAGATCGCAGATTGCGTCTTCGCATCATGCATTGGAGATGGGTGACCCGTTTGTTACCTCAACTAAATTCAATGTTATGAATCTGAATTGAAGGTCGGCGTGGCAGCTCGAACCAAAGGTAAGTGTGCGCTGGATCAACCGCCTTGGGAGAAACACCGCCTGCGCTGCGCCCAAGAGCCATAACCGAGAGCCAATAACCGAGAGCCATGCTGCGGGGAACCGTCAGCCATCGCCGCAGAGCCGCCATGGCGCACGCCTTGCCCCTCGACTCCGCCCGGATTGTCATGTGGAATATCGCGGTAAAAATGGACATGGGGGTGATCCAATGGCGGAAGCTTCTGTTCTGGCCGCGCCGAGCGCGCATCTGGTGGACAACTCCCGCAAGGCGATCTGGGCCGCAGCCATCGGTAACCTTCTCGAATGGTACGATTTCGGCGTCTATGCCTATCTCGCCGGGCTGATCGCCGCAAAGTTCTTCCCGAACAGCGATCCGACCGCCTCGCTGCTCGCCGCCTTTGCGGCCTATGGCGTCGGCTTCCTGGCGCGGCCGCTCGGCGGCATCGTGATTGGCCGCCTCGGCGATACCAAGGGTCGCAAGACGGCGCTGGTGCTCACCATCTTCCTGATGGCGTTCGGCACTGTCGGCCTCGGCCTGTTGCCGTCCTATGAGGCGATCGGCGTCTGGGCGCCGATCCTGCTCGTCATCATGCGGCTCGTGCAGGGGCTCGCGGCCGGCGGCGAATGGGGTACCTCGACCGCCTTCATGGTCGAATGGGCGCCGCAAGGCCGTCGCGGCTTGTTCGGCAGCTTCCAGCAGGTCTCGACCGCCGGCGGCTCGCTGCTCGGCTCGGCCGTTGCCGCGATCATGACCTCGTCGCTGAGTCAGGCGGCGATGCTCGACTGGGGCTGGCGCGTGCCGTTCCTGCTCGGCGTATTGTTGCTGTTCGTCGGCGCCTATCTGCGCCAGAACGTCGAGGAGACGCCGACTTACGAAGCCAGCCGCCAGGCCGCCGTCGATCAGCCCGTTGTCGCCGGGCTTCCGCTCGGGGCGCTCGCCTTCGGCTTCACCATCTTCTGGACCATCGCCTATTACACGCTGCTCGCCTGGATGCCGACCTTCACCCAGCGCTTTGCCGGGCTCACGCCCTCCCAGGCGCTGTGGTCGAACACGGTCGGCCTGATCGCCATGGTGATCGCGGTTCCATTCTGGGGCGCGCTGTCGGACAGGGTCGGCCGCAAGCCGCTCCTGATGGCGAGCGCGATCAGCATCGGACTGCTCGCCTATCCGCTGTTCTCGCTGATGACCAACGGCGCCGGGCTCGCCCTAGTGATGCCGCTCCAGATCCTGTTCGGCATTTTGCTTGCGCTCTATTCGGGCGCGGGACCCGCGGCGATCTCGGAGATCTTTCCGACGCATCTGCGCTCCACCTGGATGACGAGCGGCTACGCGCTCGCGGTCGCCATCTTTGGCGGGTTCGCGCCGTTCATCGCGACCTGGCTGATCCAGGTCACGGGATCGCCGGTGTCGCCGACCTATCTCTATCTGCTGCCTGCGGCGGTGATTTCGCTGGCCGTGATCTGGAGCCTGAAGGAAACCGCCGGGACAAAGCTGCGCTGAGTAACCGAACGAGTAGTCCATGCTGATCCGGTTCGACGGACGCACCGCGGTCGTGGCCGGAGCCGCGCGCGGCATCGGCCAGGCCATCGCGCGATCGCTGGCAAATGACGGCGCGCGCGTCATCGCCTGCGACCTGCTGGTCGATGATCTCTTGGCCCTTGCCGGCCGCGTCGATGGCGGCGGCGAGATCATCGCCGCAGAGGTCGACGTCACCAATGAGGCCTCCATTGCCGAGGTCGTGCGCACGGCCGGCGGCGTCGATATCCTTGTCTATGTCGCGGGCGGCGTGCGCGGCCAAAGGCCCCGGCCGCTGGAAGAGGTGAGCGCGGACGATTTCGACGCCATCGTCGATGTCAACCTCAAGGGCGCGTTCCTGTTCATCAAGGCTGTCGCGCCCGGGATGAAGGCAAAAGGCACGGGGCGCATCGTCACCATTTCGAGCCGCGCCGGCCTTGCCACAAGCCTCACCGGCATCCAGAGCTATCCCGCCGCCAAGCATGGACAAATCGGTCTGGTCAAACAGCTTGCCCAGGAGCTTGGGCCGTTCGGCATCACCGTGAATACGGTCGCGCCCGGCTTCATGGCGACCAGCCCCGATTATGAGCGGCAGTGGAACAACTGGCCGGGCGCCTTCCGCGACAATTTCGTCAACATGATTGCGATGCGGCGCATGGGCGGGCCGCAGGACATCGCCAATGCGGTGACGTATCTCGCCTCCGACTACGCCTCGTGGATCACGGGGCAGACCATACCCGTCACCGGCGGCCCGCTGTAACACATCATTCGGGAGGATCATCATGAACGAGACGTCAAAGCTCGAGCCCTGGCAATGGCCGGAAAAGCACTGGCGCGGGCTGGTCAACCAGGTCCGCGCCGGCAGGACCTATCGGCCCAAGACCTGGAAGGGCGGCGCGCGATGCGCGTTTGCGCTGTCGTTCGATTCCGACCATGAGACCAATGAGCTGCGCGACGGCGGCAAGTCGATCGGGCGCATGGCGTGGGGACAGTATGGCAATCGTGTCGGCGTCCCGAACATCCTGAAACTGCTTGCGAAACACTCGGTGCCGGCGACCTTCTATGTGCCGGCCGTGTGTGCGCTGCTCTATCCGGACGAGCAGCGGCGTATCATCGCCGAAGGGCACGAGATCGGCATCCATTCATGGATCCACGAGCTGAATTCGGTGCTTCCCTATGAGGCCGAGAAGGATTTGATGACGCGCGCGGCCGACGTGCTGGAGAAGACGACCAGGGTGCGGCCGGTCGGCGCGCGCACCGCCTCCTGGGATTTCTCGCCGCACACGCTGCGCATCACTAGCGAAGCCGGCCTGCTCTACGATTCCTCGCTGATGGCCGATGTCGATTGCTATGAGCTGGTGCTCGACGGCGAGCCGACCGGCGTGATCGAATTTCCGGTGGAATGGATCCGCGACGATGCGGTCTATTTCATGATGCATCGCTTTCAGGGCCTGCGTCCCTACACGCCGCCTTCGGATGTGTTCGATGTGTTCAGGCGCGAGTTCGAGGCGGCCTATGAGGAGGGTGGCATCTTCCAGCTCACCTGCCATCCGCACATCATCGGCTATCGCTCGCGGCTCTGGATCATCGAGGAGCTCATTCGCCTGGCCAAGGCCAAGGGCGACGTCTGGTGCGCAACCCATGCCGACGTGGTCCGCTACGCCCGCGAGCATGGCACATGACAAAGACGGCCCTCGTCACCGGCGGCGCGCGCGGTATCGGCCGCGCCTGTGCGCTGGCGCTTGCCGATTCCGGCTTCGACATCGCCCTCGTCGATCTCCTGGAGAAGGAGATGCAAGCTACCGCGCGCGACATCGAGGCGCGCGGCAGGCGCACGCTCAGCTTCCAGGCCGATGTGAGCGATTTCGCCCACGCCCATGCGATCGTCGAACAGGTCGACGCGAAATGGGGACAGCTCGACGTGCTCCTGAACAATGCCGGCGCGCCGAACCCGAAACCGATCCTTCAGATCAGCGAGGCGGAGTTTGACCGCACGATCGCGGTGAACCTCAAGAGCTGCTTCAACTTCATTCATGCCGCAGCCCCGATCATGCTGAAACAGGATACGGGCGGGCGGATCATCTCGATCTCATCGATCAATGCGCTGTCGGGCGGCGTCACCAGCGCCGTCAGCAAGCACGCCTATGCGGCGGCCAAGGCCGGAATCCTGGGCCTGACGCGCTCGCTCGCAAAGGAACTCGGGCCGAAAGTGTCGGTCAATGCGATCTGCCCCGGCGTGATCGCGACCGACCTGTTGCGCGGTCTGCTCGGCGAGCGGGAGGCCCAGCTGACCGCCGGAATTGCGCTGGGCCGGGTCGGCACCCCCGAGGACATCGCCAGCATCGTGCGCTATCTCGCCGTCGACGCGCACATGTACATGACCGGCCAGCATTTCGTGGTCGACGGATTTCAATGGAGCTGCTGAGCAGGGCTGCGTCCCACTGCCGACATCCACGCCTTCCTGAGTTCGCTGCCAGGTCGCAGGCCGGCCAAGGACATTGCGATCTTGAACCAGTGACGGATGCTATGCCTCGATTTTGGTAGCCAAGGTTCTTCGCCCCCACCGGCTGGCATGTGACGAACGTGCTCACAGTATTCGCATCGCGCAGCTTGGCGATCAATTCGCACTGTCCTGCGCGGCGAGCGCCGTCACAATGGTGCGCGCGGTTGCGTTGAGCGATCCGAGGTAGCGACCGGCCGCCTGTTCATGCGTCATGACTGATCGAGGAAAACGCATCACGAGACAGGCAAGCACCTGGCGGCCTTGCTTCACTGGAACCGCAAGCCCAAGCACCTTGTATGGGCGCGGCGATAGCGTCACCGCATAGCCACGGCGGCGAACCTCGGCGAGATGCGCCTCGATCGCTCGGGCATCGCGCATACCCAAAACGCCGAGCTGCGCATCCGGGAGCAGCTCTTGTATCAAGCGTCGCCGTTCTTCGCCGGTACAGAACGCCAGGTAAGCCTGTCCGAGCGCACTGGGTATGAGCGGATAGGTGCGATTGTATCCAGCCCGCTCGAACGAAAGCGGACTTTGTGGCGCGGTGCTGTGCAGAAGCGTCACAACACCATCCCGGACCTTGGCGAGTCCGATTGGCCAATCGTGTTCCCGGGTAAATTGGCTCATCGCCGGCATAGCCGCGTCGACGATGCGATCGATGAAGCGAAGGCCGATCGAGAGCGCCAACACATGCTCGGTGATCCGGTAGCCGGCCTCGCTTGAGATGCGGGCGCTATATCCCGCAGCGATCAACGTGTCCAGGAGTCGGATCAGCGTCGGTTTCGGCAAATCTGTAGCAGCGCGCAAATCGCCGAGGCTGCTGGCCGATTTGCGATTAAGCGCCTCGAGCAACTTCAGTGCTCGCACCACTGGTTCGACCGGCTTGTTCGCGCCCATGCCGAAATTCCCCTCCTCGTGCGTTCCGTAATACGGAATTCCTTCAAATTCAGCAAGCCCATTTCCTTCTCTTCAGGCAAACACAGTGAAGACGCGCGAACAGGCCAGCGTCGATATGGAGGAAATGCGATGGCATATCAGTCAATCGAAGTGCGAAAGGTGACCCCGACAATCGGCGCGGAGATTTTCGGCGTCGATCTCGGCGGGCAGCTAGGCAACCAGCAATTCCAGGAGGTCCACGATGCCCTCATGGAGAACCTCGTGATCTTCTTTCGTGACCAAAAGCTGACGCCGGAGCAACACAAGGATTTCGGTCGCCGGTTCGGCAAGCTGCATGTGCACCCCAACGCACCGCAACTGATCGAAGGCCATCCCGAAATCCTGGTGATCAAGGCCAACGAAAAGTCGAAACGGGTCGCCGGAGAGGAATGGCACTCCGACGTGTCCTGCGACGAGGAGCCGCCGATGGGTTCGATCCTCTATATGCACGAGACCCCTGCAAGCGGCGGCGGCGACACCATGTTCGCGAATATGTACGCCGCCTACAATGCCCTGTCGGAACCGATCCGGCATTTGCTTGAGGGTTGCACGGCGATCCATGACAGCAACAAGGCGCATCCCTACCGTCGTAATGCGACCGATCGCGCTGACATGGAATTCCCGAGATCGGAACATCCGGTCATCCGTACTCATCCCGTAACCGGACGGAAGGCGCTTTACGTCAACCGTGGATTCACCACTCACATTCCGCAGTTGAAGAAGCAGGAGAGCGCCGCGCTGCTCGAGATGTTGTACCGGCACGTCGAGACGCCGGAGTTCATGTGCCGATTCAAGTGGCAGCGGGGCTCGATTGCCTTCTGGGACAACCGCAGCGCACAGCATCATGCGCTGTGGGATTACTTCCCGGAGCGACGCTATGGCCATCGGGTGACCGTCTGTGGTGACAAGCCATTTTTTCGCGGCTGAGCGATCTGTTTCGGACCGCGAGCGGTGGCAATGCCGGCGCTCGCACCGGATAGACGAACAACGCAGCGCAGGCGTCGACGAAAAACGCTCAAGACCGCCTGAAGAATGCTCTTGGCGAAGTCACACGCCGGGAATCCGACAATAGATTGCCCGCGGCATTGAGTCTGCGTGGCGATCAGGGAGAGAGAGCATGAAGGTCGACGAACTGTTCAGTATTCGCGGAAGAACTGCACTCGTCACCGGCGGCAGCCGGGGCATCGGCAAGATGATTGCAGAAGGCTTCGTCCGAAGCGGCGTGAAAGTATACATCAGCGCTCGCAAGGCAGGCCCTTGTGAGGAGACGGCGCGTGAACTCTCGGCCTACGGAACCTGTGTGGCGTTGCCGCTAGATGCTTCCGGTGCCGAGGGAGCAAGGAAGATGGCGGAATCTTACCTGGCGCACGAAAGAACGCTCGACATCCTCGTCAACAATGCGGGCGCGGCATGGGGCGCCGAGTTCGACGAATTCCCCGAGAGTGGCTGGGACAAGGTCATGGATCTGAATGTCAAGACGCCATTCTTCCTGACACAGGCGTTACATTCGGCACTGAAGACCAACGCCACGCCCGCCCGGCCCTCCAAAGTCATCAACATTGCTTCGATCGACGGCGTCTCTGTGAACCGGCAAGAGACCTACTCCTACGCTGCCAGCAAGTCCGGCCTCATACATCTGACCAAACGGATGGCCCTGCGCTTGATTCGGGACAACATCGCCGTCAGCGCCATCGCGCCGGGAGCGTTTCCGTCTGAAATGAATCGGGAAGCGCGCGACCACGGCGATGCCACGGCCGAGAGGATCCCGTCACGGCGAATCGGCACGATCGAAGACATGACCGGCGCTGCGATCTATCTCGCGAGCCGCGCCGGCAACTACATCGTGGGTTCGACGCTAATCGTGGACGGCGGTGTGACGTGGACGTGAATAACGCCGGTGTTTCAGAAGCAAGACGCGCGAACAGGCCTGCGTTGAGGAAGACCAAGCAAAGTACCACGCGCCCTTCTCTCGTGGATGAAACAGCGCGGTGTGACGTCGCAATCAATCAGAGGAACCAGCGGATATGCCGAAGATCACCTATGTCGAATACACCGGAACTGAACGCGAGATTGAGCTGCAATCCGGGTTTTCGGTAATGCAGGGCGCAATCGACAACAGCATCGTCGGTATTGACGCTGATTGCGGCGGCGCATGCGCTTGCGCGACCTGTCACGTGTATGTCGATCCCCGCTGGCTCGAGAAGGTCGGACCTCAGGGATCGCAGGAGGCGGCACTGCTCGACTTCGCCGCGCTCGCACAACCTAACTCGCGTCTGGCCTGCCAAATCAAGATGGACGATCAGTTGGACGGTCTCGTCGTGAGATTGCCTGAGGCTCAGCACTGACCGCGAGCCTATCGACCGCGATCCTGGAATTGGTCCCCGATATCAGCAGACATTTGGAGAAATCCGCATGAGCACGCAAACCATTCAAGCTGCCAAAGTCCATGCAGACGATATCCCGCTTGATCAGATCGATGTCGGCGATCCGCAACTTTTTCAGGACGGTAACTTCTGGCCGTATTTCGCGCGATTGCGCCGTGAGGATCCCGTCCATTATTGCGGGAAGAGCGCGTTTGGACCGTATTGGTCGATTACCAAATACAAGGACATCATGCAGGTCGACACCAATCACGCCGTCTTTTCTTCGGAAGGCGGCATATCGATCCTCGACCGCCCCGAAGAATTTCGCACACCCAATTTCATTTCGATGGATCCGCCGAAACATGACGAGCAGCGCAAGACGGTGAACCCGATCGTTGCGCCCGGCAACCTGGCCCGGCTGGAACACCTCATTCGCAGCAGAGCCTGCGCCATTCTCGATTCGCTGCCCGTGAACGAGACCTTCGACTGGGTGGACCGGGTGTCCATCGAGCTGACCACTCAGATGTTGGCGACGCTGTTCGATTTCCCGCAGCAAGACCGGCGCTTGCTTACCTACTGGTCCGACGCGGCCACGGCTCCCATTGGTCCTGGGGGAATGTTCGACACCGAAGAGGCCCGCCTGGCCGAATTGAAGAACTGCCTGGACTATTTCACCTGCCTTTGGAACGAGCGGGTCAATGCGGAGCCCGGCAGCGATCTCATTTCAATGTTGGCGCACTCGCCCGCGACCAGAAACATGGGGCCGAAGGAGTTTCTGGGGAATCTGATTCTCCTGATCGTGGGCGGCAACGACACCACCCGAAATTCCATTACCGGCGGCTTGCTGTTTCTGAACGAGAACCCGGATCAGTACCAGAAACTGCGCGACGACCCCGGCCTCATCACCAACATGGTATCGGAAATCATCCGCTATCAGACGCCGCTTGCGCACATGCGGCGCACGGCTCTCGCCGACGCGGAGATCGGAGGCAAGCTGATCAAGAAGGGAGCCAAGGTCGTGATGTGGTACATTTCTGGAAATCGCGACGACGAGGTCATCGACAACCCCAACAAGTTCATGATCGATCGTCCACGCGCCCGGCAGCATCTGTCGTTTGGCTTCGGAATTCACCGCTGCGTCGGCAACAGGCTCGCGGAACTACAATTGAAGATCCTGTGGGAGGAGGCTTTGAAGCGTTATCCCACCATCGAGGTCGTCGGCCGGCCCGAACGCGTCTATTCGAGCTTCGTCCATGGATACAGGTCTCTCCCCGTACGTATCCCGGCCTGATCGGGTGCGGCTGCACCGCGCAGCCATAATGCGGACCTCGCTGCTTGGAAAACGTCAGCAATAACGAAGTGGGAGCAAACACATGAGCACGCAGAAAACGTCAAAGTACGCCTGGGTGATCGTCCTTCTCCTGTTTCTGTTCATGCTGATTAATTTTGCTGACAAGGCAGTGATTGGCCTTGCGGCGGCGCCGATCATGAAGGACCTGGATTTGACGCCGAGTCAGTTCGGTCTCGTCGGTTCAAGTTTCTTCTTTCTGTATGCGGTGTCCGGGGTGGTCACGGGCTTCGTCGTCAATCGCGTTCAGACCCGCTGGGCGCTCCTCGCCATGGGGTTGATTTGGGCGGTTACCCAATTTCCCATGGCCGGCTCGGTGGGTTTCACGACGCTGATTGCCTGCCGCGTGCTGCTGGGCGCCGGCGAAGGACCGGCCTATCCCGTGGCACTGCACTCGGCTTACAAGTGGTTCCCCAATGAACTTCGTACCTTGCCTACCGCGCTCATCTCCCAGGGCGCGAGCATCGGGGTGGTGCTGGCGCTGCCCGCGCTCAATTATCTCATTGTGCGTTATTCCTGGCATTGGGCTTTCGCGACGCTCGGGTTGATCGGCTTGGTCTGGGCGCTGGGATGGCTGGCATTCGGACGCGAAGGTCCCCTCCTTGAAACGCCAACGCCGGCGGACAGACAGTCGTATGGACGGATTCCTTACCGGCGCCTTTTGCTTAATCGCACCGTGCTGGCGGCATGCGCATCGGGCTTTGGCGCCTATTGGGGTCTATCGCTGATGATTGCATGGCTGCCGCACTATTTGATCAAAGGTCTCGGATATACCCAACAACAGACCGGGTGGCTCAGCACGCTGCCATGGGCATGCAATGTTCTTGTCGTTATCGGCGCTGGCTGGCTTTCGCAGAAGTTGCTCGCGCGTAGCTATTCGAGCGTCGTCGCTCGCAGTTTGATTGGCGGCGGCGCGGTCGCGTTAGGTGGACTTGCCTTGATCGTCATGCCGCTTATCGAAACGCCCGTGCTCAACTTGGCATTTCTGGTGTTCGGGATATCGGTTCCATCGGTGATCTATGTTCTCAGTCCCGCAATCGTCAGCGAGTTCACGCCGGTTTCACAGCGCGGTGCCATGTTGACGATCGTCACTGCGGTGGCGACGTCGGCGGGGCTGCTGGCGCCATACGTAATGGGCCGAATCATTGAGAGCGGAGCCACGCCTTCCGAAGGCTTCCATCGAGGCTTCCTGATCTGCGGCGTCGTCAGCCTGATTGGAGGCCTGATCGGCATGGCATTTCTGCGCCCTGGGGCTGAGGCCGCACGGTTTGCCGTTGCCGATGCCGCAGATGCAACAATACGCAATCGCTTGATTAACGCCGAATTAGCCGTGTGAAGATCAAGGCAGCCAAAGCCTGCATCGACTTCCGTGATTGGCAGATATACAATCTCTCGTGGCCTGCGATTTAGTGATCGAGGAGCCTAAGCATGCGTGTGGCAACGGGCTTGGTGAGTCTATTTTCGTTAGCGATCGTTGGCGGGCTGCTGACATTCTCCGCAGTGGCGGCCGAGGACGAATGGTATCCGGTAGCGGTCGACGTCTGGTCACCGCCCTTTAACACTGAGCATCAGCACGCGGTACAGCAATACATGCCGCCGGAGCCGGCGAGCCGACCGTGGCGAATATGCGCTTCGATCCCGCATCTCAAAGACGATTATTGGTTGGCAGTCAATTTCGGCTTGGTTAGCGAAGCAAAGCGGTTGGGGGTCACCCTTAGTCTCTATGAGGCCGGGGGCTACGAGAATCTCGCGACACAACAAAGCCAGATCGCCGAGTGCATGGTGAAAGATAATGCGCAGGCGCTGATTGTGGGAGCAATCTCGGCCGATGGATTGAACAGCGTTATTGCCGATTACAGCGACAAAGGCATACCCGTAATCGATCTCATCAACGGCGTCAGCTCGGACAAGATTACAGCAAGGGTAGCGGCCGATTTCTACGATATGGGAATGGCCGCGGGAAAATACCTTGCGAAGCTTCAGCCGGACACGTCCAAGGCGGCCAAAGTTGCATGGTTTCCAGGACCCGCCGGGGCTGCGTGGGTTGCGGCGGGTGATATGGGGTTTCGAGCGGCACTGAATGAATCCGCACTGACCATCCTGGACGGAGGATTTGGTGATACCGGCATTACCGAACAAACTCGCCTGGTCGAGGCGGTGCTGGATAGCCATCCAGATATCGACTTCATAGCCGGAACCGCCGTTTCCGCTGAAGCCGCCGTACAGGTCTTGCAGAAACGGAATTTGGAACAACAAATCAAAGTCATCGCTTACTATTTTGGTCCGGGGATCTATCGCGGCATCAAGCGAGACGCGATTTTGGCGGCTCCGAGCGACAGCCAAGCCGTATTGGCGCGCATCTCGATCGATCAAGCGGTCCGTGCGTTGGAAAAGCAAAAATTGATCCGGCACCTCGGCGTCACCATCAAGATGGTCGATCTTAAGTCGTTGCCGGAATTCGATCTGAATTCGAGCATTGCTCCAGCCGGCTTTCGTCCGATTTTCAGCGTCGCCCCCAAGGCCGGATCTTTGAAATGACGAAGGGCAGCGCCTGGAAGTCGCCGCTCATTCTTTCAACGCTTGTGTTCGCTGCGGGCATGACCGCAACGATTTTTCTTAGCTATCTATTTCTGGAAAAAGCGGAGAGAGACTGGGACGCTCGTGTCGACCAAACCAGTGAGCGACTTTCCAACACGCTACTGGCCTGGCTGGAGGAAAGCTACGCCCCTGTTTCGGGACTGGTGGCACTCGTCGAAAACTCCAAGACAGTCGAACCAAACGAATTCCTCAATGCGTTTGAAAGTATGCAGTCTCGATCGACTACCGTACTGCTCGACGAAGCGAGCCTGGTTCGACTTAACCGTCTCGGTCGGTGGGAGGCAGATATTACATCCGACGCACTCGGTTATCCGGGCCGATATGTCGCAAGAGCCGATATCACTCAGACCTTGTCGTTGGCAGCTAAGCGGCCGAACCAATTCACCCTTAGTCCTCCATTCAAATCCGAGCGCGGCCAGAATATTTCAGCGATTGCGCTTGCCGCTTCTGCAACCACCGAGGCAGAAATCGTCGTCGGAACTTTGAATTACGATACGCTGTTGAACGGAATGCTCTCCGGACCGGTTCCGAAGGGGATGCATCTGGGAATGAGGGGACGCTTTCTCGGTCAACCCGACGTAACGTCCGTCTTCACACTGCCGAAGGCCCGCGAGTTCAAACGCATATCGACCACGAGGGTAGCGAGCGCAGGCGCCGATATTGAAATCTCTTGGGCGGCGACACGGGAATTTGACGGCGGCCCTTCCTATGGCGTGCCATTCGCAGCACTCCTCGGGGGCTCGGGAACGACAGCTCTACTCACTCTGTTCATAGGCTCCCTTGTTCGGCGAAACAAACAGATCGGACTCAAGGTCGATGAGGCAACACTTGCCTTGCGGCAATCCTCCGAGGCCCTGGGCCGAGAGCGGGAAAGGCTGCAACGCATACTCGACGCTTCGCCGGTAGGGGTGACGATAACAACCGACAACATCGCCCGCTTTACCAACCCGCGAAGCGAGGAAATGTTCGCCCTCAGAGTGGGATCTTCCGTTCCAGATCTATATGTTCATCCTGAACAGCGCAGCGCACTGCTTGATGAGCTTGATCGCAAGGGTATTGTCCGCGATTTTAGTATTCAATTTCGTGGCGCTCATGGCGAAATCCGCGACTGCCTCTCCACTCTCATTCCCATGGAATATGAGGGACAGCAGGGATTGCTTGGTTGGATAGTGGACGTCACTGAACTAACGAAGATTCAAACGGCCTTGTCGGAAGCCAAGGTCGCCGCTGAAGATGCTGCCAGGACGAAAGCCGAGTTCCTCGCCAATATGAGCCATGAGATACGTACGCCGATGAATGCGATCATTGGCCTGGCGCATCTTTGCCTGAAAACAGACCTTACGCTCAAACAACGCGATTACGTCGCAAAGATTCACAATGCCGGCACTTCGCTGCTTTCCATCATAAACGACATTCTCGATTTCTCCAAAATCGAGGCGGGCAAGCTCAACATCGAGAACGTCGCCTTCGAGATGGACTCAGTGATGAACAACATTTCGACCATGGTCGCGCAAAAAATCCAGGACAAGGGGCTCGAGCTACTGTTTGATTTCTCATCGGATATGCCGCCCGCTCTTCTTGGCGACCCGTTGCGCTTAGGACAGGTGCTCATCAATCTTCTCGGAAATGCGGTGAAGTTCACGGAGAAGGGCGAGATTCGCCTTGTCGGTGAATTGCTGGAGCGGACCGGGGACAAGGTCAAGCTGCGGTTTTCTGTCGAGGATACCGGCATCGGCATGACCAAGGAGCAGTCGAACCGATTGTTTCAGGCTTTCTCTCAGGCCGATACTTCGACTTCGCGGAAATACGGCGGAACCGGATTGGGCTTGGCGATCTCGAAGCGCTTGGTGGAGCTGATGGGTGGCTCCATTTGGGCTGTCAGTGAGCCGGGCCGCGGAAGTACGTTCAGCTTTACAGGCTGGTTCGGCCTCTCGGAAGCGATCGCGCGCAAGGTCGCGCCCATGCGACTCGGATCGCTCAAGGTGCTTGTCGTGGATGACAATGCCTCAGCCCGGAGGGTGTTGGAGGACCAGCTAAAAATCATTGGCGCGGAAATAGAACAGGCGGCATCAGGCACAGAAGCCATCGCCGCGGTCAAGCGCGCCGATGCGGGCCGCCCGTTCGACGTGCTGTTGCTGGATTGGCGCATGCCCGGACTCGACGGAGTAGAAACCGCCCGGCGGATTCGGGTAGACACCTCGCTCAAGAGCGTACCCGCCATCATCATTATCACCGCTTTCGGGAGAGAGGAGGTTCGCGGCGAAGCCGAACTCGCGGGCGTCAATGGCTTCCTCATAAAGCCAGTCAGTCAATCCACCTTGATCGACGCGCTCGCCGAAATCTTCGCGCCGGAGCACATGACGGCTGTTCGCGAAGCCGTAGAGGCGACGGCTTACGATCTGAATGGACTACGTATTCTCCTGGCCGAGGACAACGCAATCAACCAACAGATTGCCGTCGAATTGCTCGAGGGCGTTGGCGCGTCTGTCGATGTCGCAAATAGCGGAAGAGAGGTTTTAGACAAGCTATTGGCCACCACTGACTGCATCCCTTACGACTTGGTACTAATGGACTTGCAGATGCCAGAGATGGATGGCTACCAAGCCACCGCCCGCATCCGCGCCGACCCTCGTTTGGTGGATCTCCCGATCGTCGCCATGACTGCACATGCAATGGCAGAAGAACGCGATCGCTGTCTGGCAGCCGGCATGCGCGGTCATATCGCCAAGCCCATTGATCCTGAGGTGTTGTACCGAACCCTTATGCAATTCTACCGACCGGGACAGACGTCGCCGGCACCGGCACCGGCCAAAACGCTCAATCATTCCTTGCCTTCAGATCCGCAGCTTGAAATCGCCGGCCTGGACGTCGTAGATGGGCTCAAGCGAGTGGCCGGCAATAAGAAACTTTACTGTTCCCTGCTAAGACAGTTCGTCGAGCAGCAGGCTGATGCGGTTTCTGAAATCCGCGCCGGCGTTGAACGGCAGGATTTCGCCTTGGCCGAACGCCTCATGCACACCCTCAAGGGGGTGTCCGGAAATCTCGGTGCAAAGTCGACAAGCGGACTCGCCGCGGAGTTGGAAAGGTCACTCAGGAGCCGGGATGTTCGGTCCTTACAGACAGGCTTGCCTGGCCTGGCCATCGAGTTGGAGCGGACAATAGAAGCAATCCGCAATTCCGCGGTGGCCGATACCCCAGACCTCCATCCGCGTATTGTTACATCCGATTCGACGGAAGCCGTAACGCTATTGAAACATCTCAAACAGTTGCTGGCGGACGATGACGGAGCTGCGCTCGACTACCTATTGGAAGCGCGTGAGCGCCTCGAAGGCATCCTTTCTGACGCCGACCTGAATGCCTTGGAAAAGGCTGTGAGTGATTTCGAATTCATCGCGGCTCTGGACTGCCTTACGGGCATCGCACAGCGTCACAAGTTCCCTCTGGAGTGAGCGAGCCAATGTCTTCCTCGGACCGCAAAACGATTCTGATCGTCGACGATACGCCCACCAATATCGGGATCATATCCAGTGTTCTTAAAGACTTGTTCCGGACGAAGGTCGCCACGAACGGAGAGAAAGCACTGGTACTTGCTTCGGCCTCCGATAAGCCCGACCTCATACTCCTGGATATCACGATGCCTGGCATGGACGGCTACGAAGTGTGTCGGCGCCTGAAGGCAAATCCAGCGACCAGCGGCATTCCGGTCATCTTTCTCACGGCCAAGACAGAAGACGAGGATGAAAGGCAGGGCTTTGATGTCGGAGCGGTCGATTACGTCCACAAACCCTTCTCGGCTCCTATCATCCTTGCTCGCGTCAAGACCCATCTCGCTCTGCAGGCCGCGTTGCAAACGGCGCGCGAGGCTCAAAAACAGGCTGATGAACTACTGCATTGCCTGTTGCCTGACGCGGCCGCCGAGGAAATCCGCAACATCGGCACGGTCATCCCGCGCCGCTACGACAATGTCGCGGTGCTATTCTGCGACGTCGTCAATTTTACTTCGTATTGCGACAAGCACGAACCCGAAGAGGTGGTGTCTCGACTAGATGCGCTGTTCATTGCGTTCGAGCGGGTAGCTGCCGCCCACGACCTGGAAAAGATAAAGACCATCGGCGATGCATTCATGGCGGCGGCGGGATTGCTCAGAAAGGCGGAGGCGCCGCTCGAATCAGCGGTGCTTTGCGGGCTTCAGATGGCTGCTACATCGATTGACGCGCAACTTGGCTGGGAAGTGCGCGTTGGGGTCCATGTTGGTCCGGTCGTCGCCGGCATTGTTGGACAGGAGCGTTACCAGTTCGACATTTGGGGTGACACCGTCAATATTGCCGCACGCATGGCCGGTAAGGCGATGCCAGGCAGCGTAGCGGTGACCGGCGACACGTGGGCGCGGATCAAAGATCGCTTCGAAGGAGAGGCGCTGGGCGAGCTCGAAGTCAAGGGCAAGGGAATCATTCCAGTTGTTGCCGTGCGCGGAAAAGCAAAAGCAACCTGCTAGGTCGGGTGCTGCAAGGTTGAAAAACGTGCTGCTATAAAGCGGAACAAATGCTGCGTGGCGACCAAGCTTCAGAAGGACCGATACGGGAGGATTGTGATGGGCTGCCCAAGGCCGTTAACTCTCGAGGCGCAAATGAGGATTTCGGCAAGCCGGCTTGCGCCAACAACTATCCAGACGGTTTTTTTGGCGTTGCTCGCGATTGGAGTCGTGTCGACACCATCGCGAGCCGATACCGGTATCGTCAGTGCTGTCGTTAGCAAGGGAGGTTTTATCGTCGGCTTCGGCGGCGGCCGTGGCACGTTGATTTTGCACGGCCACAGCTATCCGCTGGTAATCGGTGGCATGAGTTTTGGTGCGACCATCGGTTTGTCGACGGCCCATTTGAGAGGGCATGCGTATCAAATACGAACTCCGAATGACATCGAGGGGACCTACAGCGCGATCGGGGCCGGGGTAGCAGTGGTGGCTGGAGGCGGCAGTGTACGACTTCGAAACATAAAGGGCGTGGTTCTCGAACTCGCCGGGACGAGAGTAGGAGTCGAATTTTCGATAGCCATGAGTGGCGTGACGGTCAGGTTGCGCTAACCCTGGCTCAGTCCGCTGATACATCGCGACAGGCATTATCCACCCACTTCGACCAGAAAACGCAAGATTGAAGGGAGGATTACACATGAGTGAGTGGTCTGAACGTTCTCTTGACTGCAATTGCTTGGGCCGCCGTCATTTTCTCAAGATGGCGACCGCGGCAAGCGTGGTCGGAATTAACGGCGCCGCCTTCTTTCTCACGGATTCCGCGCGCGCTGACCAAGGAGCTCCGCGATAAGTTGACGCCGGAGCAATCATTGTGCCCCAACGAGCGCTTCACGGGATGCCAACATGGATATGCGCGCGCTACCACTAGCACTCACGGCCGTCTTGCTTTCAGGGCCCGTCCTCGCGGAACCCTTTCCAACCTGCGCGCCGGAGACAGTCGGGCTGTCGTCGGAGCGGCTTCAACACCTCTCCGCCACCCTGCAAAACGAGGTGGATCGCCACCGCATCCCCGGTGCCGTGATTGCCGTCGCACGCAAAGGCCAACTCGCATATTACAAAGCTCTGGGCTTCCGCGACCCTGAAGCGAAGATACTCATGCCGCCAGACGCGATCTTCTCGATCGCGTCAATGACCAAGCCGATGGTTTCGGTTGCCATCATGATACTCCATGATGAGGGCAAGCTCTTTCTTTCCGATCCCGTAGGCAAATACTTGCCGGCGCTAGCCGACATGCAGGTTGCCACGATCAAAACCGACAGCGCGGGCGGGAAGACCATGGAAACCGTGCCTGCTAAGCGGCAGCCGAACATTCAGGATCTCCTACGGCACACTTCCGGCTTTACCTATGGCAGCAGCGGGACCACGGAGGCACATAAGTCGTGGCCGGTCTCGTCGTCGTTCTCGTCCCTTACCTATACCGGGCCTGAGTTCATCGAACTGCTCAGCAGGGCGCCGCTGCTCGATCAACCCGGTACTGTCTGGGACTACGGAGTCTCGGTCGATGTGCTGGGCCTTGTCATCGAAGCGATCACCGGGAAGTCACTTGGTGAATTCATGCAGGAACGCCTTTGGCAGCCGCTGGGCATGGTCGATACGAGCTTCAACATCCCCAGCGCAAAAAGGCCACGTTATGCGCTGGCCTTTCCTAACGATCCCTTCACTGAAAATCCGCAAAGCGCGTTGCACCTCGCCAGCGAGCCGATGAAATTTGAATGTGGTGGAGGGTGCGCCGTCTCGACGACGATGGATTACCTGCGCTTTGCCCAGATGCTGCTAAACCAGGGCACGCTCCGGGGTCGACGCATTCTGTCGCGCAAAACCGTGGAACTCATGACAAGTGATCAGCTAGGTTCGGGTGTGCGGGGACGCACGACATCCGCGACGCTTGCGGAGGGTTACGGCTTCGGTCTTGGCCTCAGTGTGCGCAGCCAGGCCGGCCGCGCCTTACTGGCTGGCAGCACCGGGGATTTCAGCTGGGGAGGCGCATTTGGCACTTACTTTTGGGTCGATCCGCAGGAGGACCTTGTCGTGGTCTTCATGGCGGCCGCGCCCGGCTATATCGGTCAAGTGCTTCGAGTATTGGTGAAGAACCTGGTCGTGGCATCGATCATCGACTAGACGTCACGGCAGAGTGATGTTCGCAAATGGCCCCATCGCATTGCCTCTCCCCCCGTCACTGCTGGTGGCGTGTGTTGCCTTTCTGATCCGTAGCCTGCTTGCTCAGCGCGTGCCGGTGCTCGAGACGGTTGGTCGGTGACCGACGATGCAATCAATTTTGCTGCCGATCGCCTGGTCTGAAGGTCCCCCGGCCTCAAGGCAGCGAAGATGATCGGAGCCCTGCCCAGTAAGCGACGCTGTCCTTTAGTCAAGCCCCCAGCATGAGTTTACCATGAGCTATTTTGTCGATAGACTTGAGGTTGCACTGGCAAGCCTGAGAAAATTGGCGGTGCTTGGTCACAGCGCGGATGGCGTGGTCGATGCTGTGATCCAGTCGATTGGGCACCATTCCAAGCTTATGCGACGACGACACCGATCGTCGCCAATCCCGACGGCAAGAAGAAATTCCAGGTCGCCGACGCCACGTAACTAGCTCTAATTATATTCAGACACGGGATCGCGATCGAATCGAGCGAGCGGGAATAGTACGGGAGGCTGCAATGCGAGTCACAATCTGCACGGTATTTTTGGTTTGCGGACTTGTGGCCCCGGCAGATGCGCAGCAGACCCCAGCAGCGACCGTTCCGGTCGGTGTCGTCAAGGCTGAGCGCAGGTCCATCGATAAAACGCTCGATTTTGTCGGGCGCATCGAAGCGGTCAATCGCGTCGAGATACGGGCGCGCGTCCAGGGTTTCCTGGAGGCCGTGCTGTTCAAGGAGGGCGACCCGATCAAGCAAGGCGACCCGCTCTATCGCATCGAGAAGGGGTTGTTCCAGGCGGCGGAGGAGCAGGCGGAGGGCGCCTTGGTACGCAGCAAGGCCTCGAAAGTGCTCACCGAGGCGCAGCTCGGGCGGGCGGAGGATCTGCTGGCAAAGGGCGCAGGCACGCAAGTCGCGCGGGATCAGGCGTTTGCCGCGGACGAGCAGGCAAAAGGTCAAGTTCTCAGCGACGACGCGAACCTGCAGACCGCCAAAATCAATCTTGGCTATACCGACATCGTCGCGCCGGTTTCCGGACGGATCGGCCGCACCAACATCACCAAGGGCAATGTCGTTGGCCCCGAGAGCGGCCCCCTCACCGTCGTCGTGAGCCAGGATCCGATGTATGTGACGTTTCCCGTAAGCCAGCGCGAGCTTCTGCAGGCGCAGGCGGTTGGTTATCAGATCGACTTCAATGCGATCAAGGCCAAGCTTCGCTTTGCCGACGGCAGGACCTACGACCAAAACGGCCGGCTCAATTTTGTCGACGTGACGGTGGATCGCGCCACCGATACCGTGCTGGTGCGCGCCACTTTCCCTAATCCGTCTGGCGGACTGATCGACGGCCAGCTCGTCCGCGTGACCCTCGAAGGCGGCACGCCTCAGGAGATGGTCGTCGTCCCGCAATCCGCCCTGATCGCCGATCAGGAAGGCACCTATGTCTTCGTGGTCGAGGACGGCAAAGCCGTCGTGAAGCGGATCAAACCCGGAGGAGAGAGCGGAACGGATGTCGTCGTCCAGGAAGGCCTGTCCGGCAGTGAGCAGGTCATCGTCGAAGGATTACAGGGTGTGCGCCCTGGAGCACCGGTCAAGGCCAGCCCGCTGACGACGCTGAAAAGGAGCTAGTCCGATGCTCTCCGCCATCTTCGTCGACCGGCCGCGTCTTGCGATCGTGATTGCCATCGTGACGACCATCGCCGGCTTCCTGGCGCTGTTTTCGATCCCGATTGCGCAATATCCCGATATCGTTCCACCCCAGGTCTCGGTCACGACGTTCTATCCGGGAGCCAGCGCCGCCGTTGTCGATGCGACTGTCGCCCAACTGATCGAGGCGCAAGTCGTGGGCGTCGACAAGATGATCTACATGAAGAGCGTCAGCGGTGATGACGGCACCTATACGCTGACCTGCTCGTTCGAGCTCGGCACCGACCCCGACATCAATGCCGTCAACGTCAACAACCGCGTCCAGGTCGCTCTGTCCAAGCTGCCGCAGGATGTCCAGAAGCAAGGCGTCACGGTCAAGAAGAAGTCTTCGGCGCTGCTCGGCGTGATCGCCGTCTACTCGCCGAAACATACGCACGACCCCCTGTTCATCTCCAACTACGTCACCATCAACCTGCTCGACCCCGTCAAGAACACTCCGGGCGTCGGCGACGCTTATTTGTGGGGCCCGCAGGACTACGCGATGCGGGCCTGGGTCCGGACCGACAGGCTGACCGGGCTCAACCTGACGACCGGCGATATCATCAATGCGATCCAGTCGCAGAACATTCAGGGCGCGGTCGGGCGGATCGGGGCGAGGCCGATTTCAGACGATCAGCAGCTGCAGCTCAACATTCAGACCAAGGGGCGCCTGGAGTCGCCCGAGGAGTTCGCCAACATCGTTGTTCGCACCAATCCGGATGGGTCCGTGCTGCGCCTCGGCGATGTCGCGAGGCTGGAACTGGGCGCCGCCAACCTGGACCGAGATACCCGGTTCAACGGCGGCCCTGCTGCGGTGGTGGCTGTCTTCCAATCGCCGGGCGCCAATGCCATCGCCACCCTCAAGGCCGTGCGAGAACGCTTTACCGAGCTGGAAAAGCGCTTCCCCGACGATCTCGCCTGGAAGGTCACCTACGATCCGACAACCTTCGTCACCGATACCATCCACGAGGTTCAGAAGACGCTGCTTGAGGCGTTCGTGCTCGTTGTCATCGTGGTCTTTCTGTTCCTGGGCAGCATTCGGGCGACCTTAATCCCGATGTTTGCGGTGCCGGTCAGCCTGGTCGGCACCTTCATCGTGCTCAAGGCGGTCGGCTATTCCGCCAATACGGTCTCACTTCTGGCGATCGTGCTGGCCATCGGCATCGTCGTCGACGATGCCATCGTGGTCGTCGAGAACGTCGAACGGGTGATGGAGGAGCATCCCGAGCTTTCCCCCGGTGAGGCAACCAAGCTGGCGATGCGGGAGATCACCGCCCCCATTATCGCGATCACGCTGGTTCTGCTCTCGGTATTTGTGCCGGTGGCGTTCATCCCCGGTATTTCCGGAGAACTGTTCCGGCAGTTTGCGGTCACCGTGGCCGTCGCGATGTTTCTCTCGGCGATCAACGCGCTCACGCTGTCTCCGGCGCTCTGCGGGGTCTTGCTGCGGCCACAGCACGGACCTCGCCGCGGCGTGATGGGGTTTGTGATGCGCTCCATCGATCGCGTGCGTGACGCCTATGGGG
>NZ_DATHOP010000155.1:0-8856 GCF_035484855.1 Bradyrhizobium sp.
GAGCAGGTGCGGCTCGGCAAGCTTGTCACGCGTGCCCAGAATAAAGAGCATGGGGACATGGACCTCCCCGAGCTGCTTTGCCCGCGTGTCGGACGGCTTGCCGGCCGGATGCAACGGAAAACCCAGGAAGGCAAGTCCACGGACGCCGGCCAAGGGCGCGATCGCCTGCGCCTGCGACGTCATGCGGCCGCCGAACGATTTGCCGCCGGCAAAAAGCGCGAGCCCCGCGCAGCATCGCGCGGCTTCAGCCACGGCGGCGCGCACGGCGGCATGCGCGATACCGGGCGCATCCGGCCGCTTGCTGCCTTTTTCCATATAGGGAAACTGAAAGCGTAGCGTCGCGATGCCGCGGTCGTAAAGACCCGAGGCAACCAATTCCATGAACGGGTGGGTCATCCCGGCGCCCGCGCCATGGGCGAAGACAAGGCAGGCTTGCGTCGATGGGGGGCGGAGCAGCAGCGCGGAAACGACGTTCGCGCCGTCGACTTTCAGTTTCAATTCTTGCGGCCTGACGGCATTCATCTCGCTTTCCCCGCGGACATGGAAGCGTCCCGATTGTCCTTTCAAAGACAGGGCTCCTCATAGCCTATCTTACGCGATCGCTCGCGGAAACGGCTCGACCGAGGCTTATCTTGCCGCCATCGGTAAATTGAACGTTCTGCAACAAGATGAGCGCCAGCCGTTGGGTAGACCTGCGATCTGATGTGCCGAATCGTCGGAGCCGCATGCGTTGCCCTCGGCTTGAACGGCCGCAAGGCGCCCGTTACGCTCGCCCCCAACAAGCCAGGGGGAAGCGAATGAAACAGCTCAAGATCGGCGACATCACCATCGACGCGGTGATCGAACGCGAGGGACCGTGGCGGCGGCCGCAGGACTTCTTCCCGGACTATGACGAGGCCATCTTCAGGCATCACTTGCCCTCGATGGCGCCGGAGGTTTTCGATTCGGCGCTGGGCATGATGGTCATCACCTACCAGACTTTCGTGGTGCGGACGCCGCGTCATACCATCCTGGTGGACACCTGCACCGGCGAACACAAGGGCCATCCGCCGCCGTTCGATTTTCCCGGCAAGGAGCGCTGGCGCAACGAGCTGTTTGCGCTCGGCATCGCTTACGACAAGATCGACTACGTGTTCTGCACGCATCTGCATATCGACCATACCGGCTGGAACACCACGTTGCGGGATGGCCGCTGGGTGCCGACGTTCCCGAATGCGAAATACATCTTTCACAAGAAGGAATATGCGGCCTGGGAGGCCGAGCACGCCAAAGGCGCCAATCCGCCCGGCACGGTATTCCGCGACAACTGCCTGCCCATCGTCGAAGCCGGACAGGCGCTTTTGGTCGATGACGATTACGCGCTCGACGACACCATCACGCTGACGCCGACGCCCGGGCACTCGCCCTGCCATTGCTGCGTCAACATCTTCTCCCGCGGCCAGCGCGCGGTGGTGGCCGGCGATCTCATGCACCACATGATCCAGTGCCGCGAGCCGGACTGGTCGGCAAAGCCGGATTGGGACCCGAAGCAATCGGCAGTGTCGCGCCGCAAGTTTTTTGCTGCCGTAGCCGGCACCGATACGCTGATCCTGCCGATCCATTTCCCGACACCGACGGCGGGCCTGATCACCGCGGATGGGGACCGCTTCAACTACCGCTTCAAGCGGGACTGATCAGGTATCCGGAATCACCAGGGGCGCTCGTTGCCGAGCGCCCCTGTCAAAGCAATCAATCGCTTACGTGCCCGATTCGCACTTCTTCATGAAGCTGTTCTTTGCCGCGCCCGCCAGCGGCTTGCCGTCCGAACTGACGGCTTTCGTCGCGCATGAATCGGCCATGCACTTTTTCATGAACGAGGTTTTCGCCGCGCCGGCGAGAGCCTTGCCGTCCTTGCCGACGGCCTTGCTCTCACAGGATTCCTGCGCGACGGCGGAGCCGATCGCAAACACGGCGACAATTGCAGCCAAGAATATTCGCTTCATCATGGGGTCTCTCCCTGGGCCAACACAGTGTCTGGATTGGACCTTGGAATCCCGGCGCGATCAAGCTCCTAAACTGAACTTCTTCGATTAAAGGACTTGATGTCGTTAGGTCTGCTTCCCGCGTCCGGACTACGTTCATACGCCCCGCTCGAGCAGTCCCCTGAAATCGGCGCGCGCCCGTTGCGCCTCGGCCTTGGCGGTTTCCGAGGCTTCGCCGAGGCCGAAATAGCCGTGGATCAGGCCGGCGCCGTGATGGTAGCTGGTCGCGACACCGGCGCCCCGAAGCGCGTCGGCATAGGCCTTGCCCTCGTCGCGCAAGGGATCGAACCACGCCGTGCAGACGACCGCGGGCGCAAGGCCGGCCAGACTTTTCGCGCGCAGCGGCGAAACCCGCCAGTCCAGGCCGTGTTTCTCGTCGGCAAGATAGTGGCCGGCAAACCATTGCATCACCGCGCGCGACAGGAAGTAGCCTTCCGCGTTTTCCGCGCGCGAGGGAAAGCGCGCATTCTCCCCGGCGTCCGCGTAGTTTCCGGCGACGTCGGTGACGGGATAGACCAGCAATTGCGCGGCGAGGCCGATGCCGGCGTCCCGACAGGCGATCGCCACGGCCGCCGCCAGATTGCCACCGGCGCTGTCCCCGGCGACGCCGACGCGCGAAGCATCTCCGCCGAATTCGCCGATGCCTGCGAGTACGTCGCGCATGGCGGCGAAGCCGTCCTCGAACGCGCCGGGAAAGCGCGTTTCCGGCGGACGCCGGTAATCGACCGAAACGACGACGGCGCCGGTCTCGATGGCGAGCAGACGCGCCTGCCGGTCATGGGTTTCGAGATCGCCGGCGACCCAGCCGCCGCCGTGGAAAAACACCACGGTCGGCGATCTCTCGCGTGAGATGCGGTAGACCCGCGCCGCAAGCGGTCCGGCCGCGCCGTTTACCTGCCTGTCGGCTGCGCTCTCGACCGGCGGCGGCGGAATCGCGGCGCGCGACGCGGCGAGCGCGCGGAGCGCATCGCGCGCGCTCTGCGGCGTCATCGTGGCAGGATCGCGCAGCGGCAGCAGTGGAATGATCTGAGCGATGACGGGATCGAGCGGTGTGGTCATGAAGCCCCCGGCGATGAAAAGCGCGACAGCATAGGGTCCGCCCGTGGCTCCCGCAATAAGCGCGGAAAACCCTTCCGCGGCCGCGCCACATGGCTTAAGAGCGGCGCAAATTCCTTGTCAGAACCCGTGTGGAAATGATTCGTCTCGACAACATATCCAAGCAGATCGGTCACCAGATCCTCTTCATCGAGGCGTCCGCGGCGCTCGAAAAGGGCGAGAAGGTCGGCCTGGTCGGTCCCAATGGCGCCGGCAAGACCACGCTGTTCCGGATGATCAATGGCGAGGAGCAGCCCGACGAGGGGCAAGTGGCGCTCGATCGCGGCATTACCATCGGCTATTTCAGCCAGGACGTCGGCGAGATGAGCGGCCGCAGCGCGGTGGCGGAGGTGATGGACGGCGCAGGTCCGGTCAGCGCCGTGGCCGGCGAGTTGAAGGAACTCGAGACCGCCATGGCCGACCCTGACCGGGCCGATGAGATGGACGACATCATCGCGCGTTACGGCGAGGTGCAGGCGCGCTTCGAGGAACTCGACGGCTACGCGCTGGAAGGGCGCGCGCGCGAAGTGCTCGCCGGGCTTTCCTTCAGCCAGGAGATGATGGAAGGCGACGTCGGCGCGCTGTCGGGCGGGTGGAAGATGCGGGTGGCGCTGGCGCGCATCCTCTTGATGCGGCCCGACGCCATGCTGCTGGACGAGCCGAGCAACCATCTCGACCTGGAAAGCCTGATCTGGCTGGAGCAGTTCCTCAGGGGTTACGAGGGCGTGCTGCTGATGACCTCGCACGACCGCGAGTTCATGAACCGCATCATCGGCAAGGTGGTGGAGATCGATGGCGGGCAGCTGACGACCTATTCGGGCAATTACGAGTTCTACGAGGCTCAGCGCGCGCTCAGCGAAAAGCAGCAGCAGGCCCAGTTCGAGCGGCAGCAGGCGATGCTGGCCAAGGAGATCAAGTTCATCGAGCGGTTCAAGGCGCGCGCCTCGCACGCAGCCCAGGTGCAGAGCCGGGTCAAGAAGCTGGAGAAGATCGAACGGGTCGAGCCGCCGCGGCGCCGCCAGACCGTGGCGTTCGATTTCCTCCCGGCGCCGCGCTCGGGCGAGGACGTGGTGAGCCTGAAGAAGGTGCGAAAGGGGTATGGCGCACGAAGCATCTATGACGGGCTCGACTTCATGGTTCGGCGCCGGGAGCGCTGGTGCGTCATGGGCGTCAACGGCGCCGGCAAGTCGACGCTGTTGAAGCTGGTGGCGGGCTCGACCGAACCCGATGACGGCACGGTGGCGCTCGGCGGCAGCGTCAAGATGGGCTACTTCGCCCAGCACGCCATGGATCTTTTGGACGGCGAGCGCACGGTATTCCAGTCGCTGGAGGATTGCTTTCCGCAGGCCGGCCAAGGTTCGCTGCGCGCGCTGGCCGGCTGTTTCGGCTTCTCCGGCGACGACGTCGAAAAGAGATGCCGGGTGCTGTCGGGCGGCGAGAAGGCGCGGCTGGTAATGGCGCAGATGCTGTTCGACCCGCCGAATTTCCTGGTGCTGGACGAGCCGACCAACCACCTCGACATCGCGACCAAGCAGATGCTGATCGCGGCGCTGTCGCAATATGAAGGCACCATGCTGTTCGTGTCGCACGACCGCCATTTCCTGGCGGCGTTGTCCAACCGGGTGCTGGAGCTGACGCCTGAGGGCATTCATCAGTACGGCGGCGGCTACACCGAATATGTGGCCCGTACCGGCCACGAGGCACCGGGCCTGCGGGGCTGAGCGGCGGGCAGCTATCGTGACATCGTATCGCGCGCCGGGCGTCTCATCGACAAAATATCGAAAACAACCCCATGCAAAGTAGCCGATGACTGCCGGCGCGATGCATGAACATGGGCTGCCCGCGCTGCGGTTCGCGCCAGCACAAGGGTTGCCGCGGATTTGATCATGCCGGCCTCTTGGGTTCTGCTGGCGCCATGGTCATATGGCCGAGGCATCGAGCGCTCCAAAATTGACGGTGCGCTGCGTTGGATGTTCGCGATGGGGCGACATCGAGAGCCAAGGGAAGCGTCACATGCCCACGATCACCACCAAGGACGGCGTCGAGATCTACTACAAGGACTGGGGCAAGGGTCAGCCGATCGTGTTCAGCCATGGCTGGCCGCTGTCGGCCGACGACTGGGATGCGCAAATGCTGTTCTTCCTCGGTCACGGCTACCGCGTCATCGCCCATGACCGCCGCGGCCACGGCCGGTCCACCCAGGTGGGCGACGGCCACGACATGGATCACTATGCCGACGACCTCGCGGCGGTGACAGCGCATCTCGATCTGAGCAACGTCATTCATGTTGGTCATTCCACCGGCGGCGGCGAGGTGGTGCATTATCTGGCCCGGCACGGCCAAAGCCGGGTGACGAAGGCGGCGATCATCAGCGCGGTGCCGCCGCTAATGCTGAAGACCGCGGCCAATCCGCTCGGACTTCCCAAGTCCGTCTTCGACGACCTTCAGGCGCAGCTCGCGACCAGCCGCACGAAGTTCTATCGCGACCTCCCGGAGGGTCCGTTCTATGGCTACAACCGTCCAGGCCGAAAAGCCTCGGAGGCCGTCATCGCCAACTGGTGGCGCCAGGGCATGATGGGTGGCGCCAAGGCGCATTACGACGGCATCGTCGCCTTCTCGCAGACCGACTTCACCGAGGATCTCAAGAAGATCACCGTGCCGGTGCTGGTGATGCACAGCGAAGACGACCAGATCGTGCCCTATGTCGCCGCCGGACCGTTGTCGGCAAAGCTGCTGAAGAACGGAACGCTGAAGACCTACAAGGATTTTCCGCACGGCATGCCGACCACGGAAGCAGCCACCATCAACGCCGACCTGCTGGCCTTCCTGAAAGCGTAGCGTTCGGGGTCAATACCGTGGCAGGCACAGCGAGCGGTGGCTGTCGGCGCTAATGAAGGCCAGGATTTCCGCGATCGCGGGATCCGCGGCCGCGCGTTCTCTTGCCTCGCACAGACGCTCGGCAAAGACCCCGGCGCCGTGAAACAGCTTTTGATAGAACATGCCGATCACCGCGAGGCGTTCGCGTGCAAAATTGTGGCGCTCCATGGCGACGGTGTTGAGGCCTTCCAAATTGGCGTATTGGCCGCTCGCCAGTCCGAACGGAATGACGTCGCCGCGAACGCAGCTGGTCGCGGCGACCATCGCCTGCGACCCGATCCTGACGAATTGATGGGCGGCGGCGAGACTTCCCATGGAAACGAAATCGCCGACCTCGCAGTGGCCGCCGAGCGTCGCCGAGGCGGCGAAAATCACGTCGCTGCCGACCCGGCAATCATGACCGACATGGCTGCAATTCATGAAGGTGCCGCGATCTCCGACGCTGGTAATGCCGCCGCCGGCCACGGTGCCGGCGTTCATCGTGACGTGTTCGCGGATGGTGCAGCCGCGGCCGATCTGGAGGCGGGTGAGCTCGCCGTTGTGCTTGAGGGATTGCGGCGCGGTGCCGAGCGAAACGAACGGATAGATCGTGCAACCGTCCCCGATCGTGGTCCGCGCGGTCACGTTGACATGCGCCATCAGCCGGCAGTCGGCGCCGATGACGACGTCGGGGCCGATATGGCAGAACGGGCCGATCGACGTGCCTTGGCCGACGACAGCGCCGTCCTCAATCCGCGCGGTCGGATCGATCGTCATTCAAAATCTCCCAAAACGTGAAGTCTCTCCGGCTCCCCGGACGAGCGCAAGCCCGGATGCCTGCGTGCAATTGAAGCAGGGGCGCTGGTTTGCCGCGGTCAGGTTCCGAGCCTTGGCCGGCGTCGAGCCCGCCCGGACCGGCCGGCAAGTTCACTGCCGCAGCATCGGATGGTCGTTCAGCACGTCTTCCCGGATCGAGGACGCCTGAATGGCGCGAAACAGGATCCGCGCGGTCCTGAAATTGTTCGCCTTCACACAAAGGCCGACGATCTGGCGCACCGAGGAATCGCGCAACAGGTCGTCGGATATTTTCATGGCGATTTCCATCGCGGCCTTGGCGGCGCGTTCATAGCGTTCGGCCTGGTGCTGCTTGTTCTTGTCATCCGGTTTCCGCTTCCTGCTGTTCGGCCGCTCGACGCCACCTGCCTGTTCCGCGCTATCGGCCGCCGATCGGCAGATCTCGCGGATCCGGTGCGCCGCCTCGATATCGTCGATCGGCCACTGGATTTCCTCATCCCAGATGTCCTTGGGCTTTTGCCTATCGAACCACCACATCGCCCATGCCCCAAATATCCGCAAGCATAGATCAGGCCGCGGCCGGCGGGCAGGTATGTTCGATGGGAAGCTGCGAGATTTCCGGCAAACGTCTTCCGCGGATCGGGCGCCCTCAGCGCCTGTCCTTCTTCCACATTAGCCCGTGGCGGAGCCGCTCCCTATACCGCAGGCAATATCTTTCCGGGATTGAAGATATTCTGCGGATCGAGCGCCTGCTTGATCGCGCGCATTGCATTGAGGGCCTCCGGGCCGAGCTCGGCCTTGAGGTACTTCTGCTTGCCCTGGCCGATGCCGTGCTCGCCGGTGCAGGTGCCGCCCATCGCCTGCGCGCGTTCCACCAGGCGATGCATGAATTCCTCGCCGCGCAGCATCTCGTCGCGGTCGTCGACATCGCACGCCAGCGAGCAATGGAAATTGCCGTCGCCGACATGGCCGACGATCGGCGAGAGCAGGTTGAAACGCTTCAGATCCGCCTCGGTTTCGGTCACGCAATCGGCCAGCCGCGAAATCGGCACGCAGACGTCGGTCGCGACCACGCCGGCGCCGGGCCGCAGGGCTTTCACCGCCCAATAGGCGTCGTGCCGCGCCTGCCACAGTTTGGTGCGATCCTCCGGACGCGTGGTCCAGCTGAAGTCGCCGCCGCCGCATTCCCTGGCGATCTCGCTGAAATTCCGGGATTGCTCGGCGACCTCGTTCTCGCTGCCGTGGAATTCGAGCAGCAATAGCGGCGTCTCCGGCAGCGACAGTTTCGAATAGGCGTTGCAGGCGCGCACCTGCTCGGCGTTGAGCAGTTCGATCCGTGCCACGGGAATGCCGGTCTGGATCGCCATGATGGTCGCCTGGCAGGCGCCGCGCACGGTTTCGAACGAGCAGGCCGCCGCGGCGATGGTTTCGGGAATGCCGCGCAGCTTGATGGTCAGTTCGCAGATGATGCCGAGCGTGCCCTCGGCGCCGACGAACAGATGCGTCAGGTCGTAGCCGGCCGAGGATTTCTTCGCCCGCGTGCCTGTGGTGATGATCTCGCCGTCGCCGCGCACGACTTTCAGCGCCAGCACATTGTCGCGCATGGTGCCGTAGCGTACCGCATTGGTGCCGGAGGCCCGCGTCGACGCCATGCCGCCGAGCGAAGCATCGGCGCCCGGATCGATCGGGAAGAACACGCCCTGGTCGCGCAGATGTTCGTTCAGCGCCTTGCGGGTGACGCCGGGCTGGATCACGCAATCGAGGTCGTCGGCGTGGACTTCCAGCACCCTGTTCATGTCGCGAAGATCGATCGAGACGCCGCCCGCCGGCGCGTTGACCTGCCCCTCCAGCGAGGTGCCGGTGCCGAAGGCGATCACCGGCACGCTATGCCCAGCGCAAATCCGCACCACGTCCTGGACATCGGCGGCCCCTAGCGCAAACACCACCGCGTCCGGCGGCTGCGACGGCAGCCAGGTCGTGGTATGGGCGTGCTGCTCGCGCACCGCCTGCGAGGTGATGAGCCGGTTGCCGAATCGTGCGGCGAGCGCGTCGATGGTGCTCGCCAGCGCGCTCGGCTCCGGCCGCTTCA
>NZ_DATHOP010000156.1:0-3575 GCF_035484855.1 Bradyrhizobium sp.
ATCCCCCAGGATCACCCGCGCGGCGTTGTGACCGGGGGCGCCGGTGACGCCACCGCCGGGATGTGCGCCGCTGCCGCAGTGATAAAGACCCTTCAGCGGGCCACGATAATCGGCATGGCCGAGCATCGGGCGCGCCGAGAACAGTTGATTCAGCGTCAACGCGCCGTGGAAGATGTCTCCGCCCAGCAGCCCGAACTGGCGCTCGAGATCGAGCGGCGACAGAACCTGCCGGCCGATCACGCTGGCGGCAAAACCCGGCGCGTATTTATCCACCGTCGCGATCATGAGATCGGCAACCTCTTCGCGATGGTCATCCCACGATCGGCCGCCGGGCAATTCCGGCGCGACATGCTGGCAAAAAAGGCTCGCAACGTGCTGGCCCGGCGGGCAGAGCGTATCGTCGAGGGTTGAGGGGATCAACACCTCGACCACCGGCTCGCGGCTCCAGCCCTGCGCACGGGCGTCCTGCCAGGCGCGATCCATGTAGCCAAGATCAGGCGCGATGATGATCCCGGCGGTAAGATGATCGCCGGTGCCGGGAAGGGCCGTGAACGAGGGCAGGGCGTTGAGCGCGACGTTCATCCGGAACGTGCCGGAGCCGTTGCGCCAGTTCCTGATGCGGCCGAGAAATTCCGCGGACAGCGCATCGGGCGGCACCAGCCGCGTGTACAGCAGTTTCGGATTGACGCTGGAGGCGACATATTTCGCGCGCACGGTTTCGCCGTTGTCGAGGATCACGCCGACGGCGCGGTCGCGCTCCACGATCACCTCGCGCACGCCGGCCCCCAGCACGATGTCGACGCCGTGGCCACGGGCCGCCTTCGCCATCGCCTGCGTGATCGCACCCATGCCGCCGATGGCGTGGCCCCAGACGCCCTTCTTGCCGTTCACCTCGCCGAAGGCGTGATGCAGCATCACATAGGCCGAACCCGCCGCATAGGGGCTGGCGTAATTGCCGACGATGGCGTCGAACCCGAACAAGGCCTTGACCAGGTCGCTTTCGAAGACGTCGTCCAGCATCTCGCCGGCCGAGCGCGTGAACAGATCGAGCAGCGAGCGCTGTTGCGGAAGCGATAGTCCGCGCAGGATATTGGCGCTACCCCATGCATTGAAAGCCTCGCGGATCGCGCCCGCGCCAAAACCCTCGACGATGTTGGGCGGCGCGCGCAGCACGAAGGCGCGCAGCACGTCGGCAATCTCCTCGAGTTGGCGGCTGAAGGCGTCGATCCTGTCGGCGTCGCGTTCGCTGAGTTTGGCGACAGACGCATGGGTGCGGCCTTCGCCGGTGAGCAGAAAGCTGCCATCCGGGGCGGGCAGGAAATTCTGCGCGCGGCGTTCGACGATGCGCAGGCCCCGCTCGCTCAATTTCAGGTCGGAAATGATCTGCGGGTTGAGCAGACTGACGGTGTAGGCCGCGACCGAGTTGCGGAAACCCGGATAGAATTCCTCCGTCACCGCCGCGCCGCCGACCGCCGCGCGGCGCTCGACCACTCTCACGCGCAGGCCGGCCATTGCCAGATAGGCCGCGCAGGTGAGGCCGTTATGCCCGGCGCCGATGATGACAACGTCCGTCTCTGTCATGTTTGTTTCAAAATATAATCGGGATCCCGTCATTCCGGGTTCGCGCTGCGCGCGCCCCGGAATGACGATCATTAGCGAAGATGTGATTGTCAGCCCAGCGCCAAGTGACAATCCAGCTCCGCCTCCCCGCATTGCCCGCCGCGCTTGCATATGCTCCATTGCCGGCTCCGGCGTCGGCCGGGTTCACGCCGGAGCTTGCATGAGTTCATCCGATCCGTCCGCTGCCGCGGAACAACCCTCCGTGAGCCGCAACCGGCTGGTGCTGACCGTCTACACGGCCGCCATTTTCGTCAGTGCGCTGCTATTGTTCTCGGTGCAACCGCTGTTCACCAAGATGGTGCTGCCGCGGCTCGGCGGCTCGCCGGCGGTGTGGTCGGTGGCGATGGTGTTCTTCCAGTCGCTGCTGCTCGCGGGCTACGCCTATGCGCATTACCTGATGCGGCTATCCAGCCGCATGCTGCCGGTGGTGATCCATCTGGTGCTGCTGGTGATAGCGCTGTTGTCGCTGCCGCTGTCGATCGCAAGCGGCTGGGGTGAACCGCCGACCTCGGGCTATGCGTTCTGGCTATTGGGCCTGTTCGCGGTCTCGATCGGGCTGCCGTTCTTCGCGCTCGCCGCCAACAATCCGCTGCTGCAGGCCTGGTTCGTCCGCACCGGCCACCCGAACGGGCACGATCCCTATTTCCTCTATGCCTCCTCGAATATCGGCAGCTTCCTGGCGCTGTTGTCCTATCCGGTGCTGCTGGAGCCGATGTTCACGCTGCGCGCGCAGAATCTGATCTGGACCGGCGGCTATGGCGTGCTGATCGTGCTGATCGCCGCCTGCGGCGTATTGCTGCTGCGCTCGCCGCTGACATCGGCCGTCGACATATTGGCCGAGGATACCGACGCGCCGCCGCCGCCGCGGATCCTGCGCTTGCGCTGGATTTTCCTGGCCGCGGTGCCCTCGGGCCTGTTGATCGCGGTCACCGCGCATATCTCCACCGACGTCGCCGCGGCGCCGCTGTTGTGGGTGCTGCCGCTGTCGCTGTATCTCTTGACCTGGGTGCTGGTGTTCCAGTCGCGCCCGCTGCTGCCGCACAGATGGATGCTGATGGCGCAGCCTTTGGCGATCACGGGCGTCATCGTGCTGCTCGCGGTCGGTGGCGAGCAGAACCTGCTGCTGACGCTCGGCGGCCACCTGCTTTGCTTCTTCGTCATCGCGATGGCCTGCCACGGCGAACTGGCGCGCACCCGCCCGGCGGCGAAATACCTCACCGGCTTCTATGTCGCGCTGTCGTTCGGCGGCATGGTCGGCGGCCTGTTCGCAGGCCTGATCGCGCCCTATGCGTTTTCATGGGTCGCGGAATATCCGATCCTGCTGGCGCTGGCGGCGCTGTGCCGGCCGCCCGGCGGCGCCGAGCGCTTGCCGCGCTGGAGCGCCTGGTACTGGCCGTTTCTCGCCGCACTCGCGGTCGCCCTGATCGCGCCCTCCTACTCGGAGGGCAGGATCATGAACTTTCTCGACGACAACCGGGTCTATGTGATTGGCGCGGTCGGCGTGCTCTCGGCCTTGCTGGCGCTCGGGCTGAACGCCAACCGCTGGAAGATTTTTGCAACCGTAGCTGTGGCGCTGGTGCTGATCCGGGCCTATCCGTCCGATGACGGACGGGTGGAAACCGTGCGCAGCTTTTTCGGTGTCCACAAGATCGTGGTGACGCCGAACGGCCAGTATCATGTGCTGATGCACGGCACGACGATCCACGGCGCGGAAAAATTCCTCAACGATGACGGCACGCCTGTGACCGGGCGGCCCGAGCCGATCAGCTACTATCATAAAGACGGCGGCATCGGGCAGGCAATCACGGCCATTCGCGAACGCAAGGGCGGCCCTATCCGCGTGGCGGTGATTGGGCTCGGCTCCGGCACGCTGGCCTGCGCGTCGCAGCCCGGCGAGACCTGGAAGTTCTTCGAGATCGACCAATCCATGGTCGATACCGCGCGCGATCCGAAAT
>NZ_DATHOP010000157.1:0-23447 GCF_035484855.1 Bradyrhizobium sp.
ACGGCGGCCTGAAAAAATGGATCGCAGAGGGGCGCCCGACCGGGAATGGCGCCGTGTCGGTAAGGCCCGCAACATTCAAGGCGAGGTTCGACCCGAAACGTGTTCGCACCATGCAGGAGATGGTCGCCAATCTCGACAGTCGGGCCGAGCAGGTGATCGATGCGCGCGCAAGCGACCGTTTCGAGGGCCGCGTGGCCGAGCCGCGCCCGGGGCTGCGGCCGGGCCACATCCCGAGCAGCCGCAACGTCCCCTACAACAGGCTGTTCGATGCGGCCACCGGCACGATGAAGCCGTTATCCGAATTGCTTGAGGCGTTTTCCGACGCCGGCATCAAGCTCGACGCGCCTATTGTGACAAGCTGCGGGTCCGGTGTTTCGGCCGCCGTGTTGACGCTCGCGCTTTACCGGCTGGGCGTCGAGAATCCGGCGCTTTACGACGGTTCGTGGTCCGAATGGGGCCTGCCCGGCGGGCCGCCGGTCGCGACCGGGCCGGCTTGACTTCTTCAACTATCGCGCACGGACAGTCGGCCTCGGCTGCTGGAAGAATGGACCGGCTTGAAGTTGTTGCGCCTGCTGTGCCGCCAGTCGCGCCCGCGCGGCCGCGATCCTGCGACGCCTTGCCGCGCGCTTGGCCTCCTCGCGCTTCTTCGCACTTTCATCGGGCTTGGCGGCGTCGGCCTTGGCTTTGCTCAGGGTTTCGCTGGCTTCAATCAGGGTCTCGATGTCAACAGGCGGGCCGCCAAGCGTTGCGATTTTCGTTGCGGCCGGATCGGTCGAGATCGAGGCGGCTGCGGGCGCAGCATCTGCGGCGCTTTGATCCGTTGCGGCAGCGACAGGCGGATCATCGGGAGGCGAAGGCGCGGTTGATACGATCGTCGCGACCCTGGCTTCGTCCGGTTCTTGTCTGGCCCCTTCGCCAGGCTGTTCAGCGGGAGCGCCCCTCTCCACGGATGTACTCTGCTGTGATGCAGGTTCATCCTCGCTCGCCGGCCGATTGCCATCCGCGACCGCAACATCGGGCTTCGGTGCCGTTGGCGTTAGTATTTCCGGCCCTGCAACCTCGCTCGGCAAAGCTTGCTCGGGCCGGATGGCAACAGGCTGGGCCGCCGCGGTTGTTGGCGACGTGGTCGTCTCCGCCTCCAATTTCGCAGCCGGCGCTGTTGCATCTTCGGGCGTTTTTTGCTCTGGCGTTTCGACCCGCAACGTCGCCAGCACCGGCATGGTCGCTTCGCTCTGCTGGGCGAATTTCACTTCAGGGGCTGCCCGCCAGGCCGGGTTGCTGGCGAATTCCTCATGGGCCGAGCGCAGCAGCGCGGTCGCCCCGAGCCCGAAAACGAGGAGCGACGTCGACAACATGATCGCTGCGAACAGGAAACGGAAGCCTGGAAGCATTGACGCGGTTCTGCCTCGCGGGTTTCGCGAAGGCGTTTGAGCCAATCGGGAACGCGGTTTCACTGGCCGCGTTCGCGACGCAGCCGGGGGAGCGGCGGTGGCGAATCAGGCTCGTCAAGGATAGCCCAAACTGCTCCAGACGCTCGTTAAATCTGGAAAGCCGCTTTGCCAGCGATGGACGCCAAAACGCGAAAAACGGTGTTCCCTGTTCATCTTGCGAGGCCAAATCAACGTGAGATCGACGGGATTTGTCTTGAATGCGCCGCTATCTTCCGTCATCAGCCGTTAACGATCCGGTGTTGGCTTACGGGCTATACAAGTACGATGATGATCAAACGTTTTCTGACGATTTGTGCCACTGTTTCTGCCGCCTGCGCGGCAGGGGCGCTGGGAACCTCGCTCGCGTGGGCCCAAGGCAATCCGGTACCCCCGGCTCAGGTCTATTCGCCTGTTCCGCAACCCTATCCGGCGGGCCGCTATCCGAGCGACTATCGCGCTCCGCGTCCGACGGATTTCGATATCCTGGAAGACGAGGAACCAGACGGACCCGGTTCGATGGCGTTGCCTGCTCCCGGACCGATCCTTTCGCCCGATGACCCGCGTTATGGCCGCCCGGCGCCGCCGGTGTATTCCAGCCCAATCCTCTCGCCTGATGACCCGCGCTACGGGCGCCCTGCCGGCGCGCCACCGGTCTATTCGGGTCCGATCCTCTCTCCGGATGATCCGCGCTACGGGCGGCCCGCTGGTGCACCGCCGGTTTATTCCGGCCCGATCCTGTCCCCGGACGACCCGCGTTACGGCCGCCGCGATCCACCGCCGGTGATTTATGCAGACAGGCCCGGCGGCCCACCGCAGGCCTATGGCGACAATCGCATTCCGGGTTCCGGTATCGTCTATCCCGACGATGACCGGAATGGGCTTCGCCCGCCCGCAGCCGTCGGTCCGCAGCCCGGCATGGTCACCGGCACCGTGCAACCGGTCCCGCCGGGAGCTCTGCCGCCGCAAGGCGCCGACGGGCGGCCGCTTGCGGTCGCCGCCTTGCCGCCGGAGGAACAGCCGGACGCGGCCCCGGTCAACCTGCCGCCGAACTTGCGTCGTCAGGAAGTTCGTTTCGTTACCAAGGAACCGGCGGGAACGCTGATCGTCGATACGCCGAATACCTATCTTTATTACGTGTTGGGCAACGGCCGCGCGATCCGCTACGGCGTCCGCGTCGGCCGCGACGGTTTCACCTGGACCGGCGTGCAAAAGATTTCACGCAAGGCCGAGTGGCCGGATTGGCATCCGCCGCCGGAGATGATCGATCGCCAGCCGTATCTGCCGCGCTTCATGGCCGGCGGCCCCGGCAATCCACTTGGTGCGCGCGCCATGTATCTGGGCAATACGGTCTATCGCATTCACGGCACCAACCAGCCGTCGACGATCGGCAAGTTTGTCTCATCGGGCTGCATCGGCATGCTGAATGAGGACGTCAGCGATCTCTTCGATCGCGTCAAGGTCGGCACTCGCGTGGTTGTTTGGCCCGGCAGCCCGCCGCCGGGGTCGACCGCCACCGCATCGGCCGCGCCTGTGCCTGGACCGAGCGTCGGTGCGCCGTTGCCCCAGGCCCATGCAGCCGCGCCGGTTCCTCCGTCGAGCGTGCCCGGCGCGCCGCCGACCGTCGTGCCGCAGCTGCCGCCGCCGGTGACCATACGGTAGGTCGCTAGCGGGACAAAAAGTTTTAGAAAAAGGCGCGCTTTGACCGCGCCTTTTTTGTTGCCGCAACCATGATTGCGAACATAGAGTTAACTTTTCGTTCACCGGGGTGGGTTTGTCTGGTGCTCCCAAGCGGAGCCTGCAGTGAGCACAATCGCCGCGATCCAGGGCGCAAGTCGAATTTCGCCCGTCAACGAGAAGCTCTATCACCAGAGCAATTTGCTGGGCGACTGGAAAGGCTCGTTCTCGAACAATCATCAGGCCATCGACTTCAAGGTCCTGAGTATTAACGGGAGTACGGCGCAGATCGAATATTCGCACGGCGGGCACAAGGAAGTAGGTGTCGCCACCGTCGATCAGAACTTGATCACATACGGCAACGTCACAATCGGTACCCGCGATGGACAGAAAGCCGCGCTGGAGTTTTCATTCGGCACGGCGAGACAGGCGGCCGTCCTCGACAAGGTCGCCGCACCGGCCGCGGATCAGAACAGGCTGGTGGGCAGCTGGATCGGCAGCACAGACAAGCAAAGCGCATCCTTCCAGATTCTCTCCATCAATGGGCGGGATGCGCAGGTCAAATATAACGTCAACGGGCAGGGCGGTCAGGGTGTCGGCGACGTCGTCGGCAATGCCGTCATTTTCGGCAAGCTGGTGCTCTCGTCTTCTGATGGAACGAACGGGAAGCTGATATTTCCGGCCCCGGGGCAGACGTTATCGCTCAACGTAAAGAAGTTCACGCCAAAGACCGCCTGATCTCTTTCTAGACGGCGCGTCCAATTGCCGGCCGTCGCCCGCAGCGTCGCCGCTTGCGGATATGAGCGCCGTTTTAATCGGTCTTACGCCAGCCTTCGTACTGGTTCGCCTTTGAACCATGCGTCAATGCCTTCGACCATCTGGCTGTAGTGGGCGATGAAGGTTTCCTTCGTGACGTAGCCAAGATGCGGCGTCAGCACCAGATTGTCGAGCTTGCGGAAAGGATGATCCACCGGCAACGGCTCGACCGAGAAGACGTCGACCGCGGCGCCTGCAATCTTGCCTGCTTTCAGCGTTTCAAGCAGCGCGTTCTCATCGACGATCGGACCACGTGCGGTGTTGACCAGATAACTCGTCGGCTTCATGCGTGCGAGGTCGGCCGCACCCACCAGACCCCGCGAGCGATCGCTCAAGACCACATGGATGGTGATGATATCGGCGGTCGAGAACAGCTCTTCCCTGGTGGCGTAACCGACGCCGACCTCCTTGCACCGTTCCGCGGTCAAATTCGGGCTCCAGGCGATCACGTTCATTCCGAAGGCCTTCGCGGGCCCCGCAACCTTGGCCCCCAACTTGCCGAGCCCGACGACACCGAGCGTCTTGCCCTCGATCTCGATACCGACATGCTTCTGCAAAAATTCGCCGGCATGCATGCGAGCGTTCTCGCGGCCGATATTGCGGGTCAGTTCCAGGATGAGGCCCATGGTCAGCGGCGCCGTCGGATCGCGCGGCCAGTGCGTCCCGCACAGGACTACCTGATGGTCCTTGGCGGCCTGCATGTCGATCGAATTGTTGCGCATACCGGAGGTGATCAAGAGCTTCAGCCTGGGTAGATCCGCAAACATCGCTCGTGGGAACGGCGTGCGCTCGCGCATGGCGCAGATGATCTCGAAATCCCTCAGCGCGCTGGCGGCTGCCTCCTGCGAGGCGAAGGGCTGGTTGAAAACGGTGATGTCGACGCGGTCCTTGACCTTCGACCAGTCGGCGACGGAAAGCGCCAGATTTAGATAGTCATCGAGAATTGCACAGCGCAGCCGCGTCATGGGTATATCCGTTCATGGCGATTATGACGGCAGCAAGAACGCGCCGTCCTCGAATAGGCGCGCCATCGTTGCGCGCCGTGCTTGCTTGCGCAAGCGCGCGGGCGATCAAAAGTTAGGGGCAGTTAGGGGCAAGTGCAGCGTTGGCGGCCAGACGGCGTCAGTTGGGGCGCGCTTGCGCCTTGGCTGCCTGCTTGGCGCGGCAGGCAGGGCCTGGTCCTCGCATATAATGAAGCTCGGGGCGATAGGGATCGAAGGCGCGGGCGAAGAACTGGCGCCAAAAGGCGCGGAATTCGGCGAAGTGACCCGGCTGGTCGCCGCTCACGCGGGTCGGGGCGGGCAGGGAGTCCGAAACAATGGTCGCCATGACGAATCCTGTCTTTTTCCGGCGACTTCCGTCGCGTGGGACGCGCTCTTTTCGGCGCTGACAGGCAGTTTCGGACGCTAATTATTAAAACTAGGTTTCAATTGTCCCTATTCGTGCCGATAGTGGTGAATAAACAGAAAACGCTATCCATGCGGTTGCCCTTTGCGGCTCGCGCCGCTACATCAGCCCGGCAAAAATCTCAAAAAATACCACTCGTTTCCAGGGATCGCGATGGCCCGCCAGTTCGTCTATTTCATGCAAGGCCTGTCCAAGACCTATCCGCCCAACCGGAAGGTGCTCGACAATATCCACCTGTCTTTCTATCCCGACGCCAAAATTGGTGTGCTCGGCGTCAACGGCTCGGGGAAGTCGACGCTACTGCGGATCATGGCCGGGCTCGACAAGGAATATACCGGCGAGGCCTGGGTCGCGGAAGGCGCGCGGGTCGGTTACCTCGAGCAGGAACCGCAGCTCGATCCGAAGAAGACGGCGCGCGAAAACGTCATGATGGGCGTTGCCAAGCAGAAGGCGATCCTCGACCGCTACAATGAGCTGGCGGTCAACTATTCCGATGAGACTGTGGAGGAAATGACCAGGCTTCAGGACGAGATCGAGGCTGCCGGGCTTTGGGACCTCGACAGCAAGGTCGATCAGGCGATGGACGCGCTGCGCTGTCCGGCCGACGACGCCGACGTGACCATGCTGTCGGGCGGCGAGCGCCGCCGCGTCGCGCTGTGCCGGTTGCTGCTTGATCAGCCGGAGCTGTTACTGCTGGACGAGCCAACCAACCATCTCGACGCCGAATCGGTGTCATGGCTGGAAGGCCACTTGCGCGACTATCCCGGCGCTATCCTGATTGTCACCCACGATCGCTACTTCCTCGACAATGTGACGGGATGGATTCTTGAACTCGATCGCGGCCGGGGCATTCCCTACGAGGGCAACTACTCCTCCTGGCTGGTACAAAAACAGAAACGGCTGGAGCAGGAGGGCCGCGAGGAAGTGGCGCACCAGCGCACGCTTGCCCGCGAGCAGGAATGGATCGCGGCCTCGCCGAAGGCGCGTCAGGCCAAGTCCAAGGCGCGCTATCAGCGCTACGAAGAACTTTTGAAAAAGGCCGGCGAGAAGCAGGTCCAGACCGCGCAGATCATCATCCCCGTGGCCGAGCGGCTTGGTCAAAACGTGGTCGATTTCGAGAGCCTCGCCAAGGGATATGGCGATCGCCTTCTGATCGACAACCTCACCTTCAAGCTGCCGCCCGGTGGCATCGTCGGCGTGATCGGAGCGAACGGCGCGGGCAAGACCACTCTTTTCCGGATGATTACCGGTCAGGAGAAGCCGGACAGCGGCACCATTACCGTCGGCGAGAGTGTACATCTGGGCTATGTCGACCAGTCGCGCGACAGTCTCGATGGAAAGAAGACAGTCTGGGAAGAGATTTCCGGCGGAAACGAACTCATTCTTCTTGGCAAGCGCGAAGTCAATTCGCGCGGCTATTGTTCGGCATTCAATTTCAAAGGCGCCGACCAGCAGAAGAAAGTAGGCGCGCTGTCGGGCGGCGAGCGCAACCGCGTGCATCTGGCCAAGATGCTGAGATCCGGCGCCAATGTGCTTCTGCTCGACGAGCCGACCAACGATCTCGATGTCGACACCTTGCGCGCGCTCGAAGAGGCGCTGGAGGATTTTGCCGGTTGCGCCGTGATCATCAGCCACGACCGCTGGTTCCTCGACCGCATCGCAACCCACATGCTGGCCTTCGAAGGCGACAGCCACGTGGAATGGTTTGAGGGCAATTTCCAGGATTATGAAAAAGACAAGATGCGCAGGTTGGGGCAGGATTCCGTCATGCCTCACCGCGTGAAATACAAGAAGCTGACAAGGTGACCGCCTTGTCATTGCGAGCGCAAGCGAATCAATCCAGGAACTTGCCTACTGCAAGAATAGTCTGGATTGCTTCGGAGCTGACGCTCCTCGCAATGACGGTATTTATACTGGCAATGGCAAGCTCCCCCGCGCGCGCGGCGCCCGACGCCGCCTTTATACAATTCATCGCTTCGCTTTGGCCGGAGGCGCAGGCGCAAGGTGTGTCGCGCGAAACCTTCGATCGCGAAACGCGCGCTCTTGAGCCCGACTACAAACTACCCGACCTGATCCTGCCCGGGCGGCCGGCGACCGGCGCGCCCGCGCAGGCCGAGTTCGTGCAGGTGCCGGCCGACTATCTGAAGGAAGCGAGCATCGCGCGGCTTGCCGAGGAGGGGCAGCGGCTGCTGGCGAAACATCGCGCCGCGCTCGATCGCATCGAGGCGCAATTCGGCGTGCCCGCCACCGTCGTGCTCGCGATCTGGGGCCGCGAGACCGATTTCGGCCGCTACACGCTGCCTTACGACGGGCTGCGCGTGCTGGCGACGCAGGCCTATGTCGGCCGGCGCAAGGATACCTATCGCAACGAGTTCATCCTGGCGCTGAAGCTGCTCAATGACGGCGAGGTGACGCGCAAGGATATGCGCGCGTCGTGGGCAGGTGCAACGGGGCTGACGCAATTCCTGCCGTCGGAGTTCTACAAGCACGCCGTTGATTTCGACGGCGATGGCCGCAAGGACATCTGGCACTCGGTGCCGGATGCGCTCGCCTCCGCCGCGCAGCAGCTCGTGAACAAAGGGTGGCAGCCGGGCGTACGCTGGGCTTACGAGGTGCGACCGCCCTCGAATGTCGATTGTACCATCGGTGTGCCCGAGGTTACGAAGCCGCTGGGTGAATGGCTGCGCGACGGTTTTGTGCCGGTGCGCGGGCAACGCCTGGGCGATGCCGAGCAGGCGCAGCCGGCATCCCTACTGCAGCCGGAGGGCATTTACGGCCCGGCGTTCCTCGCCACGAAGAATTATTTCGTGATCAAGGAATACAACTTCTCCGATCTCTATGTGCTGTTTGTCGGTCACTTGTCGGACCGGATGGTGAGCCCGGTTGCGTTTGCGACGCCGTGGTCGGCATCGACCCAGTTGCGTACCGCCGACGTCGAGGCCATGCAGCGTCACCTCACGCGCATTGGCCTGTATTCCGACAAGATCGACGGCAAGGCCGGCATGAAAACCCGCGCAGCGCTCGGCGCCTACCAGAAATCGGCGGGGCTGAAGGTGGATTGCTGGCCGAGCGAAGCTGTGCTGCGCTCAATCGCGGCTACCCGATAATGCTGCCCAAAAAATATCGGCCCGAAAAGCGCGTTTCAGGCCGACACCAGATCAGGTTTTGAGAGCCGGAGGTTTCGAGAAAACCCCTGTCTCAAGCAAGATGAACGGAAGTTACTGACAAACCCAAACGCGGCGAACCCGCCAGGCATAACCATCCCAGAAGCGTTGGCCCTGCCAACAGCCGGGAGCGGCGGCCGGATAGGCCGGCGGTCCATAATAGTAGCCGGGAGCATATCCGTACGGATACGGAGTGGTGGCCGCAATCGCGCCGCCGACGATAGCGCCGCCAATAATTCCGCCTGCAACAGCAGCGCCGAGCCCGCGCTGGGCATGGGCAGGCTGCGCGGCCGAAATGGCCAGCGTGGCGACAGCGGCAAGGGCCACCAAAGTCTTTCTCATGGCATCCACCTTTCTGAATTGAAGAAGACTGCGGATAAGCAGCCTTTCCTGAAAGAAGTTCCATATTTCAGTTGAATGATCAATGAACGGCGGCGCCATCTTTTGGCCAAGGAGGGGACAACTCAAAGTGATTTGTGCAACGCACAATTACCTGTAACGAAAGAGTTAATCCGCTTCGTTTTCCCAAAGCCGGCCGGCTTTCGACGTACCGCAACTGGATTAATTTAGATTCATCCCAAACTGCCCCGCGCATAACTTTGGAATCACTTCAAAACGCCGTTTTTCCTTTTGCATCCGGCCACCCTCTTCAATATCGAAGGGCTCAGCATCACCCATGGGCCTGCCGCTTTTATGATTGTCTGTTCCTGTAACGTCCTCAGCGACCACGATGTCCGCAGCGCCGTGGAGTCAGCGGAAGATCTTCCCCGCAATGCCAAGCAGATCTACGGCTGCCTCGGCTGCGGCGCCGAGTGCGGCCGCTGCGCACGCACCATCAAGACCATCATCGAGGAGGCGTTAGGCGCCTGCGCCGAGGCCTGCAGCGTTGGCTGCCCGCACAGCCAGGTGGTGCATCGGCACGCCGATGGCGCCTCCGTGCAGGAAGCCGTCGCCTGAAATCCCGAAAAATAGCATCTGTCCGAAGCCTTCGGCGTCGGCTGTCGGCAACTGCCTGATCGCAATTTGCTTACACTTTGGCGGATCATGCGCTAGAGCAATGACCCGATAAACCAACCAAGGGCCAGCCAAGGCTCCGGCAGAGAGAGTGCACCATGCAGGGCGACGCAAAGGTCATCGACTATCTCAACAAGGGATTGCGCCACGAGCTTACCGCCATCAACCAGTATTGGCTGCATTATCGGCTCTTGAGCAACTGGGGCCTCTTGGAGATGGCCAAGACCTGGCGCAAGGAATCCATCGAGGAGATGGAACACGCCGATCGTTTCACCGATCGCATCATTTTTCTCGACGGATTTCCCAATATGCAGGTGCTCGATCCCTTGCGGATCGGCCAGAACGTGAAGGAAATCATCGAGTGCGATCTGGCGGCCGAGATCAGCGCCCGCAATCTTTACCAGGAAGCCGCAACCCACTGCCACAGCGTCAAGGACTACGTGTCACGCGATTTATTCGAAAGCCTGATGAAGGACGAAGAGCATCACATCGACTTCCTCGAAACCCAGCTCGATCTGATCGGGCGGATCGGGCTCGAGCTTTACACCCAGAAGCACGTCGGCGGACTCAAGAGCGAGTCGTAGACGCTCCCGCCGCGCTGCAAGCAACTACAGTTGCGTCTTGTAGCGCGCCTCGACCACGTCTTGGCTTTCCGGTTCGCCAAGAGCGGTCTGGTCGTGGATGACCTGACTGATGCTCGGCATTACCTTACGCTCAACCTGCGCCTCCTTCGACCACAGCTTTGAGCGCATCAGCGCCTTGCCGCAATGGAAATAGGCTTCCTTGACGTCGATGCTGAGTACCGCGCGCGGCAGCTTGCCGAACTCTTCCGTCGCGGCCAACAGAGCAGGCTCTACCGATAGTTTGCCACTGCCGCCGACGCGCAGCGTCTCGTCGATGCCGGGCACGAAGAAGATCAGTTGCACAAAGCCGCTTCCCTCGACGATGTTGCGGAAACTGTCGATCCGGTTGTTGCCCGAGCGATCCGGCATCAGGAGCTGGTTCGGGCCTGTGACATGGACAAAACCGGGATTGCCGCCGCGCGGCGAGGCGTCGACGCTGCCGTCGGAGCCGGAGGTGGCGAGCACGCAGAACGGCGACATCGCGATGAATTTTTTCGCGTGCGCGTCGATCTCGGGGCGCGCCTTGGCGATCACGCGCGGCGAAGGCTCTGGGTAGATCGTCTTGAGGTCGCTGGCGGCGAGATCGGACAAGGGCTGTCTCCCTAACAATGCGTCGGGACAACGATATCATCGGGGCGCCGTCGCGGCCATCCTTTATCGGCGGGTCCGCCACGGCCAGTCGATCACCCCGGCGCAGTAGAGCGCCCACCAGGCCAGCACCGGCTGAAACGCGAGGCGGGGCCCGTGATAGAGCCAGCTGTTGGCGATGTAAGGCAGCTCGATGCCCTCGATTGCATGCTTGAAATTCGCCGGCCAGACGCAGACCGCGTAGGCCGCCAGCGCGACGCCGGCCCACCAGCGCAGTGGCCGCGTCAGCAATGCGGCGGCGCCCACGAGTTCGCACAGCCCGGTGATGAAGATGACCTGCGGCGCGAACGGCACCCATGAGGGCGTGATCGCGAGCAGCTTGTCCGGCGCCCAGAGATGCGCGATTCCCGCCGCAGCATAGAACGCGGCGAGAATCCAGCGCATCGCGGCGCGAATGTTGGCGAAGCGATCAGGCAGGAGATCGGCAGGCATTTTCGCTGATTCCGAAGGAAGTGTTCCTGTTCAACCCGCAAATGGGTGAAGTCACTGCCTCCTATGGCGACGACGCCTTGTCAGCCCGTGTGGTGCTGACCGGACAAATAACCAGCGCCGCAGCCACAAGAGCGATCAACGATCGGTTACAGGCCGGCAACGATTTGCATTTCTGACAAGGCCAATCGATTGCGGTCGCTGCGATCGCCGTTTCACATCGCGTGCTGCGGCGCCATCGCCAGCAATTCCTGCAGCTGCTGCTTGTAGAATTTGGCGTTCCCGGTGGTGAGATGGCCGCGCGTCTCGGTGCTGGCCGGGATCAGATAGAGCTTGCCGTTCTTGATGCGCTTGATCGCGGCGTCGGTGACGCCGGTTTCCGGCGGATTGCGCTCATCATCGGCGGCATTGATCGCGAGCGTCGTGGCCGTGATCTTTTCCAGGCCGGGCGACGGATTGTAGTCGTGCGAGGCTTCCCATTGATAGATGTAGTCGTTGGCATCCGCCGCGATCGGCAGCGCGAGCTGCTCGTCGACCATCTTGTCGGCCTTCGCGGATGTCGGCGCCAGCGTCTGGTAGCCGAGCGTGCCGCCGGCGCTTGCGAAACGATAGGCCGCGATGGCGTATTTCATCATCCGCGGCGGCGCGGTGTAATTGCCGCCCTGGTAATCGGGATCGTTGCGGATGGTCTCAATCATCATCCGCCGCAGTATCCAGTTGCGCGCCGCCATCTCGGTCGGCTGCGACGCCATCGGCACCAGCACGTCCATGAATTGCGGATACTTCACGCCCCAGACCCAGGTGTGCATGCCGCCCATCGAATTGCCGATCACCAGCCGCAGGTGCTTGATGCCGAGCCCTTCGGTGACCAGGCGGTACTGCGCTTCCACCATGTCTTCATAGTCGTATTTCGGAAACGCCGTCTTCATGCCGTCGGACGGTTTTGACGATTGGCCGTGGCCGACGCTGTCGGGAATAATGATGTAATATTTGGTGGCATCGAGCGGCTGGCCCGGACCGAACAGCTCGCCGGCAAAGGTCGGCGTCAGCATGGTCGCCGCCGATCCGCCGGAGCCGTGCAGCACCAGCACCGGCTGGCCTGAAGGCTGGCCGATGGTGGTGTAATGCATCCGTAAGCCCGGCATGGTCTCGCCGGTGTGGAATTTGAAGTCGTTGGCGATCCAGTCGCCCTGCTTCGGTGCCGGGTAGTCCGCCGCCAGAGCGGGAAACGAGGTCATTGCAAAAATAGCCAACAGTGCTGCGCGCGGATATTTCATGGATGGCGTTTCCCCGACGGCAGCTAGGTTGCCGCTTTGGCCGCAACCTATCACGCGCCGCGCCGCGAGGCGATGCTGCTATGGCGTGTCCTCGACGTCGGTCTCGGGACGGTCACCGCCGGCGGCGGTTTCGGTGTGCCATTTGCCGTCGGCGGTCTCGTATTCGATCGCCTCGGTACGCCCGGGCACGCGCTGCTCCGCGGCGGCGCGCCGGGCGGCGGCCAGCGCCGCGGCATGGCTCGGAAACGGCTCGGAAAATACGCCATCGACGGTATAAGCCCAGCCGCCGTCATGTTGAACGATTCTGTAGGTGACGTGGGACATCGGGGAACTCGCGCGGTTGGGATGCGGCGACGGGGGTGAACGTGGCGCCCATTCTATGCCAAAATGAGCCGGGATACAGTATTTGGATCAGGGGTCGCCCGGACCAAGGAGACAACAGATGTGCCGCAACATCAAGACGCTGTTCAATTTCGAGCCGCCGGCCACCGAGGATGAGATCCAGGCCTCGGCGCTGCAATTCGTGCGCAAGCTTTCGGGCTTCAACAAGCCGTCGCAGGCCAATGCCGAAGCCTTCGACCGCGCCGTCGACGAGGTGAGTGCCGCGGCCCGCCGCCTGCTGGCGTCGCTGCATACCCAGGCGCCGGCGCGCGACCGCGAAATCGAGGCCGAGAAGGCGAGGGAGCGCTCGCGGCTGCGGTTCGGGTGAAACCTTCGGCCAGAGCGGGATGACTTTTCTTCGAATCGTCATCCCGCTCTATCTTTTTGTTTGAGCATGATCTTTTCGGAAAACCGGTTCCCACTTTTCCGGATCATGCTCTAGGCCGGGTCTTATAGCTCGAATGAAAATGTGCGTGCCCGAGGAGATATGATGGCCTGGTACAGCTATGTCGGCTGGTTCTTCGCCGGCGCGTTTCTCGCCAATGCCATCCCGCACATCGTGCAGGGCATTTGCGGCAACCGGTTCCAGACGCCGTTCGCTTCGCCGCCCGGCATCGGCGAATCTTCGGCCATGGTCAACGCGATCTGGGGTCTGTTCAATTTCGCGGTCGGCGGGGTGCTATTGCACGTGTGCTTCCCGCCCGCTTTGCCGCCGTCATGGGGGCTATGTGCCGCCGGCCTCGCCGGAGCCGCCGTCATGGCGCTGTGGCTGGCCAGCCATTTCGGCAAGGTGCGCAACGCCGCGCCGCATCCCTGAAGTGTGATCTCGCGGCTCCGTGACGATCTACTTCTTGTGCTTGTGCTTTTTCTTCTTCTTGTGGTCGTCGTCATCGTCGTCGCCGGGCTCGTCGTCGTGCTGGCTCGCTTCCAGCGCGGCGCGCTCGGCGGCTTCGCGCTCGAGGGCCTCGCGCTCGCGCATTTTCTTGTAGTCTTCATAGGCATCGAACACGAGATGCAGCCACGGCATCACCTGGTCGATCGACGGCAATTGGCCTGATGGCCCCGGCTCGCCGCGCTGGCCCTGTGGGCCGGTCGCTCCGGGCTTGCCCTGCGGCCCAGCCTCGCCGCGCGGGCCTTGCGGCCCGATCTTGCCCTGCGGTCCCGGCTTGCCGCGTGGACCTTCCAGTCCGGGCCGTCCGGGATGTCCCTGCGGTCCGGCTCGCCCCGGCTCGCCGCGCGGGCCCTGCGGTCCCTGTCGTCCCTGCCGAATTTCGTCCGCCACGCGCGCGCTCCCGGTGATTGCCAAGGCTTTCCTTAGCAGAAAGGCCTTCCTTGGCAGAAAGGCTTTCCTTAGCAGAGCTTCGATAACGGCATCAATTGAGCTGACGGCGTTGATCAACATCAATCATCGCCCGGGTCCCAGATCACCGGCAGATTGAGCAGCCCGCGGAACGCCCAGCCGCCGATCCGCACCGGCTCGCTTTGATCGAGCCGCAATCCCTTCAACCGCGCAAAAATGCCCGGCAGCGCCACGTCGGCGACCATCGCGCACGAGGCGAAGGCGCCGGCGCAATAATGCGGGCCGGCACCGAAGGCGATGCTCTTCTGGGTGTCGCGGGTGATATCGAAATCGTCGGGGTTACCAAAGCAGGCCTCGTCGCGATTGGCCGAGCCGAACATGAAGAATATGCGGTCCTCCGGCTCGAAATCGACGCCGCCATAGGACCACGGTTTTGCCACCCGCCGCGGCGACATTCCGATCGGCGCGATCCAGCGCGCATATTCCTCGAACACGTCGATCCATTTTGCTTTGCCGGCGCGGACCAGCGCCAGCTGGCCGGGATGCGTCAACAGCGCCCAGATCGTGCCTGCGATAGCGTCGCGCGGCTCGTTCTGCCCGCCGGAGATCGCCAGTTTTACATTGGCGCGCACGCTGGCCAGCGGCTGGCCGGCCGAGAGCAGCACGCTGAGGATGGAGGTGTTCGGGTGCTTCGTCACTACCGGGATCATGTCGTCGATCGCGGCGTCGATGCCGGCGGTCGCGGCATGACAGCGCGCCTCGATCTCCTTGTTGCCGGTATAGTTGGCGATGCCGTCGATCATCGCCTGCGACCAGGCGTCCATGTCCTGGAAGCGCATGTTGGTCAGCCCGGTGATGTCTTTTAAGCATTCGGCCGACAGCGGCAGCGCGAACGCCTTGGTCAGATCGGCGCGGCCGGCGGGCGCAAGCTCGTCGAGGATGCGCTCGGCATGGGCCCGAAACTGTTTCAGCCAGGTGTCGCGCACCGTGCGCGGCGACACCGACGGGAACATCGCCGCGCGCTCGGCCATGTGCGCCTCGCCGTCCTTGCGCATCATGTTGTGGCCCATCAGCGTGTTCATCAGTCCGGCCGGCTGGTGCGAGGAGAATACGTCGGTGCGTTTCTCCTGCGTAAAAATGTCGTCGCGGCGGGTAAACACGGTCGATCCCAACTGCGGCACGAAGGCGATCGGCGCCTCCTTCCGCATCCGGGCGAGATCGGGATAGGGATCGGCCCAGAAGCGGGGCACGTCGATGTCGAAATGCGGGGCGTTGGACATGGGATGTGGGTCCTAAATCGCGCGGTACCCGCCATCCGCCATCACGATGGTTCCGGTGACGTAGCTTGCGAGATCCGACGCCAGGAAGATCGCGGGGCCGACGATGTCTTCGGGCTTGCCGGCGCGGCCGAGCGGGGTGTGGTCCATGAAGATCTTCACCAGCCCCGGATCGTTGGCGCGCACCGCGGCGTTGAGCGGCGTCTCGATCAGGCCGGGGCCGATGGCGTTGACGCGGACGCCGTGCTTGCCGAGTTCGGCGGCAAGCGCCCGGGTGAAGCCGAGCACGCCGTGTTTCGAGGTGGTGTAGGCCGGCGAGTTCGGCGTGCGCACATGCAGGAAGGACTGGATCGAGCCGATATTGACGATGCGCCCCTTGGCCGCCAGCAGCGGCTCGAGGAACGCCTGCGTGACGTTGAAGACGCCGTTGAGGTTGATCGCCATGATGTCCTGCCAGTCCTTCAGGACGGCGGCGGGATCGGCGGTAAAACCGTTGCGGCGGTTGATGCCGGCATTGTTGACCAGGATCGAGACCCGTCCGACCTGATCGGCGACGCGCTTGGCCACCGCGATGCAGTCCTCGCGCTTGGTCACGTCGAGCGCAAAACTCTCGGCGAGCCCGCCGGCATCGCGGATCTCCTGCGCCGCAGCCTCGGCCCCCTTGCCGTCGACATCCAGCAGGGTGACCTGCGCGCCTTCGCGCGCATAGCCGGCGGCGATCGCCCGCCCGATGCCGGAGGCTGCGCCGGTGACGACCGCGATATGGTTCTGGAGCAGGGGCATGGCGTCTCCTTTTTGGTTATGCGTTTCGCTACAAGCTAATTCAAAATTGAAGGGAGCGGCAACGGAAAGCTTTAGCCCTGTGTCGTATTCATCGCCTTCGGATGTTGCGCCATGGATAGACAGTTCGCGGAATGGAAACTCGAGATCGAACGGCTCTGGTCGGCGCGCGCGCCCGACTATGGCGAAGCCGTGCGCGTGGCCGCGCATATCGCAAGCGCCGCGCCGGATGGCCTGCTGCGGCAGGCCGCGGTGCAGGCGCTGCCGATTCTGCGCAGCGCCGCCGATGACGATGCGGACCAGGTGACGCGGGTCGCCGCGCGCCGCCGGCTCGGCGTCATGCGCGAGGAACTGCTGGCGCTGGTCAATCCGCGCTTCGGTAAGCGCGAGAGCCAGCCGAAACTGCTGTCTTCCGAGGAGCGCTACCGGCAGCTGCTCGGCCTGCCGGTCGACGGCTCGCTGTCCGCCCCGGAAATCCACCAGGCCTGGAAGCGCGCCGCCAAGGCCGCCCATCCCGACGCCGGCGGCAGCGCCGATGAGTTCCAGGCCCTCTCCGCCGCGCGCGACGCGCTGATCCGGGAAGTGCGGCTGGTGCGGAGCGTGTAGGGGAACCGCGTATCTCCCAACGTCGTTGCCGCGAAAGCGATGAGTAACGTGAGCGCCGCGCGCCACATTCGGTGTCATCGCCCGGCTTGACCGGTTGAATCCGCCCAGTACGCCGCGGCTTTTCGGCTCAATCACTACTGCCTCTGGAATACTGGGTCACCCGCTTTCGCGGGTGACGACAATTGAGGTCGTCATTGCCGGGCTTGACCCGGCAATCCATCTTCTTGCGAAGAAGGATGGATGCCCGGGTCGAGCCCGGGCATGACGAGTAGTGTTCGATCGGCACAGCTTCGCGATCTCGCCGCATGCTTTTTTGCGCGAGGTATTCTTTTATTTCCGCCCTCTTCGTTGAGGGCGCAGGGAATGCCGGGCGTTCGATGCGCCCGCAGCCTCGCATGCAGTGTAAAAAAGCATGCAAGTGTAGTCACCACGAGTACACCGGTTCACCCGGCATTCCCCGCGCAATGGTTTTAACGGCTGCTTCGTACTCTCCCCGGTGCGCCGGGCTTGTTTGCCACCGTCGCCTGCGTGCCTTAACGCAGACTTGACACCAGCGTCGGGGTGTCAGGACCATACGACTTGGCCGTCCGCCTCCAATGCCTTCGTCACAAGACACCGTCAGCGTCCACCGCATCCCCTCCCGCGTTTGATGACGATCGCGAAACGCCCCTCAGGTGGGACGGGACGGAGCGGCATGTAGGATATTCCGAATATTCGGTAAAGCGGAATCTTGCCCGGAAGGCGGGGCGGCCCTGCGACAAATTAACCCGACGGGCTATTTCTGCTTCAGGCAGCTCGGATAGGGCGCGGCCTCGTCCGGCACGATTGCGCAAAGGCGGATCGGCATCAGTTCGCGCAGCCGTTGCCGCCACACCGCCTCATTGACCCCGGGAGCCTTCAGCGTCGGCGTATGCTCGGCCCACTGGATGGTATAGGCATCGGTAGCGCCCTGCACGGCTATGATCAGGGCGGTCTCGCTGTGGCCGTCGGCGCTCGCATTGACCTTGCCGCAACTCGCCACCGCCATGTAGCCGTCGCGGTCGCCGAATTTGGCAGCCCCGAAATCTTTCAGCGCAAAACTTTCGGGACAGGCCTTCTTGAAGCCCAACCCGATCGCCGCCGCGAGTTTCTGCGGCGAGAAACCGGCGGCGCTCACGAGCCCCCTGGAGCCGGTGACCGTGATCATCTGTGTCCAGCCATTGACCGTCTCGCCCTGCGGCACGGCTTCGCGGATATAGAAATTGTTTTCGGTCTTCTCGGACGCCGCAACAAAATTCGCCGGCATGGAAAAGCGCACCAATTGGCCGAACACCGGCGAGATCACGGTGACCGATTTTGGCGCCGTGGCCGGGGTTTCGGCGTGCGACGGCGCGGCGAGGACGCAGAGGAAGGCGGCGAGGATGGCCGTGGATGTCAGAAGGGATGAACTCATCGCCGCAAGATCGCCGATTGACGTATCGAGGCAGGCTCATCCCGAACGCATGCAGGTGTCAAGGCGCCGAATCCGTAGGGTGGGCAAAGCGTAGCGTGCCCACCATCCTTCGCGTCACGCGCAGAACGGTGGGCACGGCGCAAGCGCGCCTTTGCCCACCCTACCGATTCCGATCGATCTTCAGAACGTGCAGATGCCCCTGCGCAGCAGCCCTTCCTTGACGCCGAGCGCCTCGATCAGGGTCGGCACCGGCGCGCTGACGGTTTTATAATCCGCCGGAAACGGCCTGGTCGGAATGCCTTCGTCCCAGACCTGGCAATAACCGTTGCCGTGCCAGCGAATCAAATGGTACGCGGCCTGCGCGGGGCTGGCGGCGGCGAGCGCGGTGAGGCCGACGGCGGCAGTGGCGCAAACAATCGAAATACGACGCATGGATGTGATGCTCCTGTTGCAAGAAAATATCTCGCCATCCGCGCAAGCGCACTTGCGTGAGGCATGGCGCCGGCGGTTGATGTTTCCGGCCATGCGTTGAGTGTTTGCAAACCGCGTGAAGGTTCAAAGGCGCAGGCGTCGCCGCGCGGGTCGCATCGCGCTCATCCGCAGGCGGCGCTCATTTGCGGCCCGCGCCGCCGCTGCGAAGCACGCCCCGGACCGAAACGCCGCCGCCGCTCCATGTCCAATCCAGCGATGCGTTGTCTGGTGCCGGATGGGTCCGCATTTCGATGACGCCCGCATCGATGCATTTGTCCTTGCCGTAGGAAATGTGCTCCCGATACCAATGGCTGGTGCCGTCGGTGCGAAGAAACTCGAGCGTGCCGCCGCAGCCAAGCGAGGCATAATCGATTCTGCCGCTCTCGCCGGAGAGCTGCATTTCGACCGGGTAGGTCGCGGGCGGATTGCTTTGCGCAACCTGACCGGACCAGGAGCCGCCAAGGCCCGCCGCCTGAGCGCCGGCCACACCGAGCGCAACGCACAGACAAGCGCCGATGACCGCCGCAAAAGAAGAGTGATGACGTGCCATGCTGCCCCCTGCGACGTGCCGACACCCCTTCGCGATCCCGTGGGGCCGACGTGCTTCAGCCTAGGAACGATCATCGAATTCGTCAATCTTGCGCCGACGGAGTGACGTGGCGATGCAGCCCGCGACCCGTTGGTCGATCCGGGCTAGGGTTGCTAAGTCCGCGTTTCGCGGCCGTGCCATATGCCTGGCTCGGGAAGTGCCGATGAAGCCAGTTGTCGAGACAGCCACCCGGATTGCGCGCGGAAGCGCGTCCATTCTGCGAATACGGTCTTTGCGCATCCGGCCCGTAGGCTACAATCACAAGGCGCGACTCAATCCGCCGCGCTGCGCCTGCTCACAAAACCCGAGGAAACCCACCCATGAAGAAATCATCCGCCCTTCGCGCTGCGCTGCTCGCGCTGACGGCGTTCGCCGGCGTCACGCTGTCCTCCGCTGCGCAAGCCGACGAAGGTTTTGTGTCGCTGACGATCTACAAGGCGGGCTGGATCATCGGCGGCTCCGGCGGCGGCGGCACGCTGACCTTTCGCGGGCGGAGTTACGGATTGTCGGCCGGCGGGCTCGACTACGGCCTGGTGTTCGGCGGATCGAAGACGGTGCTGCGCGGGCGCGTCAGCAACATCAACCGTCCGTCCGACGTCGCCGGTGTCTATGGTGCTGCCGGCGCGGGGCTGGCGGTCGGCGGCGGTGCGCGCGCGATCGTGCTGACCAACCAGAAGGGCGCGGTGCTGGAACTGTCGGGACAGCAGGTCGGGCTGATGGCGAACGCGGATTTGAGCGGGCTGGCGATCACGCTGAAGTAGTGGGAACCTCGCCGCGCTTTCGATGCCTGAGGCACCGGCCTGCGGAACCAATTCGCCGGCGCGGGCTTATCGCCGAGGATTCGAAAACCGGGAGGTTTCCATGAAACTGCTCAGGATTGTTTTGGCTGGCGCCACGCTCGCGGCTATCCCCGCGCTGGCATTGGCCCAGCAGCCGCTGACGGGAACGATCGTCACCATCGACCGGCTCAGTGGCACCATCGGCATTCAGCAGCCGCAAAGCGGTACCGTCGGCGCCGCTGGCGGCGGCGCCATCGAACAAACATACAAGGCGCCGGCAGACGCGCTGGAGAAATTGCACGCCGGCGACAGGGTGACGTTTTCCGTCAGCGAAGTCGACGGCAAGAAGACGATCACGAAGATCGAGAACAAGTAGATTTTCGGAGAATCGTAGGGTGGGTTAGTTAGCCGACCCCATCCGCCGTGGCACAAACGAGCGAAGGCGGAAGGCGTAACCCACCATTGCGAGCCGTGCACGAGAAAGTAGATGGTGGGTTACGCTCGCTACCCACCTACCGGCCGATCCAATCCGCCAGTTCCTGCCATGGCTGCACCGACCAGTGGCCCGACGCGGCGCCGGACGGCGAGGCCAGCACGAATACGACTGGAAAATCCTTCAGCGGCGGTTGCCGGCCCAGCGCGACCGCTTTGGTCGGCCGTCGATAGAAAAGGCTCGCCGCTTTCTTGCTGGTGAAGGCGATGGTCTGCGGCCGATAGCGCCGCATCTTTTCCCGGAACGCCTCGATATCGACGGGGAAGGCTAGCGCCAGACGGTCCATTCCCGCGCCGAGCTTGCAAAGATCGGTGAAGCCGATGCCGAGTTTCAGCAGCGCCGGGAATTCATGCGGCTCGTAGCGGCGCGGCGTGATGCCGACCTCGTGGATCGTCCGCCAGAAGCGATTGCCGGGATGGGCGTAGTAGTGGCCGAGGTCCGCGGAGCGCTGGCTGGCGGCGGTGCCGACGAACACCAGTCGCAGATTTTCCTGAAGCTGGTCGGGGAGTTTTTCCAAGCGTGCGCCCGAACCACTCACTTCCCCGCCAGCGAGGCGACGCATTCGATCTCGATCAGCATCGCGGGGTTCGGCAGCGCCTGCACCACGCAGGTGGTGCGGGCGGGGTAGGGCGGCGGCCCGAAAGCCCCCGCGTACAACGCGTTCATCGGCCCGACATCGGCCGCGCGCGTCAGCAGCACGTTGACCTTGACGAGATTGCGGAACGTCGCCCCCGCCTCGTCCAGCACGCGCTTGATGTTGCGCACGACAAAACCGAACTGCGCCTCGAAACTGTCCGGCAGCTTGCCGTTCTCGTCAAAGCCGGGAATGCCCGAGATGAACAGCAGGTCGCCGGTTCGGGTGGCGAAGGAAAGGGGTGGGGACTTGATGCCTGGCGGCGGGGCGAAGTGCTTGATGGAGGGCATGGGGGTACCTCATGTTAGCTCGTAGGGTGGGCGACTTCGTCCGCCGAAGCTCAACGAGCGAAGGCGGAAGCGAAACCCATCGTGACAATCGCGGCGGATGATGGGTTCGCAAGGGCTCAACCCATCCTACGAGCTCCAACGCGCGAGCGCGACTGTAGGGTGAGTTAGCGAGGCGTAGCCTACCAATCCCGACCCCCCAAGATGACGATGGCAGTTGCGCCATCGATACCTAGGGCCACGGACTTTTCTAACGTCGGTTAATGCTTGAACCTTGCAAATCGTTCTTGAAGAATCTCTATCCGACGAATATGGCTCGTCAGGTCGTTAGTGTTCCTATTGAGTTGATCATACTCAAGTAGCTTACGGTCAACTGCTCTAGTAAGCCCGTCCAACTCGGCCTTTTGACGGTTCGCTCTTCGCGCCTCTTCAAATTGCACGAGAAAATCGCGAACTAAAGGATATTGGCGCGACTTCAAGCTCTGAATGAACCAGTAATAAACTGGCAACAAGCCCGATGATGCCAGTAGCCTATCTCTCGGGAGAAAAACATTCGTTAGATCGTCTAGTGCTACGTACGCGCGACGCGCTGATACTTCCAATTTGGATCGTTGCTTGGCAGCAGCCTTAACGAATGCATCCAAGGTGCTTTTCTTCGTTTCTTGTGGCTTTCCGGCGAATTCGAACAAAAGCAACTTCATTGCGGCGTTCAAGTCTTGGCCTCGCTGGACTTGAAACGCTACGTAATCGGTGAAGAATTGATGCTTGGCCATTTGCCGCGTAACCTCTGGTGCTGGGCCGGCCATAGCATTTCGTATTTCTGCGCCAGTTAATGGTTTGCTTCGATTTAGTCGAATGAAGAGTTCGTTTATTAGCGTTTTGCTGTTGGTCGTGACGCTCATCACGGACAAATTGTAGGTATCGAATAATTCGGCTATCTCTCCGTGTTTTTGGGTTAGGTCGTAATATCCAAGTCCTCCGAGTTTCAAGCTTGGATTCTCCAAGAAAATAAAATCCTCGTTGAGGACAACCCTTCCTTCGAAGAAATCAAAAATTGCTTCAAACCGCTGCTTTCCATCGATGATCGCATAGGGGAGCCGCTTGCGATTTAGATCAGTATTCAGGATCGTAAAATCTGCGACGTACACCTTCGGCACGTCAAATCCATTTATGATCGAGTCAATTAAATACGCCTTGTCGGCGTCCGACCAAAGATGGCCGCGACGCTGGTATGGTGGGTCCATATCAATCTTGTTTTTGCGAGCGCGCCACCAAGATAAGGTCTTAGGATCGAAGCTCGATACTTTGAAGCGTGTGATTGCTCTGGCCATACTAACCCTCGAAGCCGAAATGTCGCTTAGTCTCCAGAGCGAGGCCCTCCAAGTCCGGAAATACAACTGCTTCGGTGACGCCCTGATTCAGCAGTGATTTGCGAATGCGCCGAATCCGCGATGGAGCTACTACGATCTTAGTGAGAGCCGTCTGGGGAAACGTGCCGGAGCCTACCAGCTCTTCCATTGGCGCCTGCCCAGTCCCAAAGATTGTGAACACGCCTTGTTGCGCAACAATTCTTGGGCTGTTATGTGCGCCATAAAGCGCCACCGGATGCACCTTCATAGTCGCTGCGCGCGGCGCATAGCTCTTTATATCCTCATCGGCCGTAGAAAGTGCGCCACCACTATAGGAGACATCACTGAGGGCGGTTCGATTCCACGCCACCGGATCAAGAACCCAGATGACCGACTCGGTTAAATTGGTGCTTGCTCCGATGGTTCTGGCGCTAGCGTGCATTAGCAGGCTGTTGAAGAAGTGGTGGCGAAGCGTTTCGGATCGTGATTCTCTAGGATCAGGATTGATCTGGGGGACGCGATGCGAGGAAGTGACGAAAGGTCCGGCTCGCTTTTCAGCTATGTTGACTTGGAAGCTCGGGTTCGCG
>NZ_DATHOP010000158.1:0-39397 GCF_035484855.1 Bradyrhizobium sp.
ACCATCGCCTCTCGACCTTTGGGCGTCAAAGGCGCATTCTTGTGGACGTTCATCTGGTCTCTCCCTGGAACATTGAAGCTTCGCAACCTCAGTTTCCTCGGTTCAGACCAGATGGACAACCTCCTGAAAGACCACATCTAGACCGCAGGATGCAGGAGCGCCAGACGGACCAGGTCCGCGGTGTTTCGCGCGCCCAGCTTGCGCATCGCCTCGGCGCGATGGCTTTCGAACGTCCGGGGGCTGATATGCATCCGCAGGGCGCCTTGCTTGTTGGAAAAGCCCTGGCTGATGAGATCGAGGACCTCGCGCTCGCGCTTGGTCAAGGGCCTCTGACCGGCCTCTGACGAAAACATCGCGCCCGGCGTGCGAATTTCCCTGGCATGGCCGATCCGGCGCTGAGATGCAGCCTTGCGGCAGGGCGCCCCGGCGAGGCCCTCTTGAGGGTCTGCCATCTGCTTGATCAGAGCGCAGACGCGCTCGGTTTGCGCAAGCGCGTTCTCGACCACCTGCTGCAGGTAAAGCCGATTGCCGGCGGCCTGCGCAAGCTGCTGGCTGTTTTGCTTGATCTCGCCCATGTATAGCAGCAGCGCGGTCAACGGGCCGTTGAGCCGGCGGGCGATCTCGGCCCCGGCCTCTTCCATCGCCCTGATGCGCGCGGCGGACAGCCGGATGATTTCGCTCGCGTCGTCGGTGGACGTGCCGTGTTCGGTCCACCTGGAAAATTGCGTATCACTGGCTTCTGGCGGTGACATCCAATCTGTTTAACGGTCCCAACCTCTTCGGGAGTTAATTTCTTACCCGGTAAGACTACGGTGTTTTGCCGGAATCCCCCACAGAAACGCCTGTGTGCGCTGCCGCAGGCTTCGCGCCGGGCCGCTCAAAAAGCCCTATAAATACGTAGCTTGCCAGAAATTCGCGTAGTTCCACGGACTCCATGCCGTAATTCCACCCGCGACCGCGGAACCACGTAGTTTCACGGGTGGAGCATTTACTTCTTAATTTGCGGCAATGGGATTTTGTTCGTCAGATGTTTGGACTTTTGCGCGACGATACCAGCGCAAGATGGGCCGATCCTCGGGTAGCGGATCAGATGGCGGAAATGACGTTTCATGACACTGGCCGACCGGATCGGGGAATTTCTGCAGCGGCTGACGCCGACGACGCGCGGCAACCTTCTGACCGAACTCGAACGGCTGGAACTGGGCGACGACGAAATACCCGGCTCCGCTGAGATCCTGGCCAAGCTGCGCGCGGAAGTCCGCAAGGATGGCTCCAACCAGACGCGCGTCGCCAATCCGTCGCGGTATTTCTTCGCGCCGCTGGAGCCGCTGCTTGCCGACGGCGCGCACCAGTACGGCAATGCCGGCCGGATCCAGCGCAGTTCGCAGTTTGCGATCTGGGAATGGATCAGCCGCGACCTGCTGCCGACCATGACGCGCGACTATATCAAGCAAATCGACGAGCTGATCACCGCCGACAATCAGCGCGAAGCCCGCAAGGTGGCCTCCACGTTCCAGACCAAGGTCGTCAAATATCTCGAGAGCACGCTGAACTCGCCGGATCGCGCCGATGATACCCGCGCCAAGCTCGCGGTCTATACGGCGTCTCGCGCGGTATACGACGACCTCACCAAGATGATGTGCGTGCTACGCGCGCGCGACGCGCTGGCGAAGTTCAACGAGGCGCTGCCGGTATCGATCCAGAAGTTCGACGACGCGCGGGTCGACAAGATCGAGAAGCTGCTGGATGCGTTCAGAAAGGATCATGCCGACGCGGTTCCGTTCGCGCTGGCGCTGATCGCCAAGCGGCTCAAGACGCCATGGCAACTGATCCGCCTCGCCACCAAGGCCGCTTCGAGCAAGAACGCCGCCGATATCGCCACCGCGCCCTATGCCATCGCGGTCTCGATGGTGCTGGACCTGATCGACGACTGGCGGCTGGCGCTGCGCATCGCGCTGAAGAACAACCGCGTGCTCGTCGCCAAGGAGCTTCTGACCCAGGTCTACGACACCGAATACGCACTTAGGGTTCGCATCGACCAGCTCGATCAATCGGAATGGGGCACGCGGCTCGATGCGCTGATGGAAGCGATCGCCGCGCTGGTGCAGGCCGAACTGGCCCGCTTTCCGGAAAAGCTTGGTCACGTGTTGGGATCGCGCCGGCTGCGCGGCCACCAATCCCTGGCCGGGCGCCTGACCTATATGGCATGGAAGGGGCGCGATGCCGTCAGCGGCGGCGCCGCCTTTTGCAAGAAGCTGATGGGCCAGCCCGAGAAAACGCGCGCCTAGAGCCTTTTCCGTTTCGATGGAATCGAAACGGGGCTCCAGATTCTTGTTTTGACGCGTTTTCTTCACGCGAACCGGTGACCACCCTCGGGTCAAGCCCGAGGGCAGGCTTCGCTCGAAAACGCTCTGGCACATGAGCCGGAAAAAGTGGCTGCCGGTTTTCCTCGCGATGCGCGGCGGGCCGCTCAGCTCTATTTCGCCGACCGCGGGTTGAGAAACTTTTCCAGGAATCGCCCGGAGATGACGAACCTGAACCACCAATAGGCCATCCGCCGCGTCTTCATTGGGACCGTCCTTGGGTCTGAACCCCGGCCCATGAATAGCCCCGAAGCGACCGCCGGGATGTGAGTTGCTTCACATCTGGCGAGTTCGGCGCTCATTGATCCTCTTTGCCGCCGCCGGCGCAACGCATGGCCAGCGAGCCGATGCCGAGCAGCGGCGGCACGACAAAGCACCAGACGCCGACGCGGGCGTAAAGCAGGGCGGCCGCGGCGCAGCCCGCCGCGAAGACGGCGATGTTGACCGACATCCCCAGCAACCGCGGCCGTGGAGAAGCGGCATTCTCCGGCTGCGAGGCCCGCAGCATGTCGGCCAGATCGATCATGATCTGCGTCGTGGTGCCGGTCATCAGCGTCGAGGGCGGCGCGCTGCCGAGATGAATGCGGTGCGCCGCGTTCTGGATCGCCATCGCCGCCACCAGCACCATGCCGGTTGCGACCGCCTGCCACGCATCGCCATTGCCGAACGGGCCGAAATGGATTGCGAGCGCCGCGCCCGCGGCCAGCAACAGGACTTTCAGGCCCAGAAGAGCCTCCAGCGCAGGAAGCTTTCCGCTCGGCAGCGCCGAACTCATCAGCCGCGTTGCGATCACCACCATGCAGAACACCGGAAGCGCCAGCAGTTTCGCGACCACGCCCGAGGTGCCGAACACCAGCGCGGCGCCGAGCGTCACGAAGTTGCCGGTGACGTGCGCCGTGAACAGCCCCTGCAGCGCCAGGAATCCCGCGGTATCGACAAACCCCGCGGTGAGAGTGAGCAGCAGCGGAAGCGCTATTCTGAATTGCGTGGTCGCCATGATAGGCTTCTCCGGCGGGCATTGTACGCAATATCCTGCCGCGATGTTAAAATCCTGATTTCGGCGTGACGCCAGGAAAGCTGCGTCGCCGATGCTGCGAAGATGATCAACCGACGGAAAGGGAGGTTACGATGGATCTGGCAAAGAGGTCATTGATGGCCATGCTGACGCTGGCCGGTATTTTGGCGTTCGACCCGGGCGCCGGCGCGCAGACCGCGGCGGCGCCGGCCGAAAACGCGGCGCCGACGGCCGACAATGCCGTCATGATCACGATATTCCTGAAGCACGACCAGTCGCGCCCCCTAAGCGAGCTCAACGCCCAGCTCGACAAGCAGGGCTACTACAAGGCGTTCCCGCCCGCCGGCGTCGAAGTCGTCAGCTGGTATGTGATGATGGGGATCGGACAGGTCGTCACGCTGCGGCTTCCGGCCTCGCGGCTGCGCGAGGTCAACCGCATCTTCGAGAATACCGCCTGGGGCAGCTACCACACCGAGTTTTATCCGACCTATGATTACAAGGCGACCGGCATCGCCGCGCACGACAAGGCGCAATAGGGGGCAAGGGCCGCGCCTGCGGTCGCCCGGTGATATTGGTGGGCAGGATGCAGCTAACCATCAAACAACTACGCAGCCAGTTCGCCGGCCCGTTCGAGCTCGAGCTCGCAAGGGGCGCATGCGCTGCGATCACCGGCGCATCGGGATCGGGCAAGAGCCTGTTTCTCCGCATGATCGCCGATCTCGACCCCAATGAGGGCGAGGCCTGGCTGGAAGAGCGGGAACGCGGCTCGATGCCCGCGCCCGAATGGCGAAGGCGCGTCACCTATGTGTCGGCGGAGTCCGGCTGGTGGACCGACAAGGTCATCGACCATTTCCCGCACCGCGAGCGAAGCGACCTGGCGGCCCTGGCAAGCCGGCTCGGCCTTCGCGGCGATCTTCTGGACGCTCCAGTCGGACAATTGTCGACCGGCGAGAAGCAGCGGCTGTCGCTGATCCGGGCGCTGCTGCCGGACCCGCCGGTGTTGCTGCTGGACGAGCCGACCGGTCCGCTCGATGAGGTATCGGTCGCGCAGCTCGAGGCCCTGCTCCGGGAACGAATGGCCGGCGGGACATCGATCCTCTTGGTGACCCACGATCCGAACCAGGCGGCGCGACTGGGCGGGCGGCACTATCGCATGGTCGCGGGACGGCTGGAGACGACATGACCCCGATCCTGCTGACACCGTTCGACATCGCCACCGCGGCCTCGCTGATCGTTCTCGATGCGGTGCTTTCGATCCTGCTCAAGATCCGCCTGCATTGGCAGCTCGCCATTGCCGCCGCGCGAATGGTGGTGCAGCTGGTCGCCATCGGCTACGTGCTGAAATTCATCTTTTCCCTGAACAATCCGGCGGCAACGCTGCTGCTCGTCCTGGTGATGGTGCTGGTCGCGGCGCGCGAGGTCGCCGCCAGGCCGGAGCGCCGCTTCAAGGGAAGCGCGAATTTCGTCATCGGCGCGATCAGCGTCGGTTTTGCCACCTTCGTCACCGCGGTCCTCGCGCTGACCACCGCGATCCGCCCCGACCCGTGGTTCAATCCGCATTACGCGATCCCGCTCGCCGGCATCATTTTGGGGAACGTCCTGAACTCCGCCAGCCTGTCGCTCGACAGCCTCTTGGGATCGGTCAAGCGCGAGCGGCCTGCAATCGAGGCACGGCTCTGTCTTGGCGCCAGCTATCGCGAGGCGATCGCGCCATTGGTGCGGGAGGCGATCCGCCGCGGGCTGCTGCCCATCATCAATCAGATGTCGGCGGCGGGGATCGTCACCCTGCCCGGCATCATGACCGGACAGATTCTGGCGGGCCTCGATCCAATCGAGGCCGTGAAATATCAGATCCTGCTGATGTTCCTGTTGTCCGGCGGCAGCGGATTGTCCACCCTGGCGGTGTCTTACCTGACGGCGTGGCGGCTGACAGACGAACGGCAGCGGCTGCGGCTCGACCGGCTGCAGTAGCCCTCCTCTGCCGGATACGAAAAAGCCCGCCGGTTTTGGCCGGTGAGCTTTGTTTCGATGTCGCTGCAAGCGTCACCGATGCGGGAGATTCCGGTACATCCGCGGATAATCTCCCGATCGGCCGACGTCACATGGCGCGGAGGTTTTCCGCTGATGTCTTGCCGCGCTGGCTGTCGAGCTTCGATTCGTAGGAAAGCTTCTGGCCTTCGTTGAGCGAGCCCATGCCGGCGCGCTCGACGGCGCTGATGTGCACGAACACGTCGTTGCCGCCATCGTCAGGGGCAATGAAGCCAAAGCCCTTTGTTGCGTTGAACCACTTGACCGTTCCGGTTGTCATTTTACTTCTCCAAGATGCGCGATGCGCCCGCACGACCTTCGCGCGGGCTTGATCCGATTTCAGCGATGTCTTGGGAATTAGAGCCGGTTCGGCGCGATCAACAAGCAAATCGATTATTCGAATGCGAGGCGTGTACGCCGTTACGACAAGAATAGCAAGCCGATCCGCGCAACATGACGAAATTCTAATAAAGCGGGCGCCGAAGCGATCAGCCGAGCCGGCTGATCTGCTCTTCCGTGACCACGCGTTCGACGTTCTCGGTCTTGCTCTTGATGCGGTAGCGCGGGCGTCCGTCCGACTCGATCGGCAGGCAGCTGACGATGGTATAGATGGCGCGCTCCTTGACCACGGAGCGGCCCTGCGGCCCCTGCAGCTGGTGATGAACGTTGTCGTTGATCGCAAAATTATGGGCCATCGTCGGTCTTTCCGGTGAAAGCGGGCTTTTAGGCCGATCGGCGTGCCAAGGCAACAATTCTCGTCGGTTAAGATGAACCGAACGGGCAAAGGTTAACTTTCGGCCGGCGGCGGCGCTGCACGACCGCGTCGCCGATGAAATGGCTGGCAAAGCATTTGCACGTTTGAGTCCTGCCTCGCCAAGGCTTCGGAGGGCATCCTGCTTCGCGAGAGAGGAATTTCCGATCCTGCGAAGCGTGAAGGCGGCTGGCGGAGAGGGAGGGATTCGAACCCCCGATAGGCTTGCACCTATGCCGCATTTCGAGTGCGGTGCGATCGACCACTCTGCCACCTCTCCGGGCGCCATGACGGGCGATTCCTGGCCCGCGGTCGGGGCGAGTTCTAGGCGAGGACGGCGGGGCAGACAAGGCGCGGGAAGCGGGAATTTCCCCGCGGGCAGGCCGGCGGCAGGCCCAGGGGGTGGGACCGCCAGACGCGATGAAAACCGGCGGTCCCGTGTCGCCTTCGTTGCAATCGTGGCCGGGAAGTGCGGCTTCGCTGGCCAGCCTGAGCGACCGTTTGACCGTAGCGTTCCGCACGGAAGCGGCAACGCGATCCCGGTTTTAATCTAACCGGTCAAGGTTACCTGCCGGCGCGCCTCAATCCTTGCTCTTCCTGTCTTTGTCTTTCTTCTCGTCCTTGTCGTTCTTGTCGTCCTTGTCGTTCTTGTCGTCCTTGTCCTTGTTTTTTTCCCTGCGGCGATTGGTGAAGCGCGCATTGCCGAGCCCGGTGCCGATCGTCAGCACGCCCCAGCGTTCCACGTCCTGCATGAACGGCACTTCCGACAGCCCCTGCGCCACGCCGTCATTGTGCATCAGCACCGCGGTGTCGTGATCGCCGATCATGGGGATCGCCTCGACCAGGCTGGCCGGCAGGTTGAACTTGCTGCTCTCCCAGTTGCCCGGCAGGTTCTGCGCGCCCTTCTCGATCGAGCCGTCGTCGTTGATGACGCCGGGACAGGCGATGCCGATGAAGGGCGCGAGTTTCAGTCCCTCCGCATCGGCCTCCTCGATCAGGCCCTTGAGCATCTTCACCAGCCGTTTCACCGCGCCCTCCCGCGTCGGTTCGTCGTCGGCATGGCGCCACAGTTCCGATTTCCAGACCACGGCCTTCGACAAATCCGACGCCTTCTTCCAGCGGGTCTCGACCACCCCGCAGCGGATGTTGGTGCCGCCGATATCGACGGCGAGGATTGAGTCATGGGCTTCGAAGATCCATGACGGCGCCAGGTGCAGGCAGCCGATCAGGCCGGCATCGTCGGGGTGAAAGCGGATGGGCACGAGGTCGACCTCGAAACCCTCGTTCTTGAGAATGACGTCGGTGCGCGCGATCGCCAGTTCGCCGACCCGACTCTCGCGAAAGCCACCACCGACCACGATGCGTTCGGTATCGGCCCATGCCTTGGTCTTGAGAAAGCGCTGCGTCACATAGGCGAGTTCATGGGCGAATTCCTCGATCGCGCCGTGCACCAGGGCAGCGGCGTGGATGTCGTCGCCCACCAGCGCCTCGTCGAGCGCGGTCTTGCTGATCTCTTCGGCGGGTTTGCTGCCGAGCGGATCGTCGCCGTTCTTCTTCTTCAGCGGCTTGCGCAAGCTGTCCAGCATCTTGCGGAACGCGCCCTTGCTGGCGCGGTCGCCGAGGAAGCCGTCGTCGTCCTTGAGCTCGATATTGAAGCTGTCGACGTCCACCGAGGGCAGCCGGGCCGCGCCGTGGTGGGCGATGCCGGTTGTCGTGATTACATCTTCAGCCATTTTGCCCTTGCCCTTGGAAGCCTGCACCACAACGGCCGGGGAACCCTTTGGTTTCATGGGGGCGAATGGCTGATAGCGAGTGGCGAATGGACGCCTTCCCTATTCGCCATTGGTACTCGCTATTCGTCCCTTCGAGCCCAAGTCCCTGCTATTTGGCCGGTTTTCGGCCCAGTTTTCCTTGACTTGAGCCGTTTGCCGGCTATAAGTCCGCCCACCCGGCGCGGGAATTCCTAGCGCCGATTGTTTTTGCGCGGATTTGAGGGATCGCTCCCCGACGGCGCGAAAAGCTAGTCCATAACGACTGAAGAAAAAGCCGGCCCGGACAAACCCCTTTATGGGGATATATCCGAGGCCGGGATCGAACACGAAGGAATAAAACGATGTTCGCAGTCATCAAAACCGGCGGCCGGCAGTACCGCGTCGTTCCGGATGATGTGCTCGAGATAGGCAAGATCGCCGGCGATGTCGGGACGATCGTGCAGCTTGGCGAAGTTTTGCTGGTCGGCGGCGACCAGCCGGTGCTGGGTGCGCCCACGGTTTCCGGCGCTTCGGTCGCGGCCGAGGTGCTGCAGCACAAGCGCGGCCCGAAGGTGATCTCCTTCAAGAAGCGCCGCCGCAAGAATTCGCGCCGCAAGCGCGGCTATCGCGACGAGATCACGGTGTTGCGCGTCACCGAGATCCTGACCGATAACGCCAAACCTTCGATCGGCCCGCGGCCGAAGCGGGAAAAGGTCGCGCCGGAGCCGTCCGAGGACGGCGACGAGGCGCCGAAGGCGGTAAAAAAGAAGGCAGCGCCCAAGAAGGTCGTTGCCAAGAAGGCCGCGGCCAAGCCGCGGGCCAAGCCGGCGGCGAAGGGCAAGAGCGACAAGAAGTGAAGCGCGACAAGTTCGCGTGACAAAAAGTGAAATGATTCCGTTAGGGAATTGATCTAGAGATACGGCTGAGTTTGGAGACGGGTTATGGCTCACAAAAAAGCAGGCGGTTCATCGCGAAACGGACGGGATTCGGCGGGCAAGCGGCTCGGGATCAAGGCGTTTGGCGGCGAGCGCGTGATTCCCGGCAACATCATTGCGCGTCAGCGCGGCACCACCTGGCATCCCGGCCTTAATGTCGGCATGGGCACCGACCATACTCTGTTCGCCAAGGTCGAGGGCCATGTCGAATTCCGTGCCAAAGCCAATGGCCGCACGTTCGTATCGGTGGTTCCGATGACCGAAGGTGCAGCCGAGTAGACGGTGGATGCGTCGAAGTCCGCCGGGTCCTGTTGAACCGGCGGAGCTCGAGAAGGCTCCAAGGGGGAGGCGGGAAACCGGCCTCCTCTTTTTATTTGGGTCATACCAGGAGCCCGCCATGCTGCAGGATATCCCGCCCCCGACATTGCGCGAGGCCAGTCCCTGCGTCCTCGAGACCGAACGGCTGATGCTGCGCCGGCCGACGCTCGCGGACGTAAAAGCAATCGCGCGTCTCGCCAACGACCGCCGCATTGCGGAAAATACCCGTCGTCTGCCGCACCCCTATCACGAGGACCATGCGATCGAGTTCGTCCGCGGAACCGCCAGCGACGATCGCGGCACCGCGTTCCTGATCGAGAAGGATTTTGCGCCGATCGGCATTGTCGGCGTCGACTGGGGCGAGGCGGCCACGCCGGAACTCGGCTATTGGCTCGGTGTCGAGCATTGGGGCCAGGGTTTTGGCACCGAGGCGGCGCGCGCGGCGATCGATTTCACCTTCGAGGAATTCGATGTGGAGCACCTGCTGGCGGGGGCACGGGTCACCAACCCCACCTCGCGCAACATTCTGGAAAAATGCGGCTTCCAGTGGAGCGGCGTCGAACTGCATCGCTTCGAGGCGCTCGGATCCTCCGCCCCGGTCGACCGCTTCCGGCTCACGCGCAGCGTGTGGTCGTCGCTGAAGAACTGGGCCAGTTCGACAAGGCGTGAGCGGTAGCACTTCACCCTTACGCCTTCGTCATTGCCGGGCTTGACCCGGCAATCCATCGTCTTCGAGAAGAAGCTTCTTGCGAAGATGGATGGATGCCCGGGTCAAGCCCGGGCATGACGAGTGTGAATAATCGGCATAGCTTCGCGATCTCGCCGGCATGCCGATCCGGCGCCTCACGCCGGCGGATTGACCACCGTTTCCTCGCGCCCGAGTGCGCGCTCGCGCAGGAAGATGTAGAGCCCCGCGCCGATGATGACCGCCGCGCCGATAATCGTGGCCATCGACGGCACGTCGGCGAACACGAGATAGCCGAAGATCGCAGCCCACACGATCATCGAATATTGGTAAGGCACCACGACGCTGGCGGGCGCAAGTTTCAATGAACGGTTGACGCACAGCGAGGCAAAAACTGCAAGCCCGCCCGCCAGCATGAAGAACCCGAGGTCGCGCGGGCTCGGCGTCAGCCATCCGAACGGCAGCGTCACGATCCCGAACAGGAAGGTGCCGAAGAACTGCATCGACGCCAACAGCACGTCGGGCGTGCCCCGCAGCGAACGCGTCACCACCATCATGACGGCGAATGCGATACTGCCTCCCAGCGCAATGGCCGACGGCCAGCCGAACACCCCTGCCGACGGATGTAGCGCAATCAAGACCCCGCAGAAGCCGACCCCGACCGCGACCCAGCGTCTGAGATCGACCTGTTCGTCGAGCAGGATCGCCGACAGCACGGCGACGAAGATCGGCGCCGCCAGGTAGAACGTAATGATATCGGCAAGCGGCAGGTAGACCGAGGCTGCGAAGAACGCCGCGATCTCCGATATCGAGAGCACGACGCGCAGCACCTGCAGCACGGGCCGCCGTATCAGCGCAAAGGCTCCGCGGCTGCGCCAGATCAACGGCGTCATCAGGATCAGCGAGGTCGCCGCGCGCAGCAGCAACAGCTCGCCGACGGAATAGGTCGAGACCAGGAATTTGCCGATGGCGTCGCCGAACGAAAAGAAGCAAACGCCGCCAAGCATCAGGCCGATGCCGGCGAGCCGCGCGGTACGCTCGTCTGCCGCGGTGGAGATTTTCGAAAGGATGCTCATTTTCTGATCGCGCCGCGCAACATAATACTCGTCGTCATGGCCGGGCATAGCCGTCCGAAAGGACGGCGTCGCTTCCGCTCGCCTATGTCCCGGCCATCCACGTCTTTCCTTCAGCCTGCGCCGTTTTAAAGACGTGGATGCCCGGGACAAGCCCGGGCATGACGAATTGACACGATTGTGGCGACAACATCTCTGCGATACCGATATGCCATTGCCTACCCGTGCAGGAAGCCCGCCATGACCGAGTTCGATCCCGCAACGCATCGCGTGGTGCCGGCGCAACGCTGGTTCGAGGATTTTGTGCTCGGCGAGCGCTTTGTGATTCCAAGCCGCACCATGACCTCGGCGGTGTTTGCGGCGTTCCAGACCGCGAGCGGCGATACCCATCCGATCCATTACGACGTCGAATATTGCCGCGCGCGCGGTATGCCGAACCTGCTGGCGCACGGTTTCCAGACCCTGATCCATACCGCGCCGGGAGCCGGACTGTTCCCCTATCTGGTGGAGGAATCGCTGGTCGGGTTTCTCGAACAGTCGAGCCGTTTCCTGAAACCCGTATTCGCCGACGACACGATCTACGCCGCGCTCGAAGTGAGCGAGCTGACGCCGGGCAAGACCACGGGCGTCGTGAGCCTGCGCTCGACTGTTTTCAACCAGCGCCGCGAACTGGTGCTGGAGGGGATGCAGAAATTCCTGATCCGCCGCCGGCCCAATGCTTCGTGACTGGCACAGAGCCACAGGAGGAATATCGCCCGAAGCCCCGAAAAGTCCTTAAAATTAGGGCTTTTCTTCAATATCTGGCATCTGCGAGGTTGCCGCATCGGCCCCTCTGCCTTACCTATGGCCCATGAAATTCCTGGATGAAGCAAAAGTCTATATCCGCTCCGGCGACGGCGGTAACGGCTGCGTGGCGTTTCGCCGCGAGAAGTATGTCGAGTTCGGCGGACCCAGTGGCGGCAATGGCGGCCGCGGCGGCGACGTCGTGATCGAGGCCGTCGACGGGCTGAACACGCTGATCGACTACCGCTATCAGCAGCATTTCAAGGCCCAGAAGGGCACCAACGGCATGGGCAAGGACCGTCACGGCGCCAATGGCAAGCCTGTTATGCTCAAGGTGCCGGTGGGCACGCAGGTATTCGACGAGGATCGCGAGACGCTGATCCACGACTTCACCACGCTCGGCGAAAAATTCACGCTCGCCGAAGGCGGCAATGGCGGCTTCGGCAACGCGCATTTCAAAACCTCCACCAACCGCGCGCCGCGCAACGCCAATCCCGGGGAGGTCGGCGAGGAGCGCTGGATCTGGCTACGGCTGAAACTGATCGCGGACGCCGGCCTGGTCGGGCTGCCCAATGCCGGCAAGTCGACGTTCCTCTCGAAAGTCAGCGCGGCGAAACCGAAGATCGCCGACTATCCCTTCACGACGCTGCATCCGCAGCTCGGCGTAGTGAATTCCGATGGCCGCGAATTCGTACTGGCGGACATTCCCGGCCTGATCGAGGGCGCCCATGAGGGCGCGGGACTGGGCGACCGATTTCTCGGCCACGTCGAGCGCTGCCGTGTCTTGCTGCATCTGGTGGATGCGACCTGCGAGCATGCCGGAAAGGCCTACAAGACGGTGCGCACCGAGCTCGAGGCCTATGAGGGCCAACTTGCCGAGAAGATCGAGATCGTCGCGCTGAACAAGATCGACGCGGTGACGCCGGATGAACTGAAGAAGCAGAGAGATCGTTTGAAGCGCGCTGCGAAGAAAACGCCGCTGCTGATGTCGGGCGTCACAGGCGAGGGCGTGCCGGAGGCGCTGCGGGCGCTGGTCGCGGTGATCGGCGAAGCCCCGGTGTCGAACAAGGCCAAGGGCGCGGCGCTGGCCGAGCCATGGGCGCCGCAAACGAGCTAGCCTGTCGAGAAGCTTTGCTGCTAAATCTCATTCCCATGGCCCGCCCCTCCCTTAAAAAATTCCGCCGCATCGTCGTCAAGGTCGGCTCGTCGCTGTTGATCGATTCCGATGCCGGCGAAGTGCGGACGGCATGGCTCGCGGCGCTGGCGGCTGATCTCGCAAAGCTGCATGGCGAGGGCCGCGACGTCCTGATCGTCTCCTCGGGCTCGATCGCGCTCGGCCGCAGCCGTTTGAAACTGCCGCGTGGCGCGCTGAAGCTGGAGGAAAGCCAGGCTGCGGCCGCGGTCGGGCAGATCGCGCTGGCGCGGATCTGGTCGGAGGTGCTGGGCCATCACGGCATCGGCGCCGGCCAGATTCTCGTGACCTTGCAGGACACCGAGGAGCGCCGCCGTTATCTCAACGCGCGCTCGACCATCGCCAAACTGCTGGAATGGCGCGCGGTGCCGGTCATCAACGAGAACGACACGGTCGCCACCAATGAAATCCGCTATGGCGACAATGATCGCCTCGCCGCCCGTGTCGCCACCATGGCGAGCGCAGACCTGCTGATCCTGTTGTCCGACATCGACGGCCTCTACGATGCGCCGCCGGCTGCCAACCCCAACGCAAAGCTCGTTCCGGTGGTGGAGACCGTCACGGCCGAAATCGAGGCGATGGCGGGAGCAGCCGAATCCGAACTGTCGCGCGGCGGCATGACCACCAAGATCGAGGCCGCGAAGATCGCAACCACAGGCGGCACCCATATGCTGATCGCCTCCGGCAAGATCGAGCATCCGCTGCAGGCCATCGCCGACGGTGGACGCTGCACCTGGTTCCTGACCCCTGCCAACCCCGTCACCGCGCGCAAACGCTGGATCGCCGGATCATTGGAGCCGAAGGGCACGCTGACCATCGACGCCGGCGCAGTGAGCGCGCTGCGAGCCGGAAAAAGCCTGCTGCCGGCCGGCGTGATCCGGGTCGACGGCCAATTTGCGCGCGGCGACGCGGTGGTGGTGCGCGGCCCCGACACCCATGAGATCGGCCGTGGGCTGGTCGCCTACGACGCCGAGGACGCCGAAAAGATCAGGGGCCGCTCCTCGCCGGACGTGATGGCGATCCTCGGCATCAGCGGCCGGGCGGAGATGATCCACCGCGACGATCTGGTGGTGGGCGGGCCGAGGCACAGCGACCCGGGCTGACGACCTCGTCGCGGCTGCTTCTAATCCGGCGGCACTACTTGAGCTTGCCCTTTACGCGATCCGCAACGATAGTCGGGGGCATGACGGCGTATTGGTGCGCGCGTCGGCGATAGAGGCATCACTTGCGTCCGCAGCTTTTTATCCGAGTCGCTTTGGTGATCCTGTCCGCATTTGCGGTGCCTTCCGGCGGAGCGATGGCACAAGCGCAAGCCGCGACCACGGCCTCGCCGTTGCCTCCCGACGTTGAACTGGATTCGCTGTTGTCGGCTCGAAACTGGAGCCAACTGGGATCCGTTCTCTTGCGCCCCTACCCGGCCACCGAATTTGCGAGAAAATTGAGTTGGCTGAAAACAAGAACAGATAATGGAGGAGGATTTTTCCTCCCACTCCTCTATGCGCGAGATTTGTGGATCGTGGGCGACAGTGCAAAAATAGCCGATCTGGCCAAAGACCCACGGGTTACCGCAGGGCTGATGTCGCTGTACGCCTTTGAGCTAATCATCATCGACGGGGCCAAGTGCGAAGACCGGACCGCTCCAGACAATCGTGTGTCTCAGCTCCTTACGCAGCGGGCAGCCGCTTTGAATTTTCTCAAACAGCAACCAGCGGACCTCAAGGCGAAAATTATCGATATCGCCATCGCACTCGAGCGGAAGACCGCGCCATTGCGAAAGGACGACGATTTGGTTTGCCGCAACGGTTTGGCAGAGATGAAGGCAGGCCTGGAAAGAGGGACACAACAGGAAGTCCCCAACACCGGGGGCTATGTCGGCAAGAGAATAGCGGTGACGCCCCCTCCGGACTGGTCGCCTAACTTCGTTTCGCCCGACGTTTACAGTCCTATGCAGGATAAGGCTCGGGCGAACATGCGTTCAAACCTGCTAAAACTTGTTGAGCGGCCCTCCTGAGTGGTCGGATCAGTTCGCCCACGGCGGCACAGCGACTGATCCGCGGTGCGTATTCAGGGCCGTGCTCGCGCCTTTCCCCAAGGTCTCCGAGTTGTCACATTGGTGGCGTTGGCCTATCTTGCGGATAGTCAAATCCCGAAATGTGGAGGCGTCCATGGGTCTCGCCGTCCCGGAGAACGTGTTCGCGGGGCAAATGTCGGTCGCCGAGTTTCGTGCATTTCAGGACCGGCGCCCCGAGCATGAGCGTTGGGAACTCATATCGGGTGTTCCGATGATGATGACGCCACCGACGATCGCGCATAATCGGATCGCGAGCAATCTCGAACGACTTCTGAATGACGCCCTGCGTCGGTTTGATCCCTCCCGTGTGGCCACCCAACGTCTGGGAGTCGAGATTGGATCCTCGGCCTACAGACCCGAGCCCGACGTAGGCGTTATCGACGCAGACTACGATGCGGAGCAGCGGTTTTCCGACCGCGTGTATCTCCTCGCCGAAATCGTGTCCGCCACCGATGATGTTCCGATCCCCGGAACGGCCGGTCGCTGGATTGACGTGAAACGCGAAATCTATCTTTCGCACCAGCCCTGCGAAGCCGTGCTCATCGTCGAACAGGATCGCGTCGAGGTCAGGGTCGATGTCAGGACAGCCAACGGCTGGCAGTCCGCGCACCTTGTCGGCCCGGCGGCCGAATTGTTGCTGCCGATGTTCGGGCTGAAGTGCGCGGTCGGCGAATTGTATGAGGGCACCCCGCTTCAGCCTCGTGTCATTTCCCGGCCAAAGCAGCTTTGACCCTCGACAGACGCGCAATAGGCACTTTGGCCGCGACTAGGCCAATGGCCGACCGGCCGCCCTGATGCCCCCAGCCATGCCGCCGCCGCACTTCGCAAATCCCCAATTTCCGTGCTAGGACATTGCCTTAACGAGGCTGGAACCGAGATGACCGCGCCGCTGAAAGCCATCGATGGAAGCGCCGATCTGCCGGCGCTGATGTCCGAACTCGCCGCGCGCGCGCGGGCCGCCGCGCGGGTGCTGGCGCTGGCTTCGCCCGAGCAGAAGAACAACGCGCTTGCCGCGATGGAGCGCGCCATCCGCGCCAACGCACCCACGATCCTCAACGCCAACGCCGAGGACGTCGCGGAAGCGCGCAGCACCGGCGCGAGCCCGGCCTTCGTCGACCGGCTCGCGCTGACGCGAGCGCGCATCGATGCGATGGCCGACGGCATCTCCATTGTGCGCGAGATCCCCGATCCGGTCGGCGTCGTCACCGAGAGCTGGCGGCGGCCGAACGGCATGGTGATCGAGCGGGTGCGGGTGCCGCTCGGCGTCGTCGCCGTGATCTTCGAAAGCCGCCCCAATGTCGCGGCCGACGCCGGCGTCTTGTGCCTGAAATCCGGCAACGCCGTGATCCTGCGCGGCGGCTCCGACAGTTTCAGGTCCTGCCGCGCAATCCATGATTGCCTGACGCAGGGCCTGCGCGAGGCCGGTCTGCCCGAAGCCGCGATCACGCTGGTGCCGACGCGCGACCGCGCCGCGGTGGGATTGTTGCTGACTGGACTTTCCGGCGGCGTCGACGTGATCGTGCCGCGCGGCGGCAAGAGCCTGGTCGCGCGCGTCGAAGCGGAAGCGCGCGTGCCGGTGTTCGCGCATCTGGAAGGCGTCAACCACGTCTATGTCGATCATGCCGCCAATCTCGAAATGGCGAAGTCGATCGTGCTGAACGCCAAGATGCGCCGCCCCGGCGTCTGCGGCGCCGCCGAGACGCTGCTGGTCGATCGCGCCGGCGCTGCGACCGCGCTGAAGCCGCTGGTCGAGATGCTGATCGACGCCGGTTGCGAGGTGCGCGGCGATGCCGCCGTGCAACGCACCGACGCCAGGGTGAAGCCTGCTTCCGACGAGGACTGGGATACCGAATATGAGGACGCGATCATCGCCGCGAAAGTGGTCGACGGCGTCGACGAGGCAATCGCGCATATCCACAACCACGGCTCGCACCACACCGACGCGATCGTGACCGAGGACGAAGCCACGGCCCGCAAATTCCTCGACGAGGTCGATTCGGCGATCGTGCTGCACAACGCCTCGACCCAGTTCGCCGACGGCGGCGAATTCGGCTTTGGCGCGGAGATCGGCATTGCCACCGGGAAATTCCACGCCCGCGGGCCGGTCGGCGCCGAGCAATTGACCAGCTTCAAATATCGCATTCACGGCACGGGACAGACGCGGCCGTGAAGACAAAAGCGTTTTCGAGCGAAAGCCTGCCCCGGACTGGATCCGGGGTAGGTACCGGTTCGCGTGAAGAAAACGCGTCGGACAAGAACGTCTTTCACCCGCGGTGACCGGTTTGAATCGAGTAGTCGCGTCTCAAACGGCAGCCCAATCCATCCCGCTCCACACCGACGGCATGCGCATCGGCCTGCTCGGCGGCTCGTTCAATCCGCCGCATGATGCGCATCGCGCCATCAGCCTGTTCGCCATCAAGCGCTTGAGGCTCGACCGCGTGTGGTGGCTGGTGACGCCCGGCAATCCGCTCAAGGAAAACGGCGGCCTGCACGCTCTCGATGAGCGCGCCGAGGCCGCGCGAGCGATGGCGCACGATCCGCGCATCGACGTCACCTGTCTCGAATCCGTCATCGGAACCCGCTACACTGTCGACACCATCACTTATCTGCGCCGCCGTGTTGCCGGGCTGCGCCTGGTTTGGATCATGGGCGCTGATAACCTCGCGCAATTTCATCGCTGGCAAGACTGGCGGCGCATTGCATCCGAAGTCCCGATCGCCGTGATCGACCGCCCGCCGCAAAGCTTCCGCGCGCTCGCAGCGCCCGCGGCGCAGGCGCTTTCCCGGTATCGCCTGCCCGAGAATGAGGCAGGCACGCTGGCGGACCGCCGCGCGCCGGCCTGGGTCTTTCTCACCGGCATGAAGCTCGATCTGTCATCGACCGGCTTGCGGAACCCCGACGGCAGCTGGAGGACAATCTGACGGCACAGCGTCACTGGAATATTGAAACCGTTAACCCCACATGCGTAGTATAGCCAGCGGGCTCCAAGAGATTCGGCGCCCGCGATACAGTGAAAGGAATGGTCCCTGGCCACATCTGTATTGTCCAAGTCTGTTTTACCCAAGGCTAAGAAGTCCACGCGTAAAACATCGACACAAGCTGCGGCCTTGAAGGCGCAACCCGACGCCGACAAGACGCTGAATATGATCCTCTCCCGCCTCGACGATATGAAGGCGGAAGAAACGGTCACCATCGACCTTCGCGGCAAATCTGCATTCTCCGACTACATGATCGTCACCACGGGCCGGGCCAACCGACACGTCGGCGCGATCGCGGAAAATGTCGCCAAAGGCCTGAAGGAAACCGGCATCAAGAGCATCCACATCGAGGGCTTGCCCAATTGCGACTGGGTGTTGATCGATTCCGGCGACGTGATCGTGCACGTGTTCAGACCCGAGGTGCGCGAGTTCTACAATCTCGAGCGATTGTGGACTCAAGGCCCGGTGGCGGCGAAGGCGATCTAGCTGTTCGAGCCGATGCGAATCGGCTGGCGCGCATGATAAGCATGCGCTGATGCGCCTCGTCGTCATTGCCATTGGCCGCCTGAAACAGGGCCCTGAGCGGGAACTGAGCGAACGTTACCGCGAGCGATTCGACGATGTCGGCCGCAAGCTCGGCTTCCGCGGGCTGGAAATCCGTGAAATCCCCGAAAGCCGCGCGCGCGACGCCGCGACCCGGATCGCCGAGGAGGCCGCGGCGATTTCCGCCGCCATCTTCGAAAAATCCGTGCTGGTGGCGCTCGACGAGCGCGGCGAGAATGTTGACAGCGCGAGCTTTGCCCGGCATTTGGGGCGCTGGCGCGATGAAGCGGTCGCCAACACAATTTTCGCAATCGGTGGCGCGGACGGACTTTCGCCCGAATTGTGGCGCAAGGCAAAACTGAGACTGGCATTCGGCTCCGCGACCTGGCCGCACCAAATGGTCCGCGTCATGCTTCTGGAACAGATTTACCGGGCCGCGACCATCCTGGCCGGCCATCCCTATCACCGCGCCTGAGCGCCAGCGCACGCCTCGAGAGAGCGCCGACCAACATCGATGCAGCCAACGCAGACTAGTCGTTCGTACCCTGACACCATCAGCCGTGGCCGATCGGTCCGCGTCGCGCTGTTGTCGGCCGGCCTTGCGGGAATCGCATTGTCCACATCCGCGGCTGCCCAGATCGCCGGGACAGCGCCGCAGCTCTCGGCCGCTTCGCCCGACGCCATCAAGCAGCGCGAGCAGGAACTCGAGGCCACCCGCGCCCAGCAAAAGACCGCGGCGGAGGCGCAAGCGAAACTGCAGGCCGAGATCTCCGCGATCGGCCAGGACCGCAGCAAGCTCAATGCGCAACTGATCGACATCGCCGCCCAAGTGCGCGGCGTCGAGACCCGGATCGCGGACGCCGAGGCGCGGCTGCGGCCGCTCGATGCCCGCGAGCAGGAGATCCGCGGCTCGCTCGATTCGCGCCGCACCGAGATCGTCGAGGTGCTGGCGGCGCTGCAGCGGGCCGGGCGGCGTACGCCGCCGGCCTTGCTGGTGCGGCCAGAAGACGCGCTGCAATCGCTGCGCACCGCGATCCTGCTCGGCGCGGTGGTGCCCGAATTGCGGGCGCGCGCGCAAACGCTGACCGGCGACCTCACCGAACTGGTGAATGTCCGCAAATCCATCGCCGGCGAGCGCGACCGGCTCGGGACCGATCGCGACAGACTGAGGGACGACCAGACCCGTCTGGCGGCCCTGGTCGACGAGCGGCAGCGGCAGCAGAGTTCGGTCGAAAAGGACATAGCCGCGGAGGGCGCGCGCGCCATCGCGCTGTCCAAGCAGGTCGACAGCCTGCAGGGCCTGATCGCCAAGATGGAACTGGATTTGAACAGCGCGGCGAAGGCGGCCGCGACTGCCAGCCTGCAGGGGGCGCCTTCGACCGTCAACGGCAAGCCCAATCTGGGGGCGCTGAAGAATCCGGCCCGGCTCAGTCCGGCCATTGCCTTTGCCTCCGCCAAGGGTTTATTCGCGTTGCCGGTTAACGGCGTCAAGATTCGCGATTTTGGCGGTTCCGACGGCGCAGGTGGCGTCGAAAAGGGCATTTCTTTGGCAACCAGGCCCGGAGCACAGGTCACAACACCGTGTGATGGCTGGGTTGTTTACGCCGGTCCCTTCCGCAGCTACGGACAACTCTTGATCCTCAATGCCGGGGGCGGGTATCATGTGTTGATCGCCGGGATGGAGCGCATTTCGGTCAACATCGGCCAGTTTGTACTTACGGGGGAGCCGGTCGCGGTCATGGGGACCACGTCCCAGGTCGCATCCATTCTCGCGACCAACGCGAGCCAACCGGTGCTTTACGTCGAGTTCCGTAAGGACGGCACTCCAATCGATCCAGGCCCATGGTGGGCCGCAAATGAAGGCGAAAAGGTTCGCGGATGATGCGCAAGACTTCTTTGGTTCTCCTCAGTGCCGCCACCGGCGCTGCATTGACGTTGTTCGTGACCCAGCCACGCGCCGTGTTTATGGGATCGAGTGCCCGGGCGGCGACGTCGGACACCTATCGCCAACTCAATCTGTTCGGCGACGTGTTCGAGCGGGTCCGCAGCGACTATGTCGAGAAGCCCGATGACAGCAAGCTCGTCGAAAGCGCGATCTCCGGCATGCTGTCCGGCCTCGATCCGCATTCGAGCTACATGGATGCCAAGAGTTTCCGCGACATGCAGGTGCAGACCCGCGGCGAATTCGGCGGTCTCGGCATCGAAGTCACGATGGAAGACGGCCTGATCAAGGTGGTCTCGCCGATCGACGACACGCCGGCGTCCAAGGCCGGCATCATGGCCAATGACATCATCACCAATCTGGACGACGAGGCGGTGCAGGGCCTCACCCTCAACCAGGCGGTCGAGAAGATGCGCGGGCCGGTCAACACCAAGATCAGGCTGAAGATCATCCGCAAGGGCAACGACAATCCGATCGACGTCACGCTGGTGCGCGACAACATCCGCGTCCGCTCGGTGCGTGCCCATGTCGAGGCCGACGATATCGGCTATATCCGCATCACCACCTTCAACGAGCAGACCACCGAGGGTCTGAAAAAGGAAATCGCCAACCTGCAGACCCAGATCGGCGACAAGCTGAAGGGTTTTGTCATCGACCTGCGCAACAATCCCGGCGGCTTGCTCGAAGAAGCGGTGACGGTGTCCGACGCCTTCCTCGAGCGCGGCGAGATCGTTTCCACCCGCGGCCGTAACGCCGACGAAACCCAGCGCCGCACGGCTCATCCCGGCGACCTGACCAAGGGCAAGCCGGTGATCGTCCTGATCAATGGCGGCTCGGCCTCGGCCTCCGAAATCGTCGCCGGCGCGCTGCAGGACCACAAGCGCGCAACGCTGGTCGGCACCCGCTCATTCGGCAAGGGCTCGGTGCAGACCATCATCCCGCTCGGTTCCGGCAACGGCGCGCTGCGGCTGACCACGGCGCGCTACTTCACCCCGTCGGGCAAATCGATCCAGGCCAAGGGCATCGTTCCCGATATCGAGGTGCTGCAGGACGTGCCGGAAGAGCTGAAGGCGCGGGTCGACACCAAGGGCGAAGCCTCGCTGCGCGGCCATCTGAAGAACGACGGCGACGAGAAGACGGGGTCGCAATCCTACGTGCCGCTGGACGCCAAGGACGACAAGGCGCTGAAGATGGCCGACGATCTGCTGCACGGGATCAAGGCCAACCCGGTGACGCCGACCACCGCCGACAAGACGACGACCGACGGCCCGGCCAACAAGGCGGCGAACTGATCCGGCAAGCTGTTTTTGCGCAAGGGGCGGCCTTCGGGCCGCCCTTTTTGCTGGAAAGCCTGACCCCTCAAGGCGTCCGCTTTTTGCGGGAACTCTGGTGGTTGCGCATCTGCCGCCGTTCTGCCCCGCCGTGGTATCGTCGGCCCGGTTGATTCGGGAAAGGTCCATGGCAGAAGCGGCCGACGATCTGAGCACGCCGCTCGGACAGAAGAGGTTGCGTCGCAAGCGCCGGTTTCGGTTGCCGTTTACGGTAACCCAGGCGCTTGCCGTGCTGCTTGGCCTGTTTCTGGTGACCTTTGCGGGCTTTGCCATCTTCCACGACAATCCGCTGGGCGGCGAGCCGATCGTCCGCATCGCGATACCCGCCTCGACGCCCGCGGGAGAGAAAATGGCGACGGCGCCTTCAGCTGCCTCCGAGGTCGACGCCAAGCCTGCGGCCAAACCGCCCGCCGCCGGCGAGCAAAAGACCATCACCATCATCGACGGCTCCAGCGGCGCGCGCCATGACGTGGTGATCTCCGGCGATGCGCCCGACAAGGCCACGGCCGAGGCAGCACCCGCCCTGATGGCGGGTATCGATCCGAGGCTGCTGGAAAAGTCGCGCTACGGCATGATCCCGGTGGTCGCGGACGGCCTGAAACCCTTCACGGTCTATGCCGCCGAGGCCGACCGCGCCAAGGCGGCCAGGATGCCGGTGGTTGCCATCGTGATCGGCGGCCTCGGCGTCGGCGCCGCCAAGACCACCGACGCCATCATGAAACTGCCTGCCGCGGTGACGCTGGCGTTCACGCCCTATGGTTCCGATCCCGGCAAGCTCGCCGAGCGAGCCCGCGCCCAGCGCCACGAAATCCTGCTGCAGGTGCCGATGGAGCCGTACGACTATCCCGACAACGATCCGGGGCCGCAAACCCTGCTCACCACGCTTGCGCCCGAGCAGAATCTCGACCGGCTGTACTGGCACCTCAGCCGTTTCCAGGGCTATGCCGGGATCGCCAACTTCATGGGTGCGCGTTTTGTCGCAGCCGATGCCGTGATGCAGCCGATCGTGCGCGAGGCGGCCAAGCGCGGGCTCGGCTATTTCGACGACGGCTCGGCGCCGCGCAGCGCCGCGGCCGCGCTGGCGGGCAGCCAGGCGATGCCGTTCGCCCGGGCCGACGTCTCGATCGACGCGGTGCCGACGGCGGCCGAGATCGATCGGGAGCTCGGCAAGCTCGAAAGCCTGGCCAAAGAGCACGGTATCGCGGTCGGCGTCGCCTCGGCGCTGCCGATTTCGATCGAGCGCATCGGGGTCTGGATCAAGACTCTCGATAGCCACGGCATCATGCTTGTGCCATTGACAACGGCGATGCTGAAATCAAAATCGAGCTAGCATCGCGGCCCGCGCGACTTGCGGGTCAGGCCGGCCGATCGGCCGTGCGACTTCGAAAGAGGCTCTGACGGAATGGCGCGCTACGAAGACCTGCCCTATCGAACATGCGTCGGCATGATGCTGATCAACCGCGCGGGGCTCGTCTTCATCGGTCGCCGCGCCGGGGGCATCGAGCATGTCGACGAGTCCCATGTCTGGCAGATGCCGCAAGGCGGCGTCGATCCCGGCGAGGATACCTGGGAGGCCGCCAAGCGCGAGCTCTATGAGGAGACCAGCGTCCGCTCGGTGGAGAAACTCGGCGAGGTCGCCGACTGGCTGATCTACGATATCCCGCGCACGGTGGCGGGGCGCACCTGGAAGGGCCGTTACCGCGGCCAGCGGCAGAAATGGTATGCGGTCCGTTTCACCGGCAAGGATTCCGAAATCAATGTCGCGAGCCCCGGCGGCGGCCACAAGGCGGAGTTCGTCGGCTGGCGCTGGGAGCCGATGAAGAACCTGCCGGAACTGATCGTCCCTTTCAAGCGGCCGGTCTATGAGCGCGTGGTGAAGGAATTTTCAAGGCTCGCGGGCGGTTGAGGGGTGGCCCCGTCATTCCGGGGCGATGCTAACGGGTCCGCGCGAAGCGCGGTCCGATGGCATCGAACTATGATGTGCAATTGCACATCTGAGAATCTCGAGATTCCGGGTTCGTGCTGCGCACGCCCCGGAATGACAGCGTGGAGTTCATGACAGACACAAAACCCTATCGCCCCAATGTCGGGATCGCGCTGTTCAACGCGTCCGGCCTTGTCCTGATCGGCCGGCGCTTCCGCGACGACGGGCCGGAAATCATCCTGCCCGGCCTGGAATGGCAGATGCCGCAGGGCGGCATCGATGCGCACGAAGATCCGGGCGAGGCCGTGATGCGCGAACTCTGGGAGGAGACCGGCGTGATGAGCGCCGAGTACCTCGGCGAGACCGACTGGCTGACTTACGAGTTTCCGCCGTATGGCGGGCCGTCGTCGCACCGGCTGGCAAAATTCCGCGGCCAGCGCCAGAAATGGTTCGCGCTGCGCTTCACCGGTACCGATGATGAAATCGATCCGCTGACGCCACGCAACGGCCAGCCAGCGGAATTCGACCAATGGCGATGGGAACGGCTCGACCGCGTCGCCGAGCTGGTGGTGCCGTTCCGGCGCGAGGTCTATCGCACGGTGGCGCAGCATTTCGCGAGATTCGCAATTCCCTCGACGACGCCATCCTGAGAAGCCAAGACTCGTCATGCCCGGGCTTGTCCCGGCCGTGACGAAAGGGTGTGTTGTAGGCAATCCTTCGAGGCCCGCGCGCGGCGCGGGCACCTCAGGATGACGGGACCTAATTCGGTCCGACCGCAAACGGGCCGATGGCGATGACGTGGCAATCGCTGTCGTGCTTGACGCAATTGCCGAGCGCTTCATTGACCGCGTTTTGTTCGCTCGACGCCTTCAGTCCCAGTCCTGGCCGGCCGGCTGTGCCGACGGCGACCGCGTTCCATCCGCCCGTTGCGTCGGCGAGTTTCCGTACCAGGTCATCCCGCGCATCGTTGGCGATCGATGGATTGCGCTCCGGCCGGAAGAAGCCGATCGCCTTCAAGGTCGTCGGCACCGGAACGACGAAGACATCGTCAGCGGCCACGATCATGCAGGCGACGCCGACCACGGCGCCGCAGGTTTCCAGGACGCGGCGTGCGGATTCCCCCATGGATTCGGTACCGAACATGAAGAAGAACGCGCCACCGGGACCGATCGCCAGCGTCTTGCTCTTGCGGCCCGGCGGATAGACGTTTTCGATCCTGGCCTTTCCTTGCTCGCGTACGATCGGCACCTCCTTGGCCGCGAACGGCCGCTCGGTCGACGGGTCGCGCCGGATCCATGGCAGCGGGGGCACGGGCGGACGGCCATGCGGATAGATGACGGCATTGCCGAGCGCATAGAGCTCGCATTTTCGCGGCGCCTGGGTGGCGTCGGAGCGTTGCTGGCATTGCTCGAGCGCCGCGCTTTTCGCGGCTTCCTCGCTCGGCTGGCCGCTGACGGTACCGAAGGTACCGTTGGGGTTCAGCGCGAACGCCTTGTAGTCGGCGGCCGGGGCATACTCGCCCGCCAACGCCAGACGTACCCGATCGGTAACGAACGGCACCGTCTCGGCCGCGAACTTTTCACCCGATGGGTTCGCCGGAGGTGAGGGTGGTGGCGCGGTCGCGAGCTTCGGCGGCGGGACCGGAACCGGGGTCGGAGGCGCATCGGCATTGCTGACCGAAGCTGACGCCCTACGCTTACCGGGCATCTCGAGCTTGGTGAAGTACAAGAATCCGGTAACGCCGATCGCAACGACGCATACCACCGTGACCGCCAGCGGCCACATCCAGTTCGGCGCGGGCGAGTTCTTCGCGGCCGGCTTCTTCACCTGCGGCATCGCAAAGCTTCCGTCCTCGCGCCGCATCGCCACCAGATAGGCGTGGACGGGAGTCGGAATGTTCTTCACTTCCTGCGCACCGATGTCGGCGAACTGCACCGACAGCTTATTGGCGACCTGCTCGTGCACCGAGCGGGAGACGCAGATGCCGCCGACTTCGGCGAGACCCTCCAGACGCGCCGCGATATTGACGCCATCGCCCAGCAGATCGCCGTCGCGCTCGACCACGTCGCCGATGGTGATGCCGATCCGGAAGCTCATCTGGCGGCTCGACGGATAGGCCATGTTGCGGGTGCGCAGGCTTTCCTGGATGTCGATCGCGCAGCGCACGGCCTCGACCGCGCTCGGAAACTCGGCCAGCACGGCGTCACCCGCGGTGTTGAAAATGCGGCCGCCATAGCGTGCGATGAAATCGTCGGTGACCGAGCGATAGGAGGCCAGACGCCGCAGCGTTTCCTCTTCGTCCTCGGCGACCAGCCGCGAATAGCCGGCAATATCGGCCGCGAAAATCGCCGCGATCTTGCGTTTCATGAAGGCCTGCCCGGGACGACGCTATGCAGGTCTGAGAATGCCGCCAGAAGTTCCGAGGCGCAACCGGGTTTCGGCAGATGTCGGTCGTCGTCCTGAGGTGCGAGCCCTGCGGTGCGCTTGCACCGCTGGGCGAGCCTCGAAGGACAAATCGTCCCAGCCGGGCACGTCATCCTTCGAGGCGCGCAGGGGCGCGCACCTCAGGATGACGGAACGGCAGCAGCGCTAGGAGGGAAAAGCCGGATCGCTAATGCAGCGCCGTGGCGTTGAGCTGGTGCTGGATGCTCTTGAAATGATCGAGCCGCTCGACGGCGCGATCGAGTTCGGAGCCTTCCTTTTCCTTGAGCTTTTCTTCCATGTCGGAAATCTTGTCGGCGAACCTCGCCCGATCCAGTTCCTCGATCGAGGTGGCGACATCAGCCAGCACCGTCAGACCCTTTTCCGACACCTCGGCTAGCCCGCCGAGCACGATGATCTTCTCGTGCGTGCTGCCCGTCGTCACGGTGAGGATGCCCGGCCGGATCGCGGCCACCACAGGGGCATGTCCGGCGAGCACGCCGAAATCGCCCTCGACGCCGGGAACGTCGACCTGATCGACCTCGCCGGAGAAGGCGAGCTTTTCGGGCGAGACGAGATCGAAGTGGAAGGTGGCCATGGAGCTACTCTCTCGGCTGTCACCCGCGGGCTTGACCCGCGGGTCCATCAATCAAAAAAGCTTTCTCTAACGATGGATTGCCGGGTCAAGCCCGGCAATGACGACTGTGTTGGTTACGCCGCTTCCGCCGCGAGCTTCTTGCCCTTTTCGACGGCCTCTTCGATGGTGCCGACCATGTAGAAGGCCTGCTCCGGCAGGTTGTCGTACTTGCCTTCGCACAGCCCGCGAAAACCCTTGATGGTGTCGGCGAGGTCGACGAATTTTCCGGGCGAGCCGGTGAAGACTTCGGCGACGAAGAACGGCTGCGACAGGAAGCGCTCGATCTTGCGCGCGCGCGCCACCGTGATCTTGTCCTCTTCGTTCAGTTCGTCCATGCCGAGAATCGCGATGATGTCCTGCAGCGACTTGTACTTCTGCAGGATCTGCTGGACCATGCGCGCGGTCTGGTAATGCTCCTCGCCGACGATCAGCGGCGACAGCATGCGCGAGGTCGAGTCCAGCGGATTGACCGCGGGATAGATGCCCTTTTCCGAGATCGCGCGATCGAGGTTGGTGGTGGCATCGAGATGGGCGAACGTCGTCGCCGGCGCCGGATCGGTGTAGTCGTCGGCGGGCACGTAGATCGCCTGGATCGAGGTGATCGAGCCCTTGGTGGTGGTGGTGATGCGCTCCTGCATCGCGCCCATGTCGGTGGCGAGCGTCGGTTGATAGCCCACCGCCGACGGGATGCGGCCCAATAGCGCCGACACTTCGGAGCCGGCCTGCGTGAAGCGGAAGATGTTGTCGACGAAGAACAGCACGTCCTGGCCCTGGTCGCGGAAATGCTCGGCGACGGTCAGGCCGGTGAGGCCGACGCGGGCGCGGGCGCCCGGCGGCTCGTTCATCTGGCCGTACACCAGCGCGCATTTGGAGCCTTCGCCGCCGCCCTTCTTGTTGACGCCGGATTCGATGAACTCGTGATAGAGGTCGTTGCCCTCGCGGGTCCGCTCGCCGACGCCGGCGAACACGGAATAGCCGCCATGCGCCTTGGCGACATTGTTGATCAGTTCCTGGATCAGCACCGTCTTGCCGACCCCGGCGCCGCCGAACAGGCCGATCTTGCCGCCCTTGGCATAGGGCGCCAGCAGATCGACGACCTTGATGCCGGTGACGAGGATTTCCGATTCGGTGGACTGATCGGTATAGGCCGGCGCCGGCTGATGGATGGCGCGGTTGCCTTCCGACGGGATCGGGCCTGCTTCATCGACCGGTTCGCCGATGACGTTCATGATGCGGCCAAGCGTGCCGACACCGACCGGCACCATGATCGGGTTGCCGGTGTCGCCGACTTCCTGACCGCGGACCAGGCCTTCGGCGGTATCCATCGCGATGGTGCGTACCGTGGATTCGCCGAGGTGCTGGGCGACCTCGAGCACCAGGCGGTTGCCGCCGTTCTGGGTCTCGAGCGCGTTCAGAATGGCCGGCAGATGGCCTTCGAACTGCACGTCGACGACGGCGCCGATGACTTGCGTGATGCGTCCGGTCTGGTTGGCGGGTGTAGCCATGAAACTCTCTCCTTGAAGTCCGAAACCTTAAACGACGGTCAGCTTGACCGGAATATTGCCCTTGGTTGCCTTCGAGTACGGGCAAACCGTGTGGGCTTCCTCGACCAATTGCTGCAGCTTTTCCTTGTCGGCGCCGGGTATCGACACCTTGAGTTCGACGGCAAGGCCGAAGCCGCCGTCCTTCTGATCCAGCGTGACTTCGCAAGTCACCCGCGCCGCCTGGCCGTCGAGGCCATATTTCTTCGCAATCAGCATGATCGCCTGGCCGTAGCAGGACGAATAGCCGAGCGCGAACAACTGCTCGGGATTGTGTCCGTCCCCGGCGCCGCCGATTTCCTTCGGTGCAGCCATCGCGAGCGCCAACGCGCCATTGTCCAGCATGGCGCGGCCGTTGCGGCCGCCCTTGGTGGTCGCGGATGTCACATAAGCCATGGGGTGCCTCCTGTTGACATGCCGCTCACAGCGCCTCGGCGCCGGAGATGATCTCGATCAGTTCCTTGGTGATCATCGCCTGGCGGGTTCGGTTGTAGATCAGGGTCTGCTTGCGGATCATGTCGCCGGCGTTGCGGGTGGCGTTGTCCATCGCGCTCATCTGCGCGCCGTAGAACGAGGCGTTGTTTTCCAGCAGCGCGCGAAAAATCTGCACCGCGATATTGCGCGGCAACAGCCCGCTCAGGATTTCGTCTTCCTCCGGCTCATATTCGTATGATGTCTCGGGTCCGGCGTTGGCGGGTTTCTCCTCCACGACCAGCGGAATGATCTGCTGCGCAGTCGGGATCTGCGAGATCACGGATTTGAAGCGCGAATAGAACAGCGTGCAGACGTCGAACTCGCCGGCCTCGAAGCGGGCGATGACCTTTTTGGCGATGTCCTCGGCATTGACGAAACCGAGCTGGCGCACCGAGCGCAGCTCGACGGTTTCCACGATCTGCTTCTCGAAGGTACGGCGCAGCTGCTCGAAGCCCTTGCGGCCGACGCAGAAGAATTTTACTTCCTTGCCCTGGTTCATCAGCGCCAACGCGCGCTCGCGGGCAAGCCGCACGATCGACGAATTGAAGGCGCCGCACAGGCCGCGTTCGCCGGTGCAGACCAGCAGCAGATGCACCTGATCCTTCCCGGTCCCGGCGAGCAAAACCGGCGCGCCGGGCGAGTTCGCGGCTGCGGTTGCAATATTCGAGATCACCGCATCCATTTTTTCCGCATAGGGCCGCGCGGCCTCGGCTGCGGTCTGCGCGCGGCGCAGCTTTGAAGCCGCCACCATCTGCATCGCCTTGGTGATCTTCTGCGTCGCCTTGGTGGAGGCGATGCGGACCCGCATGTCTTTAAGTGAAGCCATCTCTCAGTTCACCCCGGCGATCCGATCCATGATCCGACCGCAAGCCCCTTTTCATCAGGCCCGGCATCGACACCCGGCCACGACGGCAAAATCAAGCAAACGTCTTGGCGAATTCCTCGACCACCGCCTTCAGCTTGCCGGCGGTATCGTCACTGAGGTCGCGGCTGTCGCGAATGGTGTTGAGGATCTCGACATGCTTGCCGCGCAGCGCAGACAGCAGACCGTCCTCGAACGCCCGCACCTTGTTGAGCGGAAGCGGGTCGAGATAGCCGTTGGTGCCGGCCCAGATCACGCAGACCTGCTCTTCCATCTTCAGCGGCGCGAATTGCGGCTGCTTCAACAGCTCGGTCAGGCGCGATCCACGATTCAGCAGCCGCTGGGTCGAGGCGTCGAGGTCGCTTCCGAACTGCGCGAACGCCGCCATCTCGCGGTACTGCGCGAGTTCGCCCTTGATCTTGCCGGCGACCTTTTTCATCGCCTTGGTCTGCGCCGACGATCCGACGCGCGACACCGAAAGGCCGACGTTCAACGCCGGGCGAATGCCCTGGAAGAACAGGTCGCTCTCGAGGTAGATCTGGCCGTCGGTAATCGAGATCACGTTGGTCGGGATGTAGGCCGACACGTCGTTGGCCTGGGTTTCGATCACCGGCAGCGCGGTCAGCGAGCCCGACCCCTCGCTGTCGTTGAGCTTGGCGGCGCGTTCGAGCAGGCGCGAATGCAGGTAAAACACGTCGCCGGGATAGGCTTCGCGGCCGGGCGGGCGGCGCAGCAACAGCGACATCTGGCGATAGGCGACGGCCTGCTTCGACAGATCGTCATAGATGATGACCGCGTGCATGCCGTTGTCGCGGAAATATTCGCCCATGGTGCAACCGGTGAAGGGGGCGATGTACTGCATCGGCGCCGGATCGGAGGCGGTGGCCGCGACGATGATCGAATATTCCAGCGCGCCCTGCTCTTCCAGCACCTTGACGAACTGGGCGACGGTCGAACGCTTCTGGCCGATCGCGACATAGATGCAATACAGCTTGATCTTCTCGTCGGTCTGGGCGTTGAGCGGCTTCTGGTTCAGGATGGTGTCGAGCGCGATCGCGGTCTTGCCGGTCTGGCGGTCGCCGATGATCAATTCGCGCTGGCCGCGGCCGATCGGGATCAGTGCGTCGATCGCCTTCAACCCGGTTGCCATCGGCTCGTTGACCGATTTGCGCGGAATGATGCCGGGCGCCTTGACGTCGACCCGCATGCGCTCGGTCGACTGGATCGGGCCCTTGCCGTCGATCGGATTGCCGAGGGCGTCGACGACGCGGCCGAGCAGGCCCTTGCCGACGGGGGTGTCGACAATGGCGCCGGTGCGCTTGACGGTCTGGCCTTCTTTGATCTCGCGGTCGGCGCCGAAGATCACGATGCCGACGTTGTCGGTTTCGAGATTCAGCGCCATGCCGCGGGTGCCGTTTTCGAATTCGACCATCTCGCCGGACTGGACGTTGTCGAGCCCATAGACGCGGGCGATGCCGTCGCCGACGGACAGCACCTGTCCGACTTCGGAAACCTCGGCCTCCTGGCCGAAATTCTTGATCTGGTCCTTCAGGATCGCGGAAATTTCCGCGGCGCGGATGTCCATCAGCCTGCCTCTTTCATCGCGTGCTTGATCGAATTGAGTTTGGTGCGAAGCGAACTATCGACCATGCGGCTGCCCAGCTTGACGATGAGGCCGCCGATGATCGAGGGATCGACTTTCACGTTGAGTGCAACGTCCTTGCCCGACACCGACTTCAGCGCGGTCTTCAGGGCGTCGAGATTCCTGTCGCTGAGGGTTTCGGCCACGGTGACGTCGGCAGTCGCCTCGCCTCTGAATTTCGCCACCAGCGCGCGGAAGGCGCGAATCACGTCACTGACCGCGAACAGCCGGCGGTTGGCGGTCAGAACCTTCAGGAAATTCGCGGCGATGCCGGAAATACCGGCCTTCTCCAGCACGGCAGCCAGCGCCCTCGACTGCGAGTCCGCCGAAAATACCGGGCTGCGCACCAGCCGCTTCAGGTCGGCGCTTTCTCCCAGCATGGCATCGAACCTGTCGAGGTCGGCCTTGACCGGGTCGATGGATTTTTCGTCGCGCGCCAGTTCGAACAAGGCCGTTGCATAACGACCGGACACTCCCGAAACCGACGGATCTTCTGCAGCCACAAGCGCGCTCTTTTTAGCTGTCAAACTCGCAAGGAAAAGACCGTCGCCACGAGCGGCGCCTAGCGATCCAAGCCCTTGGAATTCAAGCGGGACTTCGATTTTCGACCGATACGAGGGGTATCGGGATCGTTAAAATCGCGGCTTTGCTAACATAGCAGGAGCGCAGGTGCAACATGACGACAGGCGCTTCGTGCCGCCTTGTCGCATGTGGTTTCGCGGTGATCGCCGGACCATTTTCAAGCGCGTCCGGCGCCGTGAAAATATCGACCGGCCCCGAATAATCCGCGGCCAATTCCGTCACGCCGGACGGCATTCGTTCCGCCTGCGGATGCATGGCCCGCATGAGCCCGCCGACTGGAACAGCGCGAACCCCTGAGTCATTCCGTGACCGCATTACTTGCTGAAACCTCGCCTGCTCGGACGACGACTTCAAACGTCTGTATATCTAAGTAATAAATGGTAAATAAATCATTAATATATAAGATTACGGAATATCTATGGATTAATTTCATTAGGTCACAAGATGTTTCAGCGAGAGATAAAATCAAATACTGCCCCGTTTATGCCTCATTAGGTTACCAAACGGCGGTCACTCAACTTGGGACGGGGGTTCCACTTGCCACATATGTGGCAATACTATCTTGAGGGACTGATATGCTGAAAATAAAGAAGCCCACGCTGGGAAGCACAACCCAGTCACGCACGGCAGTAGCTCTTTTCGCCGCAACTCTCCTGGTCGGTGGCAGCGCCACCGAGGCCTCGGCCAAATCCCACCGCTACCACCATCACGGCTATCGCCATCACCACGTCGCCAGCGATTCCCCGAGGGCCGCTGCCCGGGCCTCCTGGCGCGACGCCAACGCGGCGATCGCCCCGTCGTCCGGCACCGGACGCAGTTTCTCGGGCATGGCCTCCTATTACGGCAACGAATCCGGCAGCAAGACCGCCTCGGGCCAGCGCTTCAACCAGAGCGCCATGACCTGCGCCCACCGATCGCTGCCGTTCGGCACCAAGTTGCGGGTGACCCATGGCGACCGCAGTGTGATCGTGACCGTCAATGACCGCGGCCCATTCGTCCGCGGCCGGGTTCTCGACCTGTCCACCGGCGCCGCCCGCGCCATCGGGCTCACCAGCGCTGGAGTCGGCCGGGTGACCGCCGAGGTCATCGGCTAACGGCGTTCCCAACGCCTCTTCGGACCAGAAAAGTTCGGTAAGCGTTGCGTGGCGTAACGGCCGCAGGAATTTCTGCACGCCGAAGAAAAGCCTGCCGTCGCGAATGACGGCAGGCCTTTTGCGATTCGTCATTTCGGGGCGATGCGCGAGCATCGAACTACGATGTGCAATTGCACATCTGAGAATCTCGAGATTCCCCGATGCGCAATTGCGCATCTGAGGTTCGCGCTATCGCGCGCCCCGGAATGACGAGCCCCTCACAAGAAACTCTGCGGATCGACGTCGACTTCGAGCTTGAGATTGCCCTTGGTCTTCGGCCCCGCCGCCAGCCATTCGCGCAGATATTCCGACAGGTCGACCGCGCGCGCCGATTTGATCAACAGCCGGAAACGATACCGCCCCTTGATCACCGCGAGCGGGGCTTCGGCCGGCCCCAGCACCTGGATGCGCGGGTCGATCGGCGCGATCGCGGCCAGCTTGCGCGCAAAACCCTCCGCGGTCGGACGGTCGCCCGCGGAAATGATGAGACTTGCGAGCCGCCCGAACGGCGGATAGAGCGCGCGTTCGCGCCCCTCGATTTCGCTCGCATAAAACGCCTCGCGGTCGCAGGCGATCAAAGCCTTCATCACGGGATGCTCGGGCTGGTGGGTCTGCAAATAGCCGACGCCGCGGCCCTGGTCGCGGCCGGCGCGGCCGATCACCTGGTTGAGCAATTGCCAGGTGCGCTCGGCGGCGCGCGGATCGCCGTTGCTGAGACCCAGATCCGCATCGACCACGCCGACCAGGTTGAGCCGCGGAAAGTTATGGCCCTTGGCCACCAGCTGCGTGCCGATGATGATGTCGACGCGGCCTTCCGCAATCGCGTTCAACTCGCTGCGCATGGTCTCGATCGAGGTGATGAGGTCGCTCGACAGCACCATGGTGCGCGCTTCCGGAAACAGCGCGGCGGCTTCTTCCTGCAGCCGTTCGACGCCGGGGCCGACCGCGACCAGCGATTGCTCGGCCTGGCAATGCGGACAGACATTCGGGCGCGGCATCGAGAAGCCGCAATGATGGCAGACCAGACGCTGGCGAAACCGGTGATCGACCAGCCAGGCGTCGCAGATGGTGCAGGCAAATCGATGCCCGCAGGCGCGGCACAGCGTCAGCGGCGCGTAGCCGCGGCGATTGAGGAATAGCAGCGCCTGCTCGCGCCGCTCGATCGCGATTTTTATTTCCTCGGCAAGCCGCGGCGAGATGAAGCGGCCGCGCGCCGGCGGCTCGCGGCGCAAATCGATCGCCTCGATATGCGGCATGTGCTGGCCGCCGAATCGCGACGGCAGCACGATGCGCTGATAGCGGCCCTTGCGGGCGTTGACCTCGGTCTCGACCGAGGGCGTGGCGGAGGCCAGCACGATCGGGATTTTGGCGATGTGGGCGCGCACCACCGCCATGTCGCGGGCATGGTAATGCGCGCCCTCGTCCTGCTTGTAGGCCTGGTCGTGCTCCTCATCGACTACGATCAGCCCAAGATTGGCATAGGGCAGAAACAATGCCGAGCGCGCGCCGACCACGACAGCCGCTTCGCCGGCCGCGATCGCGGCCCAGTTGCGTTGCCGCGTGCGCGGGGTCAGTTCGGAATGCCATTCCAGCGGACGCACGCCGAAACGCCGCGCGAAGCGATCGAGGAACTGGCCGGTCAGCGCGATCTCCGGCATCAGGATCAGCGACTGCCGGCCGCGGCGGATTACTTCCGCGATGGCCTCGAAATAGACTTCGGTCTTGCCCGAGCCGGTGACGCCGTCGAGCAGCGCAACGTGAAAGCTGCCATTCGCCGCCAGCGCCCGCATCGCGTCGACCGCGGTGCGCTGCTGGCGGGAAAAATCCGGCATCGCGAATGTGGGATCGGGCGCCGGCGGCGCGGCCGCGCGCGGCATCGCTTCCGTCGTCAGCGTGCCCTCATCGACCAGGCCGTCGATCACGCCAACGCTGACGCCGGCCTCTCTCGCCACATCGGATTTGCCGTGCAGCAGGCCATCCGACAGCGCATCGATCAGCCGGCGCCGCGCCGGCGTCAGGCGCTTTGGCGGCTCGCCTGCCAGCCGCACGCCCAGCCGCACCCGCTCGGGGCCGAGATGTTCGCCCATCCGCAAGGTCATGCGCAGCACCATGCCGCGCGACGACAGCGTGTAGCCGGCGACCCAATCGACCAGCGAGCGCAGTTCCTGTTTCAGCGGCGGCACGTCGAGCTTTTCGCCGACGTCTTTCAGGCGATTGTGCAGCCGCGGATCGGGATTGGCGTTTTCCGCCCACACCACCGCGACCACCTCGCGCGGCCCGAGCGGCACACAGACCACGTCGCCGGGCGCAAGCTCCATGCCGCGCGGCACCCGGTAGGAATAATTCCGGTCGAGCGCGACCGGCACCAGCACATCGACGATTCGCGTCGATGATGCGGAAGGGGTGGTGTCGCGCGCAAAAAGGTCCATCGGAGAATCAGGTTCGAAGGCCGGAGAGATGGGCTAACTTAGGACCGCCGGGCGGCCGGGGCCAGTGTCCGGCCGCCGCCACAGGGCGATTAGCGAAGGTTAAACGAAAGCGGTGCGATATACTCGGCAGGAATCACCGCTTGCCCCGGACAGCTATGGCCAAGCCAGCCTCCGCCGCTCAACCGATCGAACTCGACTGCGCCGATGAGACCGTCGCGCTGCAGATGACGCGTTGGCTGTCGCATCTGCGCAGCGAGCGGCGGCTATCGCCCAAGACAGGCGAGGCCTACGCCCGCGACCTGCGCCAGTTCCTCGAATTTCTCTGCGAGCACTGGAGCGAGCCGGTGACGCTGCCACGTTTCGCCGCGCTGGAAGCCACCGACGTCAGGGCCTTCATGGCGATGCGGCGCGCGGACGACATCGGCGGCCGTTCGCTGATGCGCGCGCTCGCCGGCCTGCGCTCGTTCGGTCGATTCCTCGAACGCGAAGGCAAGGGCAAGGTCGGGGCATTGTCCGCGATCCGCGCGCCAAAGGTCGGCAAGAGCCTGCCGAAACCGGTTCCGATCGCGGCGGCGAAGCGCTTTGCCGATGCCGACGAACGCGCCGGCGAAACCCGCGATCCCTGGATCTGGGCGCGCGACGCCGCGGTCATGGCGCTGCTCTATGGCTCGGGCTTGCGCATCTCCGAGGCGCTCGGTTTGCGGCGCCGCGACGTGCCGCGGCCCGGCGAAGGCGACGTGCTTGTTGTCACCGGAAAGGGCAACAAGACCCGGATGGTGCCGGTGCTGCAGAACGTGCTGGCGCTGATCCAGGATTATGCGGCGATCTGCCCGCATCCGCTGCCACCCGAGGGGCCGGTCTTCGTCGGCGCACGCGGCGGGCAACTCAGCCCGCGGATCATCCAGCTCACCATGGAGCGGCTGCGCGGCGCGCTGGGGCTGCCCGACAGCGCGACACCGCATGCGCTGCGACATTCTTTCGCAACCCACCTGTTGAGCCGCGGCGGCGATTTGCGCGCGATCCAGGAACTGCTCGGCCATGCCTCGCTCTCGACCACGCAGATCTACACCGGCATCGACAGCGAACGGCTGCTGGAAGTCTATAAATCCGCGCACCCCCGCGCCTGACAGCTCCTCAACGACTTACAGTCGCATTCCGCTTGCCTCTTGCGCGGACGGGTTGGTTCGGTCAATCGTTCATGTCACCGAACAGGGAGGGAACCATGAGCGAAATGATGGAGCAGGCGGATCAAGCCAAGGAAGCCGCCGGCGAAAACAGGAAGATCGCGCTGTTGATCGCCGTGATCGCGCTGTGCCTGGCGCTGTCGGAGACGCTCGGCAAGGGCGCCCAGACCGAATCGATCAGCAAGAATGTCGAGGCCTCCAACCTGTGGGCGTTCTTCCAGGCCAAGAGTATCCGCCGCAACGTCGTGCAGACCGCCGCCGAACAAGGCAAGTTAGGTCTCGGCACCGCCGGCGACGATGCCGCCAAGGCGGCGCTGCAAAAACAGATCGACGACTGGCAGAAGACCGCCGAGCGCTACCGGTCCGATCCCAAGACCGGCGAAGGGCAGGACCAATTGTCCGAGCGCGCTAAGCATGCCGAGGAGGAGCGCGACCTCGCGGAAGCGAAATATCATCACTACGAACTCGCCTCCGCCGCTTTCCAGATCGGCATCGTGCTGGCGTCGGCCACCATCATCACCGGCATCATCGCGCTGGCCTGGATCTCGGGCCTGCTGGCGCTGGCGGGCATAGCCATGACCGCGCTCGGCATTTTCATGCCGCATCTCCTGCATCTGGCGTGAGTATCTTACTTACCTCTCCCCGCTCTGCGCGGGGAGAGGTCGAAATTCGCACGGCGAATTTCGGGTGAGGGGCGAGGCACACTTTTGGATTTAGCATTGGCATTCGCTGAGAGAGCCCCTCACCCCAACCCTCTCCCCGCGAAGAGCGGGGCGAGGGAGAGGAAACTCAGCGCGCTTCGCGCACGCTCTTGCGGAAGCGCTGCACTAGCCGCAGCGTGCGGGAGGACCAGCCAGTGCCGTCGCCGCGCAGGGCTTTTGTGATTTGAAGTTTGATGGGATCGACCAGTGCGGCGGCTTTCGCCCTCAGCCCCATGACGAACTCATAGAGCTTTTCGAACCAGTCCATTTGCAGCAATTTGTCGCGGGTGACGTCGAACACGAACGCGGTGACGCCGACGCCCAGGAGTTTTGCGAACAGGATGGTGACGATGGCGCTCATCCAGTACTCCTGGGTGAGTAGCCAGACGCCGACCATCTTCAGCGGAAACAGCGGGATGATCGGCACGATGAAGACAATCAGCGTCATCGCCGGCGACAGCGTATCGACGCGCTCGGCGAGCCATTGCTTGAAGGCGCGCAGCGGGATCAGCCGCACGAACCACGCCACAACAGGCTCGAGGTGATCCCACAGCCAGGCCTCGATCAGGAAGATGACCGCAAGCAGAACCCAGATCGGCTGTAGAATTCGGCGCATCATCCCGTCATGTCCCCGGCCCGGCCTCGGCCGGGGCGTCGATCACATATGGATCGCGCGCTTGCCGACTGCAAGCGCCGCTTCCTTGATGGCCTCCGACCGGGTCGGATGGGCGTGGCAGGTGCGCGCCAGATCCTCGGCGGAGCCGCCGAACTCCATCAAAACCGCCGCTTCATGGATCATTTCGCCGGCCTCGCGGCCGACGATGTGCACGCCGAGCACCCGATCGGTTTTCGCATCTGCGAGAATCTTCACGAACCCCTCGGTGGTCTGGTTGACCTTGGAGCGGCCATTGGCGGTGAACGGGAATTTGCCCGTCGTGTAGGCGACGCCGGCCTGCTTCAGCTCTTCCTCGGTCTTGCCGACCGACGACACTTCCGGGGTGGTATACACCACGCCTGGTATAACGTCGTAGTTCACATGCCCGGCCTGGCCGGCGAGAATTTCGGAGACCGCGACACCTTCGTCCTCGGCCTTGTGCGCCAGCATCGGCCCGGCGACGACGTCGCCGATGGCGTAGACGCCCTTCAGGCTGGTGGCAAAATGAGCGTCGATCTGCACGCGGCCGCGATTGTCGAGTGCGATGCCGGCTTCCTTCAGGCCGAGGCCCTCGGTGTAGGGAACGCGGCCGATACAGACCAGCACCACGTCGGCCTCCAGCGCCTCGGACTTGCCGCCCGCGGCCGGCTCGACCTGGGCGATCAGCGTCTTGCCCGAGGTATCGACGCCGGTGACCTTGGCGCCAAGTTTGAACGCAAAGCCCTGCTTCTCGAGGATGCGCTGGAATTGCTTTGCCACTTCGCCGTCCATGCCCGGCAAAATGCGGTCGAGGAATTCCACCACGGTGACTTGCGCGCCGAGCCGGTGCCACACCGAGCCGAGTTCGAGCCCGATCACGCCGGCGCCGACGATCAGCAATTTCGAGGGCACCTTGTCGAGCGACAGCGCGCCGGTCGACGACACGATGCGCTTCTCGTCGATCTCGATGCCCTTCAGCCGCGCGATATCGGAGCCGGTGGCGATCACGATGTTCTTGGTCTCGACCGTCTGGGTCTTGCCGTCATTGCCCGTGACCTCGACCTTGCCGGTACCGAGAATCCTGCCCTTGCCGCTGATGACGTCGATCTTGTTCTTCTTCATCAGGAACTCGACGCCCTTGACGTTGCCGTCGATGCCCTGCTGCTTGAAATTCATCATCGAGGGCAGATCGAGTTTCGGCGCGGAAACGCTGACGCCCATCTTGGCAAAGGAATGCGCGGCCTCCTCGAACATTTCGGAGGCATACAACAGCGCCTTCGACGGCATGCAGCCGACATTGAGGCAGGTGCCGCCGAGGGTGGGGTTCTTCTCGACCACCGCGACCTTCATGCCGAGCTGCGCGGCACGAATCGCGCACACATATCCGCCGGGACCGGTGCCGATAACAACGAGATCGTAAGTAGCCATGATCGAACCCTGTAGCTGAAATGTGTGACGGGTTTAGCGTCCGCCC